>NZ_CP032345.1:1427500-2027500 GCF_005222205.1 Azospirillum brasilense | reverse complement strand
GCTGCGCGCGCTCGTAGGCGGCGGGGCTGGTGGCAGCGGCGACCAGCCACCAGGTCAGCAGAAGGGTGCCCACGGCCAGCCCCACGCCCGTGATGCGGTGCGTGATGGACAGGAGCGCGGTCCTGGGGAGTTTGTAGACTTGCAGATGCGGAGAGAGCGGCCGACCGCTGCCGTTTGCCATTGCGTCGTCCTCAGTTCGGCGACCGGTCGCGGCAAGGAGGGCTGTTGCCGCGACGGCGGGTGATGCGAGACCGAAAGTTTTAAGCCCTGCTGTGTTTGGCGATTGAATTACGCCTCTACCGCACACGAGTCAACGGCAGGGACTTGGCCGTGGCCAAAATGGCGCACCGCGGGAAGTGCCTGAAAACTAACGGGCTTTGCTGCAGCTGGTATTACCAGGGCCGAAACCCGGCTTCGCCGTTCAGCCTATTACTTGTCGAAGCGGCGAACATTCTCCACCATCATCGAATACATCTGGGTAATCAGCTCCGCCGGACGCAGCCGGCCGAAGGGAATGTTCTCCTTGGCCCATTCCACCAGCCCCTCGGGCGGGCGGACCGGAGCGACCTCGTAGCCGGCCTTCTTCAGCGCGTTCATCACCGAACGCGCCTGCTTGGTGTAGTCCTCGTTGAAGAAGGACTTGTCCGCGTCCTTGATCGCCTTGGCGATGATGTCTTCGAGCGGAGTGGCCATGCCCCGGTGTGCCGGTCGCGGTCGTTCGTGATAGGGCGGACACGGTGTCACAACGCGGGCGCTGTTGCAATTCCATTGGGAACCGCATACCTCAAGCCCTCTTCGCACCGCATATCACAGGGATTAACCGCCATGGGCTACACAGTCGCGGTCGTCGGCGCCACCGGCAACGTCGGACGGGAAATGCTGACCACCCTCGCCGACCGCCGGTTCCCGGCCGACGCGGTGATCGCCCTGGCCGCCGACAGCGCGGTCGGCAAGGAGGTGTCCTTCGGCGAGGACGCGGTGCTGAAGGTGGAGGACGTCGCCCGCTTCGACTTCAAGGGCGTGGACATCGCGCTGTTCGCCGCGGACGCCAAGGTCTCGGCGGCCCACGCGCCGCGCGCCGCCGCGGCGGGCGCCGTGGTGATCGACGCCAGCCCGCAGTTCCGCATGGACCCCGACGTCCCGCTGGTGGTCCCGGAGGTCAACGCCGACGCGCTCGCCGGCTACGCGACGAAGAACATCGTGGCCAGCCCCGGCGGCGCGGCCGTCCTTCTGGCCATGGCGCTGAAGCCCCTGCACGAGCAGGCCACGATCAGCCGCGTCGTCGTCTCCACCTACCAGGCGGCCTCGGACGCCGGCAAGGAGGGCATGGACGAGCTGTTCGGCCAGACCCGCGCCATCTACGTGAACGACCCGGTGCAGAAGTCCGTCTTCTCCAAGCAGATCGCCTTCAACGTCATCCCCCACGTCGGCCCCTTCATGGAGGACGGCGCGACGCGGGACGAATGGGCGCTGAACGTCGAGACGAAGAAGGTCCTCGACCCCAAGATCAAGGTGAGCGCGACCTGCGTCCGCGTCCCCGTCTTCATCGGCCATTCCGCCGCCATCACCATCGAATGCGTCGAGCCGCTGACCGCCGAGGAGGCCCGCCGCATCCTGCGCAAGGCGCCGGGCATGCAGGTGATCGACCAGCACGAGAACGACGGCTACATCACCCCGGTCGAGGTCGCCGGCGACGACCCGGTCTTCGTCAGCCGCATCCGCGAGGACTACACGGTGGACAACGGCCTGTCCTTCTGGGCGTCCACCGACAACCTGCGCAAGGGCGCCGCGCTCAACGCCGTGCAGATCGCCGAGCTGCTGGTGAAGGAGTATCTCGACGCGTGATCCCGATCCGCTCCTCCCGTCCGGACGACGCCCCGGTCCTCTTTGCCGTCTGGCTCGCCGCGGTGCGCAGCACGCACGATTTCCTGAGCGAGGAGGACATTGCCTTCTACGCCGACCTCGTGCGCGACCAGTATCTTCCGGCGGCGGCGCTGCTGGTCGCGGTGGACGGCGACGACCGGCCGGTCGGTTTCCTGGGCATGACCGGGTGCAAGATCGACACGCTGTTCGTCGATCCGGCGTGGCACGGCCGGGGGATCGGCCGCGCCCTGGTCGCCCGCGCTCGCGACGGCGGACCGCATCTGACGGTGGATGTGAACGAGCAGAACGGCGCCGCCCGGGCCTTTTATCGGCGCCTCGGCTTCCGGGAGGTCGGGCGCTCCGCGCTGGACGACAGCGGCCGCCCGTTCCCCTTGCTGCATCTGGCCCTTTAAAGCGGATTGCAATCCGCTTTGGACCGCGCCGGCGGTCCCGGTCGCACATGCGACCGGAGCCCGCCGGCGAATGAGGCGCTATGAGTCCAAAGCGAACGGAAGTTCGCTTTAGCTCCGGCCGACGCGAACCGACCGGAGCCAGAAGGGCTTACTTGACGAACAGCCGGTACAGGGCCGAGTGGTCCAGCCCGCCGTCGCCCTGCTCGGCCAGCAGTTCGAACAGCTCCAGGCTGAGGCCCAGCGCGGGAAGCTGGATGCCGGACTGCTCCGCCAGTTCCTCCGCCTGCTTCAGGTCCTTGATCTGGGTGACCACGCGGCCGCCCGGCGTGAAGTCGCCGGAGACCATGCGCTGGCCGTGCAGGTCCAGGATGCGCGATTCGGCAAAGCCGCCGCGGATGGCGTCGCGGACCTTGCCCGGCTCCACCCCCGCCGCCTTGGCCAGCGCCAGCGCCTCGGCCACCGCGCCGATGCTCAGCGCGACGATCACCTGATTCGCCATCTTGGCGACCTGACCGGCCCCGCTGCCGCCGACATGGGTGATGCGCTGGCCCATCGCCTGGAACAGCGGCAGGGCGCGCGCGAAGGCCTCCTCCGTGCCGCCGGCCATGATGGTCAGGGTGCCGGCCTCCGCCGCCACCGTGCCGCCGGACACCGGGGCGTCCACCCAGTCGGCGCCCTTGGCGCGGACGGCCTCGGCCAGCTTGCGGGTCGCCCCGACCGCCGTGGTGCCCATGTCGATGACGAGATGGCCGGGCCGCAGCGCGTCCATCAGCGCGGCGGCCACCGCCTCCACAGCCACGGTGTCCGACAGCATCAGCACGATGGAGTCGGCGCGGGCGGCGACCTCGGCGGGCCCGGCGGCGGGGCTCATGCCCTCGGCCGCCAGCTCCTCGACGGGGCCGGGGCTGCGGCTGCTGATCACCAGGGCCGCGCCGGCCTTCGCCAGATTGCGAGCCATCGGCCGGCCCATCAGGCCCAGCCCGATGAAGCCGACCGTACGGTCCTTGAGGTTGGCCATGTCCCTGGCTGTCATGCTCCCGGCCGTCACAGGCGGGTATGGCGCGCCCGCGCGCCGCGTTCGATGGCGGCGGCGCACAGCCGGTCCACGCCCAGCTTGTGCCGGATCAGCTCCAGCATCCGCAGTTCCTCCTGCGAGGCCGACGGGTCCGCCGCGGCGATGTCGCAGGCGAGCGCGTAGGCGGTCTCGGACAGCTTGGACGGAATGGCCTCCTTGACGATCTGGAGCGTCGTCTCCAGCCCGTCGGCGTCGGCCAGCAGGCCGGAGCATTCGCGGGTCACGTCGGTCAGCCGGTCGATGTCGAAATCCTTGAAGATCGGCAGGTAGCGGACGTTCTCGCCGATGGCCTCAAGCTCCGCGTCCGTCATGTCGCCGTCGCACGCCGACACCAGCACCATGACGTAGATGAGCGCGCTGTGATGGTTGATCATCGAAACTCCTGCGGAAAAAGGGCCCCGCCCAATCTTGCCCGCCCCCCGCGCGCCGTCAAGGGAGGGAGCGCCGTCAAGGGAGCTATGCCCGGGGCGGACGGGTGGGTCCCTCGACAGGGGACGGGTTGCCCCTTAAGGTCGCCCCCCATGTCGGTGGTCTTCAACGTGGCGCTCCCGGTCTTCGCCATCATCCTGGCGGGCGTCCTTTCCGGTAAGGCGAAGCTGCTCGGTCCCGCCTCGTCGGAGGCGCTGAACAAGTTCGTCTACTGGATGGCCCTGCCGCCGGTGCTGTTCCTCGGAACGGCCAAGCGCTCGCTGCCCGAGATCTTCAACGGCCCCTTCATCGGCGCCTTCCTCGGCTCGATGCTGGCGGTCTACGCGCTGGGCGCCCTGCTCGGCTGGCTGATCCACCGCGAGCGGACGCAGATCCAGTGCATGCAGGGGCTGAACGCCTGCTTCTCCAACACCGGCTACATGGGCATCCCGCTGTTCCTGGCGGCCTTCGGCCCCGACCGTCTGGCCCCGGCCATCCTCGCCACCGTCATCATGAGCGCGATCATGGTCGGCATCGCGGTGATCTGGCTGGAGTTCGCCAACAGCCAGGGCGGCGGCATCGGCAAGGCGCTGCGCGACGTCGGCCGGGCGCTGGTCAAGAACCCGCTGATCATTTCCACGGCCCTGGGGCTCGCCTGGTCGGTCTTCCTATCCGGCGTGCCGGTGCCGCGCCCGGTCGCCATCTACTGCGACCTGATGGGCGCCTCCGCCGGCCCCTGCGCCCTCTTCGCCATCGGCCTGTTCCTGGCGACCCAGAGCCTGAAGGCCAATTTTCTGGAGGTCGGCTGGATCAGCGCGTGCAAGCTGGTGGTGCAGCCGGCGCTGGCCTGGCTGCTCATCCAGACGCTGTTCCCGCTGGACCCCTTCTGGGCCGGGTCGGCCATCATCCTCGCCGGCCTGCCCACCGGCGCCTTGACCTTCGTGGTGGCCAGCCAGTACCGCATCTATGTGGAGCGCACCTCCGCCGCGATCCTGATGTCCACCATCGCCAGCGTGGTCACCCTGTCCGTCCTGCTGGCCACCTACGCGCCGCCGCTCTGAACCTTGGCTTGCGGTCGCCCGGTCGTGTTCGCCTCTTCGGCTGCTCATCTTTCCTGACACAAAGACATCATTGAACAAGTGTCGCGCAGAACACGCCGCGTCGGTTTTGCATATTTTTTAATAATTGCCGCTCCATCATTTGATACAGGCAAGTCCAACGCCCCACGCAGGGACGTCTGGACTGCCAAATACTTTCGTTCAGACTCATAACAATCGACCGCCGCCGCATCGTTTCGGGGGAAAGAGATACGCGCCATGTCCATGCTGAGTTCCATGACCATCCGGACCAAGGTGGTCGCCGCCACCGTCTGTGTCCTGCTGATGTCGGTCGCCCTGGGACTGTTCGCCGTTGACCGGCTGAGCACCGTCAACCACGCCGCTGAGGAAATCCGCTCCAACTGGCTGCCCAGCGTCACCGCCATCGGGGAGATCGACGGCGCGGCCAACGATTACCGCATCCTGGAGGCGTCCCACATCCTGGCGCTCCACCCCGCGGAAATGGCCGAGGTCGAAAAGGAAATGACCACGGTTCTGAACCGCTTGGCGGAGGCCCGGCGGAAGTATGAACCGCTGTTGGCCCCCGGTTGGGAAACCCAGACCTTCAAGCGCTGGGAGGCCGCCTGGGACAGCTATCTGAAGATCAGCCAAGGCAAGCTGCTTTCCTCCTCCCGGGCCAACGAGAACGAGAAGGCCACCGGCATCTATCGGGAGGACTCGCGCAAGGCGTTCGACGAATGCTCCGCGCTCATCAACGAGCTGACCGCCTCCAACGTCCAGAACGCCGCGAAGGCGGCGGACTCCGGGCGGGCCACCTATGTCGGGGCGCGGAACTGGATTCTGGGCGCCATCGCCTTCGTGGCGGTCCTCTGCCTGTTCGCCGGCATCGCCATGACCAAGTCGGTCGCCCGGCCCATCGTCGCCCTGACCGCCATCATGGACCGTCTGGCCAAGCGCGACCTCGGCATCGCGGTGGAAGGCGGCGCCCGCCGGGACGAGATCGGCGCCATGGCGCGTGCGGTGCAGGTCTTCAAGGACGGCCTGATCGAGGCGGAGCGCCTGACCGCCGCCCAGGCCGCCGAGGAGGAGAACAAGCGCCGCCGCACCGAGCGGATCGATTCGCTGATCCGCAACTTCGACGGCGCGGTGCACAGCGTCCTGCAGACCGTGGGCGCCGCGGCGTCGCAGCTCGACACCACCGCCCGCAGCATGACCGACATCGCCGAGCACACGCGGGCCGAGGCCGGCAGCGCAGCGGCGGCGGCCGAACTGACCTCCGCCAACGTGCAGACCGTCGCCGCCGCGTCGGAGGAGATGGCCGCCTCCATCACCGAGATCTCCCAGCAGGTGTCGCAGTCGGCCGGCATCGCCGGCAAGGCGGTGGACGAGGCCGACCGCACCAACGCCACCGTGCAGGGGCTGTCGGAAGCGGCCCAGCGCATCGGCGACGTGGTGGACCTGATCCAGAACATCGCCGCCCAGACCAACCTGCTGGCCCTCAACGCCACCATCGAGGCGGCCCGCGCCGGCGAGGCCGGCAAGGGCTTCGCCGTCGTGGCGAGCGAGGTCAAGAGCCTCGCCAACCAGACCTCCAAGGCGACGGAGGAGATCGCCCAGCAGATCGCCGGCATCCAGGCGGCCACCGGCGGGGCGGTCGGCGCGATCCGCGGGATCGGGGCGACCATCTCCTCGATCAACGACATCTCCTCCTCCATCGCCGCCGCCATCGAGGAGCAGGGGGCGGCGACCCAGGAGATCAGCCGCAACGTCCAGCAGGCGGCGCAGAGCACCCAGGAGGTGACCAGCAACATCGGCCGCGTGTCGCAGGCCGCGACCGAGACCGGCAGCGCCGCGAGCCAGGTGATGTCGGCCTCCGGCGACCTGAACCAGGGGGCGATGCGCCTGAAGAGCGAGGTGGAGAACTTCCTCGTCGCCATCAAGGCGGCCTGAGGATCCCCCGATCAGGACCGGAGGGCGGCAGTGGGACCGTCCTCCGGTCCCGCTCCTGTTGCCAAGCCGCCGCTGCCCGTATAATGTGCACCGCGCATCAAGAGTTGAGCGGACGCTCAACGCCAACCTGCTTTCCCGAGCAAGGTGGCGTCCCGAAGGGGGATGTGGCCGGACCGGCAAACAAACGGGGTTCGCCATGACGTCTGTTCCGACCGATGCACCGACAGCGGAGCCGGACGAGTCATGCCCATCAGGATACCCAACGATCTTCCCGCCTTCACCGCCCTCCAGACCGAGGGCGTCATGGTCATGCAGGAGGCCGACGCCGTCCGGCAGGACATCCGGCCGCTGCGCTTCGGCCTGCTCAACCTGATGCCCGACAAGATCCGGACCGAGACGCAGATCGCCCGCCTTCTGGGCAACACGCCGCTTCAGGTCGAGCTGTCGCTGATCCGGATCACCAACCATGTGCCGCGCAACACCGCGGCGGACCACATGAGCGCCTTCTACCGCTCATGGGAGGACGCGCGCCGCGAGACGTTCGACGGCTTCATCATCACCGGCGCCCCGGTCGAGACGATGCCCTTCGAGGAGGTGTCCTACTGGGACGAGCTGTGTTCGGTCTTCGACTGGACGCAGAGCCACGTCCACGCCTGTCTGAACATCTGCTGGGCGGCGCAGGCCGCCGTTCATCATTTCCACGGCGTGCCGAAGCATCTTCTGCCGCGAAAGGCGTCCGGGGTCTACCGGCACCGCAACCGCGCCCCCGCCTCGCCCTACCTGTGCGGCCTGTCCGACGGCGTGCCCATCCCGGTCTCGCGCTGGACCGAGGTGCGCGAGGAGGACATCCTCCCGGAAAGCGGCCTGCGCGTGCTCCTCGATGCCCCGGAGACCGGCCCCTGCCTGCTGGAGGACGCCGCCCACCGGTCGCTGCACATGTTCAACCACATCGAGTACGACACGGACACGCTGCGCAACGAGTATGTCCGGGACGTCGCCAAGGACCCGGCCACGCCGGTTCCCCAGGGCTATTTCCCCGACGACGACCCGAGCCAGCCGCCGGAGAACCGGTGGCGGAGCCACGCCCATCTGCTGTTCGCCAACTGGATCAACCAAGTCTACCAGACGACGCCCTTCGACCTCGCGCGCATCGGCAAAGCCGGATAGGCCGCCGTCACGGCGGCTTGGCCGCCCCATCGCCGCTCACCCCCTGTTGCGCCCCATCGTCCATCTGCAAGGCGAGCCAGAGCAGATGAGCCACGGCGGCCGGGCTGACACCGGTCGGACGGGAGCCGCCCGCACCGTCCGCCGCCAGACCGTACAGGGCCGCCACCAGATGGCCCTTGGCGCGGGGCGACAGCCGGCGGCCCCGGTCGGCCAGCCCCTGCTCGACCAGGGCGACCGCCTCGCTCAACAGCGCGAGGTCGAGCACCGACCGGGGAGGGGCGGCATCCCGCGGCGGAAGCGGAAGAGCACCGTCGCCGGACTCCGGCCGCCCGGCCGCCATCCGCATGCGGCCCCGGCCGGTCAGCAACCAGTTCATATCGATGCCGAGGGTGGCCAGTTCCGACAGGGTCTCCCCCTTCGGCAGCTTGCCGTTCAACTCGTAGGACTGCCACGTGTTCTCCCCGAGGCGGAATCGGCGAGACATTGTTTTTTGTGTCTCACCGAGAAATTCGCGCACGGTTTTGAGCCGGTCCCCAAGCTGCACCATGCCGGCTTCTCCCAAGCCTGGAGAGGAAGCCTCCATTTCCACGGTGAACTTGCTTCCCACGGCGCCCCGCTCGCGACGAGGCCGATCGTCGGTTGCACGTTTTCTCATGTTGCGACGATACGTATTATCGTGTAAGAAACGCTGGGATACGCGGTGCGCAGCACTTTTACGCATGGATACGACATGGCCATTCTCGGTGTGCGCTCCATTCATTCCGCCTATGATCCGGGCTCCGCGGGGCCACCGGTGAGCGTCTGCACGCGACACTAGAAACCGTGCATCCCCGAAGGGCCTTCAGGTTCCGCACCGGTAGAGTCGCGAAGTCTCCTTCACCGCCCGCGGGAGCACGGCGGCCATGATGACTGCGGGACGCCAGTCTCTTCCGGACCGACGTCTTCGAAGGCGTCCCGCGAATCTCTCCGCATGGTCGCCCCTTGGCCGCCGACCAATCCTTCAACTTATCGCAGAACATGTGGGTTTTTGCATTGCCCATCCGCGCGCCCATGCGGTCGGGCGTGCGGAGCGTGTGCGGCATCGCCTCACTGTCACACAATGAACAATTTTGCCGCAACCGGTTCATTGCGTAATTCATAATTATCAACGAAGACGAACAGAAATAAAAAGCCCTCTTTGGTGACGCGCGAGGAAGCCAACCACCAAAACAACAGAAAAGAGAAAAACACCATGAACGACATCAGCGTTAAAACAAAAACCTTCGCCGTTTTTGCGTTTCTATCCTTGCTTCTCGCTGGAATCGGCACCTTGGGAATCAACCGGCTGTCGGTGGTCAACGACAGCTCGACGGAAATCGCCAGCTTCTGGATGCCGCGGGTCGTTCAGGTCAACGTCGTGAACGACGCCGTGTCGAACTTCCGTATCCTGCAGAGCACCCACATCCTCAGCGCCACCGAGACGGAGATGACCGCGGTGGAGAAGCGGATGGACGAGATGGAAGCCGGCATCGCCAACGCCCGCCGGACCTACGAAGGGACGCTGCGCACCGCCGAAGGGCGCAGTCTGTTCGCCCAGTTCGAACAGCAGTGGGCGCAGTATCTCACCCTGCACCGTCAGATCACCGCCCTGTCGCGGCGCAACGAAAACGCCGCCGCCAACGCCCTGTTCCGCGACGCGGCCGACAAGGGCTTCCAGGAGGTCGGACGGACGCTCGACGCCATGATCGACCACAACAACCGCGGGGCCGCCAAGGCGAGCGACGACGCCGACGCCGTCTACGCCCAGTCCAGCACGATGCTCATCGTCGCGCTGCTCATCGGCATCGCCGTCTGCCTGGGCGGCGCGCTGATGATGATCCGCGGCGTCTCCTCGCCGATCGGCGCGATGACCGAGGCGATGCGCCGGCTGGCCGGCGGCGACAAGACGACGGCCATTCCCTTCGCCAGCCGGGGCGACGAGATCGGCGCGATGGCCACGGCGGTGCAGGTCTTCAAGGACGGGCTGATCGAGGCCGACCGGCTGGCCGCCGCGCAGGCCGCCGAGCAGGCCGCCAAGCTGCGGCGGACCGAGGCGGTCGAGCGGTTGATCGCCTCCTTCGAGGATCAGGTCGCCGACGCTCTGCGCAACGTCGCCGCCGCCGCGACCGAGCTGGACACCACCGCCCAGAGCATGGCGGTCACCGCCCGCCAGACCAACGACCAGGCGGCCAACGCCGCCGCCGCCGCGGAGCAGACCAGCGCCAACGTGCAGACGGTCGCCAGCGCCGCGGAGGAGATGTCCAGCTCCATCGGGGAGATCGGGTCGCAGGTCACCCGCTCCACCGGCATCGCCGGACAGGCGGTGCAGGAGGCCGGCCGCACCACCGACTCCGTGCGCGGGCTGGCCGAGGCCGCGCACCGCATCGGCGCCGTGGTGCAGCTCATCACCAACATCGCCGGCCAGACGAACCTGCTGGCGCTGAACGCCACCATCGAGGCGGCCCGCGCCGGCGAGGCCGGCAAGGGCTTCGCCGTCGTCGCGTCGGAGGTGAAGCAGCTCGCCAACCAGACCGCCCGCGCGACGGACGAGATCGCCGCCCAGATCCAGGCGATCCAGGAGGCCACCGCCGGCTCGGTCGGCGCCATCGAGGGGATCGGCCGCACCATCGCGGCGATCAACGAGATCTCCACCTCCATCGCCGCCGCGATCGAGGAGCAGTCCGCCGCGACCAACGAGATCTCGCGCAACGTCCAGCAGGCGGCGATCGGCACGCGCGAGGTGTCCAGCAACATCGCCCAGGTGACCGAGGCCGCCGGCACCACCGGGGCCGCCGCCCATCAGGTGCTGGGTGCGGCCGGCGGGCTGGCCTCCCAGGCAGAGAACCTGCGCCGCGACGTGGAGAGCTTCCTGGCGGCGATCCGCGCCGCCTGAGGCGCTGTCCGGTTCCTGCGGGGTCTCACCAGCCCCGCAGGAACTCCGCCGTCGCCTCCACCGCCTCCTTGATGCCGACGCGGCGGACCTCCACCCCCTCGGGGAAGGCGCCGAACAGGCGGCTCGGCATCATCGGGTCGAGCAGCACGAACACCCCGGTGTCGTCGGCCCGCCGCACCAGCCGGCCGAAGGCCTGCTTCAGCCGCAGCCGCGCGATCATGTCCTCGTAGCGCCGCCGCCCGAAGGCGTCGCGGCGGGCACGGTGCAGGATGTCCGGACGCGGCCAGGGCACGCGGTCGAACACGATCAGCCGCAGCGAGCGGCCCGGCACGTCCACCCCGTCGCGCACCGCGTCGGTGCCGAGCAGGCAGGCGTGCTCCTCCCCCCGGAAGATGTCGATCAGGGTCGCCACGTCCAGCGGGTCGACATGCTGGGCGTAAAGCGGGACGCCGGTGGCGTCCAGCGGCTCCACGATGCGGTCGTAGACGGCGCGCAGGCGGCTGATCGCGGTGAACAGCCCAAGCCCGCCGCCGCCCGCCGCCTGGAACAGCGTGCGGTAGGCGGACGCCACCTGCCCCAGATCGTCCTTGCGCACGTCGGTGACCACCATCACCCGCGTGCGGTTGGGGTAGTCGAAGGGCGACGGCACCTGGGCGCGCAGCGCCGGCTTGGGCAGGTGGCTGGCGCCGCAGCGGTCCTCCGCCGCCTGCCAGTCCATGGCGGTGTCGCCGGTACCGTCGGTCAGCGTGGCGGAGGTGACCACCATGCCATGCGCGGGCCCGGCCAGCGCCTCGGCGAAGGGAACGGTCGGGTCGATCCAGTGGCGGTAGAGCCCGACGTCGACGTCGCGCCCGTCGATCCGCTCCACCGCGAACCAGTCGACGAACTGCGCCGGGGTCTCCACCGGCAGTGTCTTCAGCATGGCCCGCCACGCCTCGACGGTCAGCACGCCGCGCCGGGTCAGGCTGCGCGCCATGGCGTCGATGCGCCGCCGCTGGTCGCTGTCCAGCTCCGCCGTCTCGTCCTCCAGCCTTGCCGCCAGCCGCTTCGCCAGCCCGGCCAGCGGTTCCGCCAGCCGGACCAGCGCCGCCTCAAGAGCCTCCGCGGCGTCGAGCAGCCCGTCCACCGGGTAGGCCTTGTCGGCCTCCAGGCTGTAGGGGCCGCCCTGCCCCGCCGTGCGCGAATAGACCTGCCGGCGCGCGGCGAGCAGAAAGGCCTCGGTCGGCCCCTGCGGGTTGTCGGCGGACAGCCGCGCCGCCCAGCCCTCCGCCGGCAGGACGCGGGCGCCCAGCATCACCGCGTCCATCAGCTCCTGCGCCCGCTCGTCGCTGGCGACCAGATCCTCGATGCGGCGCTTCAGCCCGCGGGCGCGGCTGCGCCCCGTCTCTTCCGCCCCCAGCAGCCAGCGCCGCAGCTCCTGGGTCTCGCGCCCGGTCAGATGCCCGGCGAAGGCGCTGTCCGCCGCGTCGAAGACATGATGCCCCTCGTCGAAGACGTAGCGGGTGGGCAGAGTCGGCTCCTCGCCGCCGCCGAGCGCCGCCTGCACCATGACCAGCGCGTGGTTGGCGATCACCACGTCAGCCTTGCGGGCGCGGCGCACGCTCTTCTCGATGTAGCAGCGGGCGTAATGGTCGCAGGCGGAATAGATGCACTCCCCCCGCCGGTCGGCGAGGCCCAGCGTCCGCCCGCGCCCGGCGATGTCGACCAGCCAGCCGGGAAAGTCGCCGCCGGTCAGGTCGCCGTCGCGCGTCGCCGCGGCCCAGCGCGCCATCAGCCCGACCCCGATGGCGTGGTGCGGCTGCATCGGCATGCCGCGAACCGCTTCCTCCAGGTTCAGCAGGCACAGGTAGTTTTCCCGGCCCTTGCGCAGCACGACCTTGCGCGCCTTGGTCGCCGGTTCGGGGTAGAGGCGGTCCAGTTCCGCGTCGATCTGGTGCTGGAGGTTGCGGGTGTAGGTGGAAATCCACACCGTGCCGCCGTTCTTCTCCGCCCACACCGTGGCCGGCGCCAGATAGCCGAGCGTCTTGCCGACGCCCGTTCCGGCCTCCGCCAGCACGACGTTCGGCGTGTCGGGCGCGGGGCGCGGGGCGAAGGCGGCGGACACCGCGCTGGCGTAGTCGGCCTGCTGCGGGCGCGGCTCGGCCACCTTGCCGGGCACGCTGGCCGACAGCATCACCGACAGCCGGCGGCGCGCCTCGTCCGGCTCCACCGGATGGTGGGCGGGCGGCGGCTCGGGCGGGCCGTCCTGCCACTCCTTGATGCGGGTCCAGACGCGCAGGCCGGCGCGGGCGGCGCCCTTCTCCGGCCCGTCCGGCTTGCCGAGCGCGGCCAGCACCGCGGGCGCCCACAGCCAGCCGGCGCGCCCCATCTCCCAGGCGAAGGCCACCGGGTCGGAGGCTTCCTCGCGCCCCGGCGTGCCGAGCAAACCCAGCAGCTTGCGCACCGCCCGGTGCAGGGCCAGCGCGTCGTCCTCCAGCCCGTCGGGGATCGGCAGGTCCAGCGCCTCGGCCAGCCCGCGCGGGGTCGGCACGCAGAAGCGGGCGGGCAGGACGAAGGCGAACAGCTCCAGCAGGTCGAAGGCGGCGAAGGGCTCGGTCCCCAGCCGGCGCGCCATCGCCCGCGCGTGGCAGACCAGCGGCGGCTGGCGGCGCGCCCGCTTCGCCGCGGCGGCGGGGGCCAATTCCTCCACCTCGCCGTCGCCGGTCAGCAGGACCACGCGCCGCGCGCCGGCGACCAGGGCCGGCGCGTCATCGAGGCTGAAGGACGGGAGGGAGGGCGCCGAGGTCAGATCCATGGCGCGCAGTATAGTGGCCCCCGCCGCCGCAATGCGAGCAAACCCGTGTTGACCGATCGGCCCGCCCCCTCGAAAGTGCTCCCCCGTCCTTGAGCGTCGCAGAGGAGAGGTCGAGCGCATGCGGTTTCCGGTCCGGCGTCTGCTGAGACTCCTGATGGCCCTGGCCGTCGCCCTGGTGGCCTTCAGCGTCGGCTGGGCGGCGCTCTACCGCGTGGCGCCGGTGCCGGCCACGCCCCTGATGCTGATCCGCGCCGCCGGAGGGTCCGGGCTGGCGCACGACTGGGTGCCCATGTCGCAAATTTCTCCCCACCTCGCCCGCGCCGTCATCGCGTCGGAGGACACGCTGTTCTGCGGCCATGGCGGCTTCGACTGGGCGGCCATCGAGGGCGCCTTCGAGGACAACGAGGAGGGCCGGCGCCTGCGCGGCGGCAGCACGATCAGCCAGCAGACCGCCAAGAACGCCTTCCTCTGGCCGGACCGCAGCTGGACCCGCAAGGGTGCTGAGGCGTGGTTCACGCTGCTGATCGAGACGCTGTGGCCCAAGAGCCGCATCCTGGAGGTCTATCTGAACATCGTGGAGTGGGATGACGGCGTCTATGGCGCCGAGGCCGCCGCCCGTCACCATTTCAAGAAGCCGGCATCGGCCCTGACCCGCCGCGAGGCCGCCCTTCTCGCCGTCGTCCTGCCCAACCCCCGCAACTGGTCCCCGAACCCGCCCGGCGCCTACGTGGCGCGGCGGGCCGGTGTGATCGAGCGGCGCATGGCGGTTGTGGAGCGCGATGGGCTGGCGGATTGCGCGAAGTGGGAAAATTGATGATCAGCCCACGCCTCCTCTCAAAAGAGACTTACAACGACGCATTTCCCCAATTTTGACGCCTTGATGCCATAGGCACATACTTTATTGACGCGTGGAGTTGACGCAAGCGAATGGAACCGCGTAGCCTTCTGTAGAAGCACAGGGGAACGCGGATGGCTGACGCTGACTTAATTTTGAAGTTTGAAATCGCGGAAGGCCGAAATCCTGATGCCGCCATTGCAGCCGAAGCCTTATCAGCATGAGCTGCTTTGCTTCGCGCCGCCGCTCTCGCTGTTGAACCAGACGCGAATGTTCGAATCGAACTGGTAGGTGTAGAGAAGGGAAGTCAAACTTTCCTGTTCGCGGTGCAAAAGGTTAAAGAATTTGTCGGTGATGTTTCTGACGGAATGGCGGAATTCCCGCTGGTCAAAAAGGCTGCTATTACGCTCGGCGGCCTAGTAACAACTACAGCCATCACAGTGGCTGTCACGAATTCGCTTACTCCTGATCCGCGCATCCCTGATGATCAGATGCAGGTATTCACAGAAACACGTGACTTACTGAAAGAGTCAGTCGAACTCCAGCGGCAGCAACAACGGTTCTACGGTATCGTTCAGGATGAGCCCGCTTACAGCCGGATTGACGTGTTTCGCTCCGATAGATCGTTGGCGTACAGCATTCCCAGGCAAGAATTCGCCGCGAGAAGCGGGCTTTGGACAGGGGATACAGACGAAATCAAGCCAGATGCCGAAACACGCATGGCAACTTGGGACGTGGTATTGATTAAGCCGGTCCTGATCCCGGCTCCCCGCCGTTGGCGGTTCGCTAAAGATGGGCTGGAGTTCAGTGCTTTGATGGAAGACGGTTCCGTCCTTCAGGCCATACACGACCGCACCTTGCCGGTTCAGGTGGCGGAAGGGGTCATGATGAAGGTCGAAATTACTTATAGAGAAATTTCCAATGGACGGACATGGATTCCGATTTCGGGGTCACATAAAATTAAACGTGTTCTTTCGCCTTTACCGCCGCGTTCTCCTGGCCCGCTTTTTTCGACCGATATTCCATAGGAACAATACCAAAAACACAAGCACCCCAGACGCGATCGTCAAGGTCCATGCCACAGAAACTCGGGCAAAGCCAACGAATGACACAATAACCGCGACGATCACGATTACGCCTGTCAGCCATTGGCGAAGAGATTCTATCTGGCGTTCGTCCTGTGACATGGCTGGCTCCTATATACTAGAATTGCATGATGCCAACCCCGAAGCAAGCCCGTGAAAGCGGTAATCTTGACCAGTCTGCCAAGAACCGAGGCACATTGAAATGATGACTGCGCCATTGGCGTGAACAGGCATGAATATCTTCATCAGACGGATTTACAAACCCCTACGCCCCGCCCCCCGACATCCGCAAACTCACCACCCCCGCCACGATCAGCAGAATCCCCGCCAGCTTCAGGAAGTTCAGCGACTCGCCGAACACCCACACCCCGATCGCCGCGATGGCCGCCGTGCCCACCGCGGACCAGATGGCGTAGGCCACGCCCACCTCGATCTCGCGCAGCGCCTGGGCCAGCATCGCGAAGGCCACCAGATAGCAGGCGACCACCGCCAGGCTGGGCCACAGGCGGGTCATGCCGTCGGACATCTTCATGGCGACGGTGCCCACGATCTCGAAGGCGATGGCGACGGACAGAAACAGCCAGCTCATGCGGGTCCTCGACGGATGATCATCTTCCAGAAATGCGCGCAAACCGTAGGACGGACAAGCGCGGCGCCCGTTGACGGACGGCGCGCTGCGCCCTAGGGTCGCTGCCTTTCTACACTTCCGTCGAGTTTTGAAGGGGCTCTACCATGACCGGCGAGCGGGAATTGGCGTTGCAGGCGAAGGCGTGGCCGTTCGAGGAGGCGCGCAAACTCGTCGCGCGCTTCGCGAAAGAGCCGCCGGCCAAAGGCTACGTCCTGTTCGAGACCGGCTACGGTCCGTCGGGCCTGCCGCACATCGGCACCTTCGGCGAGGTGGCGCGCACCACCATGGTCCGTCAGGCCTTCCAGCGGATGAGCGACATCCCGACGAAGCTCTTCTGCTTCTCCGACGACATGGACGGGCTGCGCAAGGTTCCGGACAACATCCCAAACAAGGAGCTGGTCGCCGCCAATCTCGGCAAGCCGCTGACCCAGGTCCCCGACCCGTTCGGCACGCACGACAGCTTCGGCGCGCACAACAACGCGCGGCTGCGGGCCTTCCTCGACAGCTTCGGCTTCGAGTACGAGTTCCAGTCCTCCACCGACTGGTACAAGTCGGGCCGATTCGACGAGGCGCTGCTCGGCGTGCTGCGGCGCTATGACGAGATCATGGCCGTTATGCTGCCGACGCTGGGCGAGGAGCGCCAGCAGACCTACAGCCCGTTCCTGCCCGTCTCCCCCTCCACGGGGCGCGTGCTTCAGGTCCCGGTGCTGGAGCGCGACGTGGACGCCGGCACCATCGTCTTCCAGGACGAGGACGGCAAGAAGGTCGAGGTCCCCGTCACCGGCGGCCATGTGAAGCTCCAGTGGAAGCCCGACTGGGGCATGCGCTGGTACGCGCTGGGCGTCGATTACGAGATGTACGGCAAGGACCTGATCCCGTCGGCCGAGCTGGCCGGGAAGATCGTCAACATCCTCGGCGGCACCCCGCCGCAGGGCTTCAACTACGAGCTGTTCCTCGACGACAAGGGCCAGAAGATCTCCAAGTCCAAGGGCAACGGCCTGACCATGGAGGAGTGGCTGGCCTACGCCCCGCCGGAGAGCCTCGCCCTCTACATGTTCCAGAAGCCGAAGTCGGCCAAGCGCCTGTATTTCGACGTGATCCCGCGGGCGGTGGACGAGTATCTGGCCTTCGTCGCCAAGCTGCCGGTGGAGGAGCCGGCCAAGGCGCTGGAGAACCCGGCCTGGCACATCCACAACGGCACGGCGCCGGCGGTGCGCTCGGACGTGTCCTTCAACCTGCTGCTCAACCTCGCCGGGGCGGCGAACGCCGAGACCAAGGACGTGATGTGGGGCTTCATCAGCCGCTACGCGCCCGAGGCGACGCCGGAGAACAGCCCCTTCCTGGACAAGCTGGTCGGCTACGCCGTCCGCTACTACCAAGACCAGGTGAAGCCGACGAAGCGCTTCCGCGCCCCCACCGACGCCGAGCGCGCCGCGCTGGAGGATCTGCTGACGCGGCTGGACGCCATCCCCGCCGACGCGGCGGGCGACGTCATCCAGAACGAGGTCTTCGCGGTCGGCAAGGAGCACGGCTTCACCGAGCTGCGCGCGTGGTTCCAGGCGCTCTACGAGGTGCTGCTCGGCCAGACCACCGGCCCGCGCATGGGCTCCTTCATCCAGCTCTACGGCCTGGACGAGACCAAGGCGCTGATCCGCGAGAAGCTGGCCGCCTGAGCACCGTCTCCCTTTCCCCTTCCCCGCGCCGCGGCCCGCCGCGGGGGAGGGTTTTTCCAGCGGACCGGCAAGCCTCACGAACAATCCGCCCGGCACGCAAACCGCCTTCAAGGACGGTGGCGCCCAGGGGCATGGCCGGATGGAGGTCGCTCAGCATCCGGTGAGACTTCACCCACCATAGCTCCGGTCACAAACAATACTCGCAGCCTGATCGTTTGCGTTTCCATCATCCGTCCATCCGGCTCGAATGTGTGCAAACGGTCGAAATCCTGCTCACACGCTGGGCAAACAACATTTTATTCCCGCATCGCCATGCACACACCGCACCGCACCAATACCAACTTGGTATTACCATCCACCAAGGTCAGAGCCTATGATCCGCCCCGTTACTGCTTTTGCAGTGCGTTTCCTCCCTAAACTCTTCAAGGCCGCGCCCCACCGGGGTTGCGGCCCTTTTTCTTTTCAGCGTCCGTTTTCGCCGCTTTCACATCCCCGGCCGATGGCGTGACTGGCGGCTCGACTGGCGGCACAGGGTACGGTTGCGCCCGGCGGGCACCGGCGACAAGTTCGGGGCCATTAGCGGCCCGTTAACCCACCCGTCGTTGGATATCCCGATGCAGCCACGTCAGCCCCCTCACGCCGATCACGGGGACGACCGTCCCGGCGCGGCCCGCTCGGCGCCGCGAACGGACACCCCCATGGACGACGGGGTGGACCCGGAACTGCTCGGCTATCTGTTCGACGATTCTCCCCCCGCTCCTCCGGTGCCGGAACCGGCGCGCCGCCGCGTCGGCGCGGCGCTGGTCGAATCGCGGCGGGCCGGCATGGGCGACGCCGGGGTTCGCGCGCTTCTGGCGCGCAAGCTGTGCCGGCTGCTGCCCGACCTGCCGCCGGACCGCCAGGACAAGGCCACCGCCGCCGCCCTGCGCATGCTGGAGCGGCTGGCCCGCGACCACGCGACCCATGTGAGGATGGCGCTGGCCGGGGCGCTGAAGGACGTCGCCTGCGCCCCGCCCGCCGTGGCGCGCACGTTGGCCCGCGACGTGGAACGCTCGGTGGCGGAGCCGATCCTGCATTGCTGCGCCACCCTGACCGATGAGGATTTGCTGGAGATTGTCGCCGCCCACCCCGCCGGCTGGGCGCTGGCGGCCATCGCGCGGCGGCCGGCGGTCAGCGCGCCGCTGTCCTGCGCCATCGTCGACACGGGCGACGCGGAGGCCACGGGCGTCCTGCTGGACAACGACGGCGCGGTCATCCCGGACGACCGGCTGGAGGATCTGGTGGAGCGGTCGGGCGGCCATCCGGACTGGCAGGCCAAGCTGGCCGGCCGGCCGGCCCTGCCGCAGCGGCTGGCCCTGCGGCTGGCGGAGTTCGTCGACGACTCGGTGGCCGACCTGCTGCGCCGCCGCACCGATCTGGACGCGGTCACCGCGGCGGAGGTTGCCGCCGTGACCCGCCGGCGCGTCTCCTGGGTCGAGGAACGCGATCCCGCCGAGTCGCCGGGGCGCCGCGCCGTCCGCCTGCACCGCCAGGGCGCCCTGGACGAGACGGCGCTGGGCGACGCCCTGTCCTGGGAGGAAACGGACTTCGTCCGCGCCGCCCTGGCCCTGCGCGCCGCCGTCCATCCGGGGATCGTGGACGACATCCTGCGCTCCGGCGACCCCCGCGCGGTCACCGCGCTGGTCTGGCGGGCGGGCTACTCGATGCGCTGCGCCATGCGGGTGCAGATCCGCGCCGCCGGCATCCCGCCGCGCGCCGTGCTGAACGCCCGCCAGGGCACCGACTACCCGCTGCCCGCGGCGGACATGACCCGCCACCTCGCGCTCTACGGCGTCCGCTCCTGACGCCGCGGAGCGCCGTCCCCGAAATGTCCCTTACTGGATCTCCAGGGGCCGGCGGGCCGGGGCGCGCCGCGTATCGGGGGCCAGCGTCGGATCGTTCTGATACAGCGGGCGCGACGGATCGGTGTCGATCAGCTGCGGCGGGGTGACGATCTCCTCGCCCGACCCGGAATCGAACTGGATCACCGCCATCCGGCGCACCGTCTCGCACAGGGCGCGCTTGCGCATGGTCTCCGGGTCGCTCGGCCCGTCGAAGGCGACCAAGGGCACCACGATGCCGCTGCGCTCCCCCGGCGGGACGGAGGTGTACACGTAGTTCGACACGGGCCGGCAATAGAGCACGTCGGTGGCCGACGGGGCATCCGCCGCCGTGGTCGCCGAAGCGGCCGCCGGACTGGTCGCCGCGGTGCCGGCCGCCGCCGTGTTTATCGGGGCCTTGGCCAGAGCGGCCTCATAGTCTGCGACGGTTTGTCCCAAGGCCGCGCCGCCGCTTCCCAGGGCCAGCGTCACGGTCAGGCAAAATGCCGGTGCAAAGCGAATCATGGTTCTTCCCCCCATGCCGAATGGCCTTCAAAACCTATCCAAAGAATAGTGCGCCGCACCCGCAACGCCAAATTCCTGTTTGCCGTTGCGGCCATTCGCCGTAATCGATTGCACAGTTCCGCGTCCCGTGCTTGCGGTCACGCTTGCTCTCGGGCCGGAATCGCGCTAGGAACCGCCCTCGAAATCTCAGGGCGCTGGATCCCTAGGACGCTAAACTCAATCGGTTCTGTCCTCCGCTGAATGGGGGACGCTCACGCTTAGGGAAACGCTCCATGGCTCGCAAGAAGATTGCGCTCGTCGGCGCCGGCCAGATTGGCGGCACGCTGGCTCTGCTCGCTGCCCAGAAGGAACTCGGCGACGTCGTCCTGTTCGACATCGCCGAAGGCATGCCGGAGGGCAAGGCCCTCGACCTGGCTGAGACCTCGCCGGTCGAAGGCTTCAACGCCAAGCTCAGCGGCGGCAACGACTATTCGGTCATCGAAGGCGCCGACGTCGTGATCGTCACCGCCGGCGTGCCGCGCAAGCCGGGCATGAGCCGCGACGACCTGATCGGCATCAACACCGGCGTCTGCCAGACCGTCGGCGAGAACATCAAGAAGTACGCCCCGAACGCCTTCGTCATCGTCATCACGAACCCGCTGGACGTGATGGTGTGGGTGCTCCAGCAGGCCTCCGGCCTCCCGCCGGAGCGCGTCGTCGGCATGGCCGGCGTGCTCGACTCGGCCCGCTTCCGCTACTTCCTGGCCGACGAGTTCAAGGTGTCGGTCGAGGACGTCACCGCCTTCGTGCTGGGCGGCCACGGCGACACCATGGTCCCGCTCGTCCGCTACTCGACCGTCGCCGGCATCCCGCTGCCGGATCTGGTCAAGATGGGCTGGACCACGCAGGAGAAGCTGGACGCCATCGTGCAGCGCACCCGCGACGGCGGCGCCGAGATCGTCAAGCTGCTGAAGACCGGCTCGGCCTTCTACGCCCCGGCCGCCTCCGCCATCCAGATGGCCGAGTCCTACCTGAAGGACCAGAAGCGCGTCGTTCCGGTCGCCGCCTACCTGACCGGCCAGTACGGCCAGAACGACCTCTACGTCGGCGTCCCGACGATCATCGGCGCCGGTGGCGTCGAGAAGATCATCGAGATCGATCTCTCCGCGGAAGAGAAGAAGATGTTCGATCACTCGGTCGACGCTGTGAAGCAGCTCGTCGAGGTGGTCAAGAAGCAGCAGGCTGAGAAGGCCGCCTCCTAAGGCGGCCTGTTTTTTGCCTGCGCGGCGGCCTGCGGCCCTGTCGCCCCAGGCGCGGACGGTTGAACCGTCCGCGCCCGGTGGTACAGTGACCGCGGACGTTCGCGCCAGCCGGCGTAAGGCTTCCTCAAGGACTCAGCTCCCCCGAAGACTTGCGCCCTGGCGCGTCCGCCAGCAGGAAACGCCTGCCCGATCTTCGCCCATCGTCAGCCGACCACACCTTGTCAGCCGACCATAAAAACAGATGGACGCCCGATGAACATCCATGAGTATCAGGCCAAAGGCCTGCTGAAGAAGTACGGCGTCGCGGTGCCCCGCGGCGGCGTCGCTTACACCCCGCAGGAAGCCGAGACCGTCGCCCGCGAGCTGGGCGGCCCGGTGTGGGTCGTGAAGTCGCAGATCCACGCGGGCGGCCGCGGCGCCGGCCGGTTCAAGGACAACCCCGAGGGCAAGGGCGGCGTCCGCGTCGTCAAGTCCATCGAGGAGGTCGGCAAGAACGCCGGCGAGATGCTGAACCACGTGCTGGTCACCAAGCAGACCGGTCCGGACGGCCGCGAGGTCAAGCGCCTCTACGTCGAGGAAGGCGCCGACATCAAGCGCGAGCTGTATCTCGGCCTGCTGACCGACCGCGCCTCGGGCCGCGTCACCATCATCGCCTCGACCGAAGGCGGCATGGAGATCGAGGAGGTCGCCCACAACACGCCGGAGAAGATCGTCAAGGTCGCCATCGACCCGGCCACCGGCATCCAGGGCTACCACACCCGCAAGGTCGCCTTCGCGCTCGGCCTCGAGGGCAAGCAGGTCTCCGCCGCCGCCAAGTTCATCCAGGCCGCCTATCAGGCCTTCGTGGACCTGGATTGCGCGATCGTCGAGATCAACCCGCTGATCGTCACCGGCTCGGGTGACATCCTGGCGCTCGACGCCAAGATGAGCTTCGACGACAACGCCCTGTTCCGCCACAAGGACGTCGAGGAGCTGCGCGACGAGGCCGAGGAAGACCCGGCCGAGATCGAGGCGGCCAAGCACAGCCTCAACTACGTCAAGCTGGACGGCAACATCGGCTGCATGGTCAACGGCGCCGGTCTGGCGATGGCGACCATGGACATCATCAAGCTGTACGGCGGTGAGCCGGCCAACTTCCTCGACGTCGGCGGCGGCGCCACCAAGGAGCGCGTCACCGCGGCCTTCAAGCTGATCCTCTCCGACCCGAACGTCGAAGGCATCCTGGTCAACATCTTCGGCGGCATCATGCGCTGCGACGTCATCGCCGAAGGCGTCGTCGCGGCCGCCCGCGAGGTGCACCTGCACGTTCCGCTGGTCGTGCGTCTGGAAGGCACGAACGTCGAGCTGGGCAAGAAGATCCTCAGCGAGTCCGGTCTGCCGATCCTGTCGGCCGACAACCTCGCCGACGCCGCCGAGAAGGTGGTCAAGGCCGTGAAGGAGGCCGCGTAAGATGGCTGTTCTCGTCGATAAGAACACGAAGGTGATCTGCCAGGGCTTCACCGGCGCCCAGGGCACCTTCCATTCCGAGCAGGCGATCGCCTACGGCACCAAGATGGTCGGCGGCGTCACCCCGGGCAAGGGCGGCACCAAGCACCTCGACCTGCCGGTCTTCGACACGGTGGCCGACGCGGTCGAGAAGACCGGCGCCAACGCCAGCGTCATCTACGTGCCGCCGCCCTTCGCGGCCGACGCCATCCTGGAGGCGATCGACGCCGAGATCCCGCTGGTGGTGTGCATCACCGAGGGCATCCCGGTGCTCGACATGGTGCGCGTCAAGCGCGCGCTGGGCAACTCCAAGACCCGGCTGATCGGGCCGAACTGCCCGGGCATCATCACGCCCGACGAGTGCAAGATCGGCATCATGCCGGGCCACATCCACAAGCGCGGCAAGATCGGCATCGTCTCGCGCTCGGGCACGCTGACCTACGAGGCGGTGGCGCAGACCACCGCGGCGGGGCTGGGCCAGACGACCTGCATCGGCATCGGCGGCGACCCGGTCAACGGGACGAACTTCGTGGACAGCCTGGAGCTGTTCCTGAAGGACCCGGAGACCGAGGGCATCATCATGATCGGCGAGATCGGCGGCGACGCCGAGGTCAAGGGCGCGGAGTTCATCCGCGACTCCGGGACCAAGAAGCCGGTCGTCGGCTTCATCGCCGGGCGCACCGCGCCTCCGGGCCGCCGCATGGGCCACGCCGGCGCGGTGATCTCCGGCGGCAACGACACCGCCGACTTCAAGATCGAGTTCATGAAGTCCGTCGGCATCGCCGTCGCCGACAGCCCCGCGAGCCTGGGTTCCACCATGCTCAAGGTCTTCAAGGGCTGATAAAGCGTGGGCGGGACCCCATATTCCCGCCCATTGCCGAAGGACCGGCGGCCCCGTGTCTCCTCCCGGAGATCCGGGGCCGCCCGGAGCCCCGCGACAAGCAAAAAAACTCTCTGAGGGAACCGGGCAAACGCCCGAGGCAAACATATGTCCGCTAATCTGGAGAAGACCTCGTTCCTGTTCGGCTCGAACGCCGAATATGTCGCGGAGTTGTACGCGCGCTTCCTGAAGGACCCCTCCTCGGTGGATTCGAGCTGGAACGGCTTCTTCAGGGAGCTGGACGACGACTCCCGCGCCGTCCTGAACGAGCTGAACGGCCCGTCCTGGAGCCTGGAGGAGGGCACGCTCGCCAACGGCGCGCTCGACCCCATCGCCGCCTCGCTGGAAAGCGTCGGCGCCCCGGCCGCCACCAACGGCAACGCCGGCCTCGTCGCCCACGCCCAGCAGGTCTATGGCGGCATCAGCCACCAGCAGCTGCGCGCCGCGACGCTCGACAGCATCCGCGCGCTGATGCTCATCCGCGTCTACCGCGTGCGCGGCCACATGAACGCGCATTTCGACCCGCTGGGTCTTGAGAAGCGCGAGCCGCACCCGGAACTCGATCCGGCGACCTACGGCTTCGGCCCGGGCGACATGGACCGGCCGATTTTCCTGAACTACTCGCTGGGCCTGGAGACGGCGTCGCTGCGCCAGATCCTGGAGATCCTGCAGAAGACCTACTGCGGGAACATCGGCGTCGAGTTCATGCACATCCAGGACCCGGAAGAGAAGGCCTGGATCCAGGAGCGCATCGAGGGCGGGCGCAACCACACCGACTTCACGGTGAACGGCAAGCGCGCCATCTACGAGCGCCTGATCGCCGCCGAGGGCTTCGAGAAGTTCCTGCAGCTCAAGTACACCGGCACCAAGCGCTTCGGCCTTGAGGGCGGCGAGTCGATGATCCCCGCGCTGGAGCAGATCCTGAAGCGCGGCGGCCAGCTCGGCCTCAAGGAAGTCGTCGTCGGCATGGCCCACCGCGGCCGTCTGAACGTGCTGACCAACTTCATGGGCAAGCCCTTCGCCGCGGTCTTCTCGGAGTTCCAGGGCAACCCGTCCAGCCCGCAGGACGTCCAGGGCTCGGGCGACGTGAAGTACCATCTCGGCACCTCGTCGGACCGCGACTTCAACGGCAACATCGTCCACCTGTCGCTGACCGCCAACCCGTCCCACCTGGAATGGGTCAACCCGGTCGTGCTGGGCAAGGTGCGCGCCAAGCAGGCGCAGCGCAACGACCTGGAGCGCGAGCAGGTCATGGGCGTGCTGATCCACGGCGACGCCGCCTTCGCCGGCCAGGGCATCGTGGCCGAGACGCTGGGCCTGTCGGAGCTGCGCGGCTACCGCACCGGCGGCACCGTGCACTTCATCATCAACAACCAGATCGGCTTCACCACGAACCCGACCTATTCGCGGTCCGGCGTCTACTGCTCGGACATGGCGAAGATGGTCCAGGCGCCGATCTTCCACGTCAACGGCGATGACCCCGAGTCCGTCGTCCACATCAGCCGCATCGCCGCCGAGTTCCGCCAGAAGTTCAAGCGGGACGTGGTGATCGACATGGTCTGCTACCGCCGCCACGGCCACAACGAGGGCGACGAGCCGGGCTTCACCCAGCCGCTGATGTACAAGAAGATCCGCGCCCACGGGACCACGCGGGAGCTGTACGGCAAGCAGCTCGTCGAGGAGAACGTCCTCACCCAGGCCGAGTCCGATCAGATGATCCAGGACTTCATGAAGAAGCTGGAGGGTGAGTTCGAGGCCGCCAACTCCTTCAAGCCGAACAAGGCCGACTGGCTGGAAGGCAAGTGGTCGGGCCTGGAGGCCGCGAAGACCGACGACGAGCGCAAGGGCAACACCGGCGTGGCGATCGACGTGCTGCGCGAGGTCGGCAACAAGCTCTGCGAGTATCCGAAGGACTTCGCGATCAACTCGAAGATCGCCCGCCAGCTTGAGGCCAAGAAGAAGTCGCTGGAGACCGGCGAGGGCATCGACTGGGCGACCGCCGAAGCGCTGGCCTACGGCACGCTGCTGGTCGAGGGCAACGGCGTCCGCCTGTCGGGCCAGGACTCGGGCCGCGGCACCTTCTCGCACCGCCACGCGGTGATGTACGACCAGAACAACGAGAACAAGTACATCCCGCTGAACCACCTGCGCCCCGACCAGGGCCCGTTCGAGGTCCATGACAGCCCGCTGTCCGAGGCCGCGGTCGTCGGCTTCGAATACGGCTACTCGCTGGCCGAGCCGCACAGCCTGACCCTGTGGGAAGCCCAGTTCGGCGACTTCGCCAACACCGCCCAGACCATCATCGACCAGTTCCTCTCGTCGGGCGAATCGAAGTGGCTGCGCATGTCCGGCCTCGTGCTGCTGCTGCCGCACGGCTACGAGGGCCAGGGTCCGGAGCACTCCTCGGCCCGTCCGGAACGCTTCCTGCAGATGTCCGCCGAGGACAACTGGCAGATCTGCAACCTGACGACCCCGGCGAACCTGTTCCACGCCTTCCGCCGCCAGATGCGCCGCCCCTTCCGCAAGCCGCTGGTGCTGTTCACGCCGAAGTCGCTGCTGCGCCACAAGCTGTGCATCTCCAGCCTGTCGGAGCTGGCCGAGGGCACGAACTTCCGCCGCGTGCTCGGCGAGACGGCGACCGACCTGCTGCCGAACGATCAGATCCGCCGCATCGTGGTCTGCACCGGCAAGGTCTATTACGACCTGCTGCAGGAGCGCACCGCGCGCGGCATCAAGGACGTGGCGCTGGTCCGGCTGGAGCAGCTCTACCCGTTCCCCCGCTCCGCCCTGACCGAGGAGTTCGCCCGCTACCCGAACGCCGAGGTGGTGTGGTGCCAGGAGGAGCCGGAGAACCAGGGCTACTGGGCCTTCGTCGACCGCCGTCTGGAAGGCGCCCTCACCTCGATCGAGCACAAGGCCTCGCGCCCCAGCTACGTCGGCCGTCCGGCCTCCGCGTCGCCGGCCACCGGCCTGCTCAAGCGTCACAACCAGGAGCAGGCGAAGCTTCTGGAAGACGCGCTCGTCATCCGCTGACTCGACGCCCAGGCGTAGAACAAGAAAGTACGAGAGGAACTTATGGCTACCGAAATCAAGGTCCCCACCCTGGGCGAGTCCGTCTCCGAGGCGACCGTTGCCCGCTGGCTGAAGAAGGTCGGCGACGCGGTCGCCGCCGACGAGGCGCTGGTCGAGCTGGAGACCGACAAGGTCACGCTTGAGGTGAACGCCCCGACCGCCGGCACGCTGGCGGAGATCGTCGCCGCCGACGGCGCCAACGTCGGCGTCGGCGCCCTGCTGGGCGTGCTGGGCGAGGCCGGCGCCGCCGTGGCCGCCCCGGCCAAGGCCGCCGCTCCCGTCGCCGCTCCGGCTCCGGCGGCTGCCCCGGCCGCCGCTCCGGCCCCGGCGGGCAACGCCGCCCTGGCCGACGCCGGCCCGGCCGCCCGCAAGCTGGTCGCCGAGAAGGGCCTCGACGCCGCGCAGATCGCCGGCACGGGCAAGGACGGGCGCATCACCAAGGGCGACGTGATCGACCACGCCGCCAAGCCGGCCGCGGCCCCCGCCGCCGCTCCGGCCGCCGCGCCGCAGAAGTACCAGTGGACCGCCGGCACCGCGGGCGACCGTCCGCGCGCCGCGCAGGAGGAGCGGGTCCGCATGACCCGTCTGCGCCAGCGCATCGCCGAGCGTCTGAAGGAGGCCCAGAACAGCGCCGCCATGCTGACCACCTTCAACGAGGTGGACATGACCAACGTCATGGCGCTGCGCAACGAGTACAAGGACTTCTTCGAGAAGCGCCACAAGGTGCGTCTCGGCTTCATGTCCTTCTTCGTGAAGGCGGCCATCCAGGCGCTGAAGGAAATCCCGGCGGTCAACGCCGAGATCGACGGCACCGACCTCGTCTATAAGAACTATTACGACATCGGCGTCGCCGTCGGCACGCCGCAGGGTCTGGTGGTTCCGATCGTCCGCGACGCCGACAAGCTCGGCTTCGCCCAGATCGAGGGCAAGATCGGCGAGCTGGGCAAGAAGGGCCGCGACGGCAAGCTGTCGATGGACGAGCTGACCGGCGGCACCTTCACGATCTCCAACGGCGGCGTCTACGGCTCGCTGATGTCCACCCCGATCATCAACCCGCCGCAGTCGGCCATCCTGGGCATGCACAAGACCCAGGAGCGTCCGGTCGTCGTGAACGGGAAGATCGAGATCCGCCCGATGATGTATCTGGCCCTGTCCTACGACCACCGCATCATCGACGGCAAGGAGGCGGTGACCTTCCTCGTCCGCATCAAGGAAAACATCGAGGACCCGCGGCGCCTGCTGCTGGACGTCTGAGAAGCATGAAGGGACTGCGGGAGGCCGTGTCCTCCCGCACCCGAACGCCGGGGACGAAAGCCTCCGGAACCTGAAGAAAGGCGCCGCAAGGCGCCTTATTTTTTGCCGTCACACCGTCGAACGTCCATCACACCAGCGCCGCCGCGATCCTCACGGCGGTGTCCTCCGGCTTCATCACCCGCTCGGCGGGCAGGCGCAGGGTCATGGTAGTCCCAGCGCCGAGCGTGCTGTCGCAAGTCAAAGAGCCGCCGTGCAGCTCCATGAAGTTCTTGGAGATCGACAGCCCCAGCCCGGTGCCCTCGAACTGGCGGCTGGCCGAGTTGTCGGCCTGCCGGAAGGGCTGGAACAGATGCTCCATGAATTCCTTCGGGATGCCGATGCCGGTGTCGGCCACCGAGAGGGCAAGGGCGCCGTCCTCCTCGACGCGGGCGGCCAGAGTGACGCTGCCGCCGTCGGGCGTGAACTTCACCGCGTTGGACAGCAGGTTCAGCAGCACCTGCTTGAAGGCGCGGCGGTCCACCCAGACGGCGGGAAGGCCGCCGGACACGCCGTTGCGCAGGTCCACCCCATTGTCGGCGGCGCGGTCGCGGACCATGGTCAGGCACTGGGCCACCGCCTCGCAGGGGTCGATCACCTCTTCGGACAGTTCGTAGCGGCCCGCCTCGATCTTCGACATGTCGAGCACGGCGTTCACGATGTCCAGCAGATGCTTGCCGCTGTCGTGGATGTCCTTGGCGCAGGACTTCTGGCGCTCGTTCAACGCGCCGAAGAATTCGCTGTCGAGGATTTCCGAGAAGCCGATGATGGCGTTCAGCGGCGTGCGCAGCTCGTGGCTCATGTTGGCCAGGAACTCGGACTTGGCGCGGTTGGCCATCTCCGCCTGACTCTTGGAGGCGAGCAGTTCGGCCTCCTGCTGCCGGCGCTTGGTGACGTCGCGGATGACGCCGACGAAGACGCGCCGCACCGCGCCGCCGGCATCGCCCGGACCACCCTCTCCGTCCGGTCCGCCCAGCCGCAACGCGCTGACCGCCAGATTTATCGGGAAGGTGCTGCCGTCGCGGCGCAGCGCCAGGACCTCGCGATCGTTGCCGATGATGCGCGAGCCGGCGTTCGGCCGATACTCGGCCATCGAGCGGTCGTGGCCGACGCGGAAACCCTCCGGCAGCAGGATGTTGACGCTCTGCCCCACCACCTCCGCCTCGGCATAGCCGAACATGCGCTCGGCCGCGGGGTTGAAGGTCTCGATGATGCCGCGGGAGTCGATGGTGACCACCGCGTCCACCATGGATTCCAGGATGCCGCGGATGCGGCGGGAGGCGCGCTCCAGCCGGTTCTGGTCCTGCTCCCGCCGGGACTGCTGCCGCTCCACGTACCAGGTCAGCAAGGCGATCACCACGGACATGGCGAGGCCCATGGCGATCCACACCGCGCTGTCGCGCTTCCATTCGCCCAGCGCTTCGGCCTTCGGCAGGGTGGCGGCGACGGTGAAGGGATAATCGGCGACGCGGCGGACGCTGGCGACGCTGGGGCGCCCGTCGGTGGGCAGCACGCTGTCCAGCGTCGCCGCGTCCCGGGTGCGCAGCGCGGCGTCGACCTCCGGCCATTCGGCCAGCGTGGCGAGGCGCCGGCGGCCCTCGTCCCAGGGACGGTGGATCAGCACCGTGCCGTCGGCCAGCGCCAGGGTGACCGTGCCCTCCAGCCCCAGCCGCAACCCCTCGAAGCCGGCCCCCAGCCGCAGCGGGTTGATCATGGCGACCACCACCCCGGCGAAGCTCCCGTCCGGGTGGGACCAGCGGCGGCTCATCGGGATGACGTAGGTGCCGGGGAAGGCGATGCTGGCGATCGGCGCGCCGACGTGAAGCCCGCCGTCCGACGCGCCCTCTTCCCGGTGGACCGCGAAATAGGGCCGGTTGGTCAGGTCGAAGGCCGGCGGGCTGCTGTCGGCGGAATGGTGCAGCACACGGCCCTGCTCGTCCACCACGACCAGTCCGGAAACCGGGCCGATGGCGTCGCGGCGGTTGCGCAGAAGGGCGTTCACCGACGGCGCCGCCACGGTGCGCGCCTGCGGGTGGGTGTCCAGGACGGTGACCAGATCGGACAGCAGCAGGTCCACGCTGAACACCGTGCGGACGGCCTGCTCCTCCAGGATGCGGGCGAGGTTGCGGGTCGACCGCTCGGCCCCCTCGATGGCCTCGGCGTGGCGCTGCCAGACGCCGTAGGCGATCATCGCGTTGACCACGACGATGAAGGCCACGCCCGACGCCCTCATCAGGAAGCGCACCGACCCCAGCACCTCGAACAGCCGCTCCCCCAATCCGGAGGGGGTCGGTCCGGCGGCCCCCGTTCCGGAGGGCGGCAAGGTCGTGTCGCGAACCGGATTGCGGCTGGCCATGGCTGTGAAAAACTCTCCGCACGCAGTACAACGGGGCCGTTGAGGGACCGCCCGCGTGGCATGCCCAACGTAAGACGGTGCCGTCCCCGGCCACCGCCAATCTCACGCGAAAACCATAATGGAAGTTTAACCTTAATGCATCAATGAACCCGACCAGCCGCACGAGCGATTGTCGCTTTGCCTGACGGTCTCCGGGCGTTAAGAATTCACAGGGGTCGGGGGCGGTTGCGCAAAGGAACAGGGACGATGGACAGCCAGAAAGACCGCAAGGCCGCGATCCTCGCCGCCACGCTGTCGTCGCTGTGGGCGGACACCGAACCCGCCGTGCGCGAGCGCGTGACGGCCATCGCGCTCGCCGAGGCCGAGGCGATCTCGGGCGTCTTCTACGCGATCCTGCTCGAGCGCCCGGACAGCAACACCTTCCTCAGCCACACCCTGGTCCAGGAACGGCTGCGCCCGTCGCTGGCGCGCTGGATCACGGCGCTCTTCACCGCCTCCACCGACGAGGCCATCGCGACGGTGCTGGAGCAGAATTACCAAGTCGGGCTGATCCACGCCCGCATCAACATCCCGCTGACCCTGGTCAACGCCGGGATGCGGATCGTCAAGAAGGAGCTGTCCGCCCGGCTGCTGGCCGCCGACCTCAGCCGCGCCCAGACCGCGTCCGCCATCCTGTTCGTCGGCGAGTTGCTGGACACCGTGCTGGACAACATGCACGAGGCCTATCTGGGCGACCTGCTGGGCAACGTCCGCCACCAGCAGTCGCTGAAGATGTTCATGAGCGGCCCCAATCTTGCGCTGGAGGGCGAGCGGCTGAAATCGTCGCTGTTCGATTGGCTGCGCAACACGGTGGTGTCCTTCTACGCGCATGAGGACCGCAACCACGCAAGCCCGCCGCCCATCGAATCCTCCGATTTCGGCCTGTGGCTGAACCACAAGGCGGAGCTGACCTTCGGCCGCGTCACCGAGCTGGACCTCATCCGCAACCGCACCACCCGCATCAGCGCCAAGGTGACCGCGGCGGTGGAGGGCGGCTGGATCACACCCGCCTTCGTGAAGGAGCTGAACAACGACGTCACGGAGATCGCCTACGTCCTCGGCACCATCATCGAGAAGGCGATGGAGATCGAAAGCGGGCGCGACCCGCTGACCCGCCTGCTGACGCGGCGCTTCATGCCGGCGATCTTCCAGCGCGAGGTCGCCATCAGCCTGCGTCACGGCAAGCCCTTCGCCGTGCTGCTGATGGACGCCGACCATTTCAAGACGATCAACGACACGCTGGGCCACCAGGCGGGCGACTCCGTCCTGTCGGACATGGCCGAACTGCTGCACACCCACGTCCGGGCCGGCGATTTCGTCTTCCGCTACGGCGGGGAGGAGTTCCTCATCCTGCTGACCGAGATGGACGAGGCGTCGCTGCGCGTGAAGGCCGACCAACTGCGCCGAACGGTCGAGGAGCACCGTTTTCACGGCGCCGGGAACGGGCTGCGGGTCACCGCTTCGATCGGGGCGGCCCTGCACGAGGGGCACCCGGATTACGAACACACCGTCCGCCGGGCCGACGCCGCGCTCTACGAGGCCAAGCGCCAGGGCCGCAACCGCGTGGTGATCGCCTGAGCGCATCTGCATCCCGGCATCGGGCGTTGCCCCGCGGGGACGCATCGGCTACGTAAGACCTTTCCCTGCCGAGACCCGCGAATTCCATGTCTGACGGACCGCTTTCGCTCTACCGGGCCCGCCGCGGCACCGGGACGCTGCGCCCCGACCCCGACCAGGAGCTGGCCGCCGAGAAGCTCCAGAGCCTCTACAAGGCGTTGAAGGGCTACAGCCCGCAGCCGGCCGGGAAGGCCGGCGGGGCGAAGGCCGGCTGGCTGGAGCGGTTCGGGCTGGGCCGTCCGCGCTCCGAACCGGCGGAGGCGCCGCAGGGCCTCTACATGTACGGCGGCGTCGGGCGCGGCAAGTCGATGCTGATGGACCTGTTCTTCGACACCGCCCCGGTGGAGAAGAAGCGCCGCGTCCATTTCCACGAATTCATGCTGGAGGTGCACGAGCGCATCCACCAGCACCGCCAGTCGGGCAAGAGCAAGGGCAAGGACGCCGACGACGCTCTGCCCGAGCTGGCCCGCGCGCTGGCCGACGAGGCGTGGCTGCTCTGCTTCGACGAGTTCCACGTCACCAACGTCGTGGACGCGATGATCCTGGGCCGGCTGTTCACCAGCCTGTTCGACCTGGGCGTGGTGGTGGTCGCGACCTCCAACTGGCCGCCGGACATGCTCTACAAGGACGGGCTGCAGCGCGAGCTGTTCCTGCCCTTCATCGCCCTGCTCAAGGAAAAGCTCGACGTTCTGGCGCTGGAAGGGCCGACCGACTACCGGCTGGACCGGCTCCAGGGCAAGCCCGTCTATTTCTGGCCGCTCGGCCCGGAAAGCGACGCCAGGATCCGCCAGACCTTCGAGACGCTGACCGACGGCGCCCGGGGCGAACCGACCCATCTGTCGGTCCAGGGCCGGAAGGTGGACATCGCCTGCGCCGCCAAATGCGTCGCGCTGGTGGATTTCTGGAGCCTGTGCGGCAAGCCGCTGGGTGCGGCCGACTACATCGCCATCGCGACGCACTTCCACACCGTGCTGATCCACGGCGTGCCGACGATGAAGGACGAGCTGCGCAACGAGGCCAAGCGCTTCATGACGCTGATCGACGCGCTCTACGAGCACAAGGTCAACCTCGTGGTCGCCGCCGAAGGCCCGCCGGAACGGCTGTACCCCGAGGGCACCCACGCCTTCGAATTCGAACGCACGGTCAGCCGCCTGATGGAGATGCAGTCCGAGGACTACCTGCGCCAGCAGCACCTGACCTGAGGGGCCGGATCGCCGCGCCCCCGCCCGTGTTACCACGGCGATGCCGTCCTACTCCCGTTTCGCGCCGCAGATAAAGGGGCGCCCGACGTTGTATTGCTGAACGTCGGTCCAACGGTGAGGGAGAGGGCGAAGCATGCCTTGGCGGTCCCAGTGCGGTGCACTGACGCTGGCGCTTTTTCTGACGGCACCGATCCAGCCCGCTCCCGCCGCCGGGGCGGGCAGCGTCGACTGCTGGCTGCTCGACGGGGACGCGCTGACCCAGGCGCGCGACAGCGGCTGGTGCAAGGACGCCTTTTCCCGGAATTCGCAGACCGGGGCGGCGCCCGCCGTCACGGTCACCGCGGCACCCCTGCCCGCCCGCAAGCCCGACCCGCCCCCGAAGAAGCGGGTCGTCACCGTCCAGCGCAAGGCGAAAGCGCAACCCGATTCCCAGGCCGCGGCGATCGTCCGCCCCGCCGGCCGCGGCAACGCGGTCGCCGAGGTGGACTTCGGCACCCAGTTCAAGCGCGACTGGAACGCCCTGATGAAGAAGCTCTTCGAGCCCTGAAGACCTGCCGGGTCAGGTGCGGGCCTCGTCCAGCCACTTCCGCACCGCCGGCGGCTCGTAGGCGGCGAAGGCGTCCAGGATGCCCGGCGCGGTGTCGCGGACGATCAGCATGTCGCGGTGCTTGGGCTGCATGAAGCGTTCCCCCGCCACATGGTCGAGGAAACCGGCCAAGCCATCGTAGAAGCCGGAAGCGTTGAGCAGGCCGCAGGGCTTGTCGTGGCGGCCGAGCTGCGCCCAGGTCCACACCTCGAACAGCTCCTCCAGCGTGCCGATGCCGCCGGGCAGCGCGATGAAGCCGTCCGACAGCTCGGCCATCAGGGCCTTGCGCTCATGCATGGTGGAGACGACCCGCAGCTCCTGCAGGCCCTGGTGGCCGACCTCCTTGTCCATCAGGAATTGCGGGATGATGCCGGTGACCGTGCCGCCCGCCGCCAGGACCGAGTCGGCGATCCGACCCATCAGGCCGGTCCGCCCGCCGCCGTAGACGAGGCCGATGCCACGTTCCGCCATGTGGCGGCCAAGCTGCTCCGCGGCCTCGCCATAGGCCGGGTTGGTGCCGGGGTTGGACCCGGCATAGACGCAAATCCGCATGTCGTTCCTCTGTGCGCGCCGTCTCTTGGGCGCGTGGTCGTAAGGGGCTTACCGGACGCGGGTGACCGTGAAGCGCTGGCTGGGGTTCACGAACTCGTCCTGCGCCGCGATCAGTTGCAGCTCCCGCGTGCCCATCCGGCGGGTGGTCTGGAAGATGGCGTAGATGGCCGCCGCCGCCTGCTCCAGCGCTTCGGCCGGGTCGAAGGCCTTCAGGTAATGGGCCAGGAACAGCGCGGCCACCGCATCGCCCGACCCGTTGGGCGGCGGGTCCAGCGGCAGTCGCGGGGTCGAGACCAGCCACGCGCCGTCGCGGTCGTCGGCCAGCATCTCGATGTGGCCGGGGTCGGCGTCCTTGCGGGTCAGGCTGGTCACCAGGACCAGCCGCGGGCCGCGCTCCCGCAGGGCGGCGGTGGCGGCCAGCGCGTCGTCCAGCGTTTCCACCGTCCGGCCGGTCAGATACTCCAGCTCGAACTGGTTGGGGGTCATCAGGTCGGCGGCGGGGACGGCATGGTCGCGGATGAACTCCGGCAGGCCGGGGCGCACGAAGAAGCCGCGCCCGACGTCGCCCATCACCGGGTCGCAGGCGTAGACGGCGCGCGGGTTGGCGGCCTTCAGCCGGGCCGCCGTCTCGACGATCACCTGTCCCAGCCCGACGTCGCCCATGTAGCCGGAGAGCAGAGCGTCGCAGGTGGGCAGGACGCCGCGCGCGGCGATTCCGTCCATCAGGTCGGCCACATGCTCCGCCGTGAAGACCTGGCCGGTCCATTCGCCGTAGCCGGTGTGGTTGGAGAACTGCACCGTGTTCACCGCGATGGCGTCGCAGCCCAGCCGTTGCAGCGGGAACACCGCGGCCCGGTTGCCGACATAGCCGTACGCGACGTGGGACTGGATCGAAATGACGGTCTTCATGGGCGGACGATCCGAAAGGTTGGGGGCGCATCCTAAACCGTCCGCGCCACACGCTGGGGATGTTTCCATGCAGACCAGCCCTACGCACCGCATGGACAGCCCGCGCTCCGGCGGCTAATCCTGCGGCAACGACACAAGACCGCTTGAGGGAATGCCATGGCCGCCACCGCCCGCCCGCGCCGCAGCGTGCTCTACATGCCCGGCTCCAACGCCCGCGCCCTGGAGAAGGGCCGCAGCCTGCCCGCCGACGGGCTGATCCTCGACCTGGAGGACGCCGTCGCCCCCGACGCCAAGGCGGAGGCCCGCGCCACCATCAAGGCGTCCATCGCCGCGAGCGGCTATGGCGGGCGGGAGCTGGTGGTCCGCACCAACGGGCTGAACACCCCCTGGGGCTACGACGACCTCGTGATGGCGGCCTCCAGCGGCGCCGACGCGGTGCTGCTGCCGAAGGTGGAGAGCCCCGACATGGTCCGCCAGGCCGAGGCGGTGCTGCGCGCCAACGGCTCGCCGGAGGGGCAAACCATCTGGTGCATGATGGAGACGCCGCTCGGCATGCTCAACGCCAAGGAGATCGCCGGGGCCAGCCCGAAGCTGGGCGGGCTGGTGATGGGCACCTCCGACCTCGCCAAGGACCTGCACGCGGCGCACACGCGCGACCGTCTGCCGATGCTGACCAGCCTGGGCCTCTGCCTGCTGGCGGCGCGGGCCTACGGCCTCGCCATCCTCGACGGGGTGCATCTCGACCTGAACGACGAGGCGGGCTTCGCCGACTCCTGCGTCCAGGGGCGGGAGCTTGGCTTCGACGGCAAGACGCTGATCCACCCCAAGACCATCGCCGCCTGCAACGCCGCCTTCGCGCCGAGCGAGGACGAGGTCGCTCACGCCCACCGCATCATCCAGGCCCACGCCGAGGCGGTCGCCCAGGGCAAGGGGGTGGTGCTGGTGGAAGGGCGGCTGGTGGAGAACCTGCACGTCGAGAACGCCCGGCGCCTCGTCGCCATGGCCGAGGCGATCCGGGCGCTGGAGGCGGCGGGCTGACGCCCACCGCCCCTCTCATGGACAGGGCGCTCAGGAATCCCGGCGCGCCTGGGCGTCCTTCACGAACTGCGACACCCGCCCGATCTCGCGCGGATCGGTTTCGACAGTCCGGCGCCCGCTGGGGATCGGGCGCATGCCCTTGCGGGGGGTGCGCCCGGGGGTCGGGTGCTGGGGCTCCGCCTCCTTCCTGCGCTTCAGGGCGTCCTGAAGGTTGGCCTGGATGATCTCCCGCCGCCGCTCGGCGCGGAACCGCTCCAGCCGCCCGTTTACCCGCTTCAGCGCCCGCGCGTAGACCTGCTTCTTGGCGGACAGACCGCGCTCGCTGGCGTCGGCCGATTGCTGGCCGGTGCCGCTGGCCTTGCCCCGCCGTCCGCGGCGGCGCGCCGCGATGATGTCGCGCGCCCGGTCGCGCTCCCCGCGCAGCCAGCGGGCGAGCGTCAGGGTCTCATCGGGCGGCAGGCCCTCCAGCTCCGGGTAATGGCTGCGGCGGACCTGCTCGAATTCCTTCTCGGACAACAGCCGTCGTTCGGCCGTGAGTTCGACTCCCATCGTAGACCCTCTCTGTTTATGGCTCTCTGCTTCGTGGTCCCGCTTCGGCTTACCCCCGTCCGGTCAACCATTCGGGATGCGATGCGTTCCCGGATGCTGTCCGATGGATCCCGCTGCCACTTACGGGTGCCGAAAGAATCGGAATCACGACCTCCCCGGAACCAAGTCGCCCCCCATCGGTTTTCCGACATGTGGCAGAGGTGGAGGTTGAAGATGGCCTCGAAAGACAACGGCCAAGACGAAGTCCAATCCGGGAGCGGTCGCACATCGAACCGCGGCTTCGCATCGATGGACCGTGACCGGCAACGCCAGATCGCCAGCAAGGGCGGGGAAAGCGTGCCAGCCGACAAGCGCAGCTTCTCCAAGAACCCGGAACTCGCCGCGGAGGCGGGGCGGAAGGGGGGCCGGAGCGTACCGGCGTCCTCCCGCAGCTTCTCCAAGAACCCATCCCTGGCCGCCGAAGCGGGGCGGAAGGGCGGGCAGGCGAGCCATGGCGGACGCGGGGCCGCCCTGCGTCCGGGCGAAGGCGACTGACGGCACCAACGAGAAAAGCCCCTCTCCGGAACCGGAGAGGGGCTTTCTTTTCATCGTCCGCTGGTCGGCGTCCTCCAGCCTGCCGGGCCGGAGGCGCAACCGGTCAGGAGGCCAGCTTGTCCAGCTCGCGCAGGATCGAGTCGCCCATGACGGTCGTGGAGCAGCGGGCCATGCCCGGCGCCATGATGTCCGCCGTGCGCATGCCGCCCGACAGCACGTTCTGCACGGCCTTCTCCAGCATCTTCGCCTCCTCGTCCATGTTGAACGAGTAGCGCAGGCACATCGCGAAGGACAGCAGCGTCGCGCAGGGGTTGGCGAGGTCGCGGCCGGCGATGTCCGGAGCGGAGCCGTGCACCGGCTCGTAGAGCGCCTTGCGCTGGCCGTTGGCGTCCGGGGCGCCGAGCGAGGCCGACGGCAGCATGCCGAGCGAGCCGGTCATCATCGCCGCCTCGTCCGACAGGATGTCGCCGAACAGGTTGTCGGTGACGATCACGTCGAACTGCTTCGGGTTCTTCAGCAGCTGCATGGCGCCGTTGTCGGCGTACATGTGCTCCAGCGTGACGTCGGAGAACTCCTCCTGATGGAGCTTCGTGACTTCCTGGCGCCACAGGAGGCCCGATTCCATCACGTTGGCCTTCTCCATCGAGTGGAGCTTGTTGCCGCGCTTGCGCGCCAGCTCGAAGGCGACGCGGGCGACGCGGCGGATCTCGCTGGTCGTGTAGACCTGGGTGTTGACGCCGCGGCGCTCGCCGTTGCCGATGTCGGTGATGCCGCGCGGCTCACCGAAATAGACGCCGCCGGTCAGCTCGCGGACGATCAGGATGTCCAGGCCCTTGATGACGTCGGCCTTCAGGGTCGAAGCGTCGACCAGGGCGTCGAACACCACCGCCGGGCGCAGGTTGGCGAACAGGTTCAGTTCCTTGCGGAGCGACAGCAGGCCGGCTTCCGGACGCTTGGTGTAGTCGGTGGGGTTGTCCCACTTCGGGCCGCCGACGGCGCCCAGCATCACCGCGTCCGCCGCCAGGGCGTCGGCCAGCGTCTCGTCCTTCAGGGGAACGCCGTAGGCATCGATCGCCGCACCGCCGACCAGCCCCTCGGTGACGTCGAAGGTGACGTTGCGCTTGCGGTCGAGCCAGTCGATGACCCGGCGCACCTGGCGCATGACCTCCGGACCGATCCCGTCGCCGGGCAAAAACAGAAGCTTCTTGTTGGCGGGCATGGCGCACGCACTCCCCATTGGAGACTTTATCAGTGTTGTCTAATCCGCGGACCGACAGGCCGGAAGGTGGGTCCACCCCCGCCGGTCCGCAAGGCCGTCATGGCCTGATGCCATTGGGCCGGTATCGGTTGGCTTGGTTCAGCCCCAGAGCCAGGGCTGGCCGCCGCGCTGCTTGCCTTCATACTGGTCGATGAAGGCGGCCTGCTGCATGGTCAGGCCGATGTCGTCCAGCCCGTTCAGCAGGCAATGCTTGCGGAAGGGATCGACCTCGAAGCTGATCTTGCCGCCGTCCGGACCGGTGATCTCCTGTTTCTCCAGATCCACCGAGACGATGGCGTTCGACCCGCGCGACGCGTCGTCGAGCAGCAGGTCCACCTGTTCCTTCGGCAGCTTGATCGGCAGGATGCCGTTCTTGAAGCAGTTGTTGAAGAAGATGTCCGCGAAGCTCGGCGCGATGATGCAGCGGATGCCGAAATCGGCCAGCGCCCACGGCGCATGCTCACGCGAGGAGCCGCAGCCGAAATTGTCGCCCGACACGAGGATCTTGGCGCTGCGGTAGGCCGGCTTGTTGAGGACGAATTCCGCGACCTCGGCGCCGTCGGGGGTGTAGCGCATCTCGTCGAAAAGATGCTTGCCCAGCCCGGTCCGCTTGATGGTCTTCAGGAATTGCTTGGGAATGATCATGTCGGTGTCGACGTTGATCATCGGCAGCGGCGCCGCAACACCGGTGAGAACCGTAAACTTTTCCATCGCCAGAATCCTGTCGCGCAAAAGAGGCGCAAGCGTGTGCATGCGGAGTTCGGTGAATAGCAGACCCGTCCCGCCATTGCCAGAGGAAGCTTGCCGCAAACGGCGCCCGCGGCGCGCGATTCCGCATCCCGGAACACAGCCGGACGCAACGAAATTGCTCCCGAATTCCCTCCACCAGGTCCGCCGTCACGTCCGCCGCCGTGCCTTCCGCCAGGGCCGGCCCGGCATCCGGTCCTTGCTGTGGGGCGTCCCCTCGCCTACCAAGGGGCCGACGCTTCCCTGGGTTCCGCGACCTCCATGACCTTGCTCCCCACCGCCCGCCGCCCGCGCACCGCGGCGCTCGCCTTTCTGCTGCTCGCCCCGCCGCTCTACGGCCTGCTCGGGCTGGCGCTCGGCATGGACGCCAACTGGGATCTGCGGAACTACCATTGGTACAACGCCTACGCCTTGCTGACCGGACGGCTGGGCATGGACATGCTGCCGGCGCAGATGCCCAGCTTCTACAACCCCCTGCTGGATGTGCCCTTCTACCTGCTCGCCAGCCATCTGCCGGCGCGCGCGGCGGGATTCGTCTGGGGGACGCTGCACGGGCTGAACCTGGCGCTGGCCTTCCTGCTGGCCCACGCCACGCTGCGCGTCGGCGGTGCGGGACGCCGGGTGGCCCTGGCCGCCCTGCTGGCGGTGATGGCCGGCTTCGGGGGCGGCACGCTGGGGCTGCTCGGCACCACCTTCCACGACAACATGGTCAGCCTGGGCGTGCTCGGCGCGCTGGTCGTGGTGGCGGGGTCGCTGCCGCGGCTGATCGACGGGCCGGTGCCGGGCGCCCTTGTGCGGGCGGCCGCGGCGGGGCTGCTGGCCGGGGCGGCGATGGGGATGAAGAACCCCACGGTGATCTACGCGGTCGGGCTCTGCCTCGCCTTCCTGGCGCTGCCGGCGCGGCCCTGGCGGCGGCTGTGGCTGGCTTTCCTCTTCGGTGTCGGGGTGCTCGGCGGGCTGGCGCTGTGCGGCGGCTTCTGGATGGCCCATCTGTGGGTGGAGTACGGGAACCCGGTCTTCCCGCACATGAACCAGATCTTCAAGTCGCCCTTCGCCGCGCTGTCCGGCTACGTCAACGTCGGCTTCTTCCCGGACTCGCGGCTGGAGCGCCTGCTCTTCCCGCTGGTCTTCCCCTTCGCGCCGCTGAAGGTCGGCGAGGTCGCCTTCTTCGACCTGCGCGTCCTGGTGCTGTTCCTCCTCGTTCCCGCCGCCGCGGCGCTGGCGCTGCTCGGACGCGTCTTCCGCCGGCCCTCCGCGGGGCTGACCGACACCGCCGCCAGCCGCTACCTGCTGACCGCCATGGCGGTGACCTACGCGCTGTGGGTGGGGATGTTCTGCATCTACCGCTATCTGGTGCCGCTGGAGATGCTGGCCCCGCTGGCCATCGTCATGGCGGCGGGCCTGCTGCCGGTGCCGCGCCGGGCGGCGCTCGCCCTGGCGGCGGCGCTCCTGCTGCTGGTCCAGGCCACCGCCCGGCCCGCCGACTGGGGCCGCGTGCCGTGGGGCGAACGCTGGGTCGAGGCCGCCGTGCCGCCCATCGAGGACCCGGACGGCACGATGGTGCTGATGGCCGGCTACTGGGCGATCTCCCACGTCATCCCGGCCTTCCCGCCGCGCATCCCCTTCGTGCGCATCCAGTCCAACTTCCTCCAGCCGGATTCGGTCGGCAACGGCTACCTCGCCCTGATGCAGGACAAGGTGGGGGCGCACCGCGGGCGCTTCCTGATGCTCAGCACCATCCCCGACACGCCCGGCGCGGCGAAGGCCGCCGCCCTGCTGGGGCTGCGGGTGGCGCAGGACAACTGCCGCGTCATTCCCAACAACCTGGGCGAGCCGCTGAACCTCTGCGCCGTGCAACGAATGGCGGACCTTGAAAGGTCAGTGGATTAAATCAGGCGATTGTGCTGTTTAACCTTACACAGGCACCGTTTCGAAGCGCATCGCCATGACCGTCTCCATCATCGACCGACCGGCCGACCGTCAATCCGACCGGGCCGCGGCGTCCGCAGCCCCGACCCGGGAAGCGGACCCGGATATGGCCCCCGTGGTGGCGGTGCTGATCCCCTGCTACAACGAGGAGGCGGCCATCGCCGCCGTCGTGCGCGACTTCCAGGCGGCGCTGCCCGACGCGACGGTCTATGTCTACGACAACAACTCGTCCGACCGCACGGTGGAGGTGGCGAAGGCCGCCGGCGCCGTGGTGCGGCACGAGCCGCTGCAGGGCAAGGGCAACGTCATGCGCCGGATGTTCTCCGACATCGAGGCGGACGTCTATGTGCTGGTGGACGGCGACGACACCTACCACGCGCCCTCCGCGCCGCTGATGGTCAAGCGGCTGTGGGAGGACCAGCTCGACATGGTCAACGGCGCCCGCGTGACCGAGATCGTCAAGGCCTACCGGCCCGGCCACCGCTTCGGCAACAAGCTGCTGACCGGCATGGTCGCGCTGATCTTCGGCAACCGCATCCAGGACATGCTGTCCGGCTACCGCGTCTTCTCGCGGCGCTTCATCAAGTCCTTCCCGGCGCTGGCCAGCGGCTTCGAGACGGAGACGGAGCTGACCGTCCACGCGCTGGAGCTGAACATGCCCATCGCCGAGATCAAGGCGCCCTACAAGGACCGCCCGCCGGGTTCGCACAGCAAGCTGAACACCATCCGCGACGGCGTCCGCATCCTGCGCACCATCGTCAATCTGGTGAAGGAGGAGCGCCCCCTGCCCTTCTTCTTCGCCATCTTCGCGGCGCTCGCCGCGGCGTCGGTGATCCTCGCCTGGCCGGTGGTGGCGACCTACCTGCAGACCGGGCTGGTGCCGCGCCTGCCCACCGCCGTGCTGTCCACCGGGCTGATGCTGCTGGGCTTCCTCAGCCTGACCTGCGGGCTGATCCTCGACACGGTCACGCTGGGCCGCCGCGAGGCCAAGCGCATGCGCTACCTGTCCATCCCCGCGCCGGGCGTCCATCCGGTCCGCAAGGCCGCCGGGTCCTGACCATGGGCGATCTCCTCGGCACCCTGTCCGACAGCCGGCTCGGCCGGCTGGCCGTGCAGTTCGGCAAGTTCGGCCTCGTCGGCGTGGTCGGTCTGGTGGTGGACACGGCGGTGGTCTACGCGCTGGTGTTCGGCGCCGGGCTGGAATTCTTCGCCGCCCGCATCCCCGCCTATCTGGCCGCCGCCACCACGACCTTCGCGCTGAACCGCGCCTTCACCTTCCGCGGGGCGGCCGACGCGCCGCTGTACCGGCAATGGGCGACCTTCCTGGCCGCCAACGCCTTCGGCGGGGCGGTGAATTACGGCGTCTCGGTCGGGCTGGAAGCCGCCCTGCCCATCGCCGAGGCCCACCCGGTGCTGGCCGTCGCGGCCGGTTCGCTGTCCGGCATGGCGCTGAACTTCGCCGCCTCCAAGCATCTGGTCTTCAAAGGCGCCTGACCTTCGGACTGCCAAGGGCAACCTCCCCTTCCGGATATCTCCCGAAGCCTCATTGTGCGCCGCCGCAGACACCCGAAGTCCATGGAATGGGGCGCATCCGACAGGACTGGCCCCGACACCGACCTGCCTTGGCAAAGAGCCGGGAGGGAGCCATGAACAACAGCGACGTGCTGTGGGCCTGGGTGGCTGGAGTCACCGTGTCCGTAGCCCTGCTGGTCGGGCTGTCCCGCACGGGCGGACCGCCGACCCATGCTGTGGAGGGGCATTTCACGTTGCCCGACATGGCGATGGGCGCCGCGGGTTGGGATTACGAGGCGTGGGAGCGCACCGGCGGAACGCCGCCGCGGCCCGAGTCGGAGGACACCCTCGCCCGGATGCTCGACCTGCTGGAAGGCATCCCCCCGGCGTCGGGCGCCACCCTGCCCGACGGGGACACGGCCGACACCGGCGGAGCCGAAACCCAGTGACTCCGTGAACTGTTTGCCGCGACCACCCCGTGCAGCCATGGACTCCGCAGGCCCGGTCGCCATATAACGGCGGTCATGACGCGCGAATTCCTGAAGATGCACGGGCTCGGCAACGACTTTGTCGTGATCGACGCCCGCAAAACGCCGTACTCGCCGGCCGAGGCCGAGGTGCGTGCCATCGCCGACCGCAAGACCGGGGTGGGCTGCGACCAGTTCATCGTGATCGAGCCGGCGAAAACGGACGGCACGGCGGGCTTCATGCGCATCCGCAACGCCGACGGCGGCGAGGTGTCGGCCTGCGGCAACGCCTCGCGCTGCGTCGGCTGGCTGCTGATGGAGGAGGCGGGGGCGGAGCGCGTCGCCTTCGAGACCAACGCCGGCATCCTGCAGGCCAGCCGCGCCGACAACGGGCGCATCACCGTGGACATGGGTCAGGCCAATCTGGACTGGACGCAGATCCCGCTGGCGGAACCGGCGGACACGCTGTGCCTCGACGCGGTGTCGCACGGCGGCTTCGCCGGTCCCACCGCGGTCAGCATGGGCAACCCGCACGCCGTCTTCTTCGTGGACGACGCCGAGGCGGTGCCGCTGGCCGAGGTCGGCCCGGTGTTCGAGAATCACCCGGCCTTCCCCGAGCGCACCAACGTCGAGTTCGTCCAGGTGCTGTCCCCCGGCAGCGTCCGCATGCGCGTGTGGGAGCGCGGGGCCGGCATCACCCAGGCCTGCGGGACCGGCGCCTGCGCCACCGCGGTCGCCGCGATCCGCCGCGGGCTGACCAACCGCAAGGTCGACGTGATCCTGGACGGCGGCACCCTGACCATCGAATGGCGTGAGGACGGCCGCGTCCTGATGACCGGCCCGGTCGCCCTGAGCTACAGCGGGCGGCTGTCTGCGGAGTTGGCGGCCGCCTGAACGAATGGCCGCCCGTTAGGCTGAAAGAGCATGAGCGACACTGTGACCAACGAGCCGGAGATCGTCACCTTCGGCTGCCGCCTGAACACCTATGAATCCGAGGTGATGCGCACCCACGCCCGCAACGCCGGGCTGGGGGACGTCGTCATCGTCAACACCTGCGCGGTGACCTCGGAGGCGGAACGGCAGGCCCGCCAGACCATCCGCAAGCTGCGCCGCGAGCGCCCGAACGCCCGCATCGTGGTGACCGGCTGCGCCGCCCAGATCGACCCGCAGCGCTACGGCGCCATGCCGGAGGTCGATCAGGTCCTGGGCAACCAGGAGAAGCTGCAGCCGGAAAGCTGGGGTCTGGCCCCGGCGGAGAAGGTGCTGGTCAACGACATCATGTCGGTCAAGGAGACCGCGGGCCACCTGATCGGCGGATTCGAGGACCGGGCGCGCGCCTTCGTCCAGGTCCAGCAGGGCTGCGACCACCGCTGCACCTTCTGCATCATTCCCTACGGCCGCGGCCCGTCGCGCTCCGTTCCCATCGGGGCGGTGGTGGAGCAGGTGCAGGCGCTGGTGAAGGCCGGCTACAACGAGGTCGTGCTGTCCGGCGTGGACATCACCAGCTTCGGCCCCGATTTGCCGGGCACGCCGACGCTGGGGCAGATGGTGCGCCGCCTGCTTGCGCTGGTGCCGGAGTTGCCGCGGCTGCGCCTGTCCTCGCTCGACTGCATCGAGATCGACGACGACCTGTGGCGCCTGATCGAGACCGAGCCGCGGCTGATGCCGCACCTCCACCTGTCGCTCCAGGCCGGCGACGACATGATCCTGAAGCGCATGAAGCGCCGGCACAGCCGCGCCGACGCCATCGCCTTCTGCGAGCGCGTGCGCTCCCTCCGTCCCGACATGGTGTTCGGCGCCGACTTCATCGCCGGCTTCCCGACCGAGACCGACGAGATGTTCGAGAACACGATGCGGCTGGTCGAGGAGTGCGGCCTGACCTGGCTGCACGTCTTCCCCTACAGCCCGCGCCCCGGCACCCCGGCCGCCCGCATGCCGCAGGTCGACGGCGGCCTCCGCAAGGAGCGCGCGGCCCGTCTGCGCGCGCGCGGCGCCGAGGCCGAGGCCCGCACGCTGGCCTCGCTGGTCGGGCGCGAGGTGTCGGTGCTGGTCGAGAAGGACGACCTCGGCCGCACCCAGCATTTCGCCGAAATCCGCCTGGGCACGCCCCGGCCCCCCGGCTCCGTCCTGCGCGCCACGGTCACCGGCGTGGCCGGCGGCGCGCTGACCGGCACCCCCCTTTGAAAACAGTGGACACGCCATGATCCTGCGTTGGTTCGGCCGCAAGAAGCCCGAAGAGCAAGCCCGCAAGGACGAAACGACCGCCCCGCTTCCGGAAGCGGTCCCCGCCGAGCCGGCGCCAGCGGAGCCGGTCGCCGAAGAGCCGGTCGCCAAAGAGCCGGTCCAGGAGCCGCCTGTTCCGGAACCGGTCGCCGAGGAGCCGCCGGCCCCGGAGCCCGAGCCGGTGCCGGAACCCGAACTCCCGCTGCCGCCCGCGGTCGAGACCCCGCCCCCGCCGCCCATCGCTCCGCCGTCCGGGCCGGAGGAGCGCGAGGACACGCCGGAGATCGTCCGCGACGACCTCCCCGTGGCCCTGACGGCCGAGGAGGAGAAGCCCAAGAAGGGCTGGTTCGCCCGGCTGAAGGACGGCCTGTCCAAGTCCTCGTCCAAGCTGACCGAGGGCATCTCCGGCATCTTCACCAAGCGCAAGCTCGACGACGAGGCGCTGGAGGAGCTGGAGGAGCTGCTCATCACCGCCGACCTTGGCCCGACCACGGCGGCCAAGGTGACGGCGGAGCTGGCCCGCACCCGCTTCGGCAAGGAGGTCAGCCCGGAGGAGGTCAAGGCCACGCTGGCCGCCGAGGTGGCGAAGATCGTCGGCCCGGTCGCCAAGCCGCTGGTCATCGACGCCGCGCTGAAGCCCCACGTCATCCTGGTGGTCGGCGTCAACGGGACCGGCAAGACGACGACCATCGGCAAGCTGGCCCGCCAGTTCCGCGCCGAGGGCAAGACGGTCATGCTGGCCGCCGGCGACACCTTCCGCGCCGCCGCGGTCAGCCAGTTGAAGATCTGGGGCGAGCGCACCGGCTGCCCGGTGATCGCCCGCGACACCGGGGCCGACGCCGCCGGCCTCGCCTTCGACGCGCTGGAGGAGGCGCGGCGCCAGGGCGTGGACATCCTGCTGATCGACACCGCCGGCCGCCTGCAGAACAAGGCCGGCCTGATGGAGGAGCTGCGCAAGATCGTCCGCGTCATCAAGAAGGTGGACGAGAGCGCCCCGCACACCACCCTGCTGACGCTGGACGCCACCACCGGCCAGAACGCGCACAATCAGGTGGAGGTGTTCCGCGACATGGTGAACGTCTCCGGCCTGATCCTGACCAAGCTGGACGGGTCGGCGCGCGGCGGCGTCCTGGTCTCGCTGGCCGAGCGGTTCAAGCTGCCGGTGCACGCCATCGGCATCGGCGAGGGCGTCTACGACCTGCGCCCGTTCGACGCCGACCAGTTCGCCAAGTCGCTGATGGGGCTGCCGTCCCAGTAACGGCGCCCAACCGTGGGCGGGGCGAGAAAAGGCCTTCCGGCCGCTTCGCCCAAGCCCTATCTGAAGACTATGACGGCTGCCCCAAACTCCCCCTCCCCCGTGCCCCCCGGTCCTGTCGAGCGCTTCACCGACGCGGACGCCGCCCTGGCCCTCGTCAAGGACCTCTACGACCGCAACACCGCCTATCTGCGCGACCGCTTCGCCGCCTTCACCCGCGGCGAAGACGGCGGACGGCGGGAGCAGGCCCATTACCCCTACGTCCGCCTCTCCACCGCCTCGGCGGCCACGGTGGACACGCGGCTGGCCTACGGCTTCGTGGAGGGGCCGGGCACCTACTCCACGACGCTGACCCGCCCCGACCTGTTCGACCGCTATTACCGCGAACAGCTCTCGCTCCTGCTGCGCAACCACCATGTTCCGCTGGAGGTCGGGGTCAGCGACGAGGCGATCCCCATCCATTTCGCCTTCCCGCAGGGCATGCACGTCGAGGGCGACCTGACGCCGGAGCGGCTGGCCGGGCTGCCCGACCTGTTCGACCTGCCCGACCTCGCCCGCATGGACGACACCATCGTCAACGGCACCTACGAGGAGTCGCTGGACGCGGTGAAGCCGCTGGCGCTGTTCACCGCGCCGCGGGTGGATTTCTCGCTGCACCGGCTGCGCCACTACACGGCGACGGCACCGGAGGATTTCCAGAACTTCGTCCTGTTCACGAACTACCAGTTCTATGTGGACGAGTTCATCCGCATGGCCCGCGAGATCATGGAGCCGGCCGCCGATCCCGAGCTGGCCGCCTACCGCAGCCAGTACGACCGCTTCGTCGAGCCCGGCGGCGTCATCGTCCACAACGCCAATCTGGGGGGCAATCCCGGCGAGGCGCCCACCAACGGCGCGCGGCTGCTCCGCCTGCCGCAGATGCCCGCCTACCACCTGACCCGCCCGGACGGCAACGGCATCACGCTGGTCAACATCGGCGTCGGCCCGTCCAACGCCAAGACGATCACCGACCACATCGCCGTGCTGCGCCCGCACGCCTGGATCATGCTGGGCCACTGCGCCGGCCTGCGCAGCACGCAGCGGCTGGGCGACTATGTGCTGGCCCACGGCTATGTCCGCGACGACCATGTGCTGGACGCCGACCTGCCGACCTGGGTGCCCGTCCCGGCGCTGGCCGAGGTGCAGCGCGCGCTGGAGACCGCGGTGGAGCGGGTGACCGGCCTGTCCGGCTACGCGCTGAAGAGCATCATGCGCACCGGCACGGTGGCGACCATCGACAACCGCAACTGGGAACTGCGCGACCACCGCGAGCCGCTGATGCGCTTCAGCCAGAGCCGCGCCGTCGCGCTGGACATGGAAAGCGCCACCATCGCCGCCAACGGCTTCCGCTTCCGCGTTCCCTACGGCACGCTGCTCTGCGTCTCCGATAAGCCGATGCACGGGCAACTGAAGCTGCCGGGCATGGCCGACCGCTTCTACCGCGAGCGGGTGGACCAGCATTTGAAGATCGGCGTGCTGGCCATGGAGCTTCTGCGCGAGCACGGCATGGAGACCCTGCATTCCCGCAAGCTGCGCAGCTTCGCCGAGGCCGCCTTCCAGTAAGCGGCCCTCCGAAAGCCATTTTGCCCCACCCGAAAGTGCAGGCGCCAAAGGGCGCCTGCGCCCTATCTTAGGGTGCTCGGCAACGAAGGGAATTCAACCATTATGGCCGTGCGTGCAGGTTGGAGCGTCATCGCCGCCCTTTCTCTCGGGCTGGCGGCAGGACCGGTGCTGGCGCAAAGCGCACCAGAGGCGGACAATGCTCCAAACACAGACACCGTTCCGCCGGCGGAAACCACGCCCCGGTCCGGCCCGTCCATCGGCGCCTGGGTCGACAACGACCTGTTCGGTGGCGGCACCGACCGTTACTACACGAACGGTGTGCAGTTCTACTACGTCTCCGGCGACCGCCCGACCTACGGCAACATCGACTGGCTGGCCAACCTCGTCCCGTGGATCGGCGAGCATGGGGTGCGGCGCTACGGCATCGCCTTCGGCCAGAACATGTACACCCCCAGCGACATCACCAAGCCCATCCCCGACGCCACCGACCGCCCCTACGCCGGCTGGCTGTACGGGCGCCTGTCGGTGATCTCGGAAGAGACGCGGCAGGTGGACCGCATCGACCTGGACCTCGGCATGGTCGGCCCGGCCTCGCTGGCGGAGCAGACCCAGAAGGCGGTGCACCGCATCGTGCCCGGCGCCCGCTGGCCGGAGGGCTGGGACTACCAGCTCAAGAACGAGCCCGGCATCATCCTCAGCTACGAGCATGTCTGGCGCGCCGAACGCCCGGCCCGCATCGGCCCCTTCGAGGCGGACATCAGCCCCCACGTCGCCGGCAGCGTCGGCAACGTCCTGACCTTCGGCGGGGCGGGCGTCACGATGCGGCTGGGCGGCAACATGGCGCCGCCGGTCGGCGCGCTGATCCTCCGCCCGACCGCCAGCATTCCCTACCAGGACAGCGTGGCCGCGGGGGAGCCGCGCCCGCCCTTCTCCTGGTACGTCTACGCCGGGGCGGAGGGGCGCGCCATCGCCCGCAACATCTTCCTGGACGGCAACAGCTTCCGCGACAGCCGGTCGGTGGACAAGCACAACTTCGTCGCCGCCTTCCAGCTCGGCGTGGCGCTGCGCTACGGCCCGTTCGGCATCTCCTACGCCCAGAACTTCCTGTCGCCAGAGTTCGAGGGGCAGAAATCCTACACCAACTACGGCTCGATCCGCGCCTCCTACCGGTTCTGAGCGCTTCCAAATACCCTCGGCCTTCGATCCCTCTCCCGTCCCGGGAGAGGGAGGGACCCACCGCAAAGCGGTGGGAGGGTGAGGGTGCCGCCAAGGATCAGTGCCTTGATCCTCGCAAGACCCTCACCCGCCCACTGCGTGGGCACCCTCTCCCGGGACGGGAGAGGGATTCACTTTATCCCAAGCCCGGTTCGGTCTATGTGAGGATCATGAACCAATACGCCCGACTGCTGATCGAAGCCGGCCCGCTGGCGGCCTTCTTCATCGCCAATTCCCAGGCCGGCATCATGATCGGCACCGCCGTGTTCATGGTGGCGACCAGCATCTCCGTCCTGATCTCCTGGCGGTTCGAACGCAAGGTGCCGGTGATGCCGGTGGTCGGGGCGGGCTTCGTCCTGCTGTTCGGCGGGCTGACGCTGTGGCTCCAGGACGACCTGTTCATCAAGATCAAGCCGACGCTGGTCAACCTGCTGTTCGCCGCGGTCCTGTTCACGGCGCACCTGACGCGGCGCAACGTGCTGAAGCACGTCCTGGGATCGGTGCTGAACCTGTCCGACGCCGGCTGGAGGACGCTGGCGATCCGCTGGGCGTGGTTCTTCCTGCTGCTGGCCGCGCTGAACGAGGTGGTGTGGCGCACCATGACCACCGACGCCTGGGTGAACTTCAAGGTGTTCGGCATCATGCCCCTGACCCTGCTGTTCAGCGCCCTCCAGGCCCCGCTGATCCTGCGCCATCAGGTGCCGGAGGAGCCACCCGCCGAAAAATCCTCGTCCTCCGCCTCCTGACCGCCCCTCTTCCCTACGGAGCGCACCCGCCATGTCACACGATTACCCGCGCGACCTGATCGGCTACGGGTCCCGTCCGCCGCACCCCTATTGGCCGGGCGGGGCGCGGGTGGCGGTGCAGTTCGTCATCAATTACGAGGAGGGCGGGGAGAACTGCGTCCTGCATGGCGACGCCGCGTCGGAGGCCTTCCTGTCGGAGATCGTCGGCGCCCAGCCCATCGTCGGCATGCGCCACATGAACATGGAGTCGATCTACGAGTACGGCTCCCGCGCCGGCTTCTGGCGGCTGCACCGGATGTTCACCGAGCGCGGCCTGCCGGTGACCGTCTACGGCGTCGCCATGGCGCTGGAGCGCAACCCGGACGCCGTCCGCGCCATGCTGGACGCCGGGTGGGAGATCGCCACCCACGGCTACCGCTGGATCGACTACCAGCATCTGCCGGAGGAGGTGGAGCGCGAGCACATGCTGCGCGCCATCGAGATCCACACCCGCGTCACCGGCTCCCGCCCGCTCGGCTGGTATCTCGGGCGGTGCAGCCCCAACACCTGGAAGCTGGTGTCGGAGGAGGGCGGCTTCCTCTACAACGCCGACAGCTACGCCGACGACCTGCCCTATTGGGACGACCGCTTCGGCCGGCCGCAGCTGATCGTGCCCTACACGCTCGACGCCAACGACATGCGCTTCGCGACCAACCAGGGCTTCAACACCGGCGAGCAGTTCTTCACCTACCTGAAGGACAGCTTCGACGTGCTCTACGCCGAAGGCGAGGACCAGCCGAAGATGATGTCGATCGGGCTGCACTGCCGTCTGGTCGGGCGCCCGGGGCGCGCCGCGGCGCTGGCCCGCTTCCTCGACTATGTGCGGGGCCACGACAAGGCGTGGGTCGCCACCCGGCTGGACATCGCCCGCCACTGGGTGGCCGAGCATCCCTACCGGCCGGCGGCCTGAACCGGCCTGAACCGGGAAAAAGCGACCCGGACGCGCGTCCGCGCCCAACTTTCTCACGCCAATTCGTCGCATCGGCGTTTGAACGAACGTCGAAATACAGTAGAAGGTCTTTGGATCGCGGCGCGGCCCTTTCGGGCCGCGGTCCCGTGACTGCCGATTCCTTGCGATCTTCAACTGGGTGCGCACGCCGCCGTGACGTTCAAGGATGAGATGAAGGCCGCCGGTCAGACGGCGGATCACAAGGCGCGCCCCATGGCCGACGCCCCCGCCGACGATGGCGGGGAGGCCCGGGACGACATCGCCCGCCTTCTGCGCGCCCTCAACGACGATCTGAAGGCCGACCCGGCGGAGGACGACGATCTCCTGTCCCCGGACGCCGGACGGAAGGCGGAGCGGCACCTGCCCATCGGCAAGATCGCCGCGGCGCTGGCCGCCGCCATCGGCATCGGCGCGGTCGTCGTGATGCTGGACCAGGGCGGGGAGGCGCCGTCCGCGCCCCCGGCGCCGCTCATCACCGCCGTCCCCAGCGCCCCGGCCCCGGCGGCGCCTCGCCCGGCGCCGGGACTCCGGCAAAGCCGGAAGCGCTCATCACCCGCGCGGCCCCTGCCCCCGCTCCGGCCCCCGCTGCTCCGGCCCAGCCGCCGATGCAGACGCAGACCGTCGTCGCTCCGGCGCCCACGGTGGCCACCCCGCCCATGGCGCTGCCGCAGATTCCGCCGCCGGCGCTGAAGGTGCCGGAACCGCCGGTCCTGCCGTCGCCCGCTCCCGCCGCCGCCAAGCCGGCCGACCCCGTCCCCGCGCTGCATCCCGCGCCGCACCCTGTGGAAACGGCGGAGAGCGCGAAGCCCCCGGCGCACCCGCCGGCTTCGGCCATGGCCCAGCCCCCGGCCGAGCCCGCCAAGGCCCCGCCCCCGTGAAGGCCGCGGAAACGGCGGAGCTTCAGGCCATGCTGTCGGCCCCGCCCCCGCCGGCCGCGGCCCAGCGCCCGGCCGCCGCGGCGCGCCCAGCGGCGCCGCAGCCCGCCAAGCCGGCGCCCAAGACCGCCTCCACCCCGCCCGCCACGGCGCCATCGTCGGGCGTGCTGACGCCGCCGGCGTCCGCCAGCGTTCCGGACGGGCGCTACGCCGTGCAGGTCGGGTCCTTCCAGCAGGCCGACAACGCCGAAGGGCTGGTCCGCCGCCTGCGCGGTCTCGGCTTCAACGCCTACGCGCTGGGCTGGACCGACGCCGAGCAGCGCTCCTGGCACGTCGTCCGCGTCGGCGGCTACGCCGACACCGCGGCCGCCCGTCAGGCCGCCGCGTCGCTGAAGGGCAAGGTGGAAGCCCAGCCCATCGTCGTCTCAACGCGCTGACCGCAGGCAACGGCGGCACCGCGACAAACTGTCGCCCCCTTCTATTCCGCGTCTTTCCTTTGCAAAAGCCCGCCCGCAATTTCGGTATTGCGGGCGGGCTGCGTCTTGATCTGCCCTTCTCCTTGCCGCTAACATGGGATTGAACAGGCACGCATATTAGAACAAGCGCAGCCGCAAGAAGCCGGCGCATGAGACCGGCGAACCGGAGGAAACCCTGGTATGAAGCCGACGATCCTGGTCGCCGACGATGAGCCCAGCATCGTCCTCTCCCTGCAGGTCCTGTTGCAGAAGGCCGGCTTTGCCGTTCGCATCGCCCGCAATGGCGAGGAAGCCCTTGAATCGGTTGCGGAAAGCACGCCCGACCTGATCCTGCTGGACGCCATGATGCCGCGGCGCGACGGGTTCGACGTCTGCCAGTCGCTGCGCGCCAACCCCGCCCACCAGTCGCTGCCCATCATCATGCTGACGGCCAAGAGCCGCGACGTGGAGCGGCAGAAGGGCATGGCGCTGGGCGCCACCGACTACATCACCAAGCCCTTCTCGACCCGCGACCTCGTCACCACCGTCCGCAAATACCTGAACCCCGAGAGCAACCAGGACAGCGCGCCGGGCGGAACCGCGGAGCCTCAGCCATGAGCGCCCCGGCGACCACCGGAAGTGCCGGGACCGCAGCCCCGGCAACCACCCCGGCGGAGCCGCGCCGGATCATCCCCCTGGCCTTCCACGCCGCCGGCGTCGGCCTGCCCCTGCTGTCGGTGGGGGCTGCGGTCGGCTTCAGCGCCAACAACGACCCGAACGCCTTCGTCACCTACGCCGTCACCATGACCGCCGCCGTCACCGCCGCGGTCTGGGGCCTGTGGGGGCTGGTCGACCGGCGGCTGCTGCGCGCCTCGGAAACGCTGAGCCGCGAGGCTGGGCTGATCGCCCATGGCACGGCGGACGGCAAGACCGGCGCGCGCATCCCGCTGGCCCGCTACGGCGACCTCGCCCCGGTGGCCAAGGCGGTCAACGAGCTGTCGGACAAGCTGGCCGCCGCCCGCCGCGACACCGCCCGCACCGTCGCGGAGTCGACCGCCAAGGCGGAGGAGCAGAAGACGCGGCTGGCCGCCGTCCTGCGCGACCTGCATGAAGGCGTGCTGGTCTGCAACCTCAAGCACCAGATCCTTCTCTACAACCAGACGGCGCTCGACATCCTGCATCTGGCCGGCGACCTCGGGCTGGGCCGCTCCCTGCTGCATTTCGTGGTGGCGGAGCCGGTCATCCACACGCTGGAGCGGCTGACGCTCCGCGTGCGCGAGGGACGGCACGTCAACCACGAGCACGGCACCACCGCCCAGTTCGTCGGCGCCACCACCGACGGGCACATCCTGCTGGCCGGGCGCATGAGCGCCATCCTGCAGGACCCGCCGGAGGGCTCGGACGAGCCACCGACGATCACGGGCTACGTCATCACCCTGTCGGACGCGACCAGCGAACTGGCCGCGCTCGGCCAGCGCGACGCCCTGCTGCGCGAGGCGACGGAAGGCTTCTGCGCGCCCATCGCCAATCTGCGCGCCGTGCTGGAGACGCTGGACGACACGCCGGAGCTGGGGCCGGAGGAGCGCGCCGCCTTCCAAGCCGCGCTGATGGACTCGTCCAACACCCTGTCGGAGCGGCTGGCCCGCGTCACCAACGCGTACCGCAGCGTCGTCACCGGCTCCTGGCCGATGAGCGACATCCACTCCACCAACCTGATCAACCTGATCCGCCACCGGGTCGGGCCGGACGCCCAGTACGGCGTGACGCTGACCGGCCTGCCGCAATGGGTGCACGGCGACAGCTACAGCCTCGTCATCCTGTTCGGCTATCTGATCGAGTACGTCTACGCGCTGACCGGGGTCCCCGCCTACGACCTGTCGGTGGAGCCGGGGGACAGCTGGGTCTATCTCGACATCACCTGGCGCGGCCCGTCGGTGCCCAGCGGCATCGTGGACAGCTGGCTCGACCACCCGCTGCCCGACGCGCTGGGCGGCCTGACGGTCGGCGACGTGCTCCAGCACCACAAGAGCACGATGTGGAGCGAGCCGGTGAAGGGGCCGGGGTCGGAGGGCGAGCTGCTGTCGCGCCTGCGCGTGCCGCTGCCGCCCGCGCTGAAGCCGCCGTCGGCCCACACCGCGGCGCGCGGCGGGGCGCGGCCGGAGTTCTTCGACTTCAACCTGCTGCACCAGCCGCTGGCGACCAGCGAGCTTGGCCGCACGCCGCTCGACCAGCTCCATTACGTGGTCTTCGACACCGAGACGACGGGCCTGTCGCCCAGCACCGGCGACGAGATCATCCAGATCGCCGCCGTGCGCGTCGTCGGCGGGCGCATCCTGACCGGCGAGACCTTCAACACGCTGGTCAACCCGAAGCGGACCATCCCACCGGAATCGATCCCCTTCCACGGCATCACCGACGCGATGGTCGCCGACAAGCCGACCATCGACAAGGTGCTGCCGCAGTTCCGCGGCTTCGTGTCGGGCGCTGTGCTGATCGCCCACAACGCCGCCTTCGACCTGAAATTCCTGAAGATGAAGGAGCGCGCCTCGGGCGTGCGCTTCGACAGCCCGGTTCTCGACACCATGCTGCTGTCGCGGATGCTGCTCGGCGAGGGCGGCGACCACACGCTGGACGGCATCGCCGAGCGGCTGGGGATCGAGGTGGTGGACCGCCACACGGCGCTGGGCGACAGCCTCGTCACCGCCGCGGTCTTCCTGCGCATGGTCGAGATGCTCAAGGAACGCGACGTCCGCACGCTCGACGACGCCATCCGCGGCGCCAACATCATCGTCGAGCTGGCGGCGCGGGAGCGCGCCTTTTGACCGGCGGGCCCGCCCCGCAACCCGCACCCCCTTCACCGCGCCGGGCGGGCGCCGACCGGCTGATCGCGCTGTTCCTGTTCGGCGTGGTCGCCTTCAACCCGCCGCTGCTGCGCGTTTTCGGCGCCGGGGACACGCTGTTCGGCATGCCCCTGCTGTACGTGTACGCCCTGGGGGTGTGGGGCGGGGTGATCGCGCTGTCGGCGGTGCTTCTGGAACGCAGGGGGCGTTGACATGCCCTGGCCCACCATCGTCGCCGCCAGCTTCGCCTATCTGCTCTTCCTCTTCGCCATCGCTTGGTGGGCGGACCGGCGGGCCGACGGCGGGCGCAGCGTCATCGCGTCGCCGTACGTGTACGCGCTCTCGCTGGCGGTCTACTGCACGACCTGGACCTTCTACGGATCGGTCGGGCGGGCGGCGTCGCTGGGCATCGGCTTCCTGCCGATCTATCTCGGCCCGACCCTGCTGATGCTGCTGGGGCCGCTGGTGCTGCGCAAGATCCTGCGCATCGCCAAGGCGCAGCGCATCACCTCCATCGCCGACTTCATCGCCTCCCGCTACGGGCGCAGCCAGGGGCTGGGCGGGCTGGTGGCGCTGACCGCGGTGATCGGGGTGACGCCCTACATCGCCCTGCAGCTCAAGGCCGTGGCGGTCAGCTTCGACGTGCTGTGGGGCACCGACCCGTCCGGCGCCACCGGCGGCCTGTCCCTGCCCGTCGTCCTGGACAACGCCTTCTACGTGGCGGTCGTCATGGCGGCCTTCGCCATCATCTTCGGCACGCGCCACATCGACGCGGCGGAGCATCACGAGGGCATGGTGGCGGCCATCGCCTTCGAATCGGTGGTCAAGCTGGTGGCCTTCCTGGCGGTCGGCGCGGCGGTGGTCTGGGGGCTTCACGACGGCCCGACCGAACTGTTCGCCACGGCTGCGGAGCATCCGGAGATCCGCACCCTCTTCACCTCCACCCCGGCGCTGGCCGACGGGTCGTGGCTGACCATGACGCTGCTGTCGATGGCGGCGGTGCTCTGCCTGCCCCGCCAGTTCCAGGTGACGGTGATCGAGAATGTGGACGAGCGGCACCTGACCCGCGCCCTGTGGCTGTTCCCGCTCTACATGCTGCTGATCAACCTGTTCGTCCTGCCGGTGGCGGTGGCCGGGCTGATGCGCTTCCCCGACCGGGCGGTGGCCCCGGACATGTTCGTGGTGGCGCTGCCGCTGGCCGCCGGCGTGGACTGGCTGGCGCTTCTGGCCTTCATCGGCGGTCTGTCGGCGGCCACCGGCATGATCGTGGTCGAGGCCATCGCGCTCTCCACCATGGTGTGCAACGACATCGTGATGCCGCTTCTGCTGCGCGCCCGCAGCGCCCGGCTGGAGCGGCTGCACGACCTGTCGCCGCTGCTGCTGACCATCCGGCGCGCCGCCATCGTGGCGATCCTGCTGCTCGGCTACCTGTATTTCCGCATCGCCGGCTCGGCCTATGCGCTGAGCGCCATCGGCCTGATCTCCTTCACGGCGGTGGCGCAGTTCGCCCCGGCGCTGATCGGCGGCGTCTATTGGGCGGGGGCGACCCGGCGCGGCGCGCTGGCCGGCCTCAGCGCCGGCATCCTGACCTGGGCCTACACGCTGCTGCTGCCCAGCTTCGCGCGGTCCGGCTGGCTGCCCGCCGCCTTCATCGACCAGGGGCCGTGGGGCGTTGCCCTGCTGCGGCCCTACGCTCTGTTCGGGCTGGACGGCATGGACCCGCTGACCCACGCCCTGTTCTGGAGCATGCTGCTCAACATCGGGCTCTACGTCGTGGTCTCCCTGCTCGACCGCCCCGGTCTGGGCGAGCGGGCGCAGGCCACCGCCTTCGTCGAGGTGTTCCAGCACCGCGACACCCCGCTGCCCGCCGGCGCGTGGCGCGGCACCGCCACGGTCGGCGACCTGCAGCGCATCGTCGCGCGCTTCCTCGGTCCGCAGCGCGCGGAGGCCGCCTTCGCCCAATATGTCCGCCGCAACGGGCCGCTGGAACCGGACCGCCGGGCCGGGGCGGAACTGGTGCGCTTCGCCGAGCGGCTGCTCGCCGGGGCGATCGGCGCCGCCTCGGCGCGGGTGGCCCTGGCCTCCGCGGTCGAAGGCGGCGAGGTCAGCTACCCCGAGCTGATGCGGATGCTCGACGAGACGAGCCACGTCATCGAGTACAGCCGCCAGCTCGAACACAGGACGGCGGAGCTGCAGCGCGCGTCGGCCGCGCTGCGCGCCGCCAACTTGCGGCTGACGGAGCTGGACCGGCTGAAGGACGAGTTCCTGTCCACCGTGACGCATGAGCTGCGCACGCCGCTGACCTCCATCCGCGCCCTGACCGAGGTGCTGCACGACAACCCCGACATCGAGCTGGAGCAGCGGCAGGAGTTCCTCGGCCTCGTCATCACCGAGAGCGAGCGGCTGACCCGCCTCATCAACCAGGTCCTCGACATGGCGAAGATCGAGGCCGGGGAGATCGACTGGCAGGTCCGCCCGATGGACCTCGGCGCCGCGCTGGAGCAGGCGGCGGCGGCCACCGCCCGGCTGTTCCACGAGCGCGGCATCGCGCTGGCCGTCACCATCCCGCACGGCCTGCCACCGGTGCGCGGCGACCACGACCGGCTGGTGCAGGTGGCGGTGAACCTGCTCTCCAACGCCGCGAAATTCACCCCGGCGGGCGGCCGGGCCTCGCTGTCCGTCGCGGCGGAGGACGACCATCTGCGCGTGTCGGTCACCGACAGCGGCCCCGGCATCGCCGCGGAGCATCAGGCCATCGTCTTCGACCGCTTCCGGCAGGTCGGCGACACCATGACCGACAAGCCGCAGGGCACCGGGCTGGGGCTGGCCATCAGCAAGCGCATCGTTGAGCATCTTGGCGGCCGCATCCGGGTCGACAGCGCCCCCGGCAAGGGCGCCACCTTCGCCTTCACCGTTCCTTTGGCAACAGCGGCAACAGCCGTGTCACAAAACGATCAAACCGCGAAAGAACCGGACCACACCGCCGGAACGCGCTCCGGTTGACACAGGTCAGTCCAGTTGCCTTAACGAATCCTTATACGTGTTTCAGGCAGGTTTTTTACCAAATGCCGGACATGAACAGTCTCCCGGACGGGGCATTGCCCGGTCGGGTTGCAAGGAGACGGGCGGTGACCTTGATCAAGTGGAGCGACGAGGGGGGAACGGTGCGGCTGGGCCTGCCCAGCGACCTCGACCTCGCCATGGCGCAGCCCCTGCTGGACAGCCTGCGCGCCGGCTTCGCCGCGTCCCAAACCGTGGTCGCCGAGGCCGCGGCCGTGGAGCGGGTCAGCACCGCCTGCGTCCAGGCGCTCCTCGTCGCCTCCCGGCACGCCGCCGAACAGAACCGTACGTTCGCCATCGCCCAGCCGTCCGAGGTCCTGGCGGAAGCCTGCGAGGATCTGGGGCTGGACGGCTGGTTGAAGCAATGGAGCCAAGCGTGAAGAAGAAGGTACTCACCGTCGACGATTCGCGGACCATGCGGGACATGGTCTCCTTCACGCTGAAGGGCGCCGGCTACGACGTGGTCGAGGCCGCCGACGGCCAGCAGGCGCTGGGCGTCATCGGCGCCAACAAGGTGGACCTCGTCATCACCGACCTGAACATGCCGGTGATGGACGGGCTGACCCTGATCCGCCGCCTGCGCGCCACCCCGGCGCACCGCACGCTGCCCATCCTGATGCTGACCACCGAGGCCGACGAGAAGAAGAAGTCCGAAGGCCGGGCGGTGGGGGCGACCGGCTGGATCGTGAAGCCCTTCAACCCGGAGAAGCTGATCTCCGTCGTCCAGAAGGTGTGCGGCTGACGCCGCGTCCTGGCTTGTGAGGGGGCGTCCGTGGAAGACCTGAGCCGGTTCAAGCAAACCTATTTCGACGAAAGCGCGGAGCTGCTGGAGGTCGCCGAGGCCGGCCTGCTGCGGCTGACGCCGGGCGAGGTCGATTCCGACGAGGTCAACGCCATCTTCCGCGCCGTCCATTCCATCAAGGGCGGCGGCGGCGCCTTCGGCTTCACCGAGCTGGTCGCCTTCGCGCACGAGTTCGAGACGGTGATGGACGGGGTGCGCAACAACACCGTCCCCGTCACGACGGAGCTGGTGGACACGCTGATCCGCGCCAACGACCTGCTGGGCCAGATGCTGGCCTACGCGCGCGAAGGCGACCCCGCCCCGGCGGGGACCACCGACGGCACCGTGGCCGCCCTGCGCCGCCATCTGTCGGGCGGGGCTCCGCAGGTCCAGGCTCCGGCGGCCGCCCCCGCCGCTCCGGCGCCCGCCCCCGTCTACGCCGACGACGAGGACGACGAGGCCGGGCTGTTCGGCGACGCCATGGCGGCCATCGCCGCCGCCCGCGCGGAGGAGGACCCGGTTCCCCCCGGCAAGCTGCGCTGGACCATCGTCTTCCGGCCGCGGCCCGACCTGCTGATGTCGGGCAACGAGCCGGCCTTCATGCTGCGCGCGCTGCGCCGGCTGGGCGACGCCACCGTCGAATGCCACACCGACGCCCTGCCCAACCTCCAGAACCTGGAAGCGGAGCTTCTCCACCTCTCCTGGACGGTCACGCTGATCGCCGACGCGGACGTCGATCTGGACAAGATCAACGACGTCTTCGAGTTCGTGGCCGACGACTGCGACATCCGCATCACCGCGGAGGCCCCGCCTCCCGCCGCCCCCGAGGCGCCGCCCCCCGTCACCGATCCGGTGCCCGTCGCCGCCGCGGCCCCGCAGGCGGTGGTCGCCGCGGTCCCCGAAGCGCCCCCCAAAACCCTCGGGGCCGACGCTCCGAAGGCCGAGGCCGCCCGCCCGCGCCCCAACGGCGGCGGGGCGGAGCACGCCGGGCTGACGAGCCACACCATCCGCGTCGATCTCGACAAGATCGACCGGCTGGTCAACATGGTCGGCGAGATGGTTATCACCCAGGCGATGATCGCCGAGCATGTGCGCGAGCTGCCCCCCGGCGAGTTCCAGGAGCTTCTGGAAGGGCTGGAGCAGCTGGCCCAGCACACCCGCGAGCTGCGCGAGAGCGTGATGTCGATCCGCGCCCAGCCGGTGTCGAGCGTCTTCTCCCGCATGCCGCGGCTGGTCCGCGAATGCGCCGCCACCACCGGCAAGGAGGTCCAGCTCGTCACCAGCGGCGAGACGACCGAGGTGGACAAGACGGTGGTGGAGAACCTCGTCGATCCGCTGACCCACATGATCCGCAACTCCATCGACCACGGGCTGGAAGGGCCGGAGGAGCGGGAGCGCGTCGGCAAGCCGCGCGCCGGCACCGTGCACCTGTCGGCGCAGCACCGCTCGGGCCGCATCGTCATCGAGATCACCGACGACGGGCGCGGCATCAACCGGCCCAAGGTGCTGTCCAAGGCCATCGAGAAGGGGCTCGTCCAGCCGGGCGCCACCCTGTCGGACGAGGAGATCGACAACCTGATCTTCCTGCCCGGCTTCTCCACCGCCGATCAGGTGTCCAACCTGTCGGGCCGCGGCGTCGGGATGGACGTGGTGCGGCGGAACATCACCTCGCTCGGCGGGCGCATCGGCGTCTACTCCACGCCGGGCGAGGGCTCGCGCTTCGTGCTGTCGCTGCCGCTGACCCTGGCGGTGCTCGACGGCATGGTGATCTCGGTCGGCGAGGAGCGCTTCGTCCTGCCGCTGACCAACATCGTGGAGAGCCTGCGCCCCAAGGCGGCGGACCTGCACGGGCTGGTCGGCAAGTGCGACGTGATGATGGCCCGCGGCGAGTATGTGCGGCTGGTCTACCTGCACCAGCTGTTCGGCATCCCCGGCGCCGTCGCCGACCCCACCCGCGCGCTGGTCGTGCTGGTGGAGACGGAGGACGGCTCCCGCCTCGGCCTCGTCGTGGACGAGGTTCTGGGCCAGCAGCAGGTCGTCATCAAGAGCCTGGAAGCGAACTTCCGCCGCCTCGACGGCGTGGCAGCCGCGACCATCCTGGGCGACGGGCGCGTCGCCCTGATCCTGGACGTCGCCGGCCTGCGCGAGATGAGCCGGCACATGGATTCCAGGGCGCCGCGTCCGCCGTCTTCGCCGGTGGCCGCGCTGCCCGCACCCGCACTCGAACCGGTCTGAGGCCACAGCGATGAGCAGTTCCACCGCGCTCGCCACCGTCGGCGGTAGCCGCACCGACGCCCGCAACGACGTCATGGCGGTCAACGCCGCCGAGGAGCAGTACGTCACCTTCACCGTCGGCAGCGAGGAGTACGGCGTCAACATCCTGTCGGTCCGCGAGATCCGCGGCTGGACGCCGGAAAGCCGCCTGCCGAACCTGCCGGACTATGTGCGCGGCGTCATCAACCTGCGCGGCATCATCATCCCGATCTTCGACCTGCGCGCCCGCTTCGGCGGCGGCGCCACGTCGGTCACCAAGCGCCACGTCGTGGTGGTCATCCAGGTGGGGGAGCGCACCCGCGGCATCCTGGTCGACGCCATCTCCGACATCCTGGCGATCGGCCACGACGCCATCAAGCCGCCACCCGACGTGGACGGCGGCATGGTCGACGCCGAGTATCTCAGCGGCCTCTACACCGCCGACGACCGCATGGTCACGCTGCTGAACGTCGAGAAGCTGTTCTCCGTCGAGAACAGCGAGCTGGACTCGGCGACCAGGGCCCTGCCGGCGCTGGAGCGCGCGTCCTGAACAGCGCCCCACGGAGGTGCCCGCACAGGCGCCGACGGGGGTGCGTCATGTCGCGGCTTTTCACACGGGTTTGTTTCAAATAAGGGCTAACGCCGGTACGACGCGGCGGGCAAGGGGGACGGCATGGCGAAAGGGGTCGGTTCGTTCGTTGGGGCGATGGGCATCTCGAAGCGGCTGTGGCTGGCCTTCGCGCTCCTGCTCGCCCTGCTGGCCGCCCAGGTCGCCGCCAGCCTGCTGAGCATCCGCAGCCTGAACGGCAGCGTCGACGCGGTGCTCTCCAGCGGCGAACTCGCCACCTTCGCCAAGGACCTCTCGGCCCGCCTCGCCAACCAGCGAATCCACGGGCGCGACTATCTGGTGTCCGGCGATCCCGCCGCGCTCAACCGCCAGCGCGCGTTGCGCGCCGAGTTCGATCAGGCGCTGGCTGCCCACGGCGCGGCCATCCAGCGCTCCAGCCAGGCGGCGGCCTTCGCCGAGCTGGCGCGGCTGCACACCGAATACCACACCCAGTTCGAGGCGATCCGCGTCGTCCGCGACCGCTACGACGCGGCCATCCGCCAGACCATGGACCCGCTGGGCACCCAGATCACCGCGACGCTGGAGCGCATCGTCGAGGGCGCCCGGGCCACCGGCGACAAGGACGCCGCCCTGGTCGGGGAGGAGATGGAGAAGCACTGGGTGCTGAGCCGCCTCTTCGCCAACCGGGCGCTCGGCATGCGCGACGCCGCCGCCGCGGGGCCGATGGAAAAGAACCTGGACGAGATGCTGGAGCATGTGCGCGAGGCGCAGTCCCTGCTGACCGAACCCGGCGTGGCGGCGCTGCTGCGCGAGGTGGCGGAACGGGCGCCGGGCTACCGCACCGCCTTCCGCGACGCCGTCGCCGCCGACAAGGAGATCGACCGCCTGCGCGCCGAGATCGTCGCCAAGATCGTCACCGCCCTGACCGCGACGATCGACTCGATCGCCACCGCCATCCAGGCCGAGCAGAAGGGAATCGAGACCCGCGCCGAGGCCGAGGTGGGGAACAGCGTCCTGTTGGCCCTGCTGCTGGGCGGCCTGTCGCTGCTGCTGGGCATTGGCGCCGCCCAGGTCATCGCCCGTTCGATCACCGGCCCGGTCCAGGGCATCCGCAAGGTGATGACCGACCTCACCGACGGCCATCTGTCGGTCACCGTCCCCCACACCGACGGGCGCGACGAGCTGGGCGCGATGGCCCGCGCCGTCGCCGCCTTCAAGGAGGACGCGGTGACCGCCGTGCGGGCCGGGATCGCGCTCGACCGCGTGTCGTCCTGCATCATGACCGTGGGCGAGGACGGGACGGTCACCTATTGCAACGCCGCCGCCCTCGCGATGTTCAAGGCCGCCGAGAGCGACCTGCGCCAAGCCCTGCCCGCCTTCGACGCCGCCGGGCTGATCGGGACGACTCTCGACGCGCTCGACACCGAGGCCCCGCGCCTGCGCTCCAGCCTGACCGGCCTCGCCAGCCCCCACAAGGGCATGGTCAAGGCGGGCCGCCGCAGCTTCGAGATCACCGCCAGCCCGGTCGCCGGGCGCCACGGCGAGAAGCTGGGTCTCGTCGTCGAATGGCGCGACCTGACGGCGGAACTGTCCATCGAGGCGGAGATCGCCGCCATGGTGGACAGCGCCGTGCGCGGCGACTTCTCCCAGCGGATCGCGCTCGACGGCAAGACCGGCTTCTTCCGGCTGGTCAGCGAAGGCATGAACCGGCTGGCCGGCAACGTCTCCGGCGTGACCGAGGATCTGGCCGCCATGCTGGAATCGCTGTCCCAGGGCGACCTGTCGCGGCGCATCGACAAGCCGTACGAGGGCGTGTTCCTGCGCCTGAAGGACGATTTCAACGGCACGGCGGAAAAGCTGTCGGAGATCGTCCGCCGCATCAACGGCGCCGCCGAATCCATCGCCGCGGCCAGCCGCGAGATCGCCGACGGCAGCCTCGACCTGTCCGAGCGCACCGAGCAGCAGGCCTCCTCGCTGGAGGAGACGGCGGCGAGCATGGAGGAGCTGGCGGCCACCGTCCGCTCCAACGCCGACAACGCCCAGCAGGTCAACGCCTTCGCCAACGACGCCCGCCGCGCCGCCGAGAAGGGCGGTCAGGTCGCCGCCAGCGCCGTGGAGGCGATGCGCGGGATCGAGCGCTCGTCGCAGAAGATTTCCGACATCATCGGGGTGATCGACGAGATCGCCTTCCAGACCAACCTGCTGGCGCTGAACGCGGCGGTGGAGGCGGCGCGGGCCGGCGACGCCGGGCGCGGCTTCGCGGTGGTGGCGCAGGAGGTGCGCAACCTCGCGCAGCGCTCCGCCCAGGCGTCCAAGGAGATCAAGACGCTGATCCTCGACAGCGGGGCGCAGGTCAAGGACGGGGTGGAGCTGGTCCGCTCCGCAGGCTCCTCGCTGACCGACATCGTGGCGGGCATCGCGCGGGTCGCCGACCTCGTGTCGGAGATCGCCCGCGCCACCGCCGAGCAGGCGTCCGGCCTGGATGAGGTCAACACCGCCGTCGCCCAGATGGACGAGATGACCCAGAAGAACGCCGCACTGGTCGAGGAAAGCACCGCCGCCGCCCGCTCGCTGGAGGAGCAGGCCGGTCAGCTCCGCCAGCAGATGGCCTTCTTCTCGCTGGACGCCAACCAGACCCACGGCGCGCCCGAGCTGGCCCGCGGACGGGCGGCATGACCACGGCCCCCAGCCCTTCCCCCGCACCCGGCTCGGCCCCGGCCGACCGCGACGCCGTCCCCGCGGCGACGTCGGGCCGGCGGGAGTTCCCGTTCGAGCGGCGGCACTTCGACTTCATCGCCCATATGCTCTACCAGCTCGCCGGGATCGCGCTGGCCCCGCACAAGATCGAGATGGTCTATTCCCGCCTCGCCCGGCGGCTGCGCGACCTGCGCCTGAGCGACTTCGACAGCTACTGCGCCCTGCTGGAGAGCGAGGAGGGGGCGAACGAGGTCGGCTTCCTGGTCAACGCCCTGACCACCAACCTGACCAGCTTCTTCCGCGAATCGCACCATTTCGACTTCCTGGCGAAGACCGCGGTGCCGGAGATGCGCGCCCGCCACGCCGGGGAATCCTCCCACCCGCGGCTGCGCATCTGGTCCGCCGGCTGCTCCTCCGGGCAGGAGCCCTACAGCATCGCCATGGTTCTGGCCTCCAGCTTCGGGCCGGAGCTGCGGCGCTGGGACGCGAAGATCCTGGCGACCGACATCGACACCCACATGGTCGACACCGCCCGGCGCGGCGTCTATCCCGCCGATCTGGCGAACAGCATCCCGGCCCCCCTGCGCGACCGCTTCACCCGGCGCCAGCGCGAGGGCGGCGAACCGATGGTGGCGATGGAGGAGGAGCTGAAGCGGCTGATCACCTTCAAGCCGCTGAACCTGCTGGAGCACTGGCCCATGAAGGGGCCGTTCGACGCGATCTTCTGCCGCAACGTGCTGATCTATTTCGACCGCGTCGGGCGGACCCAGGTGATCGGCAACTTCGCCCGCATGCTGGAGCCCGGCGGCTATCTGTTCCTCGGCCATTCGGAGAGCCTGTACGGCGTGTCGGACCGCTTCCGCCAGACCGGCCCCACCATCTACCGGAGGCTGTGACGCATGACCGCATTCGCAAGCCGCCGCGCGGCGGAGGCCCGGCAGACCGGCGGCTACTTCCACCCGCAGTTCCGCGCCCACACGATGAAGGTCTTCCTGGGCCATCATCTGGTCAGCGACCGCTCCGACGTGATGATGGTGACGACGCTGGGCTCCTGCGTGGCCGCCTGCGTCCACGACCCGGCGACGGCGATCGGCGGCATGAACCATTTCCTGCTGCCCGAGGTCCCGGAGTCCGAGGACGCCGGCACCGGGGCGGCGGCGCGCTACGGCTCGGTCGCCATGGAGCGGCTGATCAACGACCTGCTGGCCCGCGGCGCCCAGCGCGGGCGGCTGGAGGTGAAGCTGTTCGGCGGCGCCCGCGTCATCGATTCCAGCTTCGACGTCGGCCAGCGCAACGCCGCCTTCGCGCTCGACTATGTCCGGCGGGAGGGGCTGAAGCTGATGGGCCAGGATCTCGGCGGCGCCTCGGCCCGGCGCATCCACTACTTCCCCCACACCGGCAAGGCGATGCGCAAGATGCTGCGGCCGGAAGCCCTGTCGGAGACGGCGAACCAGGAACTGAATTTCCGCTCCAGCCTGCGGCACCAGCCGATCGAGGGCGATGTGGAACTGTTCGGGGAGGACTGAGCCATGACACGCTCCATCCGCGTCGTGATCGTGGACGACAGCAGCCTGATGCGGGAGATGCTGAAGGCCATCATCTCCGAGGAGCCCGGCATCGAGGTGGTGGGGGTCGCCCGCGACCCCTACGAGGCGCGGGACGTCATCAAGCGGACCAACCCGGACGTCGTCACGCTGGACGTCGAGATGCCGCGGATGGACGGGCTGTCCTTCCTGGAAAAGATCATGACGCTGCGCCCGACGCCGGTCGTCATGGTCTCCTCCCTGACCCAGGAGGGGTCGGAGGCGACGATCCGCGCGCTGGAGATCGGCGCGGTGGACTGCGTGGCCAAGCCCGACGGCTCGGAGGGGCACGGCTTCGAGGCGATGGCCCACGAGTTGGTCGGCAAGATCCGCATCGCCGCCACCGCCCGCCTGTCGATGCGGCGGCCCAAGCCCGCGGCCTCGCCCCTTGAGACGCCGCGCCGCGCCGGGTCGGGCACCCGCTTCATCGCCATCGGCGCCTCCACCGGCGGGGTGGAGCGCATCCGCGACGTGCTGTCCGTCATGCCCGCCGACTGCCCGCCCATCGTCATCACCCAGCATATGGGTCCCAGCTACGTCCCCAGCTTCGCCGCCCGGCTCGACCGCATCTCCCCGCCGTCGGTGGAGGTCGCCACCCAGGGCGCCCGGCTGGTCCAGGGCAAGGTCTACATCGCCCCCGGGGACCGGCATCTGGTGATCATCCGCGACGCCCAGGGCTATTCCTGCCACATCCAGGACGGGCCGGCGGTCAGCGGCCACCGCCCGTCGGTGGACGTGATGTTCTCCTCCGTCGCCAAGGCGGCGGGGGCGAACGCGGTGGGGGTGATCCTGTCCGGCATGGGCCGCGACGGGGCGTCGGGCATGCTGGCGATGCGCGACGCGGGGGCCTATACCATCGGCGAACAGGAATCGAGCTGCGTCGTCTACGGCATGCCGCGCGCCGCCCGGGAAGCCGGGGCGGTCGCCGTCGAACTGCCGCTGGCGCAGATACCGGCCGAGATGCTGCGCGCGTTCGACGCCATCGGCGAACACCGCACGCGCGCGAACTGAGGAGCAGCACCATGTCTTTCTACGGCCGCGCGCCCCGCCTGGAAGCCGGACCGGAACCGGAGAAGCCGGACCTTCCCGACGATGGCGCTCCCGTGCACAGCCTGCCCGAGATCGGCGGGAAGATCCCGGTGACCGGCGAGCTTCTGGCGACCTGGATGGGCTACGCCGACATCCAGCGCCGCACGCTGGAGGCGGTGCAGAACGAGCTGACCCGCACCTCGTCCACGGTCGAGGACGCCACGCTGGACCTTTCCCACCGCTTCCGCGAGCTGGCCGAGAAGGCCATGCAGCAGTCGGAGCGGGTGGAGCAGATCGTCGGCATGGCCGGCTCCGTCTCCATCGACGGGGAGCGGGTGCCGATGGACCAGCTCGTCACCGGCATGCAGCAGATGATCGCGGACATGATCTCCAACATCGTCCTGCTGTCGCGCCACGCCATGAGCATGGTCTATCTGCTCGACGACGTGCAGAAGGACGTGGCGGAGCTGGAGAAGTCGATCGGCGACATCGACGCCATCAACCGCCAGACCAACTTCCTGGCGCTGAACGCCACCATCGAGGCGAGCCGCGCCGGCGAGGCCGGCCGCACCTTCGCGGTGGTCGCCCAGGAGGTGCGCCACCTCTCCCGCAACACCGGGGCGCTGGCCGACCGCATGCGCTCCAAGGTCACCGCGGTGGTCAAGGGCGTGCGCAACGGCCACGACATCCTGCGCCAGATCGCCGACACCGACATGTCCCCCCAGATGCTCGCCAAGGAGCGGGTGGACAAGACCATGGACAGCCTGGTCGACCAGACCAACCACTTCCAGGCGGTGCTGGAGACGGCGGCGACCGTGTCGTCGGACATGTCCGCCACCATCAGCCGCATGGTCACCGGGATGCAGTTCCAGGACCTGACCAAGCAGCGGCTGGAGGCCATCAACGACAGCCTCGCCATCATGGCGGAGGGGCTGAACGAGCTGGAAAACCGCACCCGCGTCGAAATGCCCGCTTCCTTGGGGCCGCAGGTTCCGCAGGAATGGCTCGACGAGCTGCTGGGCCGCTTCAAGCTGAGCGAGATGCGCCAGCGCTTCGTGCGCCGTCTGCTGCTGGAAGGGACGGCGTTGGACGAGCATGGCGTCCTTGACGTCGATGCCGGCCAGGACGACAGTTCCGGCGGCGACATCGAACTTTTCTGAAACCGAGGGATTCTCTGGAATCCCCGGCCTGTCTTGCTCCATTCTGGCGTGGTCCGCAAAGGCCACCCGCACCCATGCCCCTTCAGGAACACCCTTCAGGAACACCGGACCGATGGACTACGGAATTGAGGACAAGGAGCAGGAGACCCTGGTTCGGTTGCGCGGTCGCCTGACCTTCAACGACCACGCCAAGCTGCGCGCCCTGATCCGGGAGATGCTGCAGAACAAGGCCAAGCGTCAGGTGCTCGACCTCTCTACACTGGAGTTCGTCGATTCGGCGGGGATCGGCATGCTTCTGATCGCGCGGGAGGAAATGGCGAACGCGGACAAGCAGCTCGTCCTGCGCTCCGCCGCCGGTCAGGTCAAGCGCGTGCTGACGGTGGCCCAGCTCAACAAGATCGTCACGATCGAGGACTGACCCCCTTGGTCCCCTCCCCCACCCGCGTCGCCGCCCTGCAAGGCCTGGGCGTGCCGGCCGACCGGCTGGACCGGTTGTCGGCGGCGCTTCGGCTTCCGCCCCGGCGGCCCGGCTCCCCGGCGGGGGAGGAATTCGGCGCCTCCGTTCTGCTCCTGGTGGGCGATGCCGCCGCCGTGGAAGCGCCGGAGTTCTGGCAGCGGCCCTATGGCGCCTGGATCGAGGTCGCCGGCCTGTCCGACGCCCAGGTCGTCGAGGCCGCGCGCCGCGCCGCCCGCGCCGACCTGTTCGCCTGCGTGACGACGGTGACCGCCAACCGCCTGCATCTGGCCGGGCGCGTCCTGAACGGGCTGGCCGCCCTGCACCCCATGCCGGAAGCCCAGCGCGACGACATGGAGCTGGCGCTGCACGAAGCCATCAGCAACGCGGTGGTCCACGGCAACCTCCAGGTCGAAGGCATGAAGGGGCTGAGCGTCGAGGCGCTGGAGCGCTTCTCCCACGACCTGGCCGCGCGCATGGCCGACCCCGCCTTCGCCGAGCGCCGGATCGAGGTCACCGCCTGGCTGGAAAGCGCTTGCGCGGTGGTGGAGGTCGCCGACGAGGGAACCGGCTTCGCCCGGCCGGAGCGCATCGACTACGGCGCCTCGGGCCGCGGCCTGGACCTGATCGCCGCCATCGTCGAGGAACTTCAGCTTCTCGACGGCGGGCGCCGCATCCGCATGAGGTTCCCTCTCTGATGGACGACGCCATCGCCGCCTGCCGCATCCTGGTGGTGGATGATACCGACTTCAACCGCACACTGATCGGCGCCCTGCTTGGCGAAGCCGGGTTCCAGAACGTCGCCTACGCCAAGGACGGCTTCGACGCGCTGGAGCAGATCGCCGCCGAGGCGCCGGACCTGCTGATCCTCGACATCATGATGCCGGGGATGGACGGGTTCGAGGTGTGCCGCCGCCTGCGCGCCGACCACGCCTACGCCGACCTGCCGGTGCTGGTGCAGACCGCCCTGTCGTCGAGCGACGACCGCAACCGCGCCTTCGCCGCCGGCACCACCGACCTGATCTCCAAGCCGCTGGACCGGACGGAGCTGGTCGCCCGCGTGCGCATCCACCTGCAGAACCGGGTGCTGATCCGCGACCTGCAGACCTACCGGGCGCGGGTCGAGGGGGAGCTGGCGATGGCCCGCTCCATGTACGACCATCTCCTGCCCTCCCCGGCGCTGTGCGCCGCGCTTTCGGACAGCGCGGGGGTGACGCTGCGGTCGCACACGGCGCTGTCCTCCGATCTGGGCGGCGACCTCTGGGGGGTTCTGCCGCTGGCCGGCGGGCGGTTCGGGCTGTTCCTGCTGGACATGGCCGGGCGCGGCGTCTCGGCGGCGCTGAACGCCTTCCGCATGCACACGCTGATCCACGAGTTGGCGCCCCAGCTCGGCGAACGGCCCGGCGCCTTCCTGACCGAGCTGAACGAGCGGGCCGTCTGCCTGCTGGAGCTGGGTCAGCACGCCACGGTGATCTACGGCGTCGTCGATGGTGCTGCGGAACGCTTCACCTACGCGGCGGCCGCCGCCGCCCCGCCGGTCCTGGTGCCGCCCGGCGGCGCCTCGTTGATCTTCGGCGAGGGGTCCGACCAGCCGGCGGGGATCGCCGCCGGCACCCGCTACGAGGAACGCGACCTGCCCTTCCCGCCGGATTCCGCGCTGGTCCTGCACTCGACCGCCGTGCTGGACACGCTGGGCGGGCGCAATGGCGGTTTCGCCGCCCTGCTGCGAAGCGCCGCCGTCCGGAACTCCATGAACAACGGCGAGGATGGCGACGCCTTCGCGGCGGTGACCTCGGCGCTCGCCGCGGCCCAGGGCGACGTGCCGCTCGACGACCACACGCTGGTCTGGATCGGGCGCGGGGGTGCACGATGAACAATCTGCCGGAGGTTCCGGGGCTGGAGGCGGCCCGCGTCCTGGTGGTGGACGACAACCGCGTGAACCGCCACCTGCTCCAGGCCCTGCTGGAACGCGGCGGCGTCACCCGCATCGAGATGGCCGAGGACGGCAACGACGCGCTGGCCCGGCTGGACACCTTCCGGCCCGACCTGATCCTGCTCGACCTGATGATGCCGAACCTGGACGGCTTCGAAATGTGCCGGCGCCTGCGCGCGATCCCGGCCTGGAAGGATCTGCCGGTCCTCGTCCAGTCCAGCCTGAACCGGGCGGAGGACCGCGCCAAGGCCTTCGCCGCCGGGGCCACCGATTACGTGACCAAGCCGATCAACGCGGTCGAGCTGCTGGCCCGCGTGCGCATCCATCTGCAGAACCGCGCGCTGCTCCACGACCTTCAGCGTTTCCGCGAGCGGACGGAGAGCGAGCTGTCGCTCGCCCGCAAGATGCAGGAACGGCTGATGCCCTCGCCGGAGCGGCTGGCCGAGGTGGAGGCCGCGGCGGCGGTCGACATCGCCGCCCATTTCGCCCCCTCGTCGGAGCTGGGCGGCGATTTCTGGGACCTGCGGCACGACGACGCCGAACCGGACCAGGGGCAGGGACAGGGCCGGATCATGCTCTACATGGTCGATTTCTCCGGCCATGGCGTGGGGGCGGCGCTGAACACCTTCCGCCTGCACGCGATCTGCCAGCAGATGGACATGTCCGGCCTGACCCCGGCCGAGTTCCTGTCCACCGTCAACCGGCGGCTGTGCGCGCTGCTTCCCAACGGGCAGTTCGCCACCATGCTGGCCGGGGTGGTCGAGCCGGCGGAGAACCGCTTCGTGTACGCGTCCGCCGGATCGACGCGCCCGATGGTCTGGGCGCCGGGCGATGCCGAACCGCGGCTGGGCGACAGCGCCGGCCTGCCGCTCGGCCTGCTCGCCGCGGCGGAGTATGAGGAACGCTCCCTCCCCCTGCCCCCCGGCGGGCGCCTGTTCCTCTATTCGGACGGCGCCATCGAGATCCCGGTCGGCGACGATGTCCTGGACGAGCCGGGCCTCGCCGCCCTGGTCGCGGAGCGGATCGACGAGACGGACGGCCGCCGCTTCCTGGACGGGTTGCTGGAGCGCCTGCGCGCCGTCGGTCCCATCGACGACGACCTGACCGCGCTGCTGCTGACCCGCAAGGGCTGACCGGCCCATGGGACCGACGGGCGCATGACCGCCAATCTCCACCGTGCCGCTGGGCCGATCCGGGCCGTTCTGGACACCAACATCCTCGTCGGCTACGCCCTGCTGGGCGCCGAGGTTCCCCGCCGCAGCCTGGCCATCCAGCGCAGCGTGGAGGCGGTGCGGGCGCGAGGAGCCGCCTTCGTGTCCGACGCCACCCTGGCGGAGCTGCGCGAGGTGCTGATGCGCCCGGATTTCGAGCGCTATCGCTCCGCGGACGAGCGCGCCGCCTTCCTGGCCACTTTCGCCGCGGAGGCCCAAAGGGTCGAGCCCGCCCCGGTGGAGCGGCTGTGCCGCGACCCCGACGACGACATGTTCCTGGCCGTGGCGCTGGCCGCCGACGCCGACTGGCTGGTGACGGTGGACCGGCAGCTTCTCTCGGTGCGCCAAGTGGGCCGCACCCGCATCCTGCGCCCCGAACGGTTCCTGGACGCGATCGGCTGACTCCGCGTTTCAGGGGACCGCCCCAAAAGTTTCCGCTCGACTTCCGGCCTTCGTTCTCTAGAATGAAAAGAGAACACTTCGCAAACTAGCGGTGAACGGATCGCGGGTGACCGGATGAGCACGCAACCTCTCCTGTTCGACAGCCTGCCCGAGACGGAGCGGGCGCGCAAACCGGCGCGCCGGTCCCGCGCCAGCACCGTGGCGGCGCCGGTGGCCGTCGACGTGGTGCGGGAGGACGTTCCGTCACCGTCGGCTCCGGCCCCCATGACCCTCGCCCTCGTTCCGCCGCCGCCCGTCCCGATGGCCCCGCGCGCCGACTTCGACCCGGCGGCCCTGACCAACGCGGAGTTGCGGGCGCTGGCCCAGGCGCTGCCCGACCACAAGCTGGCCCATCTGCTGATCGAAGCCGCGCGCGAACTGAAGCGCCGCGCCGCTCCGGGCGCCTGGGAGGAGGACGAGGGAGAGGACGGCCCGTCCGAACCGAATCCCCTGCTGCTGCGCGCCGCCCGGCAGACGGTCGGCGAATTGTCGGGTGAGGACGGCTGACCAAGTCACGAACACTGGCCGATTCACAGAATACGTGTCCGGAAACAAAATAATCCCGCCGCAATAGATCGTTTCGTACCCCAACTTTGTGCGGGTTCCTCCCCCCGATTCGGGAATGATTGCGCGACAAGACACGCACGTATGTGCAATGATGTGTCCGTAGCCTGACCATCGGCCGCGCCTGCGTTTCCCTGGCGCGCCGCCGGCGGTCCGAGCCGAAAAGGAACGACCCGCGGGGAGGGTGATTTGGACTGGATGACCTGGCTCCAGGATTGGGGCGATGCCTTCTATCCCCTGGCCTTCATATGGGCCTTCTTCGAAGGCGAGACCTTCGTCATTTTCGGCGGGATGGGCGCGCATCTGGGGATCATCAACCTTTACTGGCTGGTGGCCGCCGTCTGGATCGGCAGCTTCATGGGCGACCAGTGCTATTTCTGGATCGGCCGCAAATGGGGCGGCAAGGCGCTGGCCCGCTTCCCGGCGGCGGAGGCCCGCGCGTCCCGCGTGCTGTACTGGCTGGAAACCTACGGCGTCGGCTTCATCCTGGCCTTCCGCTTCCTTTATGGGGTGCGCAACATCGCCTCGGTCGCCGTCGGCACGTCCCGCATGCCATGGCGCAAGTTCCTGTTCTGGAACTTCATTGCCGCCGGCATCTGGGCCTGGAGCTTCGCCGGGGCCGGCTACCTGTTCGGCGAGGCCGCCGCCGCCATCGGCGAGAACGGCCCGAAGATCCTTCTGCTCATCGCGCTGGGCATCGGCGTCACCATCTTCGCGGTGAAGAGCGTGATGTGGGTCCGCCGCCGCTACGCCGCCTCCGAGACGCAGGCGTAACGGCGCCCCTCCCCCGAGAATCAGGCAAAAGGGCCGCCGCGGACGACCGCGGCGGCCCTTCTCATTTCCAGACTGTGGTTCCCGGACCTGCCCTCACGCCCGGCGGGCGATCCACACGGCGGTCAGGTCGTCGCGCAGCGGCAGGCTGGTGCGGGCGTAAAAGCGCTCCAGCAGCGGCCCCAGCGGGCGGGCGCGGTTGGCGGCGATGGCGCCGCGCAGCAGGCCGGGCACCCCGTCCTGGCCGATCGGTTCGTTGTCCGGGCCGCTGCACTCGATCAGCGCGTCGCTGTAGAGGAACAGGCAACTCCCGCGCGGCAAACGCAGGCTGCGGTCGGCGTAGACGGCGCGGCGCGACGCGCCCAGCACCAGCCCCGCCGAATCGAGCAGCCGAAGCTCCCCCGCGATCCCCACCACCGGATTGGGCGCCCCGGCCGAGGCGTAGGTCAGCGTGTCGGTGTGCAGGTCGAGGATGCCGAAGAAGGCGGTGGCGAACTGCCCGACCGGCAGCACCTCCTTCAGCGCCCGGTTGAGACCGGCCAGCCATTCCGACGGCGGCATATGCTGCATGGGAAAGCGGTCGATCAGCGTGTGCAGGCGGAAGGTGTTGATGGCGGCGGTGATGCCGTGGCCGGCGAAATCGACCATCAGGAAGGCGACGCGGTGGCTGTCCAGCGGGTAGACGTTCCAGAAATCGCCGCCCAGCTCCGACGAGGTTTCGAAATGGGCGTCCAGCACCAGCTCGTACCGCTCGGCGACGGCCTCCAGTTCCTTCGGCTCGGGCAGGAGGGACAGCTGCATCGCCTTGGCGTGCTTCAGTTCCCGCTCCACCCGCGCGCGGAAGTTGGCGAGGTCGGTGAACAGCTTGCGCTTTTCGAGCTGGTGGCGGACGCGGGCGACGCACTCGCCGGGCTTGATCGGCTTGGAGATGAAGTCGCTGCCGCCGGCCTCGAAGCAGCGGACCTGCTCCTCGTCGCTGTCCAGCGCGGTCTGGAACAGGATCGGCAATTCTTCGTGGGTCAGCCGCTCGCGCAGGCGCCGGCACATCTCCAGCCCGTCCATCACCGGCATGCTGACGTCGAGCAGGACGAGGTCGGGGCGGAAGCTCTCCACCTTGCGCAGCCCCTCCACCCCGTTCTCGGCGACCTCGATCTGGGTCAGCCCGGCGCGGCGGATCATCAGGGCCAGCGACTTCCTGTTGAACTCGTTGTCGTCGACGATCAGGACCCGGCTGGCGGCGAGGGAAATGGGCATGCGTGGACCCGTCCGTCCGTCACAGGTCGAACTGCAGCAGGGTGCAGCGCCCGCCGTCGGTCACGTGGATGCGCCGGGCCAGCGCCCGCATGAACACGAAGCCGCGGCCGGACTGGGCGCCGCTGTCGGTGTCCTGCGGCAGGGCCGCGGCGTCGAACCCGTTGCCCTGGTCGACCACCGCGATGGACAGGCTGTCGGCGGTCCAGCGCGCGAAAATGTCGATCCGCCGCTGCCGCACGGCGCCGTCGCCCAGCCGCTCGCGCAGCAGCCGGCTGAACAGGCGGTAGCCCTCCGGCTGCTCCTTGGTCGCGCTGGGAATGCCCAGATTGCCGTGGACGATGGCGTTGGCGATGGCCTCGTGCAGGCACAGCTCGATGTTGCCCCGCCGCTCCGGCGTCAGCACGCCGCGCCGGGTCAGCTCGTCGCAGACCAGAACCGCGCATTGCAGGCCGTAGGCCGTGCCGGTGGTCAGCGACAGGTAGAATCCCCGCTCCACCGGCGGGGCGCCCAGCCAGTCGGCGTCGATGGCGCCGGTGCCGTCCTCCCGCTCGGTCAGTTCCACCGTCAGGAAGCGGTTGAGCCCGAAGGCGCCGCGCAGGATGTCCCGGTCGGCCTGGGCCAGCAGAACCGCGGCGGCCACCCGGTGATCGACGGCGTCCCCGGCGCCTGCGGCGGCGTCGCTCAAGCCGAAGCGCGCCGAGACCCGCGCGGCGATCTCCGCCGGCACGCGGTCCCGCATCACGCTGAAGGGGCGCACGGCACCGGCCGGACCGGGCGGAAGGCTGGCGGAGGAGGCGGGGGAAGCGTCCATCGCCCGTTCACCGCTCGATGGTGACGACTTCGCCGATCCGCGCCAGATCGATGGAGCGCAGCACGTCGCCCTGAAGCTTGCGCAGCACCAGCTTGATGTTGCGCTGCTCCGACTCGTCCTGAAGGATCAGCAGCATCCCGATGCCCGCCGAGTCGATGAAGGTCAGCCCGTCCATGTCCAGGACGAAGCGGCGCGCGCCCTCCCCGTTCAGCAGGTCCACGATGTCGGGAAGGCTGTCATGGTCGGTGAATTCCAACCGGCCGCTCAACAGCACCTCGATGGTTTCGGAGGAACGGCGCACCTGGAAATTCATGACATCCTCTTGTGTTGCACCGCGCAAGCGGCTCCCGCGAACAGTAGTGCAAGGCCGACACCCCCTCAAGCAGCAAGCAACCATTGCGGCGATTTTTTCGATCCACAGGAGAAATTTCACGCAATTCACGCCATAGACGAAGCGTGTCCGTTGATAGTACAACCGCATGACCGGGAAAGGCGGCGCCGTGCCGCCGGTCCGCCCGGCTTGCGGCCCCGGTTGCGGGAATACCCTTCATGACGGTGATCGAGCAGGCGTGGAAGACGGTGCCGACGGTCTCGGCGAAATTCCTGCTGATCCTGATTCCCATCCTGATCCTGACCACGCTCGGCTTCTCCTCGATCTTTTTCTACGGCAAGTACAAGGATCTGCGCGGCGCCCTGCGCGACCGGATCGAGGCGGTGGCGGAGATCAACGCCGTCGCCCTGTCCTCCAGCCTGTGGGCCGTAGACGTGCCGGCCATCCGCAACATCATCCAGGCGATTTCCGTCAACCGTGAGCTTCAGTGCATCGAGGTGGCCGACGAGCTGGCCGACAGTCGTTTCGCGTGGCCGGAGGACGACTGCCGTCCCGTCGCCGGGCGCGAGACGGTGCGCCGTCCGATCCAGGTGCAGAACCGCCGGCTCGGCACGCTGACCCTCCATTTCAGCTACGCCCCTGTGGACGAGCAGATCCGCCAGGAGATGGTCAACACGCTGTGGCTCCTGCTGCTGATGCTGGTCGGCACCCTGGTCACCGCGCTGACCGCCCACCGGCTGACCATCGGCGTGCCGCTGCGCCGGCTGATCGCGTCGATCCGCACCGCCGAGCAGGAGCATCTGCGCCAGCGCGTGCAGTGGTCGTCGGCCGACGAGCTGGGGCGGGTGATCGCCGCCTACAACGGCATGCTGACCCGGCTGGACGAGGAGGAGGCCGCCCTGCGCCAGAGCGAGGAGCGGCTGGGGCTGGCCATCGCCGCCACCCGCTCCTCCGTCTGGGATTACGACCTGCGGACCGGCCAGTACTGGTGGTCGAAGGAGTTTCCGGCCCTGCTCGGCTACGGTCCGGCGGAACTGGCGATGACCGCGCAGACCTGGGAGTCGCTGATCCACCCGGAGGAGCGGCGGCGCGTCGTCGCGGCGTCCCGCAGCCGCGTGCGCGACACCGACAGCGCCTACACCGCCGTCTACCGCATGCGCCGCCGGGACGGCGGCTGGAGCTGGATCGAGGACCGGGCGACCGCCCTGCGCGACGCCGAGGGAACGGCGGTCCGTCTGACCGGCACCATGTCCGACGTGACCGAGCGCATGCAGGCCGAACGGGATCTGGCGCGCGAGCGGAACGTCCTTCAGATCACGCTCGACAACACCGACCAGGGCATCATCATGGTGGACCGCAACCTGCGGGTCGTCATGTCCAACCGCCGCGCCGCGGAGCTTCTCGACGTGCCGGCGGCCTTCCTGGCCCGCAACCCGCTGTTTCCCGAGATCATCCGGCTCCAGCGCGCCCAGGGCGCGTTCGAGGATTTCAGCATCGACCCCGACCTGGAGCTGGACGAAACCGCCGTGGTTCCCGACCAGCCCTTCGCCTTCAAGCGGCGGCGGCCCGACGGCACGATCATCGAGGTGCGGTCCAACCCCCTGCCGGAAGGCGGCTTCGTCCGCACCTTCACCGACGTGACGGTGGAGGCGCGCTCCGCCGAGGAGGTGTTCCACGCCATGGAGGCGCTGGAGACCGCCTACGCCGACCTCAAGGAAACCCAGGACAGCCTCGTCCAGGCGGAGAAGATGGCCTCGCTCGCCCTGCTGGTGGCCGGCGTCGCGCACGAGATCAACACGCCCGTCGGCATCGCCTACAGCTGCTCCACCCATCTGGCCTCGAAGACGCAGACGCTGACCGAGGCTTTCGCGAAGGGGGCGCTGAAGAAGTCCGACCTGACCGCCTATGTGGCGGCGGCGGGCGAAGCCTCGCGCCTGATCGAGCAGAACCTGACCCGCGCGGCCGAGCTGATCCAGAGCTTCAAGCGCGTCGCCGTCGACCAGACCAGCCAGGAGCGCCGCCGCTTCGACCTGCGCTCCTACCTGGACGAGATCATCACCTCGCTGGGGCCGCGCCTGCGCAAGAGCCCGCACCGGATGACCGTCGCCTGCCCGGACGGCATCGCCATGGACGGCTATCCCGGCGCGCTCAGCCAGGTCATCACCAATCTGGTCATCAACGCGCTGACCCACGCCTTTCCCGACGGCCGGGAGGGGGTGATGGCGCTGACCGTGGAGGAGCTGCCGGACGGCGAGCTGGACATCCGCTTCGCCGACGACGGGGTCGGCATCGCCCCGGACAATCTGCCCAAGGTGTTCGAGCCCTTCTTCACCACCAAGCGCGGCACCGGGGGCAGCGGGCTCGGCCTCCACATCGTCTTCAATCTGGTGACGCAATCGCTGGGCGGCCGGATCTCCGTGGAGAGCCCGGCCCCGAGCCGTTCGGCACCCGACACCCCCACGGGCGGAGGCACCGCCTTCCTCCTGCGGATTCCCGTGACGGCGCCGCGCACGGCCGCCGCCGGGAAAGACCCGGCAACCGACGCAGCATGACGGACGCAGCATGACCGACGAACTGATCATGCCCGACACCGACGACGAAATCCTGTTCGCCGACGAGGAGGGCGAGGAGGGGGAGGAGACTCCGCCCTGGCCCGTCCTGGTGGTGGACGACGAGGACGACGTCCATTCCATGACCGCCCTCCTGCTGGACGACGTGGAGTTCCAGGGCCGCCGGCTGGAGCTGATCGGCTGCCGCTCCGCCGCCGAGGCGCGCGCCGTCCTGGGCGCCCGGCGCGACATCGCGGTGATCCTGCTGGACGTGGTGATGGAGGAGGACGACGCCGGGCTGACGCTGGTCCGCTGGATCCGCGGCCCGCTGGGCAACCTCGATGTGCGCATCATCCTGCGCACCGGCCAGCCGGGCCAGGCGCCGCAGCGCGACGTGATCGTCGGCTGCGACATCAACGACTACAAGTCGAAGGCCGACCTGTCGGCGGAGGGCCTGTTCACCGCGGTGATCGCGGCGCTGCGCGCCTACGACTACATCCGCTCCATCGAGACCAAGGTGGCCGAGCGCACGCACGAGCTGCGGCAGAGCCGCGAACAGATGCGCGCCATCCTGGAATCGAGCCCGGTCGGCGTCTGCGCCTACACCCACGACGGCGTCCTCGTGATGTGCAACGACCGGCTGGTCCATCTGCTGGGCGTGCCGAAGGAGCGGCTGGTCGGCGTCTCCATCGCCGACCTGTTCATCGAGCCGGACAACACCGAGGCGCACGAGACGCACTGGACCTTCTTCCGCCGCTCGCTGCGCGACGCCGAGGTGCGGGTGCGGCGGGCCGACGGCTCCGTCTTCTGGGCGCTGGTGTCGGTGGACACCACGCTGCTCGACGGCCGCCCGGTCCATCTCGCCTGGGTCTACGACATCACCCGGCGCAAACTGGCCGAGCACCAGATGGAACGCGCCAAGGAGCAGGCGGAACAGACGACCGCCGCCAAATCCGCCTTCCTCGCCACCATGAGCCACGAGATCCGCACGCCCATGAACGGTGTGCTGGGCATGCTGGAGTTGCTGGAGCGCACGCCGCTGGACGGCGGGCAGCGCGACACCGTGGCGACGATGCGGGAATCGGCGGCCTCGCTCCTGCGGATCATCGACGACATTCTCGACTTCTCGAAGATCGAGGCCGGCAAGATGGACCTGGAGCAGGTGCCGGTCTCCATCCCCGCCCTCGTCGAAGGGGTGGCCGAGACGCTGGCCCCGGCGGCGCGGGCCAAGGGGCTGGCTCTGCTGACTCATGTGGACCCGGCGATCCCACCGGCGCTGACCGGCGATCCGGGGCGGCTGCGCCAGATCCTGTTCAACCTGTGCGGGAATGCCATCAAGTTCACCGAGCGCGGGCGGATCGTCGTGCGGGCCACCCTGGCCGCCAGGATCGACGGCAACGGCCAGGACGGCGCCCGGCTGCGCATCGAGGTGGCCGACACCGGCATCGGCATTTCCGACACCACGCGCCGTCAGCTCTTCCAGCCCTTCACCCAGGCGGAAAGCTCGACCGCCCGGCGATTCGGCGGCACCGGGCTGGGCCTGTCGATCAGCCGGCGGCTGGTCGCGCTGATGGGCGGGGCGATCGGGGTGGACAGCGCGCCGGGGGCGGGCTCGACCTTCTGGGTCGAGCTGACGCTGGGCGCCGCGGCCGACCCCGCCCCGACCGAAGCCTCCTCGGCGATGACCCCCTCGGGGCCGGTGGAGCCGGACCTTTCCGGCCTGACCGTCCTGGTCGGCCTGCCGGACACGGAGGAGCGCCGGATCGTCGCCGACTATCTGGAAGCCGCCGGGGCGCGCGTGTTGGCCGCCGGGGAAGCGGACGCGCTGGCCGAACAGGCCCGGACGGCCCAATCGGAACGCGGCGCCTTGAACGTCGTGGTGGTGGACGAGGCGCTGCACACCCCCGCCGCCGCCCAGGCGCCGCAGCTGCTGGGCCGCCGCGTCGGGGAAGCGCAGGTGCCGACGGTGCTGCTCCAGGATCCCACGGCGCTCGGCGGCCGTCTCGCCGATGGGGCGGTCCCGGTGAGCCGCCCGGTCCGCCGCATGCCTCTGGTGCGCGCCGTCGCGGTGGCCGCTGGTCGCGCCCCGACGGACGCCGCCCCCGGCGAAAGCCCGCTGCCCGCCGCGCCCTGCGCCCCGGCCCCGCTCAGTCCGGAGCGCGTCATCGCGGAGGCGGAGGCCCTGGGGCGGCTGATCCTGGTGGCGGAGGACAACGCGATCAACCGCAAGGTCCTGCAGATGCAGCTCGCCGCGCTCGGCCACACGGCCGAGCTGACCACCGGCGGGGCGGAGGCCTTGGCCGCGCTGGGACGGCGGCGCCACGCCCTGCTGCTGACCGACATCCAGATGCCGGAGGTGGACGGGTTCGAGCTGACCCGGCGCATCCGCGCGGCGGAGCGCGCCACCGGCGCCCATCTGCCGATCATCGCCCTGACCGCCAACGCCGCCCCGGCGGACATCGAGAGCTACCGCGCGGCCGGCATGGACGAGGCGCTGAGCAAGCCGCTGGATCTCGCGAAGCTCGACGCCGCGCTGACCCGCTTCCTGCCGCCCGCGGCGGCGGCCCCAGAAGCAGCCCCAGCGGCAGCCCCAGCGGTGGCGCCAGCGGCGCCCCCGGCAGCGCCGGAGAGTCCGCCGATCGGCCTGCCTCCGATCAACCTCGATGTGCTGGGCCGGCTCTGCGGCGACGACCGGGCGCTGATGGACGAGCTGTTGAGCGACTTCGTCGGCATCGGCCGCCACATCGCGGACGAGGTCGCCGCCGCCGTGGCCGCGCGCAACGGAACGGCGATCCGCGCCGGTGCCCACAATCTCAAGGGCTGCTCGCGCAACGCCGGGGCGACGCCGCTCGGCGACGCCGCGCAGGCGCTGGAGCAGGCGGTGATGCAGGACGCCCCCTGGGAGCGGGTGACCGCGCTGGCCACGGCGCTGGAACAGGCGATGCGGGAGGTCGAACGCGTCATCGCCGCGGCACCCGACCCCTGAACGCCCGCGAAACACCCTTTGTCCGTTCGAACCGGCGCGCGATTGGGGTATCGTCCCCGCGACCCGCCACGCCGCGAGACGCGCATGAACCGCCGCCAGTTCTCCAGCCTGCTGCTTTCCCTGCCGGTGATCCCCTACGCCACCCCGATCGCCGCGCAGGAGAAGGTTCCCGCCCTGGGGGAGGAGCTGACCCCCTTCGGCGCGGTGCGCGGCGCCAGCCGGACGCGGGCCATTCCGGCCTGGAAGGGCGGGCTGACCCAGGTTCCCGGCGGCTGGAAGCCGGGCACCCCCTTGCCCGACCCCTACGACGAGGACGGGCGCTGGTTCACCGTGGGACCGGCGGATCTGGACCGCTACAAGGTCCGCCTGTCCGCCGGTCTCCAGGCGATGCTGACCAAGTACCCGTCCTTCGAGATCCCCGTCTTCCCCAGCCACCGCAGCGCCGCCGCCCCCCAGCGCGTCTACGACGAAACAATCGCGAACGCCGGGCGCGCCAGGCTGGGCGAGAACGGCCTGGCGCTGAGCGGGGCGCGGGTGGGCGTGCCCTTCCCCATCCCGGCCAACGGCGTGCAGGCGATGTGGAACCACATCCTGCGCTGGCGCGGCAATTCCTTCAGCCGCACCGGCGCCACCGTCCTGCCGGAATCCGGCGGCATTTACACCGCGGCGGTCTACCGCGAGGACTGGCAGTCCAGCTACGCCGCCGGGATCGACGGCGGGCGCCCCTTCCATTACCGCCGCACCACCCTGATGCCCAAGGCGGAGGCCGGGACCACCCTGCTGCTGCACGGCACGCTGAACCCGATCCAGGCCGGCTTCGCCGCCTGGTTCCGCCAGGGGGAGACCGGCAAGCCCGTCCGCGCGCCCGACTTCGTCTACGACACGCCGGACCCGGCCAGCGGCGGCATCCGAACCGCCGACATGCTGGACATGTTCAGCGGGCCGCTCGACCGCTTCGACTTCGCGCTGGTGACGCGGCGGGAGATGTATGTGCCCTACAACGCCAGCCGGATGAACACGCCCGGCCTGGCGCCGGTGGACTTCCTGTGGCTGGGCCATCCCAACCCGCAGTTCCTGCGCTACGAGATGCACCGGGTCTGGATCGTCGAGGCACGGGCGAAACCCAACTTCCGCCACGCCCTGCCGGAGCGCACCTACTATCTGGACGAGGACTCCTGGCAGATCGTCATGGCCGACCATTACGACGCCAAGGGCGATCTGGTCCGCTACGCGGAGGCGCACGGGATCGCCTATCCCCAGGTGCCCGTCTTCGCCCCGGCCTTGGAGATCACCTACGACCTGACGGGCGACCGCTATGTGGTGAGCGGCCTCGACAACCAGCTCGCCCCGCCGGACTTCGCCAAGCCTTTGCGGCCCGAGGACTTCGCCACCGACACGCTGGAGCGCAAGCGGCGGCCCTGGTGAGAAGACGCGGCGAGGCCGGCGGTCAGTGGCGGACCGGGCCGGCCACCCACTGGCTGACGATGGTCTCCGCCTGGAAGGGCGGGGTTTCCGGATGGTGGTAGCGGAAGACGGTCACCGCCGCCTCCAGCGCGTAGCGCTCCGGCTGGCCGCAGTCGCACAGGCCGGCGTAGCAGCGCTGGACCGCGTCGCGGCAATTCAGGCTCACCGTCGGGTAGGGGGCGATCGTCAGCCAGCGCATGCTCTTCATCGACGCTCCCCGCCATCCCCAGAGTTGCCGTCCAGCGCGTCGCCGCCGTCGACGGAAACGCCGTCGAGCGGAACGCCGTAGATTTCCAGCCGGTGACCGACGATGCGGTAGCCCAGCTCCCGCGCGATGCGCTCCTTCAGCGCCTCCAGCTCCGGGCTGGCGAACTCGATGATCCGCCCGCTGCGCGTGTCGATCAGGTGGTGGTGGTGGTCGGTGGACGCTTCTTCATAGCGGGCACGCCCGTCGCCCAGGTCCACCTTCTCGATCACCTGCGCGTCTTCGAGAAGGCGCATGGTGCGGTAGACCGTGGCGATGGAGATCCGCGGGTCGATCAGCACGGCGCGGCGGTGGACCTCCTCCACGTCGGGGTGGTCCTCCGACTCCGACAGGACCTGGGAGATGACCCGGCGCTGGCCGGTCATTTTCAGCCCCTTCTCCAGGCACAAGGATTCGAGACGCGACGTCATTGCCCCACCGCCTTTGCCATCCGTTCCGGCGCCGTCTCCCGCGATCCGGGTCGCCATGCTGCAGCGCCCATCATAATACTGAAATTCATTCGCAATCCTATACCCCGTTTTTTTGTCCGGGAATTCACGCGGCAAAATGCCTCACCCGCCGGAACATCACACCCACGCCGCCCCACCGTCCCCCGGAATTGCCGCCCGTCCCAGGGACATTTCCGGTCCGGAACACGGCCAAGGCCCTTGTTTGCTTGCCAAAAGCCGCCCCACCCCCTATGTGTGGTCGGTCGATTTTGCTTTGGGGCTGCCGGCTCCTCGTCGTCCCGGTACCGGCGCCGCTTGCGCCTTCCCACGGTGAATTGATGGCTCCGCGCACTCCCGCGGCGGAGCGCCCCAAGCCACGCCGCCCCCGGCCATGTCCGGGCACGGCCCAGGTGCAGCCTCTGTTCACGTGACCAGGACCCTCCCCGTATGACCGAATTCAGTGGCCTCGGCCTGATCGAGCCCCTTCTGCGCGCCGTCGCCGAAGAGGGTTACCAGACCGCCACGCCGATCCAGGCCGGCGCCATCCCCGTTCTTCTGGAGGGCCGCGACGTGCTCGGCCTCGCCCAGACCGGCACCGGCAAGACCGCCGCCTTCACCCTGCCGATCCTCCAGCGGCTGTTCCAGAACAAGAAGCGCGTGCAGGCCAAGGCGCCGCGCACCCTGATCCTGACACCGACGCGCGAGCTGGCGCTGCAGATCGGCGAGAGCTTCCGCACCTACGGCCGGCACCTGCCGATCCGCCGCACGGTGATCCACGGCGGCGTCGGGCAGAGCCCGCAGGTCGCCGCTCTGGCCCGCGGCACCGACGTGCTGGTGGCGACGCCGGGCCGCCTGCTCGACCTGATGGCCCAGAAGCAGTGCGTGCTCGACCAGGTCGAGATCTTCGTCCTGGACGAGGCCGACCGCATGCTCGACATGGGCTTCATCCGCGACGTGCGGAAGGTCGTCGCCGTCCTGCCGAAGCAGCGCCAGACCCTGCTGTTCTCCGCCACCATGCCGGAAGCCGTGGTCGAGCTGGCGCACAGCATCCTGACCGACGCCGAGCGGATCGAGGTGGCGCCGCAGTCCACCACCGTGGAGCGCATCGCCCAGCGCGTGCTGTTCGTGGAGCGCGCGGACAAGCGCCGCCTGCTCGCCGACCTGCTCCAGGAAGGTGCCATGGAGCGGACGATCGTCTTCGCCCGCACCAAGCACGGCGCCGACCGCATCGCCGACCATCTGAAGAAGGCCGGAGTCCCGGCCGACGCGATCCACGGCGACAAGTCGCAGTCGGCCCGCGTGCGCGCCCTGGAATCCTTCCGCAGCGGCGACCTCAAGGCGCTGGTGGCGACCGACATCGCGGCGCGCGGCATCGACATCGACGGCATCACGCACGTCATCAACTTCGACCTGCCGAACGAGCCGGAAAGCTACGTCCACCGCATCGGCCGCACCGCCCGCGCCGGCACCGACGGCAGCGCGGTGTCCTTCTGCGACGCCGAGGAGGTGGCCTATCTGAAGGCCATCGAGAAGACCATTCGCCAGCCGGTCCCGGCGGACCACGACCACCCCTACCACGCGTCGGTGGTGGCGGCGATCCACGCCTCCTCCGCCAAGCCGCCGAAGCCGGCGCCCAAGCAGCCCCGTCCGGGCCGCGGCCAGCCCCAGCAGCAGCAGCCGGGCGGCGGCAAGCCGCAGGGCCAGAAGCCCCAGGCGCCGAAGGCCCACGGTGCGAAGCCGTCGGCGCCGCAGGGCGCGCGGGTTGCCGGCGCCACCGGCGACCAGCCGCTGAAGGCCAAGGTGTCGGCCAACCAGCAGAACCGCCACAACCGCCGCCCCGCTCCGCACGGCGGTCAGCCGGGCGGGAACAAGCGGTCCGCGGCCTGAAGTCTGTTCGGTGCGCGGCGGGATCACCGCCCGCCGCGCACCGCCCGATTCGCCGCGGCCTGCTCGTCGATCACCGCGCCACGCGTCGGCGCCGCGCCGCTGTCACCGTAGCGCTGGACCTGGACGCCCCCGCCGAGCTGCTTGGCGATGGCGGCGGCGAGCGCGTCCCGCCGTTGCGCGTCGGACAGGGCGGCGGTCTGCCGCTCCAGCGCGGTCCAGTCGAGCCGCGCCGCAAGCCCGTTGCCCATGAGCGTCTGCCCGTCCCGCCAGACGGCGGCGACGACCTGACCGCCCTGCCGGAACACCGTGTGGGCCTGCACGGCACGGCTGCGCGCCGCAACCGCCGGGTCCACGGCGTTCGGGTCCGCCGCGATCCTCATCTGCTGCTCAAAGGCGGAATCACCGACCCCGACCCGCGCCATCATCTCCGGCGTCGCCTTGGTCGCCGCGGAGAAGCGGGTGACTTTGCCACCGTTCAGCGCGTACGCGCCGGACGAACCAATTCCCGGCCCAATTCCCGGCCCAATTCCCGGCCCAATTCCCGGCGCAGAGACGGGCGGACTGCTCATGAGACACCTCTCGGTTGACCGGCGAAATCGCTTCGGCCATTTCCCGTTAGCAGCTTCCATGCCATCGCGATGACGCGGAAACACGGGCTTTCACCGAGGCGGAGGGGAAAATCGGACCGTCGGCCTGGGCCGGATCTTCCCTCCGGGGTGAAGGAAATGCCGATGGCGTCGAAGCATTGCCGCGGGCGTCACCGCGCGAAGATCTGCCCCATGTCCTGGAAGCTCTTGAACTCCAGGGCGTTCCCGCTCGGGTCGAGGAAGAACATGGTGGCCTGCTCGCCCACCTGACCCTTGAAGCGGATCTGCGGCTCGATGAGGAAGCGCACGCCTTCGGCCTTCAGCTTGTCGGCCAGCGCGTGCCAGTCATCCCAATCCAGGATCACGCCGAAATGGCTGGCCGGCACGTCCTCGCCATCGACCGGGTTGGTGGCGCGGGTCCCGGCCTCCTCGGTCACATGGGCCACCACCTGATGACCGTAGAGGTCGAAGTCGATCCAGCGGTCGGATTCCCGTCCCACCCCGCAGCCCAGCAGGCCGGCGTAGAAGGCGCGCGCCTCCTCCTTGTCGCGGACGGGGAAGGCGAGGTGGAAGGGCGGAACGGGTTTGCGGTCGGTTGCGCTCATGCTCGTCGGGGTCTTCGCCCCCTCCCTGCTGGTGATTGCCCGAGCAGTCTACGCGGGCAATCACCAGCCTGTCTCGGGATCGAACAGGTGCGTCCCCTCCCCGTCCGGCCAGCGGTCAGGCGATCCCTTCCGCCGCCAGCGCCGCGGCCACCGCCGGGCGCGCAGCGACGCGGGCCATGTAGGCGGTGATGTTCGGGCAACCGTCCAGCGGCAGACCGACCCGCGGCGCCCAACGCAGCACCGTAAAGCAATAGGCGTCAGCCACCGTGAAGCGGTCGCCCGTCAGGTAATCCTGACCGGCCAGCCCGGCCTCCACCACCGCGAACTTGGCGGTCAGCGTCTGCTTAGCGATGTCCTTGAAGGCGTCCGGCGTGGTCGGACGGAACAGCGGGCTGAAGGTCTTGTGCAGCTCCGTGCCGATGAAGTTCAGCCATTCCAGCACGCGATAGCGCTCCATCGTCCCGACGGCCGGCAGCAGGCCGCTCTCCGGCACACGATCGGCGACATATTGAACGATCGCCGCGCCCTCGGTCAGGATGGCGCCGTCGTCGAAGGCCAGCGTCGGCACCTGGCCCTTCGGGTTGACGGCCAGGAAATCGCTGCCGTCCTCCAGCTTCTTGGCGGCGAGGTCGACGGCCGCGACGTCGAAGGCGAGGCCGCTTTCACGCAGGACGATGTGCGGCGACAGCGAGCAGGCGCCCGGCTTCAGGTAGAGCTTCATGACGTTTCTTATCCTTGTTTTCGGCGGGACATGACGGATCGACAGGGAGACACGGGACGGCTGCGAATGCAACAGCCCCGCCTGCGTTCAATCCGGCACCCATTCAATCCGGCAGGCGCCGGCCGGTCTCCGCGTCGAACAGGTGCAGGGCGTCGGGCGGCGCGCCGACGCGCAGGGTCTCGCCCTCGCGGCAGGACGGCAGGCCGGCGACCCGGACCACCAGCGCCTCCCCGTCCGGCAGGCGGCCGTAGACCACCGTGTCGGCGCCCAGCGCCTCCACCAGATCGACCGTGACGATCAGCGGCCCATGGCCGGGGGTAACGGCGAGATGCTCCGGCCGCACGCCCAGCTTGACCGGCCGCCCGGCCATGTCGGGACGTGGGCGCGGCAGGAGGAAGGCGGTGCCGCCGGGCAGCGCCACCGCCTGCCCCGCACCGTCGAAGCGCGCGTCCAGCACGTTCATCGGCGGCGACCCGATGAAGCCCGCCACGAACAGGCTGGCCGGGCGCTGGTAGACCTCCAGCGGCGTGCCGACCTGCTCGGCCACCCCGTGGTTCATGACCAGGATGCGGTCGGCGAGCGTCATCGCCTCCACCTGGTCGTGCGTCACGTAGAGGCTGGTGATGCCCAGTCGGTCCTGGAGCCGCTTGATCTCGACGCGCATCTGGGTGCGCAGCTTGGCGTCCAGGTTGGACAGCGGCTCGTCGAACAGGAAGGCGGCGGGCTCGCGCACGATGGCGCGGCCCATGGCGACGCGCTGGCGCTGCCCGCCGGACAGCTGGCTGGGCCGGCGGTCGAGGAAGCGGTTCAGCTCCAGGATTTCCGCGGCCTTGGCGACGCGCGCCTGGATCTCCGCCTTGGGCAGGCCGCGGATCTTCAGCCCGTAGGCCATGTTGTCGAACACGCTCATGTGCGGGTAGAGCGCGTAGTTCTGGAACACCATGGCGATGTCGCGGTCCTTGGGCTCCAGCCCGTTGACCACCCGCCCGCCGATGGCGATCTCGCCGCCGGTGATGCTCTCCAGCCCGGCGACCATGCGCAGCAGCGTGGACTTGCCGCAGCCCGAGGGGCCGAGCAGCACGAGGAACTCCCCGTCCGCGACGCTGATGTCGATGCCCTTGATGGCCTCGACGGCGCCGTAGGACTTGCGGACCCGATTCAGATCGACCGTTGCCATTTCTTATTTCTCGCTGTCCACAAGGCCTTTGACGAACCAGCGCTGCATCAGCACGACCACCGCCACCGGCGGCAGCATGGCCAGCACCGTCGTCGCCATGATGAGATTCCAGTCGGTCGCGGCCTCGCCGTTGCCGATCATCTTGGTGATGCCGATGACCACCGTCTCCATCTCCGCGCTGTTGGTGATCAGCAGCGGCCACAGATACTGGTTCCAGCCGTAGATGAAGAGGATGACGAACAGCGCCGCGATGTTGGTGCGCGACAGGGGCAGCACCACGTCCAGGAAGAAGCGCAGCGCCCCCGCCCCGTCGATCTTCGCGGCCTCCACCAGCTCGTCCGGGATGGTCAGGAAGAACTGGCGGAACAGCAGCGTCGCCGTCGCCGAGGCGATCAGCGGGATGGTCAGCCCGGCGTAGCTGTCGATCAGGCCGAGGTTCGCCACCACCTCGTAGGTCGGGATGATGCGCACCTCCACCGGCAGCATCAGCGTGATGAAGATCATCCAGAAGAAGACCATGCGCAGCGGGAAGCGGAAGAAGGCCACCGCGTAGGCCGAGATGATCGAGATGGCGATCTTGCCCAGCGCGATGACCAGCGCCATGACGAGGCTGTTCCACATCATGATGCGCACGGGCGTGTGCATGACGCGGTTGCCCTGCGATTCGCTCCAGGCCGAGGCGTAGTTGTTCAGCATCTCCCCGCCCGGCGTCAGCGGCAGGTTGCCGCGCCCGATGGTGGCGGCGTCCCAGGTCGAGCCGATGACCGTCACGTAGATCGGGAAGGCGAAGATCAGGACGCCCAGCATCAGGATCAGGTGCGGGACCATGTCCATCAGGCGCCCGCCGGAGCGCGGGGTGTCACGGTCGCGGTTCATGAATAATGCACCTTGCGCTCGACGAAGCGGAACTGGATGGCGGTCAGCGCGATGACGATGACCATCAGGATCACCGACTGCGCCGAGGAGCCGCCCAGGTCGTGGTTGACCACGCCGTCCTGGTAGACGCGGAAGATCAGCGTCTCCGTGGCCTTGCCCGGCCCGCCGTGGGTCAGGGCGTGGATCGTGCCGAAGGTCTCGAAGAAGGCGTAGACGATGTTCACCACCAGCAGGAAGAAGGTGGTCGGCGACAGCAGCGGGAAGGTGATCGTCCAGAAGCGGCGCACCGCCCCCGCCCCGTCGATGCTCGCCGCCTCAAGGACGGAGCGCGGGATGGCCTGGAGGCCCGCCAGGAAGAAGATGAAGTTGTAGGAGACCTGCTTCCAGCTCGCCGCCAGGATGACCATGGTCAATGCCTGACCGTCGTTCAGCCGGTAGTCCCAGGCGTAGCCGAGGTTGTTCAAGGCGCGGCCCAGGATGCCGATGTCCGGGTTGAAGATGAACATCCACAGCACGGCCGCCACCGCGGGCGCCAGGGCGTAGGGCCAGATCAGCAGCGTCTTGTAGGCGGACGCCGCCCGGATCTTCGAATCGGCCATCACCGCCAGCCCCAGCGCGGAGGCCAGCGACAGGACGGTCACCGACGCGCTGAAGACGATGGTGGTCTTGACCGTCTCCAGATAGTTCGGGTCGCTCAGCACCGCCTGGAAATTCTCCAGCCCGACGAACTGGCTGCGCAGCCCGAAGGCGTCCTGGAGATGCACCGACTGCCACAGCGCCTGCGCCGCCGGCCAGATGAAGAAGATCAGCGTCACCGCCACCTGCGGCGCCAGCAGCAGGTAGGGCAGCGCCCTGTTGTCGAAAATCACGCGACGTTGCATGGAACCCTTCGGTTGTCTCCGGTTCTTTCCGCCCTCTCCCGCCCCGGGAGAGGGAAGGGACCCGCGCGAAGCGTGGGAAGGGTGAGGGTAAGGCCAAGGATCAGCTCTTCGATCCTCGGTCGACCCTCACTCGGCCCTTCGGGCCACCCTCTCCCGGGACGGGAGAGGGAACAGCCCATAAGCCTTGCTCAGTTCTTGTTGGCGCGCTCGAAGTTGCGCAGGACCGTGTCGCCGCGCTTCACCGCGTTGTCCAGCGCCTGCTGGGCGGTCTGCTGGCCCTGGAACGCCTTCTCCATCTCCTCCTGGATGATGTTGCGGATTTCCGGCAGGTTGCCCAGCCGCAGCCCCATGGTGTTCTCCGTGGTGGCGGTGCGGGTGAGCTGCTCCGCCGGCACCTCGGCGCCGGGGTTCTTGTCGTAGAAGCCTTCCTTCTTGGCCAGCTCGAAGCCCTGGAGCGTCACCGGGACGTAGCCGGTGTCCATGTGCCACTTGGCGTCCACCTCCGGACGGGCGAGGTGGCTGAAGAAGGCGGCGACGGCCTTGTACTCGTCGGCGGTGCGCTTGGGCGAGGTCATCACCCAGAAGGAAGCGCCGCCGATGATCGAGTTCTTGGGCGAGGCGATGGCGTCCGGCCAGTAGGGCAGCGGCGCGGCGCCCCAGTTGAACTTGGCCTCCTTGACGATGCGCCCGCGCAGGCCCGACGAGGCCTGGATCATCGCGCATTCGCCCGACGGGAACAGCGAGTCCGCGGCGTTGTCGCGCCCGCCGTAGCGCAGCGCGCCTTCCTTCTGCAGGTCGATCAGCGTCTGGAGATGCTTCACGAAGAACGGGTCGTTGATCTTCAGCGTGGCGTTCAGCCCGCCGAAGCCGTTGGCCTCCGATGCGAAGGGCTTGTCGTGGAGCGCGCCGACCTGCTCGAACTGCGTCCAGGTCGGCCAGGAGAAGGTCATCGGGCAGGTCACGCCCGCCGCCTTCAGCTTGCGCGCCGCGTCGGCCACCTCCGGCCAGGTCGCCGGCGGCTTGTTGGGGTCGAGCCCGGCCTTCTGGAAGGCGTCCTTGTTGTAGAAGGTGATGGTGGTGGAGCTGTTGAACGGCAGGGCCATCATCTTGCCGTCCTTGGAGCTGTAATAGCCCCGGACCGCCGGGATGTAGGCCGCGGCTTCGAGGCCCGACCCCGTCTCGCTCATCAGCTGGTGCACCGGCTTGATGGCCGGACCGGCGGACAGCATGGTGGCGGTGCCGACCTCGAACATCTGCACGACGTGCGGGGCGTTGCCGGCGCGGAAGGCGGCGATGGCCGCCTGCATCGTCTCCGGATAGCTGCCCTTGAAGGTCGGGTTGACCTGGACCTTGTCCTGGCTCTCGTTGAAGCTTTTCACCACCTGCTCAAGCTGGCCGCCGAGCGGCTGGGGCAGGCCATGCCAGAATTCGATGACGGTTTTCTGCTGGGCATAGGCGGCGCCGGTGAAACCGGCGGCGAGCGCGAAGACGGCCGTCGAGACGGCGAGCTTGCGGCGGGTCAGCATGGTGGTCTCTCCCTGGAACCAATCGATTGCGTGATGTGCTGACATGCAGGGCGCGGGTTGCGGTCCCGCGACGGTCTTGTGAAGATTTGATGACGTGTCCGGAACGCGCGCGCACGGACGCGCCGCATCCGCTCCTGGCGGTTGCAACGTCGGTCCTGCGTGAGGCACGGAACGGGACTTAGGGTGGTGACGGGTGCTGCGCCGGCATCGATGGTTTTCCTCCCCGTTTGCGTGTTTCCTTTTTTTGCAAGCCTTAAGGACAGAGAGGGAGGCTGTCAATCAGCCGTACGTATCAGTACGGACTATCACCCTTACGTCATCTCTCGGGGTGCCGTGTTTGGGCGAGCGCCCAGAGCGCGGAGTCGTCCCGGCACAGCGACCCGGCCAGGTACGAGAGGCTGTCCCCCATCAGGCCGGAGGAGCGCAGCAGGCAGTAGGACCGGCTCGGCGCCGACAGATAGAGCGACGCCGTCGGGGCCGCGACCGGCGGCGCGGGATACAGCGCGGCGGGCGGCGGGCAGTAATAGGGCTGCGCACCGGGGTTGTAGCCGGACACCAGCCGATCCAGACCGGGCCGCGGTCCGAAGACGCAGCCGCGCTGATCCCAGTCCAGGCTCGTCGTTTGCGCCCTGGCGGGCAGGATCGCGAAGGCGGCGATCGTCATCCCCGCCAGACAACCAGCCAGCCGGCACCCTGTTTTGCGATGCATGCTTTCCTCCGATCCCGGGCCGCGCCCGTGGCGCACCCAGACCATGACGCCGGGGCCGGCGGGCCGTGAACGGCCCCGGCCTTGGGAGGAATTATGCGCGTTCCGTCGATGCCCGGCGCGGCGCCGAAGGACGGGTCGGAGAGCGCAAGCGAGGCCGGCGCTCTCTGTTCGTTCGATAAAATGGAGGGAAAGCGGCTCCCCGCCCTGTCACGCCGCGCTGCTGCTCTCGACCGGCAGTTCCGCGGCGCTCGCCGCCGCCAGCGGGACCTCCACCGCGAAGACGGAGCCCTTGCCGGGCACCGAACGCAGCGAGACGCGCAGCCCCAGCAGCGCCGCCAGACGCCGCACGATGGCGAGCCCCAGCCCAAGCCCGTGCCGGCGGTCGCGGTTCGGGTTTCCGAGCTGGTGGAAGTCGTCGAAGATCGCCGCGTGGTCGGCGGGGGCGATGCCGATGCCGGTGTCCCACACCTCGATGCGCAGCGCGCCGCCGCGCCGCCAGCAGCACGCCGCCCGACTCGGTGAAGCGCAGGGCGTTGGACAGGATCGGGCGCAGAAGCTGCTCCAGCAGCACCGGGTCGGTGCTCACCTCCACGTCCGCGGGACGGACGTTGAAGCGCAGGGCCTTGGCGTCGGCCTCCGGCGCGAACTCGTTGAGCAGGCGGCCCAGCGTCTCGTCGATGGGGAAGCTCTGCACCTGCATCCGGACGAGCCCGGCCTCCAGCTTCGACACGTCGAGCAGGGCGCGCAACAGTCCCTCCGCCGCCTCGATCGACATCTCCAGCTTCTCGCCGAGGTCGCGCGCGCCGGGATCGGTCAGGCGGCCCATCAGCAGATGATGGAACAGGTGCATGGCCTGGAAGGGCTGGCGCAGGTCGTGGCTGGCGGCGGACAGGAAGCGCCCGATGGCGGTGCGCCCCGTCTCGGCCTCCTGGCGGACCCGCTCGGCCTCGGCGCGGGCGGCGGCCAGGGCGGCGGCGTTGGTGTCGGCGATGGCGGCGACCGCGGTGATCACCCCGTCCGCGTCGCGCACCGGGCTCAGCACCATTTCGCCCCGGGGCAGCAGGCCGAAGGCCGACACCGGAGTCCCGGTGAGGACGACACGGCGGAGTTGTGCCCCGACTTGGGACACGATGGCCGCTGGGACGTCCAGCTCGGTCAGCTCCCGGCCCTCCACCTCCTCCGGCAGGCGGCCGAAGGCGGCGGCAAAAGCTTGGTTGACCACGAGAAGCCGCGCGTCCAGCCCAAGCAGAGCGTGAGCGGCGCCGTTGGCGGAGACCAGAGCCTCAAGCCAGATCGCACGATCAGTCATATGACCTTCGGTTGAGTTCTTTCTGGTATACTCGACCACAACTTCACCGCAAAAACTGAGATCAGAGCACATTTATCCGGCCACTTGCCCATCCAAGTCAAATATCACATGCAAAACTCACTTGGGACAAATTCCGTTTGAATGTGAGAGAGAAAGGCGCCATTGGCCCCGGCCGGCCATGCGGGCTATAAGTCAGGTATGCTCTTCCGCCGCAAATCCCACCCCTCCAAAGCCCAGGCCAAAGCCCAGGCCCCACGCCCGAAGGCGCCACGCGCCCTGGCCGTCGCCGGCCTGCCCGTGCCGCTGGAGCTGCGGGAAAGCGCCCGTGCCCGCCGGATGACCCTGCGGGTGGACGCCGGGCGCGGGCTGATCCAGGTGGTGATCCCGGTGGGCGTCCCAGAGGCCGAGGCGCTGCGCTTCGTCGGGCGGCACGACGGCTGGGTCCGGGCGCGGCTGGCCGCCCTGCCGCCGCAGCTTCCCTTCGCCGACGGCGCGGTGGTGCCCTATCTCGGCGTCGACCACGTCATCCGGCACGCCCCCGAGCTGCGCGGGGCGACCCGGCGCGAGGACGGCGCGATCCTGGTCGGCGGCCGGGCGGAGCATGTCGCCCGCCGGGTGCGCGACTTCCTGATGGCGGAGGCGCGGCGCGAACTGGCCGAGCGGTCGCGCGCCAAGGCCGCGCTGATCGGCGCGCGGGTCGCCGCCGTCACCGTGCGCGACACCAAGAGCCGCTGGGGAAGCTGCTCGGCCACCGGCCGCCTCTCCTTCTCCTGGCGGCTGATCCTGACGCCGGAGTCCGTGCTCGATTACGTGGTGGGGCACGAGGTGGCGCATCTGCGCGAGATGAACCACTCCCAGCGCTTCTGGACGCTGTGCGCGCAGCTGACCGGCGACGTGCGCACGCCCCGCCTCTGGCTGAAGGCCAACGGCGCCCGGCTGCTGCGGTACGGCGAGGGAAGCGGCGACGACACGGGAATGGTTTCACATGCAAATGACGGTCATGCCGAAACGCCGTGACGGGGCTGTGCCAAGCCTCTGCTAGAGTGCGCCTCCCCCATCGTTCCCGGCCCGATCCCTTCCATGCCCCGTCCCGATTCCCTGACCGTCCGCGTGCTGCTGACAGCGCTCGTCGCCTTCGGCCCGCTGTCCACCGACCTGTATCTTCCGTCCCTGCCCACCCTGGTCAGCGTGTTCGACACGGACATCGCCACGGTGCAGCTCACCCTGTCGGTCTTCCTCGCCGGCTTCGCGGTGTCGCAGCTCGTCTACGGGCCGGTGTCCGACCGCTTCGGGCGGCGGCCCGCCCTGCTCGGCGGCATCCTCATCTATCTGCTGGCGAGCGCCGCCTGCGCGCTGACCGACGACATCGAGACGCTGATCGTCGCGCGCTTCTTCCAGGCGCTGGGCGCCTGCTGCGGCCCGGTGGTGGCGCGGGCGGTGGTGCGCGACGTCTTCGGACGCGACCGGGCGGCCACCGTGCTGGCCTACATGGCGATGGCGATGACGCTGGCCCCGGCCGCCGGCCCGATCCTGGGCGGCGTCCTGACGGAGTGGTTCGGCTGGCGGAGCAACTTCCTGCTGCTGACCGGCTTCGCCGCGCTGATCCTGGCCGCCACCTGGACCCTGATGGGCGAGACCAACGCCAACCGCGACGAGACGGCGCTGCAGCCCGGCCGGCTGCTCGCCAACTACGCGCTGCTGCTGCGCGACCGCGGCTTCGTCGGGCAGATGCTGACGGTGGCCTTCGCCTACAGCGGAATCTTCGCCTTCATTTCCGGGTCCAGCTTCGTGCTGATCGGGCGGCTGCACCTGACGCCGGCGCAGTTCGGGGCGAGCTTCGGCGCGGTGGTGCTGGGCTACGCGGTGGGCTCCTTCCTGGCCGGGCGGCTGAGCGCGCGGCTGGGCGGTCCGCGGATGATCCGCACCGGCACGGCGGTCTCGCTGGCTGGCGGGCTGCTCGGGGTGGGGCTGGCGCTGGGCGGGGTGCTGCACCTGGCGGCGGTCATCGCCCCGGTCTTCCTCTTCCTGCTGGGCGCCGGGCTGACCCTGCCCAACGCCATGGCCGGGGCGGTCGGCCCCTACCCGATGATGGCCGGGCTGGCCTCCTCGCTGGTCGGCTTCGTGCAGATGACCGTGGCGGCGCTGATCGGCGTGGCGCTCGGCCACACCCACGCGGACAGCCAGCTTCCCATGATGACGGCGATCGGGCTGGTCGCGCTGGGCGCCGCGCTGGCCCACCGGTTCCTGGTCAGTCCTCGCGCTTGACCGAGTCCGGAATCCAGCGCAGGGCGTAGGAGAAGACGATGGTGACGCCGAGGCAGAGCGCCAGCGCCATCCCCGCCAGCAGGTAGAAGCCGGCCCCGCAGGCGATGCCCAGAGCGCCGGCCATCCAGATCAGCGCCGCGGTGGTCGCCCCGCGCACCGTGGTCCCGGCGCGGAACATCACCCCGGCGCTGATGAAGCCGATGGCCTGAGCGATGCCCTGGATGACGCGGGTGGGGTCCATGTCGCCCCCGCCGGTTCCCTTCCCGGCCATGCCCCAGTAAAGCTCCAGCGCAACCAGGGTAGTCACCGCCGCGCTGATGGCCACCAACGTGTGGGTGCGCAGCCCCGCCGCCTTGCCCCGGATCTCGCGGTCGAGTCCCAGCGCCGCCCCGCAAACCGCCGCCGCGGCCAGCCGGGCCGCCATGTCCCAGACCGGAATGGCCGTACTCAAGTCCATGTTATTCCTCCCTATTTTTACCTTTGCGTAACGCTTGCTACTTTTTTGCGCCCGGTCGCATTTTTCACTTTAAAAGGCGGCCCGTTCGATCTATGTAACCGCAACTCGCAAGCGCACGTGCCGCTGGCCCGCCCCTCGTCATTTCGAGATGTGGTTATGCAACGACGTAACGCGTGATCCCCGACCGTCCCTTAAGCAAGGCGGCGACTTGGAGGTTACGATGGTTCATGTTGTTGTGGGTGGGCGCCGGCTCACCCGTCTCCGACTCTTTCCGGTTCTGTCCAGTTCAGCTCTTCCCCGCAAGGCGACACGGCAGTCCAGTATGGGCGGCCTGAACGCCTGACCGTCTTTTCTTTCTGACCGGTCAGCAGCGTTCGGCCGCTCCGCCCCTGCTTTTTCACAATTCGTCCGACACCTTCATCTTGCGTCCGGGAGACTGAGATGACCGAAAAGATTGCGCGCTTTTTCGAAGAGCAGCGTCCGCAGACCCCGTGCCTCGTCGTCGATCTGGACGTCGTGGAAGCGAACTATCACGACCTGGAGGAAGCGCTCCCGGACGCCAAGATCTTCTACGCCGTGAAGGCCAATCCGGCGCCGGAGATCCTCGGCCTGCTGACCCGTCTGGGCTCGGCCTTCGACACCGCCAGCGTGCCGGAAATCCAGATGGTTCTGGCCGCCGGCTGCGCGCCGGAGCGCATCTCCTACGGCAACACCATCAAGAAGGAAGCGGACATCCGCCGCGCCTTCGAGCTGGGCGTGCGCCTGTTCGCCTTCGACAGCGAGGCGGAGCTGGAGAAGATCGCCCGCGCCGCCCCCGGCGCCCGCGTCTTCTGCCGCATCCTGACCTCCGGCGAAGGCGCCGAGTGGCCGCTGTCGCGCAAGTTCGGCTGCGACCTCGCCATGGCGCGCGAGCTGCTGCTGAAGGCCAAGGGCATGAACGTCGTTCCCTACGGCGTGTCCTTCCATGTCGGCTCGCAGCAGAAGGACCTGATGCAGTGGGACCACGCCATCTTCCAGGTGGCGCAGCTGTTCCGCGAGCTTGAGGTGCTGGGCGTCGACCTCGGCATGATCAACCTGGGCGGCGGCTTCCCGACCCGCTACCGCACCGACGTGCCGGAGACCACCGCCTACGGCCAGGCCATCTTCGAGTCCCTGCGCACCCACTTCGGCAACCGCCTGCCGGAAGCCATCGTGGAGCCGGGCCGCAGCATGGTCGGCAACGCCGGCATCATCGAGAGCGAGGTCGTCCTCGTCTCCCGCAAGTCGGCCAACGACGTGAAGCGCTGGGTCTATCTGGACATCGGCAAGTTCAGCGGTCTCGCCGAGACGATGGACGAGGCGATCCAGTACCCGATCCAGGTGATGGGGGATGACGGCGAAGGCGACACGGAAGCGGTCGTGCTGGCCGGCCCGACCTGCGACAGCGCCGACGTGCTCTACGAGCGCGCCGAGTACAAGCTGCCGATGGACCTGAAGGCCGGCGACCGCGTGCGCATCCACGCCACGGGCGCCTACACGACGACCTACTCGGCGGTCTGCTTCAACGGCTTCGCCCCGCTCCAGCAGATCTGCATCTGATCGGGCGACGCTTCTACCAAAAAGGCCCCCCATCCTTCGGGATGGGGGGCCTTTTCTTTTGTCCGCTTGCGGGATGACCGGGACCCGAACGCGAAAAGGGCCGCTCCCTTAGACAGGAGCGGCCCTTTTCCTTGCGGTCTCCCGCAGCCGTGACGGCGGCATCAAGCCTTCCAGAACGGCTTGCTGATCTCGCCTTCGACGTCGATCTGGGAGATGCCGATGTCGTGCAGCATCCGGTCGTCCAGCCGAGCCAGTTCGCGGCGGGTGATGGTGCGCTGCCGCCACAGGGCGAACGTGTCCAGAACGCTGTCCAGCACATACGCCACCGGAGCAGGACGCAGGGTACGGCCGGCGGGGGCCGTGCGCAGAGCGATTGCCATGGTGGTCATCCTATCTTTGAAGGTCCCGAGGGGGCCTGCCGGAAGTGGCCGCCGCGCCCTCGCTTTGTGAGAAAGAATATTGCTCATCCCGTTCAAACCCGCCACCGCCATGTGGGTATGCGAGCCGTGAGCTTTCTCGATAGCTGTCGTAGGAATATCACCGATGCAAGAATAATGGACGAATGCACAGCTTTTGGGCGCCACAAATTGTGCAGTTCACCAACAAACCGGGTTTGAAACGGAGCGCTGGACAGCCGCTGCGGGGCGTCCTACCTCTGGTCCCGACCGTCGTCCGACACCGAGTTCTTCCCATGATCGACACCATCGCCTTCGACGGCGACGACACGCTGTGGCACAACGAATCCCTGTTCTCGATGACGCAGGACCGTTTCCGCGCGCTGCTCGCCAACCATCTCGCCGATCCGGCGGACATCGACCGGCGTCTGCTGCAGGCCGAGCGCGAAAACCTCCGCGTCTACGGCTACGGCATCAAGGGCTTCGTCCTGTCGATGATCGAGACGGCGGTGGACCTGACCGACGGCCGCATCGGCGGGCGGGACATCCAGAGCCTCGTCGAGTTCGGCAAGGCGATGCTGGAGCACCCGGTCGATCTGCTCGACGGGGTGCAGGAGGTGGTGGAGGGGCTGGCCGGGCGCTACCGGCTGCTGCTCGTCACCAAGGGCGACCTGTTCGACCAGGAAAGCAAGATCGCCCGCTCCGGCCTCGCCGGGCGCTTCGACGCCGTCGAGATCGTCAGCGAGAAAGACCCGGCGACCTACCGCCGCCTGCTCGACCGCCACGGGGTGGACCCGGCGCGCTTCGTCATGGTGGGCAACTCCGTGCGGTCGGATATCCTGCCGGTGCTGGCCGTCGGCGGCCACGCCGTCCATGTGCCCTACCACGTCACCTGGGCGCACGAGGTGGCCGAGCCGCCCACCGAGAATTACCGCCGCATCGACAGCCTGCACGGCCTGCCGCCGCTGCTCGCCGCCTGGTGAAAGGCATTTGGTGAAAGGGAGACGTTGATGAGCCTCGCCCTGCTGAGCGACCCCGCCCGCCCCGCCATTGAGCCCGAGACCGGCGGCCCGGCCGCCGACCGCGTCCTGTCCGGCGCGCCGGTCTTCACCACCTGGAACGAGTACGAATCGGCGGACGGCAAGCGCTTCGCCGGGGTCTGGCGCTCGACCCCCGGATCCTGGCGGATCGTCTACGACGAGTGGGAGTATTGCGAGATCCTGGAGGGGACCAGCACCATCAGCCACACCGACGGACGCCGCTGGACGGTCGGCCCCGGCGACCGCTTCACGCTGGAACCCGGCTTCGACGGCGTGTGGGAGGTGCTGGAGACCACGACGAAACGCTACGTGGTCATCCTGCCCTGAGCAGATCACGCCATCCTCAGCCCTCTCCCCTCCGGGGAGAGGGTGGCCCGAAGGGCCGGTGAGGGGGATGCGCGTGGCGGGAAGTTCGGCAAAAGCGCACCCCCCTCACCCTAACCCTCTCCCCAGAGGGGAGAGGGAACATCAAGCGCTTCAGCCCCGCTCCCCGAACAGATGGACGGCACCGAGGTCGGCGCGGTTCAGCACGACCACCGCCTTGCGCCCGATCTCCACGGCCAGCACGGCGAGCGCCATGATCGACAGCACCAGGACGATCCGCGCGATGTCGCGCGCCCAGGCGCGCCGCTTGCGCCGCCGGGCCGCCAGATGGGAGGCCAGCTTCTGCCGCAGGGCGCTGCCGCGCCGCCCGTAGCCGCCCGCCCAGCCCCAGCCGTTTGCTGGCGGCGGCGGCAGGTCGGCCGGCGCCGTGTCCGGTGCGGGCGTGGTGGGAACGGGCAGTCCGCCCCCGGGCGACGAATCGGTGTTGGGCGCGGCGGTCTGGCTGGCGGTCGCGCCGGGCGGGTCGGTCGCGGTCACGGCGGTCATCCTGCGGCGGAGGAACGGTCGATGGGCCGTTATCTACGCCCTTTTCATGAAAGCGCAACACGCCGCGCCCCGGCGCCCGGAAAGGCCACATGGAACGAAGCGGGGCCGCGACGGAATGCCGCACCCCGCCGTCACGTCAGCGCCGGCCGCGCGGATCGCGGCTCAGCCCCTTGGCCTCCAGCTCCGCCAGATACTCCGCCCACAGGCGGTCCTGATCCTCGCCCAGCTCGTACAGCAGCTTCCAGGAGTAGATGCCGCTGTCGTGCAGGTCGTCGAAGACGATCCGCAAGGCGTAATGGCCGATGGCCTCCAGGCTCATGATGCCGACGTGGCGGCGGGCCGAGACGGTCTGCTTCTGGCCGGGACCGTGGCCCTGCACCTCGGCGCTCGGGCTGTGGACGCGCAGAAACTCCGCCGGGAAGGAGAAGGTTTGGCCGTTGTCGAAATCGACCTCCAGCCGCTTCTCCTCCTTCTTCAGCCGGACTTCCACCGGCCAGTGCTTCGTGCCGAAGGCGTCCGACGCGAATTGCTCGTCGGACATCAGGCGGCCCCCGGCTTCCCGTCGAGGCTGCGGGCCTCGTCGATCAGCATGATCGGGATGCCGTCGCGGATCGGATAGGCCAGCCCGGCGCGGTCGCTGATCAGCTCGGCGCGCTCGGCATCGTAGCGCAGCGGCCCCTTGGTCAGCGGGCAGACGAGGATCTCCAGAAGCTTCGGATCGACGCGCGCCTGTGTCTTGCCGTCGGCGGGCGTGTCGTCGTGGGGGTGGGCGCTCATGGATCGGGCCTCGCAGTCGGAAAGTGCAGTGTCGGTCGAAGGAAACGGTCAATGACGCAGCGCGTTGCCGCCGTCGCCCTCATGGCCGTCGAGAATGGCCATCTCGACCAGGGCGATCAAGAGCTTCGCGCGCTCCGGCAGGTCGGGCGTCTCCAGAAGGGCCTGCTTTTCGCTGGGCGAGAAGGGGCAGATCATCGCCAGCGAGGTGACCAGCCGCTCGTCCGGCGTGCCGTCGATGGCCTTCCAGTCCACCGACAGGCCCTGCATCTTGAAATAGCCCTTCAGCCCGGCCAGCAGACGCGCGCGGTCCAGCCCGCAGCCGTCGGCCCCGCCACGCTCCAGCGGGTCGATCAGGTCGCCGGCGAAGCGGTCCCAGTCCGCGGCGACGCGGCGGTAGCCGCGCTGGCCCTCCAGCTCCCGCATGATGGCGAAGCGGCTGATCCCGGTCAGGGTGATCAGGTACCGGCCGTCCTCGGTCTCGCTGAAGCTGGTGATCCGCCCGGCGCAGCCGGTGCCGTAGACCGCCGGCTCGCGCAGGCGGCAGGCCGGGTCGGTCGGCTGGACCATGCCGATCATGCGGTCGCCGGCCAGCGCGTCCTCGACCATCGCGAGGTAGCGCGGCTCGAAGATGTTCAGCGGCAGGCGACCGCGCGGCAGCAGAAGGACCCCCGCGAGCGGGAAGATCGGGAGCTGCCGCGGCAGACGGTCCGGTGACGGGTCGATGGGGTTCCGGCTCATGCGACGAATATAGAACCCCCGGGCACGGCGAACAGAGCGCCCCCGAACAGAGCGATGGCGAACGAAGCGGCCGCGAACGAAAAGGCCCGCGGCCGTCCCCTCGTGATCAGCGGAACAGGATCGAGGACAGCCGGCGGCGGCTCTGCACCGTCAGCGGGTCGGTCGGGCCGAAGGCCTCGAAGAACTTGACGAGCTGCTTGCGGGCGGCCTCGTCGTTCCAGGCGCGGTCGCGGCGCACCAGCTCCAGAAGCTCGTCCACCGCGGCCTCGCGCTTGCCGGCGGCGAACAGCGCGAGCGCGAGGTCGAAGCGGGCCTCGTGGTCGTCATGATTGTGGGCGACCTTCTCCATCAGCTCCGGGATCGGGCCGGCGTTGGCAGCCTGCTCGGCGACCTCCAGCGCGCTGCGCACCGCGGCGATCTCCTTGTCCTTGGCGATCGGATCCGGCACCTTGTCGAGCATCTGCTTGGCGCGGGCCAGGTCGTCGTTGACGATCAGGCAGCGGACCAGCCCGGCGTAGGCGGCGGCGTTCAGGTTCTCCGGATCGGCCTGCAGGATCTCGCCGTAGATCTCCGAGGCGGTCTGGGTGTCGCCGGCCTCCAGCGCCTCCTTGGCCTGGGCCAGCGCCTCCTCGAGGATGTCGCCCTCGCCGCCGCCCGCGGCGCCGGCCAGCTTCACCAGCTTTTCCACGAAGGCCTTGATCTGCGACTCCGGCAGGGCGCCCATGAAGCCGTCGACCGGACGCCCCTGGAAGAAGGCGTAGACCGCCGGGATCGACTGCACGCGGAGCTGCGAGGCGATCATCGGGTCCTTGTCGGTGTCGATCTTGACCAGCCGCACCTTGCCCTTCGCGGCCAGCACCGTCTTTTCCAGGATCGGGCCGAGCTGCTTGCACGGGCCGCACCAGGGCGCCCAGAAATCGACGATCACCGGGACGGACTGCGACGCCTCGATGACATCGGCCATGAAGGCGCGGTCGCTGCTGTCCTTGATCAGGTCACCGGCGGCGGGAGCGGCACCGGCGGCGGCGGGCTTGTTGGCGGGCGGAATGGAGAACATGGCGGTCACGTATCCCTTTGCGATCTCGCGTGATAGATGAGCGCACGGGGCGCGTTAAGCAAGCGTCGGCTGAGAGTCCGGCGGCTCCTCGCCGAAGGGCACGATCAGCGGCTCGTGCCCGCCGGCCCGCAGGAAGCGCAGCAGGTCGGCGGCGGCGATGGCCGTGGTCCGGTCGTTCAGAAGCGGATGGTAGTTCAGCGGGTCGTGGGCCAGCATCTGCTCCTGCAGCACCACCCTCACCCGCCGCTCGCGGTCGTTGAACAGCGCGAAGGGCGTGACCGAGCCGGGCCGCACGCCGAGATGCCGCCACAGCCGGTCGGCGGAGGCGAAGGACAGCCGCGCCGACCCGATCACCTTGTCGAAGCGGTTCAGCTCGACCCGCGCATCCTCCAGCGCGACGACCAGCCAGTGCTGCTCCTTCTTGTCCTTCAGGAACAGGTTCTTGCAATGGCCGCCGGGCAGCGCGCCGCGCAGCGCCTTGCTCTCCTCCACCGTGTGGAGCGGCGGATGGCGGTGGGTCACGGTGCGGATGCCGAGCGCCGCGAGATGCTCCAGGAGCTGCTCGGGGCTCGTCGGCAGCGGCTCCTCGGCCCTGCCCTCGGGGGTGTCGCGGGTGTCCATGGCTCCATCTTTAGCGGTGCCGGGAAAATTCGTCCGGGAAAATTCGCCCAGGCGCCCGAGAAAAGTGAAACATGACGCTTGCATTGCGCAAATCCATGAGTATAGTCCGCCGCACGCCGCCGGACGGCACCGACACACGGGTCCGAACGGCAGCGAAACGGAGCGCGGGCGTAGCTCAGGGGTAGAGCACAACCTTGCCAAGGTTGGGGTCGAGGGTTCGAATCCCTTCGCCCGCTCCATTCTCCCGGCGGAGGCGATGATCCTCCAGACGGGAGCCAGATCGGTGGATGGAAAGGCTGGACCTTCGGGTGCCGGCCTTTTTCGTTTTTCCCGCCCGCCCATCCCCGATCCCCGCGCGTTGCGAGTCCGCAACCGGCACCTGCGCTTCTGAAACCGAGTCCGCTCCGAAGCCGAGTCTGCACCGCAGCCGGCCGCCGGCCGCGACCGACGCCTCACCCCCTGAGAGTCCCAACTCCGGCCCAACGCAGCCATACAGGGCGCGCGCCGCCGGAAGACGCAATCTAAAGACGCGAAACAGGACAAACGGCATGCCTTTGTAGGTCATTCCCCGCGCACATACCCCATATGACCGCGTGAATAAATTTACTATTGGGCAACCTACTTGCGTATGACCCCTGGACGGACTATGCTTCAAATACGAAACAAATAGAACTTCTATCCGGTTAGGGTTGTATGCACCATGGATGGTCTGGTTGCGTCGGACGGGCTGATCCCGTGATTTTCCCGGATAGGACGCTCCTGTCCGGCCGGCGTCCGCCGCTCCGGCAACACCGGCCCTCCCCCGCCTGATCGTCACCGGCTCCGCTGTCGTCGCGCTGCGACCGGCGGTGCCGCTGGTCGCGCTTCCAAGCCCCGCTTCGTACAGCCCAGACGGCAACCCGCCCAGACGACAAGAGGTCCTTCCCATGGCTATGCAACGCTACATCGTGAATTTTCCGCGCCTGTCCCCGGACATGCTGGACATCTGGAAGACGGTCCCCAGCAGCATCGCGTCCGACGTGCAGAACCGCTGCCAGAGCATGGACGCCCGGATCAAGCCCTGCGCCCCGGGGATGCGCATCTGCGGTCAGGCCCGCACCGCCGTGTCGATGCCGGGCGACAACAGCATGCTGCTGACCGCCTGCAGCCTGGCCGAGCCGGGCGAGGTCGTGGTGGTCGCCGGCGCCGGGCTGGAGGAGGTGGCGCTGGCCGGCGAATGGGTGGTCCGCGGCTGCAAGTCGCGCGGCCTGGGCGGGCTGGTGATCGACGGCTCCGTCCGCGACCTCCAGGAAATCCGGACCATCGGCTTCCCGGTCTTCGCCAAGGGCTCGGTGCCGCGCGGCCCGCACAAGGCCTTCGGCGGCAAGATGGACGTCCCGGCCGGCGTCGGCGGCATGGTGGTCAACCCGGGCGACCTCATCATCGGCGACGACGACGGCGTGACCGTGGTGCCGCTGGTTGTGATGGACGAGGTGCTGAAGCGCTGCCTGGAGCTGATGGCCAAGGAGAAGATCTGGTCGCAGCAACTCGACGCCGGCAAGTCGCTGATGGAGGTGCTGGGCGTGCCGGAGCCCGAGATCGTCGAGACGCCCACCCTGCGCTGACCCCCGGCACCCGCCGGACCACGCCGCCGGCGAACCGCACAGCCCTTCGAGCCGCCCCAAGACCGGTTTCCGCCGCCATGACGCTCATCTTTCAAATCGTGCTGCCGATGTTCGTCCTGGTCGCGCTCGGCTTCTACGCCGGGAAATCGGGCAATTTCAGCAACACGGCGGCTCAGGGGCTGTCGCGCTTTCTCGGCATCTACGCCCTGCCGGCGCTGCTCTTCGCGGCGATGGCCAAGGCGAAGATCCCCGATCCCATCGAATGGGGGTTCGTGGCGTCCTTCTTCGTCGCGGCCTTCATCATCTTCGCGCTGGGCGCCGCCTGGATGCTGTCCATCCGGCGGCGGGACGAGGCGGCGATCGGCGGCTTCGCCCCCTCCTTCTCCTCCATCGGCCTGCTCGGCGCGCCGATCCTGATGGACGCCTACGGTTCGTCGGTGGCCATCCCGGTGATGCTGCTGATCCTGTTCCAGTCGCCGCTCCTCTTCACCACGGCGACGATGATCGCCGAGGCGCAGCGGACGGCGGGCGGGCGGCCGGTCGCCGCCGCGGTCAACGCCGTCAAGGCGACCCTGCTCAGCCCGATGATCCTGTCGATCGTCGTCGGCATGGGCTTCAACCTGAGCGGCGTCCATGTGCCGGACGCGGTTATGAAGGCGGCCGACTACGCCGCCGCCACCGTTCTGCCCTGCGCCTGCTTCACGCTGGGCACCGCGCTGTCCTTCGGGAAGCTGTCGGGCAAGTTCGGCCAGGCGCTGGTCCTGGCGGTGATGAAGACGGTCCTTCACCCGGTGCTGACCTGGGTCCTGGCGGTGGAGGTCTTCCACCTGCCCCCGGACTGGCTGGCCCCCGCCGTCACCGCGGCGGCGCTGCCCATCGGCGTCAACGTCTACGCCTTCGCCGAACGCTACCAGACGGGGCGGGAGCTGGTGTCGATGTCGCTGCTGCTGTCCACGCTGATGTCCCCGATCTCGATTTCGGTCGCCTTCATGGTGGCGATGGGGTGACGCGGTCATTTCGCCGCAGGACATTTTCATTATGCGTCCATTTGACGCTGACCGCGCGCGGCCGATCCTGCGGAAATCCAAGAGGCCACACCAAATGGAAAGCATTCTACGAAAATCGTTGTGATTTCCGCGTCATCCGTCCGGTCAGCACGATTGATGCACGAACAACAACCGTGTATCTTCCACTTTGAAGCGACAATATCGCTCAAAATGGTCGATCTGACAGCGTTGGGTCTATGAAACGCTCCTTTTTGCGAGAAAAACGGCCGACCACCGCCGCCGCGCCGGCAACGGGACCGGCCCTTCACGACGACAAACATACTGAAGTATGCAGCCATCCTGAACAAGGACAGGATGACATTTCGTGTCGTTCGTGACCGAACATATCAATGCTGTCGAAATCAATGACCATCGATCTTTACGAGAATTTCAGAAAAGGAGGCCCAGCCTGTTCCCGCGTCGGGACGGGCGGGAACTCCCGGGACCCCACCGCGTCCGCGGCCAAGGGGGTCTTCCGCAATACCGCAGGAAAGAAGGGCATCCAGATGATCATTCGCAGCAAGTTCCTGGCGCTGGCGGCCGGGACCCTGGCGCTGGCCATGTCGACGACCGCTCTGTCGACGGCCCGGGCCGCCTATCCCGAGAAGCCGATCACCGTGGTCGTCGCCTACGACGCCGGCGGATCGACCGACGTGACCGCGCGCCTGCTGGCTCCCTTCATCGAGAAGCATCTGGGCGGCACCCGGATCGAAGTGGTGAACAAGCCGGGCGCCGGCGGCGAGATCGGCTTCGCAGCCATCGCCGACGCAGCACCGGACGGCTACTCCATCGGCTTCTGCAACACGCCGAACATGGTGTCGATCCCGATCGAGCGTCAGGCCCGCTTCTCGGCGGACCGGCTGGACCCGCTGGTCAACGTCGTCGACGATCCCGGCGTGTGGAGCGTTCCCGGCGACAGCACCTTCAAGACGCTGAAGGACGTCGTGGAGCACGCCAAGGCCAACCCGAACACCGTCACCGTCGGCACCACCGGCGTGGGTTCGGACGACCAGCTCGCCATGCTGCTGGTGCAGCGCCAGGCGGGCGTGCAGTTCACCCACGTGCCCTTCTCCGGCTCCGCCGCCAACTACAAGGCGATGCTCGCCAAGAAGATCCAGATCAGCGGCCAGAACCTGGGCGAGGGGCTGCGCGGCCAGGCCACCGACCAGATCCGCGTGCTGGGCGTGATGAGCAAGGAGCGCTGGAAGGCCGCCCCGGACATCCCGACCTTCGCGGAGCAGGGCTACCCGGTGCTGATGGCCTCGCTGCGCGGCGTCTGCGCGCCGAAGGGCCTGCCCGCCGATGTCCGCGCCAAGCTGGTGGACGCCGTCACCAAGGCCGCCACCGATCCGGAGTTCGTGGCGAAGGCCGAGGCCAAGGAGACCTTCCAGCCGCTGCGCGTCCTCAGCCCCGACGCCTTCGCGGCGGAGCTGAAGCAGCTCGACACCGAGCTGAAGTCGCTGTGGCAGTCGTCGCCCTGGCTGAAGTGATCCGGGGCTGACGCGACCCGGGCGGGCTGGTCCGTCCGGGTCCGGCCCATCCGTGAAACCACCCGCCGCCGGCCGACCGGCCTGCGGCGGGTGCGGTTCAAGCCCCCCTGACCATCCGGCGCCAACGGACCGGCCAATGGTTGAAGCAGGTGCTCCATGACTTTCCTCAATCACCTCCACATTCCCACCAAAATGGGAATCCCGGCGGCGACAGCGATTCTGGGCATGCTTGCCATCGCGTTGCTCGGCGGCTCCGCCATCACGGAACAGTCACGCCTGCTGGACACGCTGTTCAACCGCTCCTTCACGCGGGAAGCGGACGTCCAGGCGTTGACCGACACGCTGACCGTCGCCCACGCCGGCCTTTACCGGACGGTGATTCTCAGCACCGCCAACGCCTCCCCCAAGGCGGTCGAAGATGAATCGAAGGCCCTGACCGAACAGCTCTCCAGGCTGAAGGTCCAGGCCGACAAGATGAAGGGCCAGTCGGCCGCGACCGAGGAGGAGGGGCAGATCCTCCAGCGCTTCGGCTCCGACACCGCCGCCTATCAGGCGAAGGTGACCAGCTTCCTCGACCTGCTGAAGATGGGCGTCGATCCGCTCGATTTCCTGCAAGAGGTCCAGGCCGCCTACGGGCGCCTGAACGGCACCTCCCGCGATTACCTGACCTACCAGCGCCAGCAGTCGGCCGACGCCTACGCCAACGTGAACGCGTCGGTCGACGCGACCACCCAGGCCTTCATCGCCTCGGCGATCGTCGCCCTGCTGATCACCGTGGGCGTGGCGCTGTTCATCGGCTTCAACATCGCCCGTCCGGTGGTCCGCCTGACCACGGTGATGGAACGCCTGGCCCAGGGCCGGCTGGAGGACGAGGTGCCCGCCGCCGAGCGCGGCGACGAGATCGGCCAGATGGCCCGCACCGTCCGCGTCTTCAAGGAGAACGCGCTGCGCGTCCAGGAGATGGCCCGCGAGCAGGAAGCCATGCGCACCCGCGCCGCCGAAGAGCAGCGCCGGGCCATGAACAGCCTCGCCGCCGACTTGGAGGCGTCGGTCAAGGCGATGATGGGCGAGGTGGTTCGCTCCGCCGATTCCATGCGCGGCGAAGCCAACGTGATGCTGGAGAACGCCCGCCAGACCAGCCACCACAGCGACTCGGTCGCCCACGCCGTGCAGGAGGCGACGAGCGAGGTGGAGAGCGTGGCCGCCGGCGCCGAGCAGCTCCGCGCCTCCATCGACGAGATCACCCGCTCCATCACCCAGTCGACCCAGCTCGCCCGCGGCGCGGTGGATGAGGCGGGGCGGACCGACTCCATCGTCCAGGGCCTCAGCGAGGCCAGCCGGAAGATCGAGGAGGTGGTTGGCCTCATCAACAACATCGCCGGCCAGACCAACCTGCTGGCGCTGAACGCGACCATCGAGGCGGCGCGCGCGGGCGAGGCCGGCAAGGGCTTCGCCGTGGTGGCGCAGGAGGTCAAGAGCCTCGCCAACCAGACCGCCAAGGCCACCGACGAGATCGGCGCGGAGATCGCGGCGGTGCAGGCGGCGACGACCGCGGCGGTCAACGCCATCCGTGCCATCGTCAACACCATCCGGCAGGTGGACGAATCGCTCAGCACCGTCGCCGCGGCGGTGGAGGAGCAGGACGCCGCCACCCGCGACATCAGCGAGCGCTCGCAGCGCGCCGCCACCGACACGGTGGCCGTGCTCCAGGAGATGCGGCTGGTGCAGCAGGCGGCGGAGACCACCGGCCATTCCGCCGGCGCCGTCCAGACCACGACGGAGGAGCTGTCGCGCAGCTTCAACCGGCTGGACAACGAGATCGAAGCCTTCATCACCCGGATCACCGCGGCCTGACCCGGCCCGATGCGGGGAGGACGCCGTGGCGTCCTCCGGCACCGCCCATGAAAAAGGCCCCTCTTCCATGTGGAAGAGGGGCCTTTCCTATGCGCCCTCGCCTGTGGGGGTTTTCCCCCGATCACTTCAGCCAGGGGAACTCGCGCCAGAGGTTGCGGAAATCGCCGTCCAGTTCCTTCAGCTCCGCGGTGAAGGCCTCCGAGTCGAGGATGCGCAGCGGCTGGTAGGTGTCGCGGGCCTTGCTCTGGAACTCCGGGTCGTTGGCGGCCTTGGTCACCGCATCGATCAGCTTGGCGCGGATCTCCGGCGGCAGGCCCTTCGGCGCGCCGACGCCGCGCAGCGACGCCATGGTGATGTTGTAACCCAGTTCCTTGAAGGTCGGCAGGTCGGGCGCCATGTCCCAGCGCTGCGTGCTCATCACGCCGAGGATGCGGATGTTGTCGCCGCCGGCCTTGCCGCGCAGCCCTTCGCCGAGATTCTGGCCGCAGATCTGGGTGTGGCGGCCGAGCATGGAGCGGTAGTTCTCCGCGCTGCCGGGAAAGGGCACATGGGTGAAGCGGACATTGGCCTGCCGCTGGAGCAGCAGCATGGCCAGATGGTCGTCCGATCCGACGCCGGTGGAGCCCAGCGTGATGGTGTTCGGGTTGGCCTTGGCCTGGGCGACCAGATCCTCCACCGTCTTGTAAGGGCTGTCGCCATGCACCGTCATGATGCCCGGGTCGTCGACGACGTTGACCAGCGGGTCCAGCCGGTCGAGCGTGAACCGGGCGTTGCGCTCGATCGGGATGGTGACGACGTTCGGCGTGTTGATGAAGCCGATGGTGTAGCCGTCCGGCGTGGCGTCGGCGATGGCCGCGAAGCCGATCTCCCCCCCGGCGCCGCCGCGGTTCATCACCACGATCCGCGCGCCGCCGCCCAGGTATTTTTCGATGAAGGGCGCCAGCATCCGCGCGGTCACGTCGGTCGATCCGCCGGCCCCGTAGGCGACGATCATGGTGATCGGCTTCTCCGGATAGGCGGCCTGGGCCGCCGTCGCGCCCAACAGCAGGGCACAGGAGGTCAGGAGACTGGAAATGAAACGTCTGGCTTTCATGGTCGGCTCCGCCAAATGCTGCCGCAAGATCACCACGCCGGAGCGCTACCAAGGAACGCTTCTGTGGTATCGGTTGCGCAACTCATAGTAACACGATTTTTTGTACACAATAGTATTTTAGGCGCAACCACTGTGAGAGAAACGGACACAATGCCGCGCCGGTGCCCATCATCGGAAAGCAACGGCAAAACGGCCTCTCCACTTGGGAAAGGCCGTTCGGTCAGCTTCCGTCATGCAGGGGTGCGGGTCAGTTGATCGGTTCGGCGCGGTTGCCGAACAGGGCGCGCAGCTTGCGCCCGATCGCTGCCACCAGCAGGCCCTGGTTGCCGCCCTCCGGCTTGGGGAACCAGTCCGGCTCCTCGGCCTGGATGCGGCGGACCACCGTCAGGAACGCCTCGACCACCAGCGGGTCGAAGTCCTTGCCCGCCCGCTCGGCGATCCAGGTGATGGCGTGCTCCACCCCCCAGGCCTTGCGGTACTGGCGGTCGGTGATCAGGGCGTCGAACACGTCGGCGACCGCCATGATCCGCGCCGACACCGGGATGGCGCCGCCGCGCAGCCCCTCCATGTAGCCCGACCCGTCGTAGCGCTCGTGGTGGTAGCGGGCGATCTCCGCGGCGATCGACAGCAGGCTGCGCCCGCGCAGGGGCAGAGCCGCCTCGCTGAGGATGCGGTGGCCGATCAGCGTGTGGCGCTGGATGGCGGCCATGTCGTTGTTCGCCAGCTCGCCGGGGATGCCCAGCGTCTCGTCCGACACGCTCAGCATGCCGACGTCGTGCAGCAGGGCGGCCAGCCCGACCTTCTCCGCCAGCTCATCGTCCAGCTCGTCGGCGAAACGGCCATGGACGCGCAGCTCGCGGGCGATGTCGCCGACCAGCCGCTCGATGCGCTGGAGATGGCCGGCGGCGGCGTTGTCCTTGTATTCGGCCAGCGACCCCATGGCCAGGACGGTGGCCTTCTGGGCGGTGTTCAGCTCCTCGAACAGCAGGGCGTTCTCGAAGGCGATGGAGCATTTGTTGCGGAACAGCTCCAGCAGCTGCCACTCGCGCGCGGTGCCCTCGTTGTTGTGGCCCTCGACGTAGATCATGCCGATGATTCCGCCATGGGCGCGCAGCCGCAGCGCGCAGTAGCCCGGCTCCACGATGGTCTCGGAACTCGGGCTCAGCCGCTCCAGCGCGGCGGCCACGTTGGGCTCGCCCAGCTCGGCGACGTCCACGTCCTTCCATTTGGCGAAGCGCCCGGTGGAGGCGCGCACGCGGATGCGGCGGTCGCGCGGCAGCGTGTCGCCCTGGATGCACAGCAGGGCGTGCCGCCCGATGCCCAGCAGCCCGACGGCGCGCGGCAGGATGTTGGGGAACAGCACATCCGGGGTGCGCATCTCCAGCAGGCCGGTGGTCGCCACCAGCATGCGGGCCAGCGCCTTGCGCCCGGCCGCCTGGGTCTGCAGGTTGGCGAAGGCGCGCAGCCGCGGGACGACGGCGGTGCGCAGCGTGCGCGCCGTCAGTCCGTCCTTCAGGCGGTAGTCGCTGACGTCGTGCCCCTCCACCACCTCCTCTTCCGGCGCCCGCTCGGGATGGGCGGTGCAGACCAGGATGCGGACGCGGCTGTTCCCCAGATCCTTGCGGATGTGATCGATGAAGGCGAGCCCTTCGGGCGGCCCATCCGCCGCGGGGTCCAGCACCGGCTCCAGCAGGACGGCGGCGGTGCCGGGGTTGCGGTACAGCGCCTCGCGCGCCTCGGCGGCGGTGGCGGCGGTCAGCACCATCACCGGCGCCCCGTCCAGCGCGAAGCCGTCGAGCGCGGCGCGCGTCAGCCCGGCCAGCGCCGGGTCGGGATCGACCACGAGGACGTGCAGACGGGGCTTGGCGGGCGGAACCGGGGTAGCCTCCGGCGGGCGGGCGTCGTCGTTGGGCATGGCCGTCTCTGTGGTTGCGCGCACGGGACGCGCCTGCACAAAAAATACGCCCACTTTCCGACTCATTCAACTTTCATCGATTTGGACACGAAGGGCCGCTCCGTAATAACCGCCTCTTCCGGTTACGCCCCTCCGCCTGTTGCCTGTCGCGGCAAATCGGCTACCCTCTGCCTACAACGGCGGCAAACCGCCGCAAAAAATCAGGGAAGGATTGGAGCGATGGCTCTCAGGGCCGAACAGCTCAAGGACGAGCTGACCGAAGAGGTCGTGCGGCAGGTTCGCGAGCGGCTGGGCCGCAGCCGCGCGGCACCGGCGGAGCGCTTCGTACGGCAGTTCTACGACAACGTCCCGCCCGACGACATCATCCAGGCTCCGGCGGAGCAGCTCTACGGCGCTGCACTCGCCATGTGGCAATGGGGCCAGCAGCGCGAGGCGACCGACCGCGCCAAGGTCCGCGTCTACAACCCCCGCGTCGAGGAGCATGGCTGGCAGTCCCACCGCACGGTGGTGGAGATCGTCAACGACGACATGCCCTTCCTCGTCGACTCGGTGACCGCGGAGCTGAACCGCCAGGGGTTGACCGTCCATCTGGTCATCCACCCCGTGGTGCGGGTCAAGCGCGACGCCGACGGCCAGCTCGTGGAGCTGTACGAGCCGGCGGCGGCCCCCACCGACGCCGCCCCCGAATCCTTCATGCACGTCGAGGTCGGCGCGGTCACCGGCGCCGCCGCGCTGGACCAGGCCCGCGAGGGGCTGGAGCGTGTGCTGGCCGACGTGCGCGCCGCCGTCGCCGACTGGCGGGCCATGCGCCAGCAGGTGCGCGCCGCCATCCTGGAGGCCGACTGCGCCCGCGCCGCCGTCCCGCCCATCATCCCCGACGACGAGGTGGACGAGGCCAAGGCCTTCCTCTCCTGGGCCGACGACGATCATTTCACCTTCCTCGGCTACCGCGAATACCGCTTCGAGAGCGGCGCCGACGGGGCGGACTCCTCGCTGGGTCTGGTCGCCGGCAGCGGCCTGGGCATCCTGCGCGACGATTCCGTCACCGTCTTCGACGGGCTGCGCAACTACGCCACCCTGCCGCCCGACGTGCGCGACTTCCTGCGCAACCCGCGCGTCCTGATGGTGACCAAGGGCAACCGCCCCTCCCCCGTGCACCGCGCGGTGCCGATGGACGCCTTCCTCATCAAGCGCTTCGACGCCGAGGGGCGGATCATCGGCGAGCGGCTGGTCGCCGGTCTCTTCACCTCCGTCGCCTACAACCGCAGCCCGCGCGAGATCCCCTACCTCCGCCGCAAGGTCGCGGAGGTGATGGAACTGGCCGGCTTCGACCCGCAGGGCCATGACGGCAAGGCGCTGCTGCACATCCTGGAGACCTACCCGCGCGACGAGCTGTTCCAGATCCAGGTGCCGGAGCTGCTGGACATCGCCGTCGGCATCCTGCACCTGCAGGAACGCCAGCGGCTGGCCCTGTTCGTGCGCAAGGACCCGTTCGAGCGCTTCGCCTCCTGCCTCGTCTACGTGCCGCGCGACCGCTACGACACCACGCTGCGCCGGCGCATCCAGTCCATCCTGGAGGCCGCCTACGACGGCACCTGCACCGGCTTCACCACGCAGCTGACCGAAAGCGTGCTGGCCCGCCTGCATTTCATCATCCGGACCGAGCCGGGCCGCGTGCCCACCGTCGACGCCACCGATCTGGAGGCGCGGCTGGTCCAGGCGTCGCGCGGCTGGGACGACCATCTGCGCGACGCGCTGGTCGAGGCGCACGGCGAGGAGCAGGGGCGCACCCTGTTCCGCCGCTACGCCGACGCCTTCCCCACCGCCTACCGCGAGGAGTTCAACGCCGAGGCCGCGGTCTTCGACATCGAGCGGATCGAGAAGGCGACGGCCCAGGGCGCGCTGGGCATCAACCTCTACCGCCCGCTGGAGGCCGAAGGCGACGAGCTGCACGTCAAGATCTACCACGAAGGCCGCCCGGTGCCGCTGTCCGACGTGCTGCCCATGCTGGAGCACATGGACCTGAAGGTGATCACCGAAGCGCCCTTCGAGATCGCCATCGCCGGCCACGCCGCCCCGGTGTGGATCCACGACTTCACCGCGCGCTCCCAGAACGGGCTGCCCATCGACTGCGCGATGGTGAAGGAGAAGTTCCAGGACGCCTTCGCCGCCGTCTGGGACGGCCGGATGGAGGATGACGGCTTCAACCGCCTCGTCCTTCGCGCCGGCCTGACCGCGCGGGAGGTGACGGTGCTGCGCGCCTACGCCAAGTATCTGCGCCAGGCCCGCATCCCCTATGGGCAGGACGTGGTGGAAAGCACGCTGGCCGGCCATCCGGCCATCGCGCGCAAGCTGGTCGCCCTGTTCCACAGCCGCTTCGACCCGGCCCGCCGTTCGCAGAACGATCCGGGGCTGGCCGCGGAGATCGAACGCGCGCTCGACGGGGTGAAGAACCTGGACGAGGACCGCATCCTGCGGCGCTTCCTCAACCTGCTGTGCAACACGCTGCGCACCAACGCCTATCAGAACGGCGCGGACGGGCGGCCCAAGACCTACCTCTCCTTCAAGATCGACAGCCGCCACATCGACGACCTGCCGCTGCCCCGCCCGATGGTCGAGGTGTTCGTCTACAGCCCGCGGATGGAGGGCGTCCATCTGCGCGGCGGCAAGGTGGCGCGCGGCGGCATCCGCTGGTCCGACCGGCGCGAGGATTTCCGCACGGAGATCCTCGGGCTGATGAAGGCGCAGATGGTCAAGAACACCGTCATCGTGCCGGTCGGCTCCAAGGGCGGCTTCGTGGTCAAGCGCCCGCCGCCGCCGTCCGCCGGGCGCGAGGCGGCGTTGGCCGAAGGCATCGAGTGCTACAAGACGCTGATGCGCGGCCTGCTGGACATCACCGACAACCTCGACGCCGGGGGGGCGGTGGTGCCGCCGCCCGAGGTGGTGCGCCACGACGGCGACGATCCCTATCTGGTGGTCGCTGCCGACAAGGGCACGGCGACCTTCTCCGACATCGCCAACTCGGTGTCGGTGGACCACGGCTTCTGGCTGGGCGACGCCTTCGCGTCGGGCGGCTCCGCCGGCTACGACCACAAGAAGATGGGCATCACCGCCCGCGGCGCCTGGGAATCGGTGAAGCGCCATTTCCGCGAGCTGGGGCACGACACCCAGACGCAGGACTTCACCGTCGTCGGCGTCGGCGACATGTCGGGCGACGTGTTCGGCAACGGCATGCTGCTGTCGAAGCACATCCGCCTGCTCGCCGCCTTCGACCACCGGCACATCTTCATCGACCCCGACCCCGACGCCGCGCGGAGCTGGGAGGAGCGGCAGCGCCTGTTCGACCTGCCCCGTTCCTCCTGGGCGGACTACGACGCGTCGCTGCTGTCCGCGGGCGGGCGCGTCTTCGACCGCTCCGCCAAGTCGCTGGAGCTGACGCCGGAGATCCGCCAGCGCTTCGGCATCGCCAAGGACCACGTCACCCCGCTGGAGCTGATGCAGACCCTGCTGAAGGCCGAGGTGGACCTGCTGTGGTTCGGCGGCATCGGCACCTACCTGAAGGCGGCGGAGGAGACCAACGCCGAGGTCGGCGACAAGGCCAACGACGCGCTGCGCATCGACGGGCGCGACGTGCGGGCCAAGGTGATCGGCGAAGGCGCCAACCTCGGCGTCACGCAGCGCGGCCGCATCGAGGCGGCGCAGCACGGGGTCCGGTTGAACACTGACGCCATCGACAATTCGGCGGGCGTCGACACCTCCGACCATGAGGTGAACATCAAGATCCTGCTGAACGACGTGGTCGTCCGCGGCGACATGACGCTGAAGCAGCGCGACCAGCTGCTGGCCGCCATGACCGACGAGGTGGCCGGTCTGGTGCTGGCCGACAACTACCTGCAGAGCCAGGCCCTGACCGTCGCCCGCGCCCAGGGTCCCGACGCGCTGGAGGCTCAGGCCCGGCTGATCCGCTCGCTGGAGAAGGCGGGCCGGCTCAACCGCGCCATCGAGTATCTGCCCGACGAGGAGGAGCTGTCCGCCCGCATGGCCAACCGCGAGGGGCTGACCCGGCCCGAGCTGGCCGTGCTGCTGGCCTACGCCAAGATCACGCTCTACGACGATCTGCTGGCGTCGGACCTGCCGGACGACCCCTTCATGGCCGACGACCTCACCCGCTACTTCCCCAAGCCGCTGCGCAAGGCCCATGCGGAGGCGGTGGGGCGGCACCGGCTGCGGCGGGAGATCATCGCGACCAGCGTCACCAACAGCCTCGTCAACCGCACCGGCCCGACCTTCGTCAAGGAGATGATGGAGAAGACCGGCATGGGACCGGCGGACGTCGCCCGCGCCTACACCATCGTGCGCGACGCCTTCGGCCTGCGCTCGCTGTGGACGGGGATCGAGGATCTGGACAACGCGGTTCCCGCCGCGCTCCAGACCGCCATGATCCTGGAGACCGTCCGCCACATGGAGCGCGCCGCCGCCTGGTTCCTGGCGAGCTGCCAGCAGCCGCTGGACATCGCCCGCGAGACGGAGGCCTTCCGGCCCGGCATCGAGACGCTTCTGGCTGGTCTGGACAATGTGCTGGACGCCGAGGAGACGGCCCGCCTGACCGCCCGCGTCGCCTCCTACCAGGAGCAAGGCGTTCCCGCCGAGCTGGCCCGCCGCATGGCCGCGCTGCCGGTGCTGGCCGCCGCCCCCGACCTCGTCCGCATCGCCGGACGCACCGGCCGCGGGGTCGCGGACGTCGCCGCGGTCTACTTCATGCTGGGCCGCCGCTTCGGTCTGGAATGGCTGCGCGACAAGGCCGCCGCGGCGAAGGCGGAGAACCATTGGCAGAAGCAGGCGGTGGCCGCTCTGGTGGACGACCTGTTCGCCCACCAGACCGCGCTGACCACCCGCGTCCTGGAGGCGGTGGACCAGCTTCCCGCGGAAGCCCCCGTGGAGGCCTGGATCGCCCATCGCCGACCGGTGGTGGAACGGGTGGAGCAGCTCCTGTCCGAGCTGCGCACCCAGCCCAACGTCGACCTGTCGATGCTGGCGGTGGCAAACCGGCAGCTCCGCGGCCTGACGGCGGGGTAAGATCGGAGGCCGTGGGCCCGGTCAGGCGAGGGTGAAGGCGAGATAGCTGGAACCGTTCACCTGACCGGGCATCACCAGGATCGCGCCGGAGGATTTGCCGGCGATGGTCAGGCTCATATCGATGCTGCCATTCGCGTCCAGATCGATATGGGCCGTCGCCCCTTTGTTGCCTTCCGCACCGGCCATCTCCGCCCAGGTCAGTTTGGACACGCCTTCCGTCCAACCCCAGGCGGTCACCCACTCGCCCTTTTCCAGATCGGTCACGGTGGACCATGTGGTGCCGCCGCCACGCCCGTCGATGAAGAAGGTGTCGTTGCCGAAGCCACCGACCAGCCAGTTCGATCCCGTGCCGCCATCGAGCACATCGTCCCCCATGCCGCCGTCCACGGCGTCGTCGCCGCCGCGCGCGTTGATGAAGTCGGCGGCAGCCGATCCCACCATCGCTTCACCGTCATCCTCGGCGATGTGCATGTTCTTCAGCCATGTGACGGGACCGGAGTAGGGGTCCATTCGAAAATAGCGGCCAGTGCCACCGGACATGATCGAGAGGAGATTGCTGGAATCACCGTTGTCGTCGTCCTTGATGATGCCCAGCGCTGACCTTGTCTCTATGACGACGCTCATCGCGACATCCGTAGCGGAACCACCCGAAGCCGCAACTGGTGTCGAGAGTTCAACACGGAAGCCCTCGTCGGATTCGGGCAGCCGGTCGCCGGTCACGCGGATGCTGATGACCTTATTATGTTCCCCTTCGGCAAAGTGGATCGTACCCGAGGGCAGCGTCCCTCCGAAATCGGCGGCGTCGGCCGGGTTCCGGCCGTAACCGACGACTCGCCAATTTACCGAAAAGGCCTTTGGATTCAGAGCGACGTCGCGTCCCACATAGAAATCGAAATTGATGCTCCCCGTATTCCCCTCCGCGATCCCGGTTGATGCTAACCCCAGCGGCATCATGGAAATGGAAAACGGGATGTCATCATTGAGGATGCTTCCGGTCGACGAAAAGGCATTTGTATCGAGCGTGGCGCCGATCGGATTGGAGAGCATGACCTTGAAGTTTTCGTCGCGTTCCACATGCTGATCGCCCTGAATGGGAACGGTGAGGGTTTTCGTCGTTTCTCCGGGGGCAAAGTTCATGGTTCCCGATGGTAAGGTTCCCCCAAAATCCTCGGCGCTGAGTTGGCCGTCATCGAGTTGGTAGATGAGGCTTCCTGGAACCGAGCCAGACGAAGCAACCGCCCAATCGATTGTCGAGGCTTGGCTGACGTCCCCGCTGCGCGTCACAGTGAAGAGATAGGGCGTGATGCCGCTGTTGCCCTCGCGGTTCGTGACGCCGCTGGGCGAGATCGCGATGATCGGCAGGGTATGGTCTGTATCGGCCATGACGTGACTCCGGCAAAACGGTCGGGGACAGGTGCACAAGGCAAGGGACTTTCGCCGAAATCTACCAAAAGGCAATAGAATATCAATGGAACACAACGCATGGACGCAACGCCTTGCAAGGGCAGATTGTCGCGTGTACGGACTTCGGCCCCCGCACGCAAAGCATGCTCCCGCCACGGCACAAACTTGATCTGTAGCGGCTCGGGCTTTCCCGCTATGGTGCGGACACTGAACGACCCGGAGCCGCCGCGATGACCGACCCCCAGCCGACCTTGAACGACGCCATCCGCCTGCTGCGGACGAACGATCTGGGCGGGGCGGAGGCGACCTGCCGGGCGATTCTGGCGACCGACCCGCACAACGCGCAGGCCCTGCACCTGCTGGGCGTCGTCGCCGCCCACACCGGCCATCCCGACGGCGCGCTCGACCTCTTCACGCACGCCATCGCCGAGGACGGCAAGGACCCGTCCTTCCACAACAGCCGCGGCAGCCTGCTCTTCCAGCTCGGCCGCGCCGCGGAGGCGGAGGAGGCGTTCCGCGCCGGCATCGCCCTCAACGACCGCCTGCCGGAGCTTCACGGCAATCTGGGCAACGCGCTGAAGGCGCTGGGCCGGCTGGAGGACGCCGAGGGCGCCTTCCGCGCCGCCCTGGCCCTGCGCGGCGACGCGCCGGAGATGCACAATTTCCTGGGCACCACCCTGCGCGAGCTGGGCCGTCTGGACGAGGCGGAGGCCGCCTTCCGCGCCGCGCTGGAACGGGCGCCGGAGTATCTGGAGGCCCGCTACAACCTCGCCGAGGCGCTGAGCACCCGCGGCGCCCTGGAGGAGGCGGAGGAGGCCTTCCGCGTGGTGATCGCGGCGGCGCCCCGCTTCGTCCCCGCCCATGTCGGTCTGGCCCACACGCTGCAGAGCCTCGACCGCGCCAACGAGGCGGTGGAGGCCATCGAGGCCGCCCGCGCCATCGCGCCGGACCACCCGCTGGTGCAGTTCACCCGCCGGCTGATCTATTCCAACGCCGTCCCCGGCTGGCACCTGCCGATGATCAACGACTTCGAGCGCAACGACGCCTACGAGGCGGCGCTGAAGCGCGCGGTGGGTCCGGACTCGCTGGTCCTGGAGATCGGCACCGGATCGGGCATCGTCGCCATGATGGCGGCGCGCGCCGGGGCGCGGAAGGTGGTGACCTGCGAGGTGAACCCGATCCTTGCCCGCATCGCCCGCGAGACCGTCGCCAACAACGGCTACGCCGACCGCATCGACGTGGTGCCGAAGCTGTCCACCCGCCTGTCGGTGGGCGAGGGCGGCGACCTGCGGGAGAAGGCCGACGTCTTCGTGTCGGAACTCATCAACATCGGCATGCTGGCGCCGCGCATGCTATCGGTGCTGCAGCACGCCCGCACCCATCTGGTGAAGCCCGGCGGCGCGATCATCCCGCGCGCCTCGACCGTCTACGCCATGCTGGTGGAGACCCCGGAGCTGGCCCGCATCAACCCGGTGAAGACCATCGGCGGCTTCGACATGTCGACCTTCGACGTGTTCCGCTCCCCCGGCTACCAGCAGATCGACCTCGGCGCCGACGCCCACACGCCGCTGTCGGCCGCCTTCACCGCGCTCGACTTCGACTTCACCCGCAACATGCCCGAGGAGGGGGTCCGCGAGATCGCCGTGGAGATCACGGCGGAAGGCACCTGCCACGGTGTGGCCTTCTGGTTTGACCTCTATATGGACGAGGAGGTCACCTACCGCTCCGAAAGCCAGGCGCGGACGAACCACTGGAAGCAGGCGATGACCTATCTGGAGACGCCGATCCGCGTGCGCCCCGGCGACCGGCTGACCATCGTCGCCCGCTACGACAACAACCAGATTTCGTTCGGCGTGGGCGGTTGAGCGGGCGCGCGCCTTCGGGCTTTGCCGCGGACCGAAGCCAGCCGATCGACACCAGACTGGAGAGGCCCGTGAGCATCGACGAGACTCCCGACCGCATCGCCGTCCCGCCGCCGGACCTGTCCGACCTGGATCGGCAGAAGGCGGAGATCGAGGCGATCCAGGCGCAGATGGCGCAATGGCGCGCCCGGATCGATCAGCGCTTGAACGACCGGCGCCCCACCATCGACCTCGACGCCGTTCACCTGGACGAGCCCCCAACGGCCGCGCCCCCCGCGGCTATTCGCCCTACAGAATAAAAAGCCCCTGATTTTGACAACCCTGGCCTGAACGCTGTAGGCTGCCATCAACGATTGGCGGCATCGGCAAGACGCCCGCCTGGATGGTCGGGAGGGCCTTCTCATGTCGATCACGACGCCAAACGCGCAAGCGTCCGGCTTCAGCCTCGCCGGTTTCAGCCTCGCCGGTTTCAGCCTCAGGGCGGCCTTGACCGTGCTGGGGGGCGCCGACAAGGGAACCTCCGCGAACACGGCCGCCGGCCAACCGGCGGCGGCCTCCGGCGGCTCGGCCGTCTTCGTCACCCTGTCCGTCGAAGCCCAGGCCTTCATGGCAACCGCCACGGCGTCCAAGGCCGCCAAGACCGGAAACGGCACGCCGGCCGGCCCCTACGCCGCCTACTTCCCGACGCGCGACGGCAAGTCCGCCACGGCGCTGGCGAAGGCCGTCACCGATCCGGGGGCGGTGTCCAGTTCGGCGGGCCTGAGCGGACCGGCCGTCGCCAAGGACGCCCGCGCCCGCATGGACGCGCAGTACGACGCCATGAAGGCGAGCGGCAAGCCCTTCGACTTCGACAGTTTCGAGGGCCGCGACTGGTACTCCCTGATGGGCGATCTCGACCGCCGCTCACTCGAAGCGGTTCGCAGCAACGCCGGCGGCCAGTTCAGCAAGCAGGAGCAGGACATCGCCCAATCCATCATGGCCCAGCAGGAGGGGCTGGCCATGGGGCTTTACAACGGCCCGATCAGCCAGGAGGCCAGCTTCGTCGATCCGTTCCGCGGCGACGAGGCCGCAAGGATGAAGGCGAACCTCACCTTCCTGGACGCCGTGAGCGCTGAGGAGAAGAGTTCGACCGAATGGGCGACGCGGTGGGCGGCGGCGCAGAGCTTCGACAAGCCCGTCATCGGGGAGTAGGACGGGAAGCCGGCGCCCGATCCCCTCGGTTGGCATTCCCGGCCGGTTTGCCTAGAGTGGGCCATCCCGGACAACAGATGGCCGATCCTTCAGCATGCCCCACACCGCCGAGGCGCCGAGCCGCCGTGCCATCGCGTCCTGGTGCCTCTACGACTGGGCGAACTCGTCGTACAACACCATCATCACGACCTTCATCTTCTCGGTCTATTTCGCCCGCGGCGTGGTCGGGGACGAGGTCGCCGGGGCCTCGCGCTGGAGCGCCGCGCTGACCGTCGCCGGTCTGCTGATCGCCTTGCTCAGCCCCGTTCTGGGCGCGGTGGCCGACCGGACGGGGCGGCGCAAGCCGTGGATGGCGCTGTTCACCGGCCTGACCGTGGTCTTCTGCGCCGCCCTGTGGTGGGTGAAGCCCGACCCGTCCCACGCGCTGTTCGCCCTGGTCTGCGTGGTCATCGGCACCGTCGCCTTCGAGCTGGCGAACGTCTTCTACAACGCCAGCCTGACCGCTCTGGCCCCGCCGCGGATGCTCGGGCGGATCTCCGGCTGGGGCTGGGGCATCGGCTATTTCGGCGGGCTGGCCTGTCTGGTGGTCGCCCTGTTCGTCTTCGTGAAGTCCCCCACCCCGCTGTTCGGCCTGCTCGACACCGCGGAGCAGGCGCCGGTGCGCGCCACCGCCCTGCTGGCCGCCGCCTGGTACGGGTTGTTCGCCCTGCCCTTCTTCCTGTTCGTTCCGGACGTGCCGGCGACCGGCCTCGGCATCCGTCAGGCAGCGCGGGAGGGTATGGCGACGCTGCGCCGGACGCTGGCGGAAACGCGCAAATACCGCAACACGCTGCGTTTCCTGATCGCCAGCGCGATCTACCGCGACGGCATCAACACCATCACCGCCTTTGGCGGCATCTTCGCCGCCCAGGCCTTCGGCATGACTTTCGAGGAGATCCTGCTCTTCGCCATCGCGCTGAACGTGGTGGCCGGCGTCGGGGCCATCGGCTTCGCCTGGGTGGACGACCGCATGGGGGCCAAGCCGACGATCCTGGTCAGCCTGATCGGCCTGACCGCCTTCGGCGTGCCGCTGCTGCTGGCGACGGAGAAGGCGTGGTTCTGGGTGCTGGCCCTGGGGCTGGGCGCCTTCTTCGGGCCGGCGCAGGCAGCCGGCCGGTCGATGATGGCGCGGCTGGCCCCGCCGGGCATGGTGGGCGAGATGTTCGGGCTCTACAGCCTGACCGGCCGCATGGCCGGCTTCGTCGGGCCGCTGGCCTTCGGGCTGGCCACCACGCTGTTCGAGAGCCAGAGGGCCGGCATGGCGAGCGTTGTGGCTTTCTTCGTCATCGGTTTTGGGCTTATGCTGGCGGTTCGGGAGCCGGCACCGGGCGATGCGAACGGGGTGCGACAGTCCGCCGCGGCATGACGGCGGATTCACCCAGCGGAAGCTGCTAACTTGCCTTTTGCTGCGACGCACAACGAACTTGGCGCGGAGGGCGGAACGGACATGTTGCACATCAAGGACATCGAGGCCTTCGCGCACATCAACGAGGCGCTGGCCCGCGACCACGCCGCGGCGCGTGGGGAAAGCGATTCGGCCGGGCATCCGCCGGGGCATCACCCCGCGCTGCATCCGGCGATGCTGATCGCCATGGCGGCGACCGGGCGCCTGAAACCGGAAGACGGTGCGGACGGGAAAGCGCCGCAGACCGACGCCACCGCCTTGCTGGCCCGGCTGATGGGGCCGCGGCGGGGGTAAAGAGTGCCTTGCCCCCTCCCCGACCCTCCCCCGCTCCGCGGTGGAGGGGGTTGGTCCCCTCCCCTGCGCAGCGGGGGAGGGTTAGGGAGGGGGCAAAAGCTCGCGAACGCGGATGCTCAGTGCCGGAAGTGGCGCATCCCCGTCAGCACCATCGCCAAGCCCTTCTCGTCGGCGGCGGCGATGACGTCGTTGTCGCGGATCGAGCCGCCGGGCTGGATCACCGCCGTCACGCCGGCCTCCGCCGCGGCCAGCAGGCCGTCCGCGAAGGGGAAGAAGGCGTCCGAGGCGACCACCGACCCCTTGGTCAGCGGCTCGCTCAGGCCGGCGGCCTTGGCGGCCTCCGCCGACTTGATGGCGGCGATGCGCGCTGAGTCGACGCGGCTCATCTGGCCGGCGCCGACGCCCACCGTGGCGCCGTTCTTGGCGTAGACGATGGCGTTCGACTTCACATGCTTGGCGACACGGAAGGCGAAGAGCAGGTCGGCCAGCTCCTGCTCGGTCGGGGCGCGCTTGGTCACCACCTTCAGGTCGTCAAGGGTGATGCGGCCGTTGTCGCGGTTCTGCAGCAGGAAGCCGCCGGAGAGCTGCTTCACCATCATCCCCGGCTCGGCCGGGTTCGGCACGTCCTTGGTCAGCAGGACGCGCAGGTTCTTCTTGGTGGCGAGCAGGGCGCGGGCCGCGTCGTCGGCGTCCGGAGCGATCACCACCTCGGCGAACAGCTTGGCGATCTCCTCGGCCGTGGCGGCGTCCAGCGGACGGTTGACGGCGATGATGCCGCCGAAGGCGCTGACCGGATCGCACAGCAGGGCCTGCTTGTAGGCGTCGAGCAGGTTCGCCCCCTCGGCCACGCCGCAGGGGTTGGCGTGCTTGATGATGGCGACGGCCGGGCGCTCGAACTCGGCGACCAGCTCGAAGGCGGCGTCGGTGTCGTTCAGGTTGTTGTAGGACAGCTCCTTGCCCTGGAGCTGGATCGCCGTCGCCACACCCGGACGCTGCTCGCCGGTGACGTAGAAGGCCGCCTGCTGGTGCGGATTCTCGCCGTAGCGCAGGGTCTGGCTGAGCTTGCCCGACAGGGTGGTGCGCGGCGGGAAGGTCTCGCCGAGCTGACCGGCCAGCCAGGAGGAGATGGCCGCGTCGTAGGAGGCCGTGCGGGCGTAGGCGCGCTGGGCCAGCGTGCGGCGGAGCGTCAGCGTGACGGCGCCGTCATGGGTCGCCAGCTCGTCCAGAACCGCCTCGTAATCCTCGGGATCGGTGACGACGGTGACGAAGTCGTGGTTCTTGGCCGCGGCGCGGATCATCGCCGGGCCGCCGATGTCGATGTTCTCCACGCAGTTGGCGTAGTCGGCGCCCTTCGACACCATCGCCTCGAACGGGTAGAGGTTCACCACCACGAGGTCGATCGGCGGAATGTCGTGGGTGGTCATCGCCTCGGCGTGGATGTCGCGGCGGGCCAGGATGCCGCCGTGCACGCGCGGGTGCAGCGTCTTGACGCGCCCGTCCATGATTTCCGGGAAGCCGGTGTGGTCGGAGACCTCCTTCACCGGGATGCCGGCCTCGGCCAGCCGCTGGGCGGAGCCGCCGGTGGACAGGATCTCCACGCCCTTGGCCGCCAGCGCCTGGCCGAGCGCGACGAGGCCCGTCTTGTCGGACACGGAGATCAGCGCGCGCGTGATGCGGACCAGATCGGGGGCGGGCGAGTGGGCGACGTTCGGCGGGCTCATCGGGGCATCCTGGCTGTCATGGAACCGGCTGCGGCGGGCAGGGCTTGGGAAGACGGCGCATGGGAAAACGGGACCTGAGCCGTCGGGACCTGACCGATCCGGAAAAGCGAAACACCCCGCTTCGTCACCCCCGCCGGGGCGGGGATCACGGTCGCAGGGCGAACACTCCACAGACTCTCGAAACAGGCACCGATCCGTATTCCCACGGCCTGTCCGCCGCGGATGCGCGCGGTTTACCCCCCCTTGCGCTCGCGGCGCAAGGCCCATTTCACCGTCTTGATGGCGGGGCCGGTATGTCCGGAGACGGCGATCTGGGTGGTCCGCCGCGGCTCGTCGCCGCTGCCCAGATAAATGCTCTCCTCCAGCTCCAGCGTTCCGCCCGACGCGCGCAGCCGCCAGGCGGCCCCGCTCGGCAGCTTGAGCTGCACCTGCCCGCCCTGGACGAGGCTCGCCTGGACCGCCGGGTGCAGGTGGAAGCGGATGGTGAAGGGCCGCGGCTCCGGCGTGGCGCCGATCACCGGCTCCAGCATGTCCTCGCCGCGCAGGTCCTCGCCGTTCTCCGCCAGATAGACGCGGCGGCGGTGCAGGTAGCCGAAGTTGCGGCTGTAGCCGTTGTGGGTGGCGACGACCAGCACCGCCCCGTCGTTCTCCTGCCGCTCGCAGCCGACATGGGAGGGGCGGCGGCCCAGCCCGCCCTGCTCCATCACTTCCGACGAGTTGGTCTCGGCCAGCACGACGGTGGAATGGGCGGCGGTGCCGGCCAGCGCGGCGCGCCAGGGGCCGGTCTTCACCGGATGGGCGCCGCAATTGACGATCAGCCGCTCCTTGCCGACCGACATCTCCAGCGACAGCGTGCCGGCGTGGGCGGTGGCGTCCAGCCCGGTGACCGGCGGCACGCCGGTGTCCATCAGCACCATGGTCCGCCCGGCGATCAGCCGTTCGAAGCCGGTGTGCGGCGCGCTCTTCAGCGGGCGCCCGCGGGCGTCGGCCTGGGCCAGCACCGTGTCGACCAGCGCCGCGTCCTCCTCCCGTCCGCCGTTGAACAGGGCGAGGCCGCCGTCGCCGTGGCGGAAGAAGCGCAGGGCCGGGGTCATGCGGTCGATGGCGTGCTGCAGCGCCTCCGGCACGTCGGCGCGGGCGGTGCGCAGGACCGACCGCATGTCGATCAGGTCGCGCAGGATGCGGAGCTGCACCGAGGGGGAGCGCTCGATATGGCCGCCGTCCGGCAGGATCTGGCGCGGCAGCTCGCGCTCCAGCAGCTTCAACGCGTCCTGGCCGACGCGCTCGTGCTCCGGCAGGCAGAAGCCGCCATAGACGAGGCCCTTGGCCGCGGTGACCAGCGCCTTGCCGTCCAGCGCGCCGGGCACCACGCGGGTCAGGTGTTTGACCTGCCGGGCGAGGCTGTCGAAGACCGCGGCGCGGAACTCGTCGTCGGCGGAGGCGCAGTAGAAGTCGTGCAGGCCGATCCAGGCGGCGATGCGGGCGCCCAGCACCTCCGGCGCCCAGGTCTGGGCGTTCCAGCTCCCGTTGTGCTCCAGCCAGGACAGCACCAGCGACCGGGCGCGCCGCCGCGCCGTGTCGCCGCCGACCGCCCGCAGGTCGCGCAGCCAGTCGAAGCCGTGCAGGGCGTCCTGCCAGACGGCGCTGCCGGCCCGCCAGTTCGGCGCGCCGTGGGCGTCGGCCGCCGCGGCCTGCCCGCCGAAGCGGAAGACGCCGGCCAGGATCGCCGAGCCCTCGCCGGCGTCGCCCGGCCAAGGGTCCGGCGGCACGGCGGACAGGGCGGTCGGCGCGCGGCCGCCCAGCGTCAGCTTGTAGATCGGGTTGCCGAAGGCGATCTGCGCGACGCCGTCCCGCAAGCGGCCCATTTTCCCACGCCCGGCGCTCATCGGCTCACCCCGTCACACGGCAGGGGGAGGCGATGGCCGGCGCTTCGCTGAAGGCATTCGGGCGATCGGGGGGATGCATCCTGTTGTCGTATCAAATTCGCCTCGACCCCCGCAAGCCGGTGGTGCCCTAATCGTGCAGCCGTCGCAGCCGTGCCACGAAGAACCCGTCGATCCCGCCGAGGTCCCCGAGCATGCCCGGCAGGGATCGTACCTCACCACGCTCGTTGATCAACTCGGCCAAATTGCCATCCCCCGCATGCCCGCCGCCCATATCTCCCGGCGTGATCGGCAGCCGCTCGACCCGCTTGTCGCGGGCCAGGATGCGGTCGATCTGCGCCTCGCCCTCCTCCGGCTGGATGGAGCAGGTGCAGTAGATCAGCGTCCCGCCCGGCTTCACCAGATCGACGGCGTGGGCCAGCAGGCGGCTCTGCGCCTTGGCCAGCTTGGTGATGTCCTCCGGCGTCTTGACGCGCAGGATGTCGGGGTGGCGGCGGATCGCCCCGGTGGCCGAGCAGGGGGCGTCGAGCAGCACTGCGTCGGCCGGCTGGTCGGGGGTCCAGGTGGCGGCGTCGGTCGCCAGCACCTCCGCCGACAGGTTGAGGCGGGCCAGATTCTCCCGCACCCGCTCCAGACGCTTGGCGGAACGGTCGACCGCCGTCACCTGCGCGCCCTGCGCGACGAGCTGCGCGGTCTTGCCGCCGGGCGCCGCGCACAGGTCGTAGACGCGCTTGCCCGCCAGATCGCCGAACAGCTTGGCCGGCAGCGAGGCGGCGAGGTCCTGCACCCACCAGGCGCCCTCGGCGAAGCCCGGCAGCTCCGTCAGGTTGCCGCCGGCGGCGCGGCGCAGCGTGCCGGTGGGCAGCAGCTTGGCCTCCAGCCGCTCCGCCCAGGCCGCGGGATCGGCCTTGACGGTGATGTCCAGCGGCGCCTCGTGCAGGTGCGCCTCGACGATGCCGCGGGTGCGGCCGATGCCGTAGGCCTGCCGCCAGGCCAGCCACAGCCAGTCCGGCGTGTTCAGGCGCCCGGCGTCCTGCTGGGCGGCCAGTTCCGCCCCCTCGCGGCCGATGCGGCGCAGGACGGCGTTGATCAGGCCCTTGTAGGGTTCGGCCCCCTTGGCCGCGGCCAGCTCCACCGCCGTGTCGACGGCGGCGTGGGCGGGCGTGCCGAGGAAGACGAGCTGGGCGGCGCCCAGCCGCAGGATGTCGTGCACGGTGGCCTTGGGCAGGCCCGGCTTGGCGAGGCTGCCCTGGATCAGCGCGTCGATCTGGCCGAGCCGGCGCAGCACGGTGGCGGTCAGCAGCCGCACGAAGCCGCGGTCGCGCGGGTCGAGCCCGCGCAACTCCGGATGCGCGTCGAACGCGTCGTCGAAGGGGATGGACTTGCGCAGCACATCGCGCAGCAGGTCGAGCGCGGCGGAGCGCGCGGCAAGGGAGGCGTCGGACATGCCGCTGGATGTAGCGCGCCGGGCCGCGGGTGTCGAGTAGCCGCAGCGCGGGGCCGAACGGATTCCCTCCCCTCTCAGCGGGCCAGCACGCCCCGCCGTCCGCCCTCGTGGTCGGGGTAGGGGCCGACATCCTCGACGAAGAAGCAGGCGACGCCGCGCAATTCGGCCCGGCGCAGGATGAAGCGGTTGCCGTTGCCGGCCTTCATCGCCCACAGCGCCGTCCCCTCCAGCGCGCTCAACTCCAGCTCCGGCGGCACCGGGTCCTCGCCCAGCCGCTTGAGGAAACGGTCGGCGCGCACACGGTCGTCCGGCGGCAGGCTGCGCGCGGCGCGGGCGTCGTAGCGGTCGCTCTTGACGTAGCGGGTCCCCGTCCCCTGGATGGGGCTGGACGGCCCGCCGGGGTCGGCGGCGGCGCGCTCCAGCATCAGCGCCCAGCGGGCGTCCCGCGCCATCGCCAGGGCGCTGCGGTGGATGGCACGGCACCGCTCGGCCAGCTCGTGGAAGCGGGGCATCAGGTCGCGCTTGCGGAAGGCGACCTCCATCATGACGCGCTCCACCGCCCCGTCCGCCGCGGTGCGGGAAGCCGGGATGCCGCGCGTCTCCAGCGCCAGCAGGGCGTCAATGCGCCGGTCGCGCTCCGCCGCCGCGATGCCCTGGGTCAGCGTTTGCGCGAGCTGCTCCAGCGCCGCCTCGGCGCGGCGTTCGGCTTCGGCGATCCGGAGGAGCACGTCATCCCGGCTGGTGGCGGCGGAAACGGTCAGCCACCCCGCGTCGAACAGCGGAGTCTTGTCGAGGAACAGGTCCGGCACGATTCCCGTCAGCCGTCGGCGCGCATGCGCCCGACGATCTCCTCCAGCACCGCTTCGGCCTTGTCGTTGTCCACCTGGCAGGTGCCCGCCGCCTCGTGCCCGCCGCCGCCGTATTCCAGCATGAGCGGGCCGATGTTGGTCTTGGAGCTGCGGTTGATGATCGACTTGCCGCAGGCCAGCACCGTGTTCTGCTGCTTCAGCCCCCACAGGACGTGGATCGACACGTTCGATTCCGGGTACATCGCGTAGATCATGAAGCGGTTGCCGGCGTAGATGGTCTCCTCCCGCCGCAGGTCGATGACCACGACGTTGCCGCGGATCGTGCTGCAGCGGGCGAGCTGGTCGGAGAACTTCGCCTCATGCTCGGTGTAGAGGTCCACCCGCTCCTTCACGTCGGGCAGGGCGAGGATCTCGTCGATGCCGTGATTCCGGCAGCAGTCGATCAGCTCCATCATGAGCTGGTAGTTGGAGATCCGGAAGTCACGGAAGCGGCCGAGGCCGGTGCGCGCGTCCATGATGAAATTCAGCAGGGTCCAGCCCTGCGGCTTCAGGATGTCCTCGATGCCGTACTGGGCGGAGTCGGCCTGATCGACCGCGGCCATCATCGCGTCGGAGATGGTCGGGAAGCGCTCCTTGCCGCCGTAGTAGTTGTAGACGACGCGGGCGGCGGAGGGGGCGTCGGCCTCGATGATGTGGTTGTCGCGCTTGCCGACGCGGATCGTCTCCGACAGGTGATGGTCGAAGGCGAGATGGACGCCGGGCACATAGGGCAGGTTGGTGGTGATGTCGCGGTCGGAGATCTCGACCTTGCCGTCCTGCATGTCCTTGGGATGCACGAACTTGATCTCGTCGAGGATGCCCAGCTCCTTCAGGAGCACGGCGCAGACCAGCCCATCGAAGTCGGACCGGGTGACGAGGCGGTATTTCGTGACGTCGGACATGCGGTGTTCCCCCTGAGCGCCCCACAATCGGCAAGCGGTGGGAAGGTAGACGTACGTCTTTCGGCGTGCAACCGCGAACCGTCCGGGCCGGAAAAGCCCGCCTGAACGCAGCGCCCAGAAAACGCGGACAAAAATCGACACGGATTTCACGGATCAAAACTGGATTTCACGGAGCTGTTCGGCCCAGTGCGGCTGGAATGAGGCACGGATTGGGGATTCCGTGGAATCCGTGCCCAAATCCGTGAAATCCGTGTCGATCTTGTCCACCGTCCTCGCGGCGCATCGGGTCGCGCGATGGTCCTGACCGGCTCACCCCCAGGGGCTGCGCGGCATGAAGGAAGGGCCGGCCATGCCGCGCAGGCGGCGGACCCGTTCCTCCATGTTCGGGTGGGTGGAGAACAGGCTGTCGAGGCTGCGCCCGTGCAGCGGGTTGGCGATGAACAGATGCGCCGTGGCCGGGTTGGATTCCGCCGCGTAGTTGGGGATCTGGTGGGCGTAGTTGTGGATGCGGGTCAGCGCGTCGGCCAGCCACAGCGGGCGCCCGCAGATCTCGGCGCCGATGCGGTCGGCCTCGTACTCGCGGGTGCGGCTGATCGCCATCTGGACGATCATCGCGGCGAAGGGGGCCAGGACGGCGATCAGGATGCCGCCGATCAGCCCCAGCGGGTTGCCGCCCTGCCCGTTCTGGCTGTTGCCCTGCGACGCGCCGAAGAACATGCCGAAGTTGGCGAGCATGGAGATGGCGCCGGCGATGGTCGCGGTGATCGTCATGATCAGCGTGTCGCGGTTCTTCACATGGGCCAGCTCGTGCGCCATGACGCCGGCGATCTCCTCCGGGCTCAGCAGGCGCAGCAGGCCGGTGGTGGCGGCAACCGCGGCGTTCTCCGGGTTGCGCCCGGTGGCGAAGGCGTTGGGCTGGTCGTTCTCCATGATGTAGACGCGCGGCATCGGCAGGCCGGCGCGCTCGGCGAGCTGCTGGACGATGCCGTAATATTCGGGGGCGGTGTAGGCGTCGACCTCCCGCGCGCCGTACATGGACAACACCATGTCGCCGGAGTTCCAGTAGCTGAACAGGTTCATGCCCAGCGCCATGACGAAGGCGATCATCATGCCGCCCTTGCCGCCGATCAGATAGCCGATGCCCATGAACAGGGCGGTCAGGCCGGCGAGGAGGATGGTGGTCTTCACATAGCTGGTCATGGCGGTGTTCTCTTAGCGATGTTCCGGGCGATGTTCCGGGCGATCTTCTGGACGGTTTCACTGTTGGTTGGACAGGATGGCCCCGGCGGGGCTTTCCGCCGGGCCTGTCTGGTGATATGGGCTTGGCGGAAGGCATCGTTCAAGATGGCCAAGCACCGCACCCGACCCCAGAGGACGGCCATGACCGAGACGAAGACCACCGGCCCGGCACCGCAGGACACCCCGAAGCCCGAGGCCGAAACGACTGCCGAAACGACCGCCAAAACCGGCGCCAAGGGACCCGAGCAGATGCCCGGCGAAATCGGCGGTCCCCAGGGACCGGAGCCGACCCGCTTCGGCGATTGGGAGTTCAAGGGCCGCTGCTCGGACTTCTAAGCCGACGCTCATAGGATCGATTGCCTCTGCACTCCTGTTCAAGAATTGAATACATACGCATTCAGGACACAATACCTAGGTTGTGCTTGATGCGTTCTGGTTCGCGCGCTACTCTGTGACCGGTTCGCCCTTTCGCGAACCGGTGCCCGGAGAGGTCGCGCCATGGGATCGCCCAAGTTCATCACCCCATGCCCGCTCCGCTCCGCCGGGCTGTGGCTGGCGCTTCTCTCAACCCTGCTGTCCGGCACCCTTCAGGCCGCTCCGCCCGCCCTGCCCGGCCCGATTCCGGCGGAGGTGCTGGAGGTTCTGGACGGCGACACGCTGCTGGTGCGCGCCACCATCTGGCTGGGTCAGGTGGTGGAAACCCATGTCCGGGTGGACGGGCTGGACGCGCCGGAGATGCGCGCCCGCTGCCCCCATGAGCGGGAGCTGGCGGAGACCGCCCGCGACCACGCGCGCCGCCTGATCGGCGCGGCCCCGGTGCGGCTGCTCGACGTCCAGCCAGACAAGTACGGTGGGCGGGTGCGCGCCCGCGTGCTGACCGGCGGAGGCACCGACCTGTCGGCCGCGCTGATCGAGGCGGGGCTCGCCCGCCCCTATCACGGCGAACGGCGCCAGCCCTGGTGCGACGGGACGGGCATGGGCTAACCCGTTCCACCAACGGGTGAATCGGGAACCCGCCGTCTCGCTCCGCTGTTGCCCCTCCCACCAAGGAGGAGAGCGAACCATGACGACCCAGGCCTCGTCTTACGTCCCCGGCGCCATCGCCTTGCTGGCCGCCAGCCTCGCCCTGTCCGGAGCCGCCGTGGCGCAGGACGCCAAGACGATGGAGGGTGGCCTCGGCGCCGCCCCGCCGTCCCAGGGCGAAGCCTGGATGGAATCGACCGGCGCCCAGGACCCGACTTTGGGCGAGCGCCGCACCGAGAAGCAGAAGAACGCGGCGGAGACCCGCGCGCAGGGCCGCATCGGCGCCGTCCCCAACGCGGCGAGCGGCGAGTCCGGCCTGAAGCCCGGCACCGCCGAGTCCGTGAAGAATCAGTCCGGCGGTGGCGCCTCCGGCGGATCGGACACCCCTCCCAAATAACGGCACCAAGCAACAGCCCACAAAACGAAACCGGGGGCCACGAAGGCCCCCGGTCCGTAGACAAAACCCGATGAACGCCGCGGTCAGGCGTTGTTCATGCGGTTCTCGATCAGGTCGGTCACGACGGTCGGATCGGCCAGCGTCGAGGTGTCGCCCAGGCTGTCGTGCTCGTTCGCGGCGATCTTGCGCAGGATGCGGCGCATGATCTTGCCCGAACGGGTCTTCGGCAGGCCCGGCGACCACTGGATCAGGTCCGGCGAGGCGATCGGGCCGATCTCCTTGCGGACCCAGGCCACCAGCTCCTTGCGCAGCTCCTCCGACGGGGTCTCCCCGGCGTTGAGCGTGACGTAGGCATAGATGCCCTGACCCTTGAGGTCGTGCGGGTAGCCGACGACGGCGGCCTCGGCGACCTTCGGGTGGGCGACCAGCGCGCTTTCCACTTCCGCCGTGCCCATGCGGTGGCCGGACACGTTGATCACGTCGTCCACGCGGCCGGTGATCCAGTAATAGCCGTCCGCGTCGCGGCGGCAGCCGTCACCGGTGAAATAGTAGCCCGCGAAGGTCGAGAAGTAGGTCTGGACGAAGCGCTCGTGGTCGCCGAACACCGTGCGCATCTGGCCCGGCCAGCTGTCGGCGATGCAGAGGTTGCCTTCGGTCTCGCCTTCCAGCTCCTTGCCGTCGTTGTCCACGACGACCGGCTTGACGCCGAAGAAGGGCTTGGTCGCCGAACCCGGCTTCTGGCCGATGGCGCCCGGCAGCGGGGTGATCAGGATGCCGCCGGTCTCGGTCTGCCACCAGGTGTCGACGATCGGGCAACGGCCCTCGCCGACCACGTTGTAGTACCACAGCCAGGCTTCCGGGTTGATCGGCTCGCCCACCGAACCCAGGATGCGCAAGCTGGAGCGGGAGGTCTTCTTCACCGGAGCCTCCCCCTCGCGCATCAGCGAGCGGATGGCGGTCGGGGCGGTGTAGAAGATGTTGACCTTGTGCTTGTCCACCACCTGCCAGAAGCGGGAGATGTCCGGATAGGTCGGCACGCCTTCGAACATCAGCGTGGTGGCGCCGTTGGCCAGCGGACCGTAGACGATGTAGCTGTGGCCGGTGACCCAGCCCACGTCCGCCGTGCACCAGTAGACCTCGCCGTCCTTGTAGTCGAAGACGTACTGGTGGGTCATCGACGCGTAGACGAGATAGCCGCCGGTGGTGTGCAGCACGCCCTTCGGCTTGCCGGTCGAGCCCGAGGTGTAGAGGATGAACAGCGGGTCTTCCGCGCTCATCTCCTCCGGCGGGCAGTCGGCGGAGACCGACGCGATCTCCTCGTGGTACCAGAGGTCGCGGCCCTCGGTCCAGGCGACGTCGCCGCCGGTGTGCTTGACGACCAGCACATGCTTGACGCTCGGCGCCGCGGCGACGGCCTTGTCGGCGTTCGCCTTCAGCGGAACCTTGCGGCCGCCGCGCAGCCCCTCGTCGGAGGTGATGACGAAGTGGCTGTCGCAGTCGACGATGCGGTCCTTCAGGCTGTCCGGCGAGAAGCCGCCGAACACGATGGAGTGGATGGCACCGACGCGCGCGCAGGCCAGCATGGCGTAGGCGGCCTCGGGGATCATCGGCAGGTAGATGGTGACGCGGTCGCCCTTCTTGACGCCGTTCTTCTTCAGGACGTTGGCGAGGCGGCAGACCTGCTCGTGCAGTTCCTTGTAGGTGATGTGCTTGGAAACGCCCGGATCGTCGCCTTCGAAGATGATGGCGGTCTGGTCGCCGCGCGTCGCGAGGTGGCGGTCGACGCAGTTGGCGGAGACGTTCAGCGTGCCGTCGTAGAACCACTTGATGTGGACATCGCCGGTGTAGCTGACGTCCTTCACCTTGCTGTAGGGCTTGATCCAGTCGATGCGCTTGCCCTGCTCGCCCCAGAAGGCCTCCGGATCGTTGATCGATTGCTCGTACAGGCGGGCGTAGGCGGCTTCGTCCACGTAAGCGGTCTTGGCGATTTCCGGCTTAACAGGAAAAAACGAATTGTCGGACATTGGCTCGCGATTCCCCCGTAGTGCTTCTGGTTACGCCCTGAAGGGCTGTTGGGGAGCGGCTTCCCACCGCTCCTGTTGCGGGACATTATCCACACAAGTTCCCGTCACCACAAGCAGAACGGCTGATTGTCCGTCCCCTCCATCGGGGTTTTCGGCTCCACTTTGTTGCAGCGCACCGCCCATTCTTTTGACTTCACCGGCATCCGCCGCGGCACGACCGCGCGACTATTTGTCGCGCATAATACGAAAGCATGATGACGCCCTTCGGGGGGCCGCTTAACCCGGTCTTAACCGGCGCATCGTTAGCGTGCATGGCGTTCACCCAACAGCAGGGCACCGGCATGGCCAGCACGACCAACGCGGACGGCACCACCGGAAACGGCACCACTGGAAACGGCACGCCCGTCGGCGGCGCCGGACAGGGCATCGAACTGGCCGGGCGCCTGTCGGAGATGGGCAGCCGCACCAGCCTGATGGTGATCGACGCCGCCCTGCGCACGGCCTCGCTGGCCGAGTTGGACGCGTCCGGCTCCGCCGCCCTGGCGCCGTTCGGGGAGGACGCGGGATTCGCCGGAGCCGCGGCGGAGATGCAGGCGCTGGCCCGCCGGATGCTTCAGGCCACGCAGGATTTCCAGGCGGCCATCTGCGAACCGGCGGACTGATCCGCCGCCGCAGACGGCCGCGCTCTCAACACGTCCGAAGAACCGTCACGCCTCGATCCCGGCCAGCGCGCAGACATGCGCCCATTCGGCGTCCGACACCGGACAGACCGACAGGCGCGACTGCTTGACCAGGGCCATGCCCTGGAGCAGCGGATCGGCCTTCATCGTCTTCAGCGTGACCGGCGTCTTCACGGGCAGCAGCGCCCGCACGTCGACCATGCCGAAGCGCCCCGCCTCGTCGCTCGGGTCCGGGTAGTACTCCCGCGCGATCTCGACGACGCCGACCACCTCCAGCCCCTCGTTCGAGTGGTAGAAGAAGGCGCGGTCGCCGATCTTCATGGCCTTCAGGTTGTTCGACGCCTGATGGTTGCGCACGCCGTCCCAATGGGTGGTGCCGTCGGCGACCATGCGGTCCCACGAATATTTGAAGGGCTCCGACTTCAGAAGCCAGCGGGCCATCGCCGTCCGCCCCCGCTCAGGACTTCGGGTAGACCCGGCGCCACGCGCGGATCTCCACGTTCTCGAACAGCCCGGCCTGGGCGTAGGGGTCGTTGGCGGCGAACGCCTTGGCGTCGGCCTCGTCGGCGCACTCCACGATCAGCAGGCTGCCGGCCATGCCCTGGCCATCGTCGGACAGCAGCGGGCCGGCGGCGAACAGGCGGTCGGCGTGCGCCTCCAGATAGGCCAGATGGGCGGGGCGGTTGTCGGCCCGCACCTGGGCGGCGCCGGCCTTGTCGGTGCAATGGAACATGTACAGCATGGGGAACCCCTTCCGTTCGGTCGGGCGGGAGCCTAGCGCAGCCGCGACCGCTGCGGAAGGTGCCGCGACGCGCGGCCTTCCGCAGACGCAGGGTGCCTCAGCGGTGCAGCCAGAGGAACGGCGCGCGCAGCGGCGGCGGACGCCCGGGACGCGCGGGACCGCCGTCGCGGCGGTGTCGTTCAGGCGCCGCGCTGTTTTCGCCCGTCCCCGCTCCGTCGGGCGGCGATCGTCCGCCCGGCAGCCAGCAGTGCGGCGGCGCGGAGCGCCAGCAGGGCGAGCGGGTGCGGCGGGGCGAGCATGGAACGGACTCCGATTGTGAGGGCGCAAAGCCTCGCACAACCCATCCGATCTTGCAATCATTCCGAAGACGGTCGCGCCCTCAGCGCCCCTCCTCGCGGAAGGGCCGCGACAGCAGCCCGTCGATCGTCGCGTCCAGCCCGGCGCCGCGGTTCAGGATGGCGTCCACGGCGGCGCACAACGGCATGTCAACGCCCCTCTTCCCGGCCAGCCCGACCACCGCGGCGGCGGTGTAGACGCCCTCGGCGACGGAGCGGCGCTCCGCCAGCACCTCGGCCAGCGTCCGGCCGGCGCCCAGGGCGGCGCCCAGCGACATGTTGCGCGATTGCAGGCTGGAGCAGGTCAGCGTCAGGTCGCCCAGCCCCGACAGCCCCATCAGCGTTTCCGGCCGGCCGCCGAGCGCCAGGGCCAGCCGGGTGATCTCGGCCAGCCCGCGGGTGATCAGCGCCGCCCGCGCGTTGTCGCCCAGCTTGCGGCCCTCCACCACGCCGCAGGCGATGGCCAGCACGTTCTTCACCGCCCCGCCGATCTGCGACCCCACCACGTCGTCGGACAAGTAGGGGCGGAAGGTGCGGCTGCCCAGCGCCTCGACCAGCCGGGCGCCCAGCGCGGCGTCGGCGCAGGCGAGCGTCACCGCGGTCGGCAGGCCGCGCGCCACCTCCGCCGCGAAGGTCGGGCCGGACAGCACGGCCAGCGGCGTCCCCGCCGGCAGCGCGGCGGCGGCCGCCTCGCTCATCAGGGCGTGGCTGTCCAGCTCGATCCCCTTGGCGCAGATGACCAGCGGGGTGCCCGGTTGCAGATGGGCGGCGAGGCCGGCGCAGGCGCTGCGCAGATGCTGGGCCGGCGTGACGAGCAGGATGGCGTCGCAGGCGGCGGCCTCGCCCAGATCGCCGGTCGCGCGCAGCGCGGCGGGCAAGGCCACCCCCGGCAGATAGTCGCGGTTCTCCCGCGCGGCGTTGACCGATTCGACCACCGCCGGCTCGCGCGCCCACAGCAGGGCCTCCCGCCCGGCGCGCAGGGCGGCCAAGGCCAGCGCCGTGCCCCAGGCCCCGCCGCCGATCACGCCGATGCGCCGGAAGTCCGTTGCCGCCATGGATGCCCCCCGATTTTAAGATGTATCCTGAAGGTTTTGCCCGCCTGTTTAGGCGGAGCGCTCTCCGTCCGCAACCCGGACGGTCACGCCTCCGGCGTCAGCAGAAGCTTCATCCCGACATGGCTCGCCCGGAAGCCCAGCCGCTCGTAGAAACGGTGGGCGTCGGTGCGCCGGGTCTGGCTGGTCAGCTGCACCATCACGCAGCCTTCGGCGCGGGCCAGCGCGATGGCGTGCCGCATCATGGCGCTGCCGATTCCCTGGCCGCGCAGCGCGCCGTCCACCTTCACCGCCTCCACCGTCGCCCGCGCCGCGCCACGGCGGGCCAGCCCGTGGGTGACGGTGAACTGGAAGCAGCCGACGATCCGCCCCTCCAACTCCGCCAGCACGATGGAATTGCCCGGCTGGGCCGCCATGCGGTCGAAGGCGTCCCAGTAGAGCGGGTCGAGCGGCTCGCTGTAGACGTCGCCGCCGGTGGACAGGGCGTCGTCGGCGGTCAGCCGGACGATCTCCGGCACGTCGTCGCGCCCGGCGGTGCGGAAGGTCAGGGTCACGACGGCATCATCCTCACGCCTTCACGCCGGAGCCGACCCCGGCCTTGCCGATGGCCGGCTTCGCGGTGGGATCGAGCGGCCAGCGCGGGCGCGGCGCGAAGTCCAGCGGGTCGGTCTGGCCCAGCCGCAAGCGCTCGATCCCCGCCCAGGCGATCATCGCCGCGTTGTCGGTGCACAGCCGCAGCGGCGGCGCCACAAAGGGCATGCCCTCGCGGTCGGCCAGCGTCTGCAGGCGGGCGCGCAGCGTCTTGTTGGCCGCCACGCCGCCGGCCACCACCAGGGCGCCGCCCTGCGGGTGCATCTCCTTGAACCGGCGCATGGCGCGGGCGCAGCGGTCGGCCATCACCTCGGCCACCGTGGTCTGGAAGGCGGCGGCCAGATCGGCCCGGTCTTCCGGCGACAGGGGCGTCCCCAGCTCCTCGACATGGCGCCGCACCGCGGTCTTCAGGCCGGAGAAGGAGAAGTCGCAGCCGGGGCGCCCGACCATCGGGCGCGGCAGGTCGAAGCGGCCCGGATTCGTCGCCAGCGCCGCCGCCTTCTCCAGAAGCGGCCCGCCGGGATAGCCGAGGCCGAGCAGCTTGGCCGTCTTGTCGAACGCCTCGCCCACCGCGTCGTCGATGGTGGTGCCGAGCCGCCGGTATTGCCCCACCCCCTCGACCACCAGGAGCTGGCAATGCCCGCCGGACACCAGCAGCAGCAGGTAGGGGAAGGGCACGTCGTCGGTCAGCCGGGCGGTCAGCGCGTGGCCTTCCAGATGGTTCACCGCGACGAAGGGCAGACCGCGCGCCGCGGCGATGGCCTTGGCGGTCATCACCCCGACGATCACCCCGCCGATCAGCCCCGGCCCGCCGGTCGCCGCCACGGCGTCGATGTCGGCGAAGCCCAGCTTGGACTCCGCCATGGCGCGGCGGATCAGCCCGTCCAGATGCTCCAGATGGGCGCGCGCGGCGATCTCCGGCACCACCCCGCCGTAGGGCGTGTGGTCGTCCAGCTGCGAGAGCACCACGTCGGCGCGGATCTCCCGCGCGTCGGTCACGATGGCCGCCGCCGTCTCGTCGCAGCTCGTTTCGATTCCAAGAACGATCATGATGGCCGTCAAACTAGCCGTCTCCACCGCTCTGGTATAGGGTCTTGGCCCGGATTCTTCAGGGTTTTCCCTTTCCATGAACAAGGACGTCCCCGACGACGACGCCAGCATCGTCTATTACGACGGCGATTACCCGTCGCTGGAGATCGGCGAGGCGCGGGCCGAGCACGCGGCGACGCTGGCCCGGCTCGGCATCCTCGGCGACGTGCCCTTCTACAAGGAGCGCGCGGCGGCGACCGGCGGCCCGGTTCTGGAGATCGGCTGCGGCACCGGCCGTCTGACCATCCCGCTGGCCCGCGCCGGGCACACGGTGTGGGCGGTGGACGTCTCCGCCGCCATGCTCGACCAGCTCCGCGCCAAGCTGGCGCGCGAGGCGCCGGAGGTGCGGGACCGCGTCCACATGGTGCGGCAGGACGCCGCGGCGCTCGACCTGCCGGTGCGGGATTTCCGGCTGGCGGTCATCCCCTTCAACGTGCTGATGCTCATTCCCGACCTGACGGCGGAGCGCCGCACGCTGGCCGCCGCCGCCGCCCATCTGGCGCCGGGCGGCGCGCTGGCGCTGGACGTGATGAACCCGCTGACCATGCCGATGGACGCCGAGACGAAGCCCAGCCCGTCGGAACCGCGGCGCAACCCGCACAGCGGCAACCGCTACATCCGCAACAGCCTGGCCACCCGCCTGGACGAGCGGCAGTGCCAGCGCATCCACGGCTGGTACGACGAGCTGCTGGCGGACGGCAAGATCGCGGTGACCGAGTACGGCTTCACCTGGCGGATGATCTTCCGCTACGAGCTGGAGCTGATGCTGGAAGCCGCCGGATTCGCCGTGGAGCGGCTGGCCGGCGATTTCGAGGACGCGCCCTGGACGGTGGACAGCCGCCGCATGGTGGTCACGGCGCGGCGCGCGCAATGAGATGCGCGCCGTGAGATGCGCGGCAAAGTCTTTCACCAAAGAGTAGCAGGCCCGTCACCAGGGCTTGCAAACCGCGGCGGATCGCCTAGAACACTGCCCCCATGACCCAACCGCTCCGCATCGGCACGCGCGGCAGCCCGCTGGCGCTGGCGCAGGCCCACGAGACCCGCGACCGGCTGATCGCGGCGCACCCGCATCTGGCCGCCCCCGGCGCCATCGAGATCGTCGTCTTCAAGACGACCGGCGACCGCATCCTGGACCGCACGCTGGCCGAGGCCGGCGGCAAGGGCCTGTTCACCAAGGAACTGGAGGACGCGCTGCTCGACGGCCGCGCCGACCTCGCCGTCCATTCGATGAAGGACGTGCCGACCTGGATGCCGGACGGGCTGGAGATCTCCACGCTCCTGCCGCGCGAGGACACGCGCGACGCCTTCTTCTCGCGCGGCGGCCACACGGTGGACACGCTGCCCGCCGGCTCCGTCGTCGGCACCGCCGGCCTGCGCCGTCAGGCCCAGATCCTGGAGCGGCGGCCCGACCTGACGGTCGTCCCCTTCCGAGGCAACGTGCAGAGCCGCCTCGCCAAGCTGGAGGCCGGGGAGGTCGACGCCACCCTGCTGGCGCTCGCCGGGCTGCGCCGGCTCGGCCTGACCGACCGCATCACCGCCGTGCTGGAGCATGAGGAGATGCTGCCCGCCGTCGCCCAGGGCGCCATCGGCATCGAAATCCGCAGCGCCGACGACGCCACCCGCGCCCTGCTCGCCCCGCTGAACTGCGCCGCCACCACGGCCCGCGTGACGGCGGAGCGCGCGCTCCTCGCCATGCTCGACGGCTCCTGCCGCACCCCCATCGCCGGACTGGCCACGCTGGACGGCGACCGGCTGCACCTGAAGGCCAAGGTGCTGTCCAACGACGGCCGGCAGGTCTTCCGGGCGGAGCGCAGCGGCAACGCAAGCGATGCCGCCGCCATCGGCGCCGACGCCGGGGCGGAGATCAAGGCGGTCCTGCCGCCCGACTTCTTCAAGAGCTGACGGCGGCCGGCGATGGCGGCCCCCCACCTTCTGGTTACCCGTCCGGCGGAGGATTCCGAGCCGCTGGCGGCCCGTCTGCGCGCGCTGGGATTCGCCGTGTCGGCGGAGCCGATGCTGGAGATCCGCTGGCTGGACGGGCCGGAGCCGGACGTCGGAAACGTACAGGCCCTTCTCTTCACCAGCGCAAACGGCGTACGGGGCTACACCAGACGTACAAGCCGGCTTGACCGTCCGGTCTATGCGGTCGGCGACGCCACCGCGACCGCCGCCCGCGCGGCCGGTTTCACGCAGGTCGAAAGCGCGTCCGGCGACGTGTACGCGCTGGCCGATCTGGTGCGCCGACGCTGCACCGCAGCGGCGGGTCCGCTACTTCATGTCGCAGGAACCAAGCTGGCCGGCGACCTGTCGGCGCTGCTGGGGGAGGCCGGATTTTCCATCCTGCGGGAAACGCTGTACGACGCCGTTCCGAGCGCGCGGCTGTCGGACGGCACGGCGGCGCTGCTGCGTACGGGAACACTGGACGCCGTGTTGTTTTTCTCTCCCCGTACCGCCCGTTCGTTTGTTAGGCTTGTCGCCGAGGCCGGGCTCATCGACCGCTGTCGTACAGTGGACGCGCTCTGCCTCAGCCCCGCGGTCGCGGAGGCTGCCCGCGCGTACGGTGAGCTGGGAGTGACACCGTGGCAGAACGTACGGGTGGCGCCACGGCCGGAGCAGGACTCTCTGCTCGGCCTGCTGCCGGAAGCATCCGGCGGCACGGGCCGGGCTTGAGCGCATCCGCTTGGGGGCTTGTGTGGCGTTCGTTGAGAACAACTGCGACCAGAAGGCACCCAATGACCTCTCGCCCAGGCTCCGAACACGAGGCTGACCCGAACGGCCACACGCCGTCCGACCAGAACCAGACGCCCGACCAAAATCAAGTGGCCGGCGGCCCCGCCGTCGAACGCATCATCGAGCGCTTCGGCGGCATCCGCCCCATGGCCCACAAGCTGGACATCCCGGTCACCACGGTGCAGGGCTGGAAGAAGCGCGGCGCCATCCCGCTGGCCCGCCACGCCGATCTCCGCGCCTCCGCCGCCAAGCACCGCATCAAGCTGAGCGAAGCCGACCTGGAAGCCGCCACGCCGAGCGAGGACCGCAACGCTCCCGACGCCGCCGGCTCGGTGGTGCCGCTGCCGCCGGACGCCGCCATCATCGCGACGGCCGCCACGCTCCCCGGAGGCGCCGAGCCGTCTAAGACCGAACCCGGCAAGGCCGAGGACACCCTGCCGCCCTCCACTGTGCCGGACGCCGACACGCTGCCCGGCGGTGGCCCGGTGCCGGCCACGGATTTGCCGCCCTCCACCCTGCCGCCCGTCGCGGACACCCTGCCGCCTTCCACGTTGCCGGGCGCCGACACGCTGCCCGGCGGCGAGGTGAAGGCCGAGACGATCAAGGGCGAGGAGATCCGCTCCGAGGCGATCACGGTCGAGGAGACCCGGATCGAGGAGGCCAAGGCCGATCCCTTCAAGCCGGACGAGGTCAAGAGCGAGACGCCGCCGCCGGTGGAGCCCCCCGCCCCCGCCTACACCGCCTCCTCCTACGAGCCGCCGCGCTACGAGGCGCCGCGCGAGGAGCGCAAGTCCGGCGCCGGCTTCGCCACCGCCGTGTCGCTGATCGCCCTGCTGGTCGGCGCCGCGGCCCTGTCGCAGCCCTGGTGGGGCCCGCGCGTCCCCGGCTGGCCCAGCGCCGGCGGTCCCGCCGCCGGTCCGGCCGCCACGGCGCCCGCGCCGCAGCCCGACCCGGCCCTGCGCAACCAGATCCAGCAGTTGACCGAGCGCCTCGCCAAGCTGGAGCAGCGCCCCGCCGCCCCGGCCGAGGGCAACGCCGCCGCCGGCATCGACCAGCAGACGCTGGACAACGCCGTTGGCCAGCTCGCCGCCCGCATCCAGCAGCTTGAGGAGCGTCCGCAGGCCGCCGCTGCCGCCGCCCCGGCCGAGCCCGACCCGCGCGTCGCCCAGCTGACCGAGCAGCTCGGCCAGGTGCAGCAGCGCGTCGACGCGGTGGGCAGCGAGGCCCAGGCCGCCGGGCAGATCCGCCAGGAGGTGGACGCGCTGAAGCAGGAGCTGGCCGCCGTCAACCAGGCGGTGGAAACCCGCCGCGACGCCGCCACCGCCGCCCAGACGCTGGTGCTCGCCGCCGGGCAGCTGCGCTCCGCGCTGGCCGCCGGGCAGCCGTTCCAGCAGGAACTCCAGGCCGTCCGCGCCGTGGCGTCGGGCGACGCCCAGGTGACCCAGCCGCTGGAGGCCGTGGCCGGCTACGCCGCCAAGGGCGTGCCGACGCAGCCGCAGCTCACCGACCGCTTCTCCGCCATGGCCTCCGACATCGTGCGCGCCGACAACCAGGGCGAGGGCAACGACTGGGTCGAGCAGGTCACCGGCAAGATCGCCACGCTGGTCACCGTGCGCCGCTCGGGCGGCGACGCGGTCGGCGACGGCGCCTCGGCGGTGGTCGCCCGCGCCGAAGCCGCCCTGCAGGCCGGCAACCTCGGCGGCGCGGTCAAGGAGCTGGCGGCCCTGAAGGGGCCGGCGGCGCAGGTCGCCGCCCCGTGGATCGCCGACGCCAAGGCCCGTCTGGCCGCCAACGAGGCCGGCCAGCAGCTCACCAACCGCGCCATCGGCCTGCTGTCGCAGTCCGCCGGCGTCAAGGGAGCGGCCCAATGACACGCGCCATCTGGTTCATCATCAAGGTCGCCATCGTCGTCGCGATCGCGGTCTGGCTGGCCAACCACCCCGGAACCCTCGCCATCAACTGGCAGGGCTACGTCGTCGAGACCGGGATCGGCATCGCCATCCTGATCGGCGTCGCCGCCCTGGCGGCGGGCATCGTCCTCTACCGGCTGGCCCGCGCCATCCTCGGCGCGCCGCGCAACTTCGGCCGCTACCGCCGGTCGCGCCGGCGCGAGCGCGGCTATCAGGCGCTGACCCGCGGCATGGTCGCCGTCGCCGCCGGCGACGCCACGACCGCCCGCAAGATGGCCCGCAAGGCCGACGGGCTGCTGAACGAACCGCCGCTGACCATGCTGCTGTCGGCCCAGGCCGCCCAGCTCCAGGGCGACGACCGCGCGGCGAAGGAATACTTCACCGCCATGCTCGACCGGCCGGAGACCGCCTTCCTCGGCCTGCGCGGCCTGCTGACGCAGTCGCTGAAGGCCGGCGACCGGGTGGAGGCGCTGCAGCTCGCCCGCCGCGCCCAGTCGCTCCAGCCCAACACGCCCTGGCTGCTCGGCACGCTGTACGACCTGGAAGCCCGCTCGGGCGAATGGGCGGCGGCGGAAGGCACGCTGCAGCAGGCCGTCCAGGCCGGCGCCATCAACCCCGACGACGGCCGCCGCCACCGCGCCACCCTGCTTCTGGAGCGCAGCTTCGAGGCGGAGCGCCGCGGCCGGTCCGACTCGGCCCTCTCGCACGCCCAGGCGGCGCACGACCTGCTGTCCGGCTTCGTCCCGGCGGCGGCCCGCGCGGCCCGGCTGCAGATGGCCATCGGCAAGCACAAGAACGCCGCCAAGACCCTGGAGCGCTGCTGGCGCGTCAACCCGCACCCGGACCTGACCTCGGCCTACCGCGAGGTGGTGTCGAGCTACGACCCGATGACGCGGGTCAAGATGTTCGAGAAGCTGCGCAACCACGCCCCCAACGACGTCGAGTCGCTGCTCGCCGTGGCCCGCGCCGCCCTCGACGCCCAGCTCTGGGGCGAGGCCCGCGCCCATCTGACCAAGGCGCTGGAGATGCGGCCCTCCCGCCGCGTCTTCCAGCTCCTGGCCGAGCTGGAGCGGGCGGAGCGGCAGGACGAGGAGGCGGCGCGCGCCTGGCTGGCCCAGGCGGCGAACGCCCCGGCGGACCCGGCCTGGACCTGCAGCGCCTGCAACGCGGTCAGCCCGAGCTGGGGCGGCCTGTGCGGCCATTGCGGCGCCTTCGACAGCCTGGAATGGAAGACCCCGACCGTCAGCATGTCGCTGATGAGCCCGGAATCGGCCCCGACGGCCATCGCCCACCACGCGACGGAGCCGGTCACCGGCCAGCCGGGCGTCGCCCCCGGAGGCCAGATCGCCCCCCAGGGAGCGACCTAGACCTCGCCCGCCGCAGCACGGAAAAAAGCCCCTTCCCGGTCCGCCGGGGAGGGGCTTTTTCTTTGCGGTGAAACGGTGTGGTGAATCGGCTCCGAACCCTACGCGTTGCCCAGCCGGGCGCCGTCCAGGATGGCCTCGTCGAAGATGGCGCCGCTGCGGTCGCAGCCGGTCAGATCGGCCAGCGTCAGGTCGCAGCCCTTCATGTTCGTCGCGCTGAGCGAGGCGCCGGCCATGCGGGCGCGCACCAGCGAGGCGCGCATCATCTTGGCCCCGGCGCTGATCAGCAGCATCCCCAGATTGGCCCCGTCCAGGCAGCCGTCGATGAGGATCGCCCGGTCCAGCTTCGCGCCGCGCAGGTCGGCGCCGCGCAGGTCGGCGGAGCGCAGGTCGGCCCCGTCGAACTGGGCCGCCTGGAGCTGCGCGCCGTTCAGCCGGGCGTGGCGCAGCCGCACCCCCGATCCCTTGGCGAGCGTCAGCACCTTGCCCGACAGGTCCGCCCCGTCGAGGTTCAGGCCGGTCAGGTCGAGCTGGCGCCCCTGCTGGCCGCTGGTGCCCAGCCACAGCAGATGCTGGTGCAGCAGAACCTCGATGTCCGCCGCTGCGATCGCCGGGCGGGCAGGCTCCGCCGCCGGGTCCTCATCCGGTTCCAGGATGGGCGTGGGCGCCTGGGCCGCCGCCACCGCCTCCTCGTCGGTGCGGATGGAGGTGACGAGGTCCAGCTCCGACACCTTGGCCCCGTCGAGCTTGGCCCCGCGCAGGTCGGCGCCGTTCAGGTCCGCCCCCTGGAGGTCGGCGCCGGAGAAGTTGCAGTCGCGCAGGTCGGTGCGCTGGAGCCGCGCCCCCGACAGGCGGGAGTTGGTGAAGTCCGCCGCCCGCGCAAAGCTGCCCGACAGCTTGGCCCGCGCCATGTCGGCGTTGGTCAGCTTGGCCGAGGCCATGTCCGCCGGTCCCGGCTCGAAGCCGATCACCTTCAGCTCACCCGACGCGCTGCGGTTGGCGACGCTGCCGTCGCGCAGGTCGACCTCCACCATCACCGCGCCGTCCAGGATGGCGCCGCGCACGTTGGCGCCGCGCATGTCGGTGCGGTAGAGCCGCGCCTCCGACAGGTCGGCGCCGCGCAGGTCCGCGCCGTAGAGGTCGGCGTGGTCGAGGATGGTTCCCTGCATCCGGGCGTCGCGCAGGATGGCCCCGGACAGGTGCGCGCCGGTCAGGTTGCGGCCCGACAGGTCGAGCCCCGTCAGGTCGAAGAAGGGCAGGTTGGCGCGGGCGCCGTTGGGCCGCCCCTCGGTGAAGCGGACATGGCGCTCGCACACCCGGTCCAGCTGCTCCTGGCTCAAGCGTATCCGGGACTTGTGGGAGCCGTCGTTCGCCATCGGCGCCTCAGGCGAACAGCGCGTCGATGTCGGCCTGCGAAATCTCGCTGCCGCCGCCCGACGGTTCGGGCGCCGGGGCGGCGGGACGCGGGGCCGGCTTCGCAGCGGCGGCAGGTGGGGGCGGGGGCGGCGGGGCGGGCGCTTCGGCCGGTTCGGCGCGTTCCAGAACCTGGGGGATCTGGGTGGCCAGCGTGTCGAACAGGGCGTCGATGTCGTCCTGGCTGACCTCCGGCCCGCCGAGCTGCGGACCGTTCAGCAGATGCGCGTCGGGCCGGGTGTCGCCCAGCTTGCGGTGGGACGCCCCCTCGCCCATCGACGCGGTTTCCGAGGCGGTGGCGATGCGGTCGACGCCCCAGATCTCGATCATCGTGTTCACGCGCTGCTCGATGTAGCGCAGCGTGTTGACCACCTTGGTGGTGCGCTGACCGGTGATGTCCTGGAAGGCGCAGGCGGTCATGATCTCGATGCTCCAGGCGTCGATGGCGTCGATCATTTCCGCTATGTCGGGATCGTCGCGCGGGATGCCCTGGGTGATCTCCTGGATCTTCTCGGTGGCGTTCAGGATGTCGGTGGTCGCCCGCTCGGTCGCCGCGACGATCTCGTCCAGTTCGCCGGTCGCCGCCTCGATGCGGTTCGATCCGGTGTCGGCGGGGCGCAGCGCGGCGATGTCGCTGCGCGTCTCGCGCACCACCTGGGTGATCGACATCAGCTCCTGCTGAAGCTGCAGGCCATCCCCCATCCCGCCTCCCGGCACCGGACGGGGCAAGGCGCCGGGGTCCACCCCGCGCAGCCGGTTGACCTGCTGCTCCAGCGCGCCGGTCAGCCGGTGGAACTCGTCCACCGCGACGACGCGGGATCGCCGGTCGCGCATGCGCAGGAACGCGCGGCCGCGCGCGGTCTGCGACAGCGCCTCCTCCATCTGGAGGTAATCATGCTCGGTCAGTTCCATCAGAGGAACATCGCTCATCGTCGTCACCGTCGGCGGGCCGCTGTTGAGTATCCGCCATGGAGGAAAGCACGTCTTAGGAAAACTGAGGTTACACCAGACATAGGCTGGATTTCAGGCAAATCCTTGCCAACAGGTCCTCGCAGATCCCGCTGAACAAAGTCTTAATGAAGTCATGGGCGGCGCGCGATGACGCACCCCGTCGTCATGCAACCAAGCATGGAAATCGATCGCCGGAGCGGAGCCCGGAAAGACCGCGGGCTGCGGTATGGAGGATTCTCCCGTCGCCGCCGCTGCCCTATACTCCGGAGCGGCGCGCGGCGGGGCAAAGGGTGCGCAGGCTTGACCCACGGGCGCCGCTCGCCCACATCAGCCGCGCCAAGGCAGCACGGAACAACAGGAACGGGGACAAGATGCCGATGAGGACGACGCTTCGGTTCGCGGCGCTTCGGTTTGCGGGGGCGGCGTGCGTGGCCGGGCTTTTGGGGATCGGCGTTCCGGGCGCGGGCCTGGCCCCCGCACCCGCCGCGGCGGCCCTGCCCGCCGGGGTGACCGGGGTGACGACCATCGCGCCGATGCTGGAGCAGGTGACCCCGGCCGTCGTCAACATCGCCGTCCTGTCGCGGGCGCCGCAGGCCGAGAACCCGCTGCTGCGCGACCCCTTCTTCCGCCGTTTCTTCAACGTCCCCGAGCAGCAGGCCCGTCCGCAGGTCAGCGCCGGGTCGGGCGTCATCGTCGACGCGCGGCGCGGCTACGTCATCACCAACGCCCATGTGGTGGAGAACGCGCAGGAGATCGCCGTCACCCTGAAGGACCGCCGCCGCCTGCGCGCCAAGCTGGTCGGGCGGGACGCGGCGACCGACATCGCGCTGCTGAAGATCGAGGCGGAAAAGCTGACCGCCCTGCCCTGGGGCGATTCGGACCAGCTCAAGGTCGGCGATTTCCTGGTCGCCATCGGCAACCCCTTCGGGCTGGGCCAGACGGTGACCTCCGGCATCGTCTCGGCGCTCGGCCGCAGCGGGCTGAAGATCGAGGGGTACGAGGACTTCATCCAGACCGACGCCTCCATCAACCCCGGCAACTCCGGCGGCGCGCTGGTGAACTTCAACGGCGAGCTGGTCGGCATCAACACCGCGATCATCGGGCCGGCGGGCGGGTCGGTCGGCATCGGCTTCGCCGTCCCGGTCAGCATCGTCCGCTCGGTGATGGAGCAGCTGGTCGAGTATGGCGAGGTGCGGCGCGGCCGGCTGGGGGTCTCCATCCAGGACCTGACCCCCGATCTGGCCGACAGCATGAATCTGGCCGGCGACGCCGGGGCGGTCATCGCCCAGGTGGAGCGCGGATCGGCCGCCGAGCGCGCCGGCTTCCGCAGCGGCGACGTGGTGACCGCGGTGAACGGGCGCCCGGTGCGCAGCGCCACCGACTTCCGCAACCGCATGGGTCTGGTGCGGGCCGGCACGCCCCTTCAGGTGACCGTCCTGCGCGGCGGCAGCGAACGGGTGCTGAACGTCCGAACGGCGAACTAGACCCGGCGGACCGGATCGGGATAACCATGGTCTGATGATCGGCCGCCCCTCCCCTCCCCGCCGGCAGGCCCCGCCCGCCCCCATGGTCAGCGCGGCCCAGCGCCAGCGCGAGGTCGCCCGCATGCTGATGCGGCTCGACGACATGCTGAAGAAGTGCGCGGATCTGGCGGCGGCGGCGCGGGAGCGCGTGTCGGTCGGCGGGATGGGCCGCTACCGCAAATTCTCCCGCAAGGTGCGCGACTTCTTCTCGCTGGCGGCGGTGACCCAGGAACGGCTGGACGCCGCCCCGTCGGAGATGGAGGAGCTGATCGGCCCGATGACCACCGCGCTGGAACGCCTGCACGCCCGCATGGTGATCCTGTTCGTGGAGGAGAGCCTGGGCTTCTTCAACACCTTCGCGCGGGTCAAGGCGCTGCCCATCGGCACCCACGAGACGGTGGGGGTCGAGTTCCGCGCGCTGATGGAGATCCGCAAGTTCCTCGATGACCCGCTCTATGACGGGGAGCGCGGGCAGGGCCTGCGCAAGCAGACGGACCGGGTCGCCGTCCTGATGCGCGCGGTGATGGACCGCTGCCCGCCCCTGCCCGACTTCGGCGACGAGCCGAGCATCGGCCCGCGGGGCACGGTGAACAAGCCGCTGCGCCCGCCCCGCGCCGCGCCGCCTCCCGCCGCGGGCCGGGCGGCGGAGCCGCGCCCGCTGCCCCAACCCAATTCCCAGCAGCCCGACCCGAGGTTGGAGGTCCGTCAGCTCTCCCTGGACGACGAGGACTGACGGTCAGCCTTCCGCCCGATCAGCCTTCCGCCGGCGACGACTGGCGGTGGTGGCTGTGCGCGTCGACGCCGCGCAGATGCTCGGCGGCCTCGTGCAGGGCGCGCTCGCTGGCGCTGTCGGGGGTCTGCAGGCCGGACTCCGGGCCGGGGACGGCGTCCTCCTCGGCGATCTCGCGGGCGGCCTGCTGCCAATGCTCGATGTGGCGCCCCTCGGGACGGCCCTCCCGCTCCCAGATGGCGTGGGCGCGCTCGCGGACGCGGGGGTCGTCGGGGCCGGTGTGATGCTCCATGGCGCTGTCCTCCCAGTGCGGTCTGTTCTCAGGACCGTCAACAGGCGGAGCGACGCGGCGTGCCGGAGACCTTTGCGCTACAGCCAATAGAGCGGGCTGACCCCGAACAGCCAGGGGTGCGCCGCGATCATCGCGGCGTAGGCGGCCAGCGCGCCCAGGACACGGCCCCAGCCGATCTCTCCGGGACGGAAGCGCTGGCGTCCGGCCAGAATGGCGGCAAAGGGCAGCGCCGAGGTCTCCGCCCGGTAGGCCCGCCCGGCCGCGCTCCGGCGCAGCAGCCAGTCGTTCTTGACCATGGCGAACAGGGCGATGGCCGCCATCGCGACGAACAGCACGACCCGCCGCCCGTCCCCGGTGGCTTGCAGGTGCAGCAGCGCCCACAGCAGCAGCCCCATGGAGCCGGGAAAGCGGGTGATCCGGTAGATGCCCCACGGCGGGTTGGGCGCGTCGGGCTCGCCGGCCTTGCTGGTGACGCGGGCGGCGATCAGCAGGAAGGACAGCGGCATCAGCGCGACGACCAGCGGCGCCGCCCAGCCGGCGGGAACGAACAGCGGCTCCCCTCCCCCAGCCTCGCGGTAGGCCCAGACGAACAGGCCGAGCGCCAGCAGCGAGCCCAGCGAATGCAGGGCGACGAACCCGCCCCGCCCCAGCCGGGCGATCAGCCACGGCCGCACCCCCGGCCAGGACGGCACGGCGTGGGTGGCGAACAGGAACAGGGCGGCGAGGAGAAGGTCGGTGGTCATGGGGGCAGAGAAGACACCGCTTTGCCGGACGGAGTCTTGATGAACGTCAAGCCTGCGGGTCTGACAGCAAACCGCGTCCGGGTGTGGCGCAGGCCACAGCGGGGGAGGGCGGCCGGGCGTAGTGTCTGGTCATCGGACAGGCCGGGCCCCGACGCAGACGGAACCGGCAGACAAATCCCCCCAGAAGCCAACTCCCCAGACACCGGAAGGAAACCACACCATGCGCCGCACCACCCTGATCGCCGCCGCCGTCGCCGTCCTGTGCTCCGCCCCGGCCTTCGCCGGCGACCTGATGACCGGCGGCATCCCGCTCGGCAACGCCAGCAACCTGGGGGTCATCTCCAACACCGCCGCGGGCATCCAGAACAAGGCGCAGCAGCAGGTGATGGGCGTCCAGGCGGGCGGCGGGCTGGCCGGGCCGTTCGGCACCGCCTCCAACCTGGGCAACGTCTCCAACCTCGCCGCCGGCGTCGGCAACACCGCCAAGCAGCAGGTCTTCGGCCTGCAGGCGGGCGGCGGGATGGGCGGCGGGGTGAAGGCGCCCTTCGCCCTGGGCGGCTTCAACAGCAACGCCGGTACCGTCAGCAACAGCGCCGTCGGCATCGGCAACACCGCCCAGCAGCAGGTCAAGGCCATGCAGTTCGGCGCGCCGGGCGCCCTGTTCAACCAGAACCTCGGCACCGTCTCCAACCTCGCCGCCGGCATCGGCAACAAGGCGCAGCAGCAGGTCATCGGCATCCAGAAGTAACCCCCTCCTGATCCACCCTCCCATCCAGGCAGACCTTGCGGCCGGGGCACTCCCCCGGCCGTCTTTTTGTGCGCAAGCGGGGCGTTTCCCGGCGCGGATGTGCGGACAAGGAACCTTCCACCCGGCGGCGCGTTGGAGCGGCGAACACTCTCCCGCGGCCGTGCGCCGCGGTCATTCGGGAAGCCGCAGCATGAACCGCAACAGCATTTCGACATTGGGATGGCCCAGGGTGGGATGGAGGGCCGCGACCATCCTGTCGGCGTCGCTCGGGCTGGCCGCCTGCGCCGGCAGCGTGCCGCCGCCGACCGCCCAGCTCGGCGCGTCGGCGCAGGCCATCCAGCAGGCCGAACGGGCCGGCGCCCTCGAACACGCCCCCGCGGAGTTCCAGTCCGCCCGCGAGAAGCTGGCCGCCGCCGACGCCGCCATGCGCGAGGACGAGCGGACCAAGGCCCGCCGCCTCGCCGAACAGGCGCAGGCCGACGCCGAACTCGCCACCGTGCGCTCGCAGCGCGCGACGGCGCAGCAGGCCGCCAGCGCGGTCCGCACGCTTGCCAACCCCAACAGCGGTGTGCCGGGCCGGGCGCCCGCCGCCTCGGCCGCCGCTCCCCTGGCCCCATCGGGCATGAGCGGGACCTCGACCTGGGACTCCCCGCGCACGCTGGAGGGCACGCCGTGATGCACACCACGAAGAAGACCCTGGCGGTGAGGAAAAGCCTGGCCCTGGCGTCGCTCGGAGTCGTCGCCCTGTCGCTCGGCGCCTGCGCCACCCCGGACGACACGCCGGCCCTGGCCCAGGCGCGCCAGTCCTATTCCGGCGCCGCCGCCAACCCGCAGCTGGCGAGCAACGCCACGCTGGAGCTGCGCCGCGCCGAAGAGGCGCTGCAGCGCGGCGAGCGGGCGCGCAGCGACGGCAACACCGCGGAGATGGACCATCAGGCCTATCTCGCCAACCGGCAGCTCCAGATCGCCCAGGACGTGGCGGCGATGAAGGGCGCTCAGCAGGTCGTCGCCAACGCCGAGACCTACCGCCTCCAGGACCAGATCCGCGCCCTCCAGGCGGAGCGGACGGAGCGCGGGCTGGTGATGTCGCTGGGCGACGTTCTGTTCGCCACCGGCAGCGCCCGCCTGACTCCGGGCGCCGACGCGCGGCTGAGCGAACTCGCCAACTTCCTCCAGCGCAACCCGGAACGCACCGTGCGGATCGAGGGCTACACCGACACCACCGGCTCGTCGGCCACCAACCTGCGCCTGTCGGAGGAGCGGGCCATGGCGGTGCGCGACGCGCTGACGGCGCGCGGCGTCAACCCCAGCCGCATCGCCGCCCAGGGCCTGGGATCGGCCCAGCCGGTCGCCTCCAACAGCACGGAGTCGGGACGCCAGCAGAACCGCCGCGTCGACATCGTGATCTCCGAGCCGGGCTCGGTGGCGGAGACGCGCTCCTGACGGGCCATGCTGCCATTTGACGCACATCGCGCTTGAGCAAGAACGGGCGGGCCGGAAACGGCTCGCCCGCTTCGATTCCGGCCCGATTTCCGGCCGTTTTTCCCGCTCCGACTTGCTTCTCCCACGCCACCATTGCGTCGGAAACGCTGTCCTCCGGAAAAATTGTCTCGAATGCAGGGCAAAATCAATGCTTCTTTACCTTTTACGGTGTGTGGTTTTACGATGCGCGAACAGGAGGGACCTTGGCGTCCTTTTGATTGCGCGGGGATTCGGAATGACCACTGGACAGGGTGACGAGGGAGCGATGCTCAGCAGGGGATTTTTGAAGGCGCAGGCTCTGCTTCTCCTCATCATCGGCCTTCCGGTGATCGTGGTGGTGGTTCTCCTCAACCCGCTGTGGAACGCCACACTGCACCGGTTCGGCGTGCCGGAGGGGCCGGCGGCGGCGCTCGGCATGATCGTCACCATCATGGTGGTGATGGTCGTCCAGTATTGGGTGCTGGAAACGCGGCGGACCATGGTCACGTCGCTGTTCAACTTCATCCCGCACGAACATCTGACCTTCGACGGCGAGACGCTGACGACGGACGAGGCCAACCGCCTGTTCGTCACCCTGCACCGGGATTCCGAAGAGTGGCGGCGCCTGCTGCGCGACAACGGCATCGACGGCCCGCTGGACGAGTTCGGCAGCCTGTGCGCCGCCCGGCTGGCCTACGCGCGCCGGCCCCAGGGGATCCCGCCGGAGGCCGAGCGCGCCATCGCCAAGGTGCCGCAGGCGGTCGAGCTGGCCAAGGCCCGCGTCGGCGCGGCGCTCGACCAGGCGGAGCGGGAGGCGCAGGCCCTGCGCGCCCGCCTGTCCGACACGCAGGACGCGGTGGCCGCCCTGGTCGGCTTCATCCGCGACAGCGGGGTGCAGATCGCCGGCCGCCACGACGACGCCCAGCGCCGCGCCACGGAGAACCGCGCGCTTCTCGCCAGCCTCCAGGATCATCTGGACCGCCGCCGGGCGGAGGCCACCTCCGACCTGACGCGGTTCGAGCAGATCGTCGCGGAGTCCCGCGCGCTGGAGGATTCGGTCAACGCCATCACCCGCATCATGTCCGCCACCAACATGCTGGCGCTGAACGCCGCCATCGAGGCGACGCGGGCCGGGGAGTACGGCCACGGCTTCCGCGTGGTGGCGAACGAGGTGCGCGATCTGGCCCGCCAGTCGAACGAGGCCATCCAGGTGATCCAGAAGGGCATCGACCGCATGCAGCAGGCGATCGCCCAGCAGATCGCCGGACAGGACGCCCAGGCGAAGGTGGCCGCCGAGCACGCGCTGCTGTCCGATCTGGCCGACCGCCTGCAAAGCCTCAGCGCTGGCCAGCAGGACGTCGCCGGGCATGAACGGCGGCTGATGGACGAACTGGACCGGCTGGGCGACAGCCTGGCCGACACGGTCACCGGCTTCGCCGGCGACCTGCGGGTGCCCGAGGGGCTGCGGCGGGAGCTGGACGCGATCAGCGGCGGGCTGGCCCGGCTGAACGGGCTGGAGGAGGATCTGCGCGGCCTGTCCGGCGTCCGCAGGCGCGCCGCCTGACGTCCGGTTGCGGCGCGCCGCTCAGCGGTCGCCGCGCTCGGTCTCGACCATCGCCCGGGCGACCGCGTAGACCCCGGCGATCGCCCCGGCGGTGAACAGCGCCGCCCCCACCGCGCGGGTCAGGGAGCGGGCCGGCGCCGGGGCCGGGGGCATGCGTTTCCACACGGCCCAGGCTTCCTCCGGACGGTCGGGGTCGGCGATGCGCAGGGCGGCGAAGGCCTGCTCGGTCAGGCCGGGGTCGGTGTCGGGCAGCGGCGCCAGGCGGCGTCCGGACGGCTTGTTCAGCCGGTCGATGGCGGCCACCAGGCCGCCGGCGGCGCGGAGGGCCGCGGTCATCTCCGACGGGTCCACGCCCATATGCTCCGCCAGCAGGCGGTTGCGCACGGCGCCGATGGCGTTGGCGGTGCTGCGGTCGCCCGGCGGGGCCTCCACCGCCAGATCGCACTCCGTGTCGTAGCCCATGGAGCGGTTGTTCAGGTTGCTCGACCCGATGCGCAGCAGCCGGTCGTCCACCACCATCAACTTGGAATGCACAACGATGCCGTTGCCGCCCTCGGTCAGCGGGGTCATGGCGCGCAGGCGCCCATGGCGGTCGGCGGCGCGCAGCTCCTGAAGCACCACGCCGCGCGGCGTGTCCATGGCCATGCGGTCGAACCAGCTCGGGCTTTCCATGGGGACGACGACCACCACCTCCGGCCCGTCCGGCTCGCGCAGCCGCCGGGCCAGCGCCTCGGCCACCCGGAAGGAGGCGAAATACTGGTTCTCCAGATAGATGCTGTGGCGCGCCTCGGCGATGGCGGCGAAGGTCAGCGCCTCGTTCTCGCGGACCGGACGGCCGACCAGACAGTCGGGAAGCGTGCGGGCGATGCCGACATCCGCGTCGGTGATCAGCGGGTGCAGCCCCTCCGGCCAGGGATCGGCGCCGGCCGCCAGAAAATCCTCCGGCGGCGGAGGCGGCAGCGCCTGCCCGGTGGCGTGGCTCCAGCGCTCGCGCGCCATCAGCCCCAGCGCGCGGGCGGCGGGGCCGTCGACCGCCATCATCACGTCGTGGCGCGGGGCGTGAAGCTCGCCGGTCGGCCAGCGGCGGCGCGGATCGTTGTCCAGATGCTCGGGCGTGTCCCAACGGTCTCCGGCCAGATCGATGCCGCCGCAGAAGGCCAGCGCGTCGTCGACCACCACCAGCTTCTGGTGCTGCGCCGCTCCCACCGGCAGGGCGTCGTCCAGCTCCAGCGTCAGCCGCGGCCCGGTGCGGCGGTTCAGCCGTTCCAGCGGCCCGTGCGGGTGCTCCAGCGAGATGGGGAACGGCATGTCCCATTTCAGCGCGTGGATCTGCAGCGACGGGCGATGATGGATCAGGCGGGCAAGGAAATCGCCCAGTGTTTCCGGGTCGTGGGGGTCGAGGCGCATCCGCGGGTCGATGTCCCAGCCGAGCAGGATCACCGACCGCCGCGCCCTCAGCAGGGCGGCGCGCACCGCCGCGAAGAAGGCGGCGCCGTCGACCAGCACGGCCACCCGGTCGGCCCGCTCGGTCCGCCAGCAGGTGGCGCCGGGGCGCAGGATGGGCCGCGCCCCGGCCAAGTCCGCCGCATCCCGATGTTCGCTCATTCCTGCCTCGACGTGCCGTAGCGGTGCTTGCGTCAACTCTTCTGGCGCCGGGCTGTTCCGCGGAGCGCCGGACTGCTCCGGAATTGTCCGGCGGCCGCCTCTGGATGGGGCCGCCGGAAAGCCGGGACGGTGGGCGGGCCTCCGAAAGATCGCTCCAAAAGATCGGATGACCGTCCGGTTTTTCCGAAACGATGCGCCGGGCCTCCTGTTGGGGATGGGCGAATGGGGGACGGGCGCGCCGCAGAGCGCCAGACCGAATTTCCGCCCGAACCCCCGCCAGGAGGGCGCCCGGCCAAAGGGCGCCGCCACCAGATGGAGAGATGAGGATGCGTACCCTTTTGATCGCCGCCGCGTCGGCCCTCGCCCTGATGGCCGGCTCCGCCGTCGCCCAGTCGGGCGGCACCGCCGTGAGCCCGACCGTCCCCAGCACCACGACCTCGCCGTCCACCGGCCTGAGCACCTCCGGCCCGGGCTCCACCCCGGGCAGCGTGACCTCGCCGGGCACCGCCGGCTCGACCGGCACCATGAACTCGCCGGGGACCACCGTGCCCGGTTCGTCGGGCAGCACCACGGGCAATGGCACCATGGGCAGCGGCTCGTCGGGCGGCACGTGGCAGGGCCAGACCACCGCGCCGTCGGGCCTGGGCAGCGCCACCAGCAGCAACCCGGCCCGCGACAACCAGACCGCGACCGGCACCCACTGCCCGCCGGGCACCCCGAACTGCGGCCCGGACGGCAGCAAGTAAGGCTTCGAGGTTTGCAGCGAAGGGCGCGCCGGGACCTCCGGCGCGCCCTTTTCCGTTTCAGCTCACCGGCTCCGGCCTGACCGCCGCCGGTTCACCGGAGTCCACCGCGGGGGGAGCCTCGGCGGGGAAGCGCAGGACGAAGCAGGTGCCTCCACCCCCTTGGCCGCCCTCCCGGCCCTCCGCCCGGCTTTCCACCCGGATGCTGCCGCGCAGGCGGGTGGTCACGATGTTGTAGACGATGTGCAGGCCGAGCCCGCTTCCCCCCTCGCCGCGCCGCGTCGTGAAGAAGGGGTCGAAGACACGCCCGAGATGGGCGGCGGGAATGCCGCAGCCGTCGTCGGCGAAGCGCAGTTCGACCTCCTGCGGGTTGGGACGGGTGACAGCGACGGTCAGCGTGCCGGCCCGCCCGTCCGGATAGGCGTGGACCACCGCGTTCATGGTCAGGTTGGTCAGGACCTGGAACAGCGCGCCGGGGTAGCTGTCCACCCACAGGCCCGCCGGACAGTCGATCACCACGCGGTGGGGGGTCTGCTTCAGCCGGGGCCGCAGGCTGGTCAGCACGTCGTCCAGATAGGCGGCCAGATCGACGCGGCGCCGCTCCTCGCTGGTCTGGTCCACGGCGGTCTGCTTGAAGCTCTGGATCAGCTCGGCGGCGCGGTTCAGGTTGCTCTCGATCAGCCGGCAGGCCTCCCCGGCAGTGGCAAGATAGCCGGTGAAGTCGGCGCGGCGCAGCGTGTTGGCCTCGACTCCGCGGGCCACCTTGCGGGTCTGGTCGGCGAGGTGGGTGATCCCGGTCAGGGCGATGCCCACCGGCGTGTTCACCTCGTGCGCCACCCCCGCCACCATCCCGCCGAGCGAGGCCATCTTCTCCGCCTGGATCAGGTGGGCCTGGGTGTCGCGCAGGTCGGCCAGGGCGCTCTCGGCGCGCTGCTTGGCGGCCTCCGTCTCCTCCTCCGACCGCTTGCGCAGGGTGATGTCGTTGACGGCGATGAGGATGGCCGGCTCGTCCACGTCGTGGATCTCCACCGCGGAGATCATCGCCCAGAAGGCCCGGCCACCGGCGGTGCGCATCTCCATCTCCAGGTCGCTCGCCGCCCCCCGCTCGGCCACCAGACGGGACAGCCGGACGGCGTCGGAGGCATGGACGAAGAAACGCGCGTTGCGCGTCAGCGCCAGCCGCGACCCTTCGGTCCCGAACAGCGCCTCGGCCTGCGGGTTGGCGAAGAGGACGGTGTCGTCCGACCGCCGCGCGATCACGATGGGAAAGGGCGACGCCGCCAGGATCACGCGCATCCGCTCCTCCCCCGCCTTCAACGCCTCGGCGTAGGCGTGGGTCTCCACCAGCGCCGTGCCGAACCGCTCCACGCTGGTGGAGATCGCCTGAAGCTCGGCGAAGAGGGCGGGCGGCAGGCGGACGGTCCGGCGCTCCTTCTGGACCATGGCCAGCGCCTGCGACGCGCGGCGGATCGGGCGGACCACATGGACACGCAGCAGCACATAGAGCAGTGTCTGCACGGCCGAGGCGATTCCCAGCCCGACCAGAACGATCCACAGGCCGCTGCGCGCCTGATCGGTCAGGGTGTCGGCGATGCGCCGCGTGTTGGTCGCGGCGGCGTCGGTCAGGCTGCCGCTGAGGTCGTTCAGCACGCCGTGGGCGATCTCCGTCTCCAGCCCCATCAGCCCCGCTTCGGACAGGATGGTCCGGCGCAGGGTGAACAGCGCGCCCAGCCCGTCGAGGTCGCGCGCGGTGCGGGCCAGCGGCGCCCGCTCCCCCGGTTCCAGCGGGATCAGCGCGTTCACCACCGCGGCGGCGTGTTCGTGGAAGCGGGCGACCTCGCCGGCAAGCTGCACCGTGTCCGTCGCGATCAGACCCGCGGCCAGCGCCTCCAGCGCGCGGTGGTAGGGCTCCTGCACCGCCAGGGGCGCGCCGGAGCGCAGCAGGCTCAGGAACGCCTCGTCCCCCTTTTTCTGCAGAGCGACCGCCTGGGCCGCCAGGGCGTCGATGGCGTCGGCCCGCTCCGCGGTGCGGCGCACCGCCTGGATCGCCGTATCGAGCCGTTGCAGCAGCTCCGGGGCCGCGGCGTCCGCCGCGAAGCGCTGCGACACGCCCTCCACCTCGGCCAGGGCGCCGGCGCGCTCCTCCGGCGAGCGGGCGCGCAGGACGGCCTCGGCGAGCTGGCCCATCCGGGCGGCGAAGACGGCGTACTGGTGCTGGCGGGCGATCTGGGGAACGATGGCGCGGTCCGCCTCTTCGGCAAGGTCGAGCACCCGGACGAAGGCGCCGCCCACCCCGAGCGTCAGCCCGGCCATCAGAAACGCCGTGGCCAGCGCGGTGATCATCGTCACCGTGTGCAGCCGAAGCCGCCGGCCCGTCTGCTTCTCCGTCACCCGCTGCCCCTTCGCCGTTGCGGCGGCCCGATCGTCAGGCCCGATCGTTAGGATAGCCGCTTCCACGCGCGAGGGAAATGGTGGCACAACGAACAGTTAAGGAGCGATCACAAGGCGGCGGCGTCCTCCAGGCTGGCGGTTCCGGCGGCGGTGGCGGCCAGCGTGCGGAACAGCGCCTGCTGGCGCTGGTCGGCGACCAGATATTCGGGATGCCACTGCACCCCGATCAGGAAGGGGTGGTGGACCGCCTCGATCCCCTGGACGATCCCAACCGTCTCGCGCGCCACCACGCGCAGGCCGTCGCCCAGCCGGTCCACCGCCTGATGGTGCAGCGCGTTCACCCGGCATTCGGCGATGCCGAGGATGCGGTAGAGATGGCTGCGCGGATCGATGCGGATGCGCTTGCGCGGCAGCACGGTGCGCAGGCGCGGCGCCTCCTCGTACACCTCGTGGATGTCGGTGAGAAGCGAGCCGCCGCGGTGCACGTTGATCATCTGCGAGCCCCGGCAGATGCCCAGCACGGGCAGCCGCCGCGCCGCCGCGCCGTCCAGCGCGCGCAGCTCCAGCCGGTCGCGCTCCGGGTCGATGCGCATCTTCGGGAGGGCGGTCTCGCCGTAGAGGGCGGCGTCGATGTCGTCGCCGCCGCCGACCACCAGCCCGTCCAGCCGCTCGATGGGGAAGGGGTCGCGCGCCGTGATGCGCACCGCCCGGGCGCCGGCGCGGCGCAGCGCCAGACGGTTCGCCCACCAGGCGATGCGGCTTCCATGCACCGACGCGGTGACTCCGATCAGGGGGCGTCCCCGTGCGATGAAGGCGGCCATGTCGCCCCCGTCAGACGGCGAGCCGCCGGCCCGCCTCGGCGGCCCAGCCGTCCAGCGCCTTGCGCGCGGCGAAGGCGCGGAAGTCCGCCCCCAGCGCGTCGAGCCGGTCGCGGTCGGCCGCCAGCTCCTCCACCGCCACCCAGCGGTTCCAGTCCTGGGCCAGGCACCAGTCCGGATCGCCCAGCCGGGCGTTCGGCAGGCGGTAATGGAAGGTCGGGCGGGGCCGCACATGCGGGTCGCTGAGCTTGGCCGCCATCGTCTCCGGGGCGAGATGGGCGAACAGCGGGAACAGGTCCAACTCGCGGTTGCGGGTCGGGTTGGCCTCCAGATAATCGCCGATCAGCCCGTCGAGGTCGGGACGGTAGGCGGGATCGACGACCTTCACCGCGTACTCCACCGGGAAGGCGGCGATGAAGCCGGTCAGGCGCCGGGTCGGGTCCACACGGATCTCGCGGCGCAGCCAGGGGGCCAGCAGCAGGAAGGCCTTCAGGTGGTCAAGAACATACTCCCCGTCGGTGCGCGCCACCTGGGGGTTCAGATGCAGGCCGAAGGCGAAGAGCGGGCTGGCGCCCGTGCCGGCGGCCCCCTGGGCGCTCAAGGCGGCGAACAGGGGCTCCAGCTCGGCCAGCTGGTCGATGGGGATGGGCGGGGCGGCGATCTCGAAGGGCATGACGAGGCTGCCGACGTTGCCCCACCAGGGCCGCAGCGCGTCCACGACGCCGTCCACCGCCTTGCCGACCACTTTGCCCAGCGCCCCGGGCTCGCCCGGTTCGGCCTTGCCGGCCTCCGTCTTTTCGGGATGGGCGGAGCGCATGTCCAGCTCCACCGCGAAGTCGCCCAGCCGCGTGCCGGTCACCCGGCAACGGTGCGGGTCCTCCGGCTCCAGCGCGCCCCCGTAAAGGCTGCGCACCACCGCCGCCGCCGACGGGGCGTCAAGATTGGCGAATTCGACCTCCACGCCGACCGTGCGCGGGGCGCCGTCCGTCGTGGTGGAATGGGGGGGCGTGCGGAATGCGGTGTCCATGGCGCCCGTTCAACACGGCGCGCGGCACGGCGGTTCCACCACCATGATCGCCGCCCCCCTCAGCCGGGGGTCGCGCCCGTCGCCGCCCGCGGCAGATAGAGCGTCACGGTGGTGCCGGCGCCGACGGTGCTGGTCACCGTGACCGTCCCGCCCGACTGCCGGGCGAAGCCGAAGACCTGGCTCAGCCCCAGCCCGGTTCCCTTGCCATCCGGCTTGGTGGTGAAGAAAGGCTCGAAGATTTGGTGCAGATGCTCCGGCGGGATGCCGGTGCCGGTGTCGCGGACGGCCAGCGCGATGAAATCGCCGGTCAGCCCGGTGTCGTCCCCCCGCCGGGCCGGCAGGCCGCGGTTTTCCGCCATGACGGTCAGCGTGCCGCCGTCCGGCATGGCGTCGCGGGCGTTCACCGCCAGATTGAGCAGCGCCACCTCCATGGCGTCCGGATCGGCGATGATGGGCCAGAGGTCGTCCGGGACGATCAGCGCCGTGGACACCGCGCTTCCGGCGGAGCGCGCCAGCAGGGCTTCCAGCGCCGCCTTGCGGTCCTGCAGGCGGAAGGGCACCGGCTCGTAGACGCTGCGGCGGCCGAAGGCGGCCATCTGCCGCATCAGCGCCTGCCCGCGCGTCACCGCCCCCTCGATCTCGGGCAGCACGCGGGTGATGCGCTCCGGGTCGTCGGGGCGGCGGCGGATGACGGCGATGCCGCTCATCACGACGGTCAGCAGATTGGCGATGTCGTGGGCGACGCCGCCGGTCATCCGGCCCAGGGCCTCCAGCCGCAGGCTTTCCTCCCGGGCCGCCTCCTGGCGGCGGCGCAGCCGCAACTCGCGGCTGAGGAGCCACAGGAAGGCGCCGGCCATCAACAGGCTGGCCAACGCCCCCACCCCGGCCAGCCACAGCGCGTTGGAGACCGGCGCCCGGTAGGCGTCCTGCGGGATGGCGAAGTGAACCGACCACCCGTAATCGGGCAGCGTGCGGAAGGCGACCACCGTCGGCGTGCCCTCCAGACTCATTCCGTCATAGACGCCGCTGCCGGCGGCGCGGCGGGCGCTGAGCGCGTTTTCGCTGGCATGGCGCCCGATCAAGTCCGGTTCACCGCCGGCCCGCGCCACCAGACGCCCCTCGGCGTCGATGACGGCGGCGATCCAGCCCGGCGGCAGCCTGTTTCCGAACAGCAGGCTCTGGAATCCCTCCGGCATCACCACCGCCGACAGGACGGCGACCGTCGCGCCGTTGCGCGTCACCGGAACGCGGATGGGAAAGGCGTGGACGCCGCGCGGGCCGCGCAGGATCGTGCCGACCACCGGATTGCCCGTCTCGACCACGCGCCGGTGGCTGTCCAGTTCCAGCACCCGGCCCCGGACGCCGCCCACCAGGAAGGGAGCGTCGACCAGCCGGTTCCCCTCGACATCGCTGAGGACGATGGTCGACCACAGGGGCATCGCGCCCTGCACCCGTTCGGCGTATTCGAAGAAGGCCGCGGCATCGACCTCGCGGCCAACGGCCAGGCCGTCCAGCAGGGGCGACGCCGCCATCGCCTTCAGCGCGTCCATCTGGGCGGACAATTCGCGGTCCACCAGGGCCGACAAGCGCTCCACCAGGGCGACGGCGTTGGCCTCCATCGCGCTTTGCTGCCCCCGCAGCCAGGCGCCGCCGAGAGCCGCCGACAGGACAACCAGCGGCAGCAACGCTGCCAGCACCAGAAGGACCAGCGGACGATGGTGGGGCTTCAACAGCAAGCGGATCTTCCGGAGCAGGCGGGGCCTGCACTGTAGCACGCCCGTCCTCCGCTGAAAGCGGATGATCCGGCCTGGGACCGCCACGCGCCTGAATTTACCACAGGTTGCGCAAACAACGAGGGCGCTCCCATGGCAGGCCCCTGCGGAGGGGCCGCACGGATTCGTTCGCCGCGCGCCGATCAAAAGAGGTGGTGATTAACCCATTCGATGAAAGGAAGCCATATAATTTTAGGAGAAATACAGAAGTAAACCCCCAACCCCACCGCTCCACCTACCCCTTTATTTCCAGAGAAAATCCCGCAGGTTGCCGATCTGTAAGCAAATAAATCCCACTCATTAACTGCGATTTAACCATGCAAAGGTTATTCAGGACACAGGCGAAACGATAGCGGACTTTTGGTTCCGGCTGCTTTCCCGCCCGATGGGAGCCTGTGACACGATGACCTTGCTGGCCCGCCTTTTCCTGCTGGTGCTTCTGGCCGTCCTGCCGGCCCTGGGCATCCAGGCCTACAGCGTGTTCCAGTTCCGTGCGGAACGCGCCGAGGAAGTCGCGACTCAGGCCGAGCGGCTGCTTCATCTGGTCGAGGGGGAGCAGGCGCGGATCGTCGACGGCGCGCGGCTGATGGTCACCTCCATCGCGGAATCGGCCACCCTGCGGTCCGGCGATTACGCCCAGTGCCAGGCCCACCTGATCCGGCTCGCCCAACGCGCTCCCGAATACCGCAACCTGTCCGTCCTCGACCGCGACGGCGCCGTTCTGTGCAGCGCCACGTCCGACAACGCCACCGCCGCCGCCGGCCTTGCCAATGCCCAGCGCCCCTATGTCCGCCGCGCGCTGGAGGAGAGCCGCTTCGTCGTCGGCGAATGGACGACCCCCGGTCCGGCGGCGGAGCCCGGCACCGCCATGCTGCCCTTCGCGGTTCCCTTCCGCGACGAGGCCGGCGGCATCGCCGGCGTGGTCACGCTCGGCCTCGACCTGCCCTGGCTGGCCACCAACTTCGCGGCGCGGCCCCTGCCCGAGAACGCCAGCCTGCTGGTCACCGACCGCAACGGCACCATCCTGGTCAAGCTGCCCAACGGCATCGCCCAGCGCGGCGAACGCGTGCCGCAACCCTATCTGAACCTGCTGAACGAGAACCGCGGCGGCGTCACCACCCTGCCCGGGATGGACGGGGTGGCGCGGGTGCTGGCCTATTCGCCCTCCCGCCAGGGCACGCGCGACCTGTTCATCAGCGTCGGGCTCGACCACACCGCCGTGGCCGGCACCATCGACCGCGCCACCCGCCAGGGCCTGCTGATGACGCTGACCGGTCTTCTGGTCGCCATCCTGGCCGCCTGGATCGGCGGCACCCTGTTCATCCGCCGCCCGGTCGAGGCGCTGATCCGCGCCACCCAGGGCTGGAGCGCCGGCAATTCCAGCGCGCGGGCCGGCCTGGTGGACCGCAAGTCGGAGATCGGCCAGCTCGGCCGCGCCTTCGACGCCATGGCCGAGACCCTGGAGGCCCGCGAGCGCGCGCTGCGCGGCTCGGAGGAGCATCTGCGCGCCGTGCTGGACGCCCTGCCGACCTTCGTCGGCGTGCTGAGCCCGGACGGCGACGTGCTCCAGGTCAACCAGACCGCCGTCCAGGCGTCCGGTCTGCCGGTCGAGCAGATCGTCGGCCACCCCTTCCACGAGGCCTGCCGGCGCGCCTTCGACGGAACCGCGGGCGACCGCCTGCGCACGGCGGTGGAGCGCGCCGCCCACGGCGATTCCGCGCGCTTCGACGCGCCGGTGCGCATCGCCGGAGATCGCGCGGCGATCATGGAGATGCGGGTCACCCCGATGCGCGGCCCCGACGGGCGGATCACCCACCTGATCGTTTCCGGCATCGACATCACCGAGCGCAAGTCCACCGAGGAGGCGCTGCGCGTCGCCAACGAGCGCTTCCGCACGGCGCTGCGCAACTCCGGCGTCGTGGTGTTCAACCAGGATTGCGCCCTGCGCTACACCTGGATGCACAACCCCGCCCTCGGCTTCACGGCGGACCGCGTCGTCGGCAAGACCGACGCCGAGGTGTTCGAGGACACCGCTGATGCCGAAGCCCTGACCGCCATCAAGCGCCGCGCGCTGGAGACCGGCGAGGGCGTGCGCGAGGAGGTCCGCATCCGCCACGCCGGGCAGGACCATTTCTACGACATGACCATCGACCCGCTGCGCGGCCCGGACGGCGCGCTGGCCGGCATCACCTGCGCCGCCGTCGACGTGACCGGCCGCAAGCAGGCCGAGGCCGACCTGCGTCGCGCGCGGGAGGAGGCGGAGCACGCCGCCGCCGGCAAGTCCAAGTTCCTGGCCGTCGCCAGCCACGACCTGCGCCAGCCCGTGCAGTCGCTCTACCTCTTCGCCGCCGCGCTGGGCGACCGCCTGCAGGGCCACCCCAGCCTGCCGCTGCTCGACAACATGCGTCAGGCGCTGGACACGCTGAAGGGTCTGCTGGACGGCCTGCTCGACATGTCGCGGCTGGAATCCGGCAAGATCGCCGCCAACCCGGCGGAGGTCCGGCTGGGTCAGGTGCTCGGCCGTCTGGTCGCCGAATACGCGCCGCGCGCCGCCCAGAAGGGGCTGGAGCTGCGCGCCGTCCCGACGCGGGCCTGGGTGCGCACCGACCCGTCGCATCTGGAGCGCATCCTGCGCAACCTGATCGAGAACGCGCTGCGCTACACCCGGCAGGGCCGCATCCTGATCGGCTGCCGCCGCAGCGGCCCCGACCGGCTGCGCGTCGAGGTGTGGGACAGCGGCGTCGGCATCCCCGCCGACCGGCTGGAGGACATCTTCGAGGAGTTCACCCAGATCCAGGGCAGCGGCGACCGCGGGCTGGGCCTCGGCCTCGCCATCGTCAAGCGCCTGTCGAAGCTGCTCGACCATCGCGTCCGCGTGCGCTCGAAGGAGGGCATCGGCTCCGTCTTCTCGGTGGAGATGCCGCGCGTCGTCGTGGAGAGGCCCCGCGCCGCCGTGCCGCCGCCCGCCATGGACCTCTTCCGGCAGGCCGCCAACGACTGCGCGACCAAGGGGATGGTGCTGGTCATCGACGACGAGGCGATCATCCTGCTCGGCCTGAAGGCGATGCTGGAGGGCTGGGGCTACAGCGTGCTGACCGCGCGCTCGGGCGACCAGGCGCTGGAGCGGCTGCGCGCCGACGGTCGGCGTCCGCAGATCGTGCTGGCCGATTATCAGCTCCAGCAGGGGCGGACCGGGCCGGAGGCCTTGGCCGCGGTGCAGGGTCTGGTCGGCAAGGACGTGCCGGGCATCATCCTGACCGGCGACACCGCCCCGGAACGGCTGGACGAGGCCCGCCGCAACGGCTTCAGCATCCTGCACAAGCCGGTCTTCCCCAACGACCTGCGCAAGATGATGGCGAACGCCGGGGCGGCGTAAACGGAAGGAAAGCGTCCGGCGGCGTCAGCGCCGCCGGACGATCCGGCGCCACAACGGCACCGGGCGTTCCTCCGCGGCCTTCTCGGCCAGCCACTGGTCGGCCAGTTCCCGCACCTGCCAGCCGCCCAGGTAACGGTCGCAGTCGATGGCGCTGTACAGTCGCACCTTGTCCCGGCCGAGTCGTTCGAAATAGTCCAGCGTGCGCTGGCGGTCCATCGCGTTCATCGGCGGGTTCATCGGGTCCATGGAGCGCATCCTGTCCGGCCTCCCCTCTGTGGTGCCCAAAAGAACGGCATACACCCGTCGCGGTTTGTTCAGTTGGTATATGGATTGGGCACGCAAGCATCCCAATAAGCCTTTGGTTGCAAGAGCTTCCCTCCGACCCTTCCAACGAAGGTCAGGCTTGCGCGGCCGCGGCCGGCCGTCCCTTCCCACCCGCCCCATGGGCGTGCACAATGCGGCACACGGATGCGTGGGCGGCGGGCCGCCGCCCGGCGCGATCAAAAGACACCTTCAGAACCGGGAGCGGGGGATCATGAGGAAGACGTCGTGGATGGCCGGAGCCCTGGCGGCGGCCGTCGCCGGGCTGTGCGCGGTTTCGGCCTCGGCGCAGACCAAGGTGACCGTGGCGATGAGCGGCTGGACCGGCTTCGCGCCGATCACGCTGGCCAAGGAAACCGGCATCTTCAAGAAGAACGGCATCGAGGTCGAGATCAAGAAGATGCCGACCTCCAACCGCCACCAGGCGATGGCGGCCGGTGAGGTGCAGGCGATCACCACCACGGTGGACACGCACCTGCTCTACGCCTCCTCCGGCGTGGACGTGACGCAGGTGCTGGTGCTCGACAGCTCGCATGGCGGCGACGGCATCGTCGTGCGCGACGCGGTCAACAGCCTCGCCGACCTGAAGGGCAAGCAGGTGGCCGTGCAGTATGGCGGCGTGCCGCAGTTCTGGCTGGCCTATGTGCTGAAGAAGAACGGCCTGTCGATCGGCGAGGTGCAGACCGTCAACCTCCAGCCGTCCGACGCCGCCAACGCCTTCGTCGCCGGCCAGTTCGACGCCGCCGTGACCTATGAGCCGTACCTGTCCAAGGTGCGCGAGGCCAACGGCAAGATCATCGTCACGTCGGACCAGACGCCGGGCGTCATCATCGACACGCTGGCCTTCCAGCCCGACTACATCCAGAAGAACCCGAAGGTGGTGAAGGCCTTCGTAGACAGCTGGTTCGAGGCGCTGGACGAGATCAAGAAGGACGAGAAGAAGGCCTTCGAGATCATGGCCCGCGACGTCAACCAGACGCCGGAACAGTTCGCCACATCCGCCAAGACCGTGCTCTGGTACGACAAGGCCGGCAACGTCGAGTATCTGACCAAGACGATGCCGACCTTCATCAAGGAGGTCCAGGACGTGATGCTGGAGGCCAAGCTGATCCGCAAGGCCCCGCCGAGCCTGGACAGCATGACCGACACGTCCTTCGTGAAGTAAGACGATACGTATCTGCTGCCGTTGCCCCCTCCCTAACCCTCCCCCGCTGCGCAGGGGAGGGAATCAAGCCCCCTCCCCTGCGACAGCGGGGGAGGGCCGGGGTGGGGGCAAGCGCGTCCAATACACCGACAACGGTCCACCAATCCCATGTCACCCCTCTTCACTCCGCTGAAGCCGGTCGCTCCGGCGCTGCGCACGGTGCTGGGCATCGCCTGTTTCGTGCTGTTCTTCCTGGGCTGGGGCATCGCCACCTACGGCGGCTTCGTGAAGCCGCTGTTCCTGGCCTCGCCCGGCGACACGCTGACGGCGGGCATCGCGCTGTTCCGGGAGTTCGGCTTCGCCGAGGACATCGCCGTCACGGTCTGGCGCGTCTTCGCCGGCTTCGCCATGGCCGCCGCCCTGGCGGTGCCGCTGGGCATCCTGATGGGGGCCTTCAAGCCGGTGGAGGCCTTCTTCGAGGCCTTCGTGTCCTTCGCCCGCTACCTGCCGGCCTCGGCCTTCATCCCGCTGCTGATCCTGTGGGCGGGTGTGGGCGAGTTGCAGAAGATCCTGGTCATCTTCATCGGCTCGGTCTTCCAGCTCATCATCATGGTGACGGTCATCGTGTCGGGCATCCGCACCGATCTGGTGGAGGCCGCCTACACGCTGGGCGCCAAGCGCGACGGCGTGGTGCTGCGCGTCCTGCTGCCCGCCGCCTCGCCGCAGATCTTCGAGGCGCTGCGCCTCGTCCTCGGCTGGGCCTGGACCTACGTGATCGTGGCGGAGCTGGTGGGCGCGTCGCGCGGCATCGGCCACATGATCATCGACGCCCAGCGCTTCCTCGACACCGGCCAGATGATCTTCGGCATCTTCATCATCGGCGTGATCGGCCTGATCACCGACCTGCTGTTCCGGGCGCTCAACGCCCGTCTCTTCCCGTGGGCCAAAGGACGATAAGCGCCGGCCATGAGCAAGCTGTCCATCCGCAACGTCGAGAAGACCTTCCCCGGCCGCAACAGCACGGCGCCCACCCGCGCGCTGGTGCCGACGAGCCTGGAGGTCGCCGACAACGACTTCATCACCATCCTGGGGCCGTCGGGCTGTGGCAAGTCCACGCTGCTGCGCATCGTCGCCGGGCTGGAGACCCCCACCGCCGGCGAGGTGCTGCTGGAGGGCAAGGCGGTGTCCGGCCCCGGCCCCGACCGCGGCATGGTGTTCCAGTCCTACACGCTGTTCCCCTGGCTGACCGTGCGCGACAACGTCTGCTTCGGCCTGCGCGAGCGCGGCCTGCCGCGGGCGGAGCAGTTGGCGATCGCCGACCGCTTCCTGGCCCAGGTCGGGCTGAAGGGCTTCGAAAACCACCACCCCGCCCAACTGTCCGGCGGCATGCAGCAGCGCACGGCGCTGGCCCGCGCGCTGGCCAACGACCCCAAGATGCTGCTGCTCGACGAGCCCTTCGGCGCGCTGGACCACCAGACGCGCGAGCTGATGCAGGAGCTGCTGCTGGGCATCTGGGAGGCCGACCGCAAGACGGTGATGTTCGTCACCCACGACATCGACGAGGCCATCTTCATGGCCAGCCGCGTGGTGGTGATGTCGGCCCGGCCGGGCCGCATCAAGTGCGACATCCCCATCGATCTGCCGCACCCCCGGTCCTACAAGGTCAAGACCACCCCGGAATTCGCCGCCTACAAGGAACGGCTGACCGAGGAGATCCGCGTCGAGACCATCAAGGCCGTGACGATGGAGCGCTGACCGGCGTTCCCCACCGGACCCGAGAACGCGAAGGAGCGGCGCCGGTGGGCGCCGCTCCTTTCTTTTTCCACCATCGGATCAGAGCTGGTGGCCAGTGTTCACGACCAGATCGGACAGGACGACGCCGGCGCGCTCGGCGTCCGACGCGAGCGTGCGCGGGCAGTTCCAGTGCAGCCGTCCGTCGATTTCAAGCATCCGGCCATGGCGCTTCACCACCCACACGCCGGTGGTCGCCATGTGGATGACGCGGGCCAGCGGTTGCCCATCGAGGCCGGCGCGGATCCGTGGCACGGACGCCGGCACGGCCGCCGGCACCGCTGGATGCATCGCGGCATCGGAGCGCTCGAAAGCCGGCGCGCACGGATGGGCGCTGACCGGCTGCAGCGGGTGTCGTTCACGGCGGTCACTCGGGCGGCTTGCCGGGAGGACGGCAAGGGCCTGCGGCCTTGAAAGATGCAGCATGGCGGGCATCCTGGGACGTTTCCGATGAGCCTGCGTCCTTGATGTCGCGCAGGTCGTTAGGACACTGAACCTTCCACGCGGCCAGGATGAAGTAAAGAGGAAACGCCTCCGAATTCGTGCAACTTTTCGACGCAGAAAAAGGTAAATAGGAAATAACCAGATTTTTCTTATAGTTTTCGGACCGCCGACCAAACACCATTCCACCGGCTTTGCAGCGCGGTCGCGAATTCCTATTTCGAGGAAGGGAGGAGGAACGATCCGACCCTCTTAGGGATGGGATCGTCGGTTCTTCGCCCCGGAATAGTCACACGCAAAAGCGTGTTCGTTCCGTAAGCATGCATCGCAAGCGCAGGCTTGACCGCTGGCCTCCACGGCTGGTGGTGCTCAAGAATGCAGGGAAGAGAACGGGTATGAGCATGGTGAAGAAACTGGCAGTGATGGTGGTTGGCGGCCTTGTCCTGACGGGCTGCTCGAACCTCAGCCACCGCGAACAGCGCACGCTGTCGGGTGGCGCCATCGGCGCCGCAGGCGGTGCCGCGGTCGGCGCCCTGACCGGGGGAAGCGCCGTGATGGGCGGTGTGATCGGTGGTGCGGCCGGTGCAGCGGTCGGCGCGCTGACGTCCGATAACGGCAAGCGCCGGTAAGCGCCGGTTTACAACGGGGATCGGGCCGCCGGACGACGTCCGCGGCCACCCCGCACGCCTGCGCGCCCGGATGGCCCAGGCTTCAGCAGGTTTCTGATTTTCAAGGAGATGTTGGAGCGGGTGAAGGGAATCGAACCCTCGTCGTAAGCTTGGGAAGCCGTTTTGGATGCCTTGAAGCCGATCACCTTTCGCGCAGCTTCCAGCAAAAACAGTGCCTTGTGGTTCGAGTTGGTTCGCCGTTGTTCCCCGTGGTTCTTCGGCACTGTCCCAAGCTGCCCCAAGATTTTGCGAACCAAGATGAACCGTGCACGTGAATTTTGACACCGGGACTGGCCGACTCGTATGATCGGTAGACCAAATCGGTGGTGGTCAGTTTGGCCTCACCGCCCGCCACGCGCGGGGAACCCATATGCCGCGTGCAACGGGTTACTCAAGACGATCATGATCACCACATGGGGCGATTCCTAACCACCGAGCAAGTTGCCAACCAATACCCAGGCATCTTGACTGTTTCCCGCTTGAAGAAAAGCCGGATGGACAACCCGTCATGCAGCGGTCCACCTTGGCGCCTATACCCCGGTTCGAACCGCGTTTACTACGTCACATCCGAAGTCGAGGCATGGCTTTCTGCAAGTCCAGTTCTGGGTGGAACACCGCAAGCAAGCGGGAGTTCAGTGAAGCAAACACGGCGTGGCCGCCCGACCAAGGCAGAACAAGTGGCACGACGGGCACGATCAAGCACGAATTAAGCTGGATAGGTCACGTCCACCCGGTTCATGGCGATGGGTAGGCCGGGCGCTTGCCGCGCGGCTTGGTCACGGCGTCTCTCCAACGCTGTCGGGGTGATCGGCAAGCGCCGCGTCGATGCGGGCCGAGCGGACGGAATAAGGGACGTGATCGGCCGCCGTCAGCCCGCTGGAACCGACGGCCAGATCGAAATGCCAGCGCCGCCACCCCTCCGTCACCAGCGCATCGCTTTCCCACACCTCGACCAGCGGGCGGTAGAACCCGGCGATCAGGGCCAACCGGGACAGGCGGACATCAATCGGGGTGCTCCACTCCTCCTCCAGCAGGGCGACCACGAGGCGGACGCCCTGGTCGGTGGGCAGGACATGCAGTTCGGTGTATTCGCCCTCGCGGTCGATAGTCAGCCGGGGGTGCTCGCCGTCCAGAACCCGCTCAAGCCAGGGCGTGATGCCGGGGATCGGATCGAAGGTGTTGGTCACATCGAAGGTGACGCTCTGGCCGCCCGCCGCAATGGTGATCGGCATCAAGAAGCCCCTGGGAACCTCGTAACGCACGTCGATCCGATCAACCGGCAGGGGCGTGCTGGGGAAGGGCGACAGCGCCTCGCCCGGCGCCCGCCAGCCGTCGATGGCAGGGTCGAAGCTCCACCCGAAATGCAATGCCATCTCGTCGAGGATAAAGTCCGGCAAGGACATGGGGCCACGTCGCAGGAACGGCGCGATCTCCACCACCTCGGCCACAATGCCCTCGGCGGCGAGCACGGCGATCAGAGCCGCACGGTCGCCGCGATGGTCGCGCAGGAACCATCCCTCCCGTCCGGCGGGACGAACGCCATAGAGGCCACCCGGCGCACCTTCAGCGTTCTCCTCGTTGTCCCCCCGGTCGTCCAATCGCCTCACTCCACTGAAAACACCTTCATCACCTCATCACCGAGGTGGTTGATGACCTTCACCGCGATCCGGCCCGACGTGGGCAGGTCGAAAGGACGGCTGGTGTCGCTGTTCAGGCTGGCCCAGGCGTCGGCGTCGATCTCCGCCTTCAACGTCGTGCGCAGGGCCTTGTAGGGGTCGGACGCGCCCAGGAAATAGGCGTGGCGGACGAAGAAGCTCTCCTCGTTGTAATCGGTGTCGATGAACCAGACGGCAATGGTGTCGGGGCCACCCGAGGTGATCTCACCAGTGGAGGGGTGGAAAACATCGATGCCCTTGATCCGCACACGCAGGCGGCCGTCGGCGTCCTTCAGGATGTCGATGTCCGGTTCGCCGAACACGACGAACAGGTTGCCCGTGCCTGTCGTCTTCAGGTCGCCGCCCATGTGCAGGTCGGGGTTCATCCGCGCCTTCAACACCGGGATGCGCCCCAGCTTCTCGAAATCGGCCGAGCGGGCGTCGTAGTTGAAGGCGCAGGCCACCACCACGTCGAACCCGGCGTCGCCCGCTTCGCGGGCTGCCGCCACCAGATCGGCGCGCGACACCGTGCCGAACTCAGGCCCGATCAGGATGCCCGCGCGGCGTTCGCGCTCGCCCTCCATGTAGCGCCCCTCGGCGGCGATGAAATCGCCCGGCCAGGGGGTCAGCGACGTGAAGGCGATGCGGTCCTCCTTGTGCGCCTGCTGCACCCCGGCCGCCCGCAGGTTGTCGAGGATCATCGCCGCGAAGTCGTCCGGGGCGAGGTCGGACGCCTTGCGCTTGCCCTCGGCCGCGTCGAGCAGGTCGATCAGTTCGTCGTCCTGATCCATGGCGAGGATGCGGTGCGGCGACAGGCTCTCCACCGTGAAGGGACCAGCGACACGGACCTTGCCGTTGTCCACATAGGGCTTGTCGTAGAGATACTCGAACTCGGCCTTGGCGGAGATCGAGGCGTCGATGTCCTTCTGGCGCTGGATGCGCAACGCCCACCATTCGGCGTGCAGCGCCTTCGCCGCCTTCGGCCAGTTCTCCTCCGCCAAGCGGGGGATTTCCCACTCTTCCCAGCCGGTGCCGAGCGTAGCGTTCAGTTGAGCACGCAACGGCTCCAGCCGCTTCTGCGCCCCCTCCCAGATCACGTCGATCTCGGCGTTATTAGCGATGACACCGGACGTGATGTAGGCATGGCGCCGATACACGAAGCCTTGCCGTATGTCGCCGCGCGTAGCGGCGTCCTTCGGTGGGGTGCGAGTGACCTCGCCTTCCTTGATCTGGCCCTCGCGGCTATCGGCCAACAGGTAATAGGGGTAGCGCGCCCCCATGATGCGGGCGCGGGCCAGTGCCAGCGCCACCCGTGATGTGTCGATGGTGATCCACCGCCGTCCCCATTGCTCGGCGACATAGGCGGTCGTTCCCGAGCCGCAGGTGGGATCGAGGACGATATCGCCAGGGTCGGTCGCCATCAGGATACAGCGTTCGATCAACCGCTCATTTGTTTGGACAACATAAATTTGATCTGCTGCCCCACCGAATCCATCCCACCAATTTGAAATTGACTTGTAAGGGAAGTCATCTAAGTAACGCTTATAGTCCAGGCTTGTCTTCGACTTGATGATTCTCCCCGCGATTTTGTTTCTTTCCATTCCCGGAAGACCCTCATCGCCGGGGCGAGATGTGTGGCGCCAACAATTTCCTTTTGGCGGGTAGATAGGCTCTCCATTGTATACCACAGGGTCCATTTGTGCAGGGCGCTCGCCACCATTCGTGATGGGCCAAGGTCTGAACAGGCGCCCACCAGGGAACTCCTCAAATACTCGCTTCGGAAAGGCTCGGAAATCTAACTTTCCACCACTCTTATCGACATAAGATTTCAAATTATACGCATTCCCATTCGGCATCTCGACACGGGAGAACTCATCAATAGTCTCGGCATCGATTTCTCTCGCCTCAAAGAGGCTGCGTATCTTCAAAACACCACTTGAGCGTGATGATTTTGAGAACCAGAGTATGTAATCATTAACTGGATCAAGCCCTGATGATTTTTGACTTCCTTTCTTTTTAACGAGAATTTCTGAAATAAAATTATCTTCGCCAAAGACCTCTTCGAGCAGCGCCCGCACCCGATGCACGTTCTCGTCGCCGATCTGGACGAAGATCGACCCGCTGTCGGCCAGAAGGTCGCGAGCGACGGTCAAGCGGTCGCGCAGGTAGGTGAGGTAGGAGTGGATGCCGTCGCGCCATGTGTCGCGGAAGGCGCGCACCTGCTCCGGCTCGCGGGTGATGTGGTCCTTGTTGCCGTCCTTCACGTCGCGGCTGGTGGTGGACCATTGGAAATTGCTGTTGAACCTGATGCCATAGGGCGGGTCGAAATAGATGCACTGGACCTTGCCGCGCAGCCCCTCGCGCTCCGCAAGGCTCGCCATCACGGAAAGGCTGTCGCCCAACACTATCCGGTTGGTCCAGTTGGAGTCGTGGCGGTAGAACTCGGTCGCCACATCCTTGTCGGGCAGCCCGTTGAAGTCGGCGAACATCTCGTAATTGCTGCCCTTGGGCTTCCTGCCCTCGGCCCGCGCACGGGTTTCGCGCTTCAACTCCTCGATCAGAACCTTCGGGTGGACCTTCTCCTGAATGTAGAGCGGCGGCGCCTGGACGATCAGGTCCGACCAATCCTGTTCATCCTTGCCGCGCCACACCAGTTGCGGATCGAGATCGCGGTTGCGCCGCTCGTAGGCGACGCGGACGGGTGCCTTCTCGGCCTCGTCCATCACCGACTGCAACTCCGCCGTCGGGATCAACCGCCGCTTGGCGTCCTTGTGACGAATCGCGCCGATCTCTTTCTCAGCCATGTGATCTACCTTGGGACGATGAGAACTCAATAGGAACCGTGCGCACGGGTCCGGCGTGGTGGCCGTCCGGCATCAATGACACAATGGCTTGCCGCCCCCCGCCAGCGGCGGAACCGTCGTCGGGGTGATCAACGGCACGCTGGGGAAATAGGTGGAAAACCGCCCGGTATCGCGGGTCAGCAACGGTGTCCCGACCACCTGGGCATGCGCCCCGATGAAGAAGTCGGGCAGCACCCCCTGCTTCGTGCCCCCGGCCTTCCGATATTGGGAAAACGCCTTGCCCGCAAGGAACATGGCATCATGGGGAATATCCGCAAAATCGATCTTCATGCCGTCCAGCATCGCGAGCACGCTCTTGGCGCTGTCGAAACGGACCGACAACTCGGCGAATATAACCTTGTTGACGAAGAGAGGGCCTTTGGCAGCGGCAGCTTCCAATTGCGCCACCGACCACCCCCCCCACTTTTCATCCTTCGTGACGAGATCGAGCAGGATGTTCGTGTCAACCAAGGTTCTGTTATTTGTCGCCACGGGTAAGCTCCATAATCTCGTCCGTTGTCATCCCCGGACCGGCAATTCCCAAAAATGCACGGAAGCGGCTCGCTGGCTTTGACTGGAACGATTCGACCAGTGCCGCGAAAGCCGCATCCATCTCGTAGACGGCGGTGAACTCGGTGAACGCCCAGCGGCCGAAGCTGCCCAGGTTGTTGACACCCTGCACCCAGTAGGCACGCATGGTTTCCGCCTTGTCCTTGGCGTCCTCGCCGCGATAGCCCTTCACCTCAACGATCAGGTTCAGCGGGTCTTGCGCACCGCGTCCGTCGTCGATGCGGACGATGAAGTCCGGCAGGTAGCGGCGCGGGGTGGAGCCATGCCGGTATGGCACCTCGAAGCCCAGGGCGTGGTTCTTCACATAGGACAGGACGCGCGGGTTCGTTTCGACCACCCGGCACAGTTCGGCCTCCCAATCGCTGTCGCAGACCACCCAGTTGACGTGGCATTTGCGCGGGTCGGTCTGCCAGCGCGTGGTCTTCGACGTGGTGAAGCTGACGAAGGCTGTGGAGCCTTTGGGGTTGTAGCTGTCGAGCACCGCCTTGACCGGCCGGTCGCCGACATGCGCCGACGTGATCGCGGCGGTGATCCGCTCCGCAGCCATGTCGGCGATTTCCCGGTAGATGACCTGCGCCGGGTAAGTGCCGCCGGTGCAGCGCAGATAGCCGCCGTCGAGCCACTGCTTGGTGATCCGCTTCAACTGGCCGAACAGATGGAGCTTCGGTTCCGCGCCTGGATCGCGGAATTTCTGGAACAGCAGGTGGCGGGCCAGATGGAACAGGATGGTGGACTGGCGCATGTCCTCCAGATGGGCGATGGTCAAATCGACCCCTTCGCCGACGATGCCCTGGTTCTTGGTGACGGACGGGCCGACCAGATCGGGGTTGAGGTCGAGCACGGAGTCCGGGCCGAAGGCGGCAGTCAGCCGCTCCTCCGGCAGTTCGACGCGATAGCCCTCGACGCGGGGGAAGGTGATTTCCAGCGCATCGCGGTCGGGCCGCACCGCCTGGACCGTCACCGTCTCGCGTGGCTTAGCGGGCGGGGCGATGACCGGCTTGGCGTTGAAGTTGAAGGGCACGCCCAGCACGTCGGCGTATTCGACATTGAACAGCCCTTCGCCGTTCAGGTCGTAGGACTGGCGCCGCAGGGCGCGGCCGACCACCTGTTCGCAGAGCAACTGCGTGCCGAAGGCGCGCACGCCCAGCACATGGGTGACGGTGTTGGTGTCCCATCCTTCCGTCAGCATGGAGACGGAGACGACGCAGCGGATCGACTCGCCGAGCTTCCCCTTCTTGCCGACGGTGTTCATCACCTCGCGCAGAAGGTCTTGGTCGGTGATCGCCTCGCCTTTGCGGATATCGCCGGTGCGCTCGACGATCTCGCGGCGGAACCGCTCGATCTCATCACCCGCGATGGCGCGGAAATCCTTGTCCAGCGCCTCGCCGGACTCCAACTGCTCGCTGTCGATCAGCAGGGTGCGCGGCCGGGCCAGCCGGTTGCCGGATTCGTCGAAGTTTCGGAACAGAGGGAGGCGCCCGTGCTCCAACGTCGCGGACCCATCGGGGTTGGGACGGTGGAAGCCGGAGATGTAGTCATGCACCAGCTTCGACGTGGCGGTGTTGTTGCAGACCACGATGAAGACCGGCGGAACGCCGATACCTTCATGCTCCCACAGGTCGAAGGTCTTGGCGTAATGGCCGTAGAGCGCCTCCAGCGCGGTCTGTAGCTCCACCGGGATCGCCAGCGGGTCGAGCGTCTTGCCCGCACCGCGCCCAGCCTTGGGCATGCGCTTGCCGATGTGGGTCCACAGGTCGCGGAACTTCGGCACGTCGGCGCCGGGGATGTTGTCGGCCACCGGCACGCGGGGCAGCTTGACAATGCCGCACTCGATGGCGTCCATCAGCGAGAAGTCGCTGACCGTCCACGGGAACAGGGTTCCCTCGGCGTAGCCGGAGCCGTTCAGGAAGAAGGGCGTGGCCGACAGGTCGTAGACGGCTCGCAGGCCCAACTTGCGCTTGACGGTCTCCAGCCCGGAAATCCACAGGCGTGCGGCCTCGTTGTTGCGCTTGGCCTCGTCTTTCTCGTCGCCTTTCAGCGCGGCGACATCATCGGTGCCGCCCTGTTCGGGAGGTTTTTCGCGGTAGCAGTGGTGAGCCTCGTCGTTCAGCACGACGATGCTCTTCAAGCCCATCAGGTCCGGCATCACGCGCTGGAGCATCTGGCCTTCGGTTTCCAACGTGTCGAGGTCCGGGCCGCGCCCCTTGAGCAGCGCCCGCCCGACCTTCGAAACCTCCATGCGCTCGCGCCGCTTGAAGGCGTGGTAGTTGGTGATGACGATCTTGGCCCGCTCGATGTCGGCGAGCATGTCGCCCGGAACGATCTCGCGATTGCGGTAGTAGCTCTCGGGGTCGTTGGGCAGCAGCACGCGCAGCCGGTCACGAATGGTGATGCCCGGCGCCACGATCAGGAAGCCGCGCGAGAAGGACTTGGCGTTCGGATGGCGAACGGCGTTGACCGTCTGCCACGCGATCAGCATCGACATGACGGTGGTCTTGCCCGCGCCGGTGGCGAGCTTCAGCGCCATGCGCAGCAGTTCCGGGTTGGCTTGCTGGTTGGCGCCCTTGATGTGCTGCCAGATTTCGCCGCGCTGCGGAGCGACCTCGGTCAACCAGATCGCGGTTTCAACCGCCTCGATCTGGCAGAAGAAAGGGCGAACCCCCTGGAACGGATGGTGACGCCAATGCTGGAGCAGGCGGGCGGTTTCCGGCGTCACCCCCCAGTCATTGGGGTTGGGCAACCGGCGCCAGGATTCCACCTCGCTGCGAATCTTGTTGATGTAGGGGGTTGGGTTGTATTCCTGCCCGTCGTGCGTCAGGTCGGCGGTGCGGTCGAGGTCGAGGCTTGTCTGAGTCGGGCTGCGGCGCTTCTTCGTCTTCGGAATAGGGCTGATGAGTTCGGACCGGCGACGATGCTCGACGATCCGGTTCGTCGGCTGGCCGTCGGCGTCCAGTTCCCAATGGCGGGCAGGGTAAGCGTAGGGCGAGTTCAGGATCGGCCGCTCGAAAAACGCTTCGCTCATACCCCTGCCACCGATTTGCCAAAAATTGCGGCTGGAGCATGCCACCGCAGTAACTCCAAGGGCAAGTGCAACCGGCCGGGGCAGTTCGCGTGCTGGTCGTTCCGGCAGCCGTCTGTCGAGGCTGGTGGGCCGTGAGGTAAGCCGCGCGCTCCAACCTGCGGCAGTAGAGTGCCGGTTCGAATTGGGTATGGGTCTACTGAACCAGCCTTCGACTGGTTCAACAAATACCTGTTGACCAACCAAAATGAACCACTATTATATGAACCATCCAAAGTGAACCGGATGGCACACCACCATGTTCGTTCGAGCTTACCTCCGAGCCAGCACCACCGAGCAGGACGCGACCCGCGCCCGCGAGCAAATTGCCGCGTTCGCGGCCGAACGCGGCCTGACCATCGCGGCGACCTACGTCGAGAACGAGTCGGGGGCGAAACTGGCTCGGCCGGAGCTATTCCGGCTGCTGGGCGATTGCCAGGAACCCGGCAATGTAATTCTCGTGGAGCAGGTAGACCGCCTCAGCCGGTTGACCGCCGCCGACTGGTCCCGGCTTCGCGCAGAACTCGACCAACGACAAATCCGGGTGGTGGCGCTCGACCTCCCTACGTCGTGGATGTTGGCCGCCCCAACGGACGAATTCACGGCCCGCATGTTTTCGGCGGTGAACAGCATGATGCTCGACGTGCTCGCTGCCGTAGCCCGAAAGGATTACGAAGACCGGCGGCGGCGTCAGGCCCAGGGGCAAGCCAAAGCGAAAGAAGCCGGGCGGTATAAGGGCCGCCCGGCCGACGAGAAGCGAAATGCCGGAATCGCCACGATGCTCGCCAAGGGGCTGACCTACAGCCAAATCAACGCCGCGACCGGCGCGAGCCGTGCCACCATCGCGAAGATCGCCAAGCAGGCCGTGGCGGGGGCGAGCAAGTGAGGGTCTTTCACAAATCCCTACCCACCGATTTGGCCGTGATCATCACGAATGCGATGGCCGAGGCGATGGACGACGACGCGAGCAACTGGCACGAACAACATGCCGTCTTGATCACCATGTTGGGTGAATGCCTCGACCTCGGCGTCGACCGACGCGAATTCAATTGGGACGCGCGGCATCATCTCGACTGCTACGTTGCTGCTGGGTTGTTGGACAAGCACCATGGCGTGTCATAATCGACACGCCGTTGCATGAACGACACATTTTACTGGTAAAATGGGAGGCGAACGAGTCAAGGGTGCCGCGCCCTTTCTGACCCAGACCTTGCCGACTGCGGCATCGACCTGAACGCCACCATCACGGCCGACGCCGAGCGGGCGGCTACTATGGTCGCTCGGTTGATGGGAAGACGGTGTGGCTCACGCCACCCGCCCACCCATCCTACAGCCTTGCTTCCATGGTGTTGGGCATGCCCAAAACCGGGTGTGGCGCGACCTTCATCAGTTCCGAATGATGTGTTTGCCCGTGGCCGCCCCGGTCACCGACCGGCTGAATAGCTTCCGACCTGACAAGGTGGTGGTCCCCACCGCTCGCCCATCCGCCGTGTAATGGGTAATTTTATTGCCAACTCGTTTGGACCGACCAACCAATTCACCCTTCGCTCCGTAATGCTCCACCTCGCCGGGCCGGGGCGGAATTACGACGGTCATGCCGACCCGCTCGGCGGCCTCGCGGATGACGACCTTCCACGAGTCATCGCCCTCGGCGATGGCCGCGCGGTAAACCGCGTCGGCCTCGCGGCGCCGGGCGTTCTGCACAGCGAGCTTGGCCGATTTCAGCGACGCGGGCGCATCGCTGGCCGCCACCGACTGCGCGGCCTTGGTGGTGGCCGCCATCGCTTTGTTGCGGCGCTCCAGGGCGACCCGCCGACGCTCCGCGCCCTTCGCCGGGGCGGCGCTTCCGTCCGCCTCGACCAGCGTCAACACCCGTTCGACGAACTCGTCGGTGCCAAGCCCAAGCTCATCAGCGGACATCGTGCGTCACCCGATGCGCGATTTCGGCAGCAAGCGCCGCGCGAAGATCGCGAACGGCGGGCACCCGCTCGACGGCGCCGGTCAGCGAGTCCAGCCGCTTGGCGAGGCGCATCAGGGCGGGCAGTGCGGCCTTGCGGCTCACGGTCGGCCCGCCGCGCCACAAATATCCGGGACGCTGGCCCAGCCACTCGTCGAGTTGCGTCATCGAACTAACAGCGCCAGTGCCGCGAAGCACCGCATAAGCTCGGCGAAGGTCGAAATTCATGTTTTTTGCTCCTTTTCTTGGTCAAAATCTGCGGTCATACTAAATAGATTTAGCTGACCAAGGTCAGAGTGTTGTAAAATTCTGGAGTAACGGTGAAGTGAGCTTGAAGGAATTGGCAGGACAAAATGTGAATCTCGGCGAGCGCGAGAATGCGGTCTGGGACGCCATCGGCGTAGATAACAATTTGCTGATGAAGGAGTTGGTGTCGCGGAGTTTGACACCAATCGGCGACGCCGCCTCGTGGACGATTTCCGGGGTCGCTATCAACGCCCGATTGATGTCGGCGGCAGCCAGCAAGGTGGTATACCGCTACGTTTTCATCGGCCAGACGTGGCGTTGCGATTTCGATGCCGTTTACAACGACAACTTTGAGATGAATAAAACGAATTCTCACATCCTATGGACGGTAGACCAGAATGTTCGTCCGCGTGCGGACGGGGCCTGTCGCGTTGAGCTTCGCGACTGGCTCACCAACGCCCTCGGCGACAACGCGGAAGTGTAGCAGTCGGTAGTTTCAGTTTTACATAATTCGCTCAGGAGTTAGTCGGGGTGACTCCGCCCCAAAGCGCCAGTTGGAGCCTCACGGCACGACCGATCCGCGCGGTAGAGCGACCAACGAGCCGGACTTCGACCCCCACAACGCGGGTCGGAACGCAACTGCCGCTCGGCGGACACGATCCGCGAAAGGCACTTTTCAATGAGGACAGTCGTGTCTTGGCTTTGACACCTGTCCGCGTGCGGCTCGGTCCCCCCATTGCTGACCGCACGAGCTTGAATTTTCCATTCATAACCGCTTGGCACAACACGGAAGGTCGGGAGCAATCCCCTCGTCCATGACCATACCCGTGGCCGGGATAGGGCGGTGCATGCTGGTCTGCGGGAAGCCGCCAGCAATCGCGGAGACGCGAGCACGCCGCTAATGGGGCAACCTCCCTCCGGGGCAACTCAGGGTGAAAGGTTCGCGTTCATCTCCCCTCACCATCGCGCACACGTGTCGCGGAGTGTGGGGGAGAGAATGCAACATCAATCTAGGGTGAAAGCCGGATCAAATGATTCTTCAAGATGAAAGTTCGCCGGAAGACGAACGCGGCAAGGTTTCTGCGGATGAAGCGAGCGGAACGCGAGCGAAGACCGCCAGAAACCGCAGGCGCGGACGGCACGTGTCGCGCCAAGCGACACGTGGTTACCTAGACAGAATTCACCAGATGAACGGCATGGGCTCATCCACCACCGACCTACCCGCGTCTTTCTGGTGTTGTTGGCCGAACTCGACTTTACGAAGGCCCACAGTAATTTTGGTGGGTTCGGCAGCACCGCGACGTGCCAGCGCCAATTCTACGAGGTCGGCGGTGGTGAACTCGAACGGCACGTGCGCGGGCATGTCCGCACCCACCTGCGCCGAACCCCACCGGCGCCGCACCACCCGCGTGACTTCCTGTCGGTCCAGCCGGTCATGGAGCGCAACCAGCCAAGCCGAATCGCTGATCACCACCCCGCCGAACCCCACGTCCAGCCACCTGCGGGACTTGGCCGCTTCCCCATCGCGAACATCGCGAAGCGATCTTCGCAGTGTCTTCGCGGCATTCCGCAAGCCGCCGGGCGGATGGGGTAGCGGAATCACGACCAAGCTGCGCTGCACCAGCCCACGGCCCCACCGCAAGGCTGCACGCCACGCCCGGTGCTGATGTGTTCTACTGCACCAGCAGCACCCCGCCGACTTACAACGCCAAGGCCATGTCCGGGCCGCCGCCGGATCGCCGCGACGAGCCATGTGTGCGCTAATGCAGCATGCCAACCGATCAGCTACGTCCTCCCGACCGAACGACCGCAACGCCACAATCACCTCGGCCTGCCGCTCAGCCGCCGCCGACATCTCGTCCCGCGTCATGCGCGGCGCCCGGCGCGGGATGATGATTGTCTGAACCATCAGCTATTTAGTGGTGGGTAAATCCGAGTTCGGGTGTCTTTCCCGGTCGCCCCAGACCGAAACGACAACAGGCCGCCGGGCGTCTACCCGGCGGCCTGTTTGTCATCATCGCCACCCGAACGAGGGGTGGTGTCAGCGGCCGTGTGGTGGTTGATTACGGCGCCCCAGCGAACTGGCTCATTGGGTTCATCGCACCGCCGGGCAAGCGGCTACCGAGTCGGTCTGCCCGAAGATGTGTGTATCGGGCGAGCATTTCGGGGCGAAGATGCCCGGTAATCGCCATGATTTCCGTGTCGCGTAAGTCGGTGAGTTCAAAGAGCCGCGACACCGCCTCGTGCCGGAGGTCATGCCATCGCAGGTCGGGGAATGCCTCATCGCTTACGGCATCACGGAAGGCGTGAGCGATTCCTCGCCCTGTCTCGACAGGAAACACGGCACGTTTACCCAACGCGCCCGCAACACCTTCCGGTAGGAGTGACTGAAACGCATGAACCGCTCGTGTTGACAACGGCACACGGCGAGGCTTCCCGTTCTTGGTCATCGGCAAGTCGCAGTATGGGTATTGAGCGGACAGATTGACGCGACCCCACGTAAGGCCAGCGAGTTCAGCCTGCCGCATGCTCGTTTCAATGGCAATGATGATGGCAGCAACAAGCCATGGACGCGAAGACTTCGCCGCAGCGGCAAGAAGGCGTGCCTCCTCGTCTTGGCCATGCTCGTCAGAATGAGGGTCCAGCCGCCGGTTCCGCCCGTCTGGTAGGCTGGGACGGACGCCCTTGGTTACAGGGCAACTGACAACTTGATCATGGGCCAGCGACCAATGCTGGTAGACTTGCGCCAGCACATTGAGCCGGTGGACTACGGTCTGTGGTCCAACCTCGGCTTCTGGCCCGGCAACCTCACCGCAGTCGGCGTTGTCTTCATCGAGGACGATGCGGCGCCACTGGATCAAATGAGCGGGTCGGATGCTTGCTATTGACCAGAAATTGAATTCAGATTCGCGCCAATACTTGAGCTTGCTCAACTTGTTGCGGAAGTCAGGCTTGCTTTTGTCAAGATTTTTTTCAAACCAATCGCAGGCGTCAACCAACGTCGTCTTTTTTGCCAAACGACTGTCTTGGTAATCATCGCCGGTTATGCGACCTTCCATGACGCGCGCCCACTCGTCGGCCTCGCGTTTTGATTCGAAGGTGCGAGTTTCGGAGACACCGTTGCGGCGAACTTTGACGCGAAACTGGAAGGGACCACTTTTTTCAATTGTTGCCATGGGACGACATCAAGGGCTGTTGTCCCTTGATTGTGTCCCACCGTGTCCCAAAAAGTCAAAATTCATGGAGCGGGTGAAGGGAATCGAACCCTCGTCGTAAGCTTGGGAAGCTTCTGCTCTACCATTGAGCTACACCCGCGCGCCGCATGTTTATAGGCGACGCTTTCGCCGCTTTCAAGCGGTTCGAGCATGCCACAGGCGGGATTCGGCAAGTTCCCGCGGGGACGCGGCGAAAACCGACGCCAGCGGCGAGATCAGCCGCGGAAACAAGGCGGTGCCGCCGGCCGCCGGCCGCACGTCCTCGTTCGCGGGCACTCCATAACCCTCGTCCGTCGCCGGGACCGTCACCATGCCGGCGGCGCCGGCCAGAGCGCCCGGCACAAGTTCCAGGCCCAGGAAGCGGTCGAGATCCACCGGGCCCGGCAGGGCCATGTCCAGCGTCAGCTCCCGCGAGAAGCCGAACCGCGCGTAATAGGGGGCGTCACCGACCAGGATCACCGCCCGGTGACCGAGCGCCGCCGCCTTGTTCAGGCTCATCCGGATCAGCTTGCTGCCGAGCCCGCCACCCTGCAGCCGGTCCGACACGGCGATCGGGCCGAGCAGGAGCGCCGGCACCGTGCCGCCGATGGTCACCGGCCAATAGCGGATCGTGCCCTCCAGGATCTCGTTGCCCAGCTCGTCATGCTCGATGGCGACGAAGCCGAGCTCCGGGATCGGGGCGACGCCCTCCCGCAGCTTGTAGGCGGTCTTCTTGAAACGATCCGGGCCGAAGGACCGGTCGAGCAGGGCTTCGATCGCCGCGTCGTGCCGCGGCTCTTCCAGGGAGATCATCATGTCAGGGGCTTCCCGGCAAAAGGACTGTGGTCGGAGGCGGACCGCGCCGCCGCGCCGGGGGAGCGCCGGATCAGTGCCGGCGGAAACCCGAAGCGTCCGCACGCGACCCAAGGACGGCCGCAACCGCGCGCAGCGCGGCGTGGCGTCGTCGTCGGATGCTGATGCTGTGCGGACGAGACATGGGCAAGGCTCTTCGGCCGTTGCAGGGACCTCGCATATAACACCAGCGGACAGGGGGTTCAAGCGATCGTGAAAGGGCCGGAACCGGCCCGTTGCGCATGGCTTCCCGGTGTGTCCTCCATGCATCGCCGGAACTCCCCTCCCGCCGCATCGGAGCGTCCGGAGGGGGAATCATCCGCTCCACCACTGGACAGGCGCTTTCCCCCACCACTATTCTCTGGGCCGGGAGTGCCGCCATGTACACGAAAGTCACCCGCGCGATCCGCGTCACCGTCCAGCCGGTCTTTCTTGAAGAGCAGTCCATGCCCGCCGAAAGCCGCTATGTCTGGGCCTACCATGTCCGGATCGAGAACGAAGGCCAGGAAACCGTCCGGCTGCGCACACGCTATTGGCACATCACCGACGCGCTGGGGCGCGTTCAGGAGGTCCGCGGGCCGGGCGTGGTGGGCGAACAGCCGGTGCTGGAGCCCGGCGGAAGCTTCGAATACACCAGCGGAACGCCGCTTCCCACGCCGTCCGGCATCATGGTCGGTTCCTACCGGTTCGAGACTGGCGGCGGCGAGGCCTTCGACGTGGCGGTCCCCGCCTTCTCGCTGGACAGCCCGCACCAGCCCCGCCAGCTGAACTGACGCCGTCCGCCCGGCGCGTGCAGCCAATCGCCGCAAGGCGGACCGAAAGGCTGAATCCGGCGCCTTGATTGTGGGGCGTCCGAACCCACTTGCGCCATACTCCTCTCCGCTGCCTGCCGAATTTTTTCGAAAATCCCGGTGATCCAGGCAGGCGGCGGACCGTATCCATACCTGACCAGCCGGCTCCGGCATTGGATGCCCTGCGCCGGCCCTCGTGTGACCAGGACCTGTTGGACCAGGAAATCGAAAGGCTTCGCCCCGTGACGGCTTCCAAGACCCCGCACGCCGACAACATCCTCCGCGGCCCCGGCCATCCGGCCGACATCAGCAACGGCGCAACCGAGCGCCCCACCCGCGCCGAAGCCGAGGAGGCCGTCCGCACGCTCATCCGCTGGGCCGGTGACGACCCGTCGCGCGAGGGTCTGCTCGGCACGCCGGACCGGGTGGTCCGCTCCTACGAGGAGTTCTTCGCCGGTTACGCCGTCGATCCCGAGGACATCCTCAAGCGCACCTTCGAGGAGACCGACGGCTACGACGAAATGGTCGTCCTGCGCGACATCCGGCTGGAATCCTATTGCGAGCACCACATGGTGCCGATCATCGGCAAGGCGCATGTGGCCTACCTGCCCCGCCAGCGCGTCGTCGGCATCTCCAAGCTGGCGCGGCTCGTCGAGGCCTACGCCAAGCGCCTGCAGATCCAGGAGAAGATGACCGCTCAGATCGCCAACGCCATCGATCAGGTGCTCCAGCCCGAAGGGGTCGCCGTGGTGATCGAAGCGCAGCACCAGTGCATGACGACCCGCGGCGTGCACAAGACCGGGGTCACCATGGTGACCAGCCGGATGCTTGGCGCCTTCCGCAGCGACCCGTCGACCCGGCGCGAGTTCCTCTCGATGATCGGCAACCCCGGCTCGCGCGCGGAATGAGCCAAGCCCACGCTAATCCGCGCGGATGCCGTGCTGGCGCAGCAGGCTGTAGAGCGTCGGGCGGCTGACTCCGAGCAGGCGCGCCGTCGCCGACAGGTTGCCGCCGGAGCGGGCCAGCGAGTCGAGCAGGGCGCGCCGCTCCGTCTCGTCGCGCAGGACGCGCAGGGTCGGCGGGGCGTCCCCGCTGGCCAGCCGGCGCCCTTCCAGCTCCAGGTCGGCGCGCTGGAAGGCGCGCTGCACCACCCCGGCCAGCTCTTGCGCATCGATCGGCTTGCCGCACACCTCGTGGGCGCCGCGGGCCACCGCGCGCACCGCCAGCACCCGCTGGTCGTGCGGGGCGAGCGCGATGAGCTTGATCGACGGCGCCTCGCCCAGGATCAGCGACAGGGCGTCCAGCCCGTCGCCGCTTCCGTTCGGCGATTCCGCGAGATGCGCCAGATCGACCGACAGGGCCACCACCGGCGGCCGGTGCGTCCGCACCGCCTCCAGCGCGTCCGCCACGCCGCCCGCAGCGACGATCCGGCACACCGGCAAGGCGTCCCGGACCCGGCCTTCCAGGGTGGGATCGTCATCGACGACAAGCAGCGTGCGTGGAACCATGATTCTCCAACTCTCCGACCGGGACGCGGGCCGGCGGTCAGAATCGCGGCAGGCGGCCCGTCTGTCCAAGGCGCGTTGGCATGAACACGGGCGCAATTTGGGCAAAATTGCGTCGTCGAAAGGGGTGCACCGCGGCAGCGTGCCCGTCCCTCCGCCCCCCCCTCCCCCTCGCTTGAACGGTCTGCTAAGCTCCCGGCGCGCAAGGGCGAATCCGCGCCCGGGGGAGCAAGGTCATATGGCGGCGAAGGTCACACCGGCGGTGAACGCGGCGAAGGCGGCGGGGATTGCCCACCGCCTGATGGAGTATGAGTACGACCCCTCGGCGGACGCCATCGGCCTGCACGCCGCGGCGGCCATGGGGCTGGACCCGGCGGTCGTCTACAAGACGCTGATCGTCCAGCTGGAGCCGAAGGCGCTGGCCTGCGTCGTCATCCCGGTCGCGGCGAAGCTGGACCTGAAGGCTCTGGCCGCCGCCGCGGGGGCCAAGAAGGCTGATCTCGCCGACCCCGCGCTGGCGGAGCGCACCACCGGCTACATGGTCGGCGGCATCAGCCCGCTGGGCCAGCGCAAGGCCCTGCCCACCTTCATCGATTCCAGCGCCGAGGGCCTGCCGGAGATGGTCGTCAACGGCGGGCGCCGCGGCCTGCAGATCGCCCTGGCTCCGGCGGATCTGGCCCGCGCCACCAAGGCCGTGGTGCGGCGGATCGTGGTGCAGTAGGCGCCCCCCGCCCACACCCCCGCCATACCACCGCCGCACTACTGCCGGACTACCGCCGCGGCCGGGTTCCGGATAGGGTGCCGGCACGATGCCCCACTCCGCGCCCCGCCCTGCGCCCCACCCCGCCCTTGCGAAGCTCCCGTCATGCTGACCGCCAACCTCGCCGCCCTGGGGGCCGCGCTCTGCTGGGCGGCCAGCGGGCTGATCGCCATCGGCCCGGTGCGGGCCATCGGCTCGGTCGCCTTCAACCGCCTGCGCATGAGCATCGTCTTTGTCGGCACGGCGCTGGCCACGACGCTGCTCGGCGGCTGGCAGACGCTCGACCTTCAGGGCGCGGCGATCCTGGCGCTGTCCGGCGCGGTCGGCATCGTGATGGGCGACACCGCGCTGTTCTGGGCGCTCGGGCGCATCGGGCCGCGCCGCAACTCGGTCATCTACGCCACCAACGCGCCGATCACCGCGCTGCTCGCCTGGGCGGTGTTGGGGGAGGCGCTGGGGCCGTGGACGGCGGTCGGCATCGCGCTCGTCACCGCCGGGGTGATGCTGGCGATCTTCTTCCGCGCCAGCCCGGTCCCGAACGGCACCGGCACCGCCCCCCATGACTGGGAGTCGGTGCGGGGGCGCCTGCTGATCGGCGTCGGCGCCTGCCTGATCGCCGCCGTCTGCCAGGCCGCCGGTTCGGTCATCGCCCGGCCGGTGATGGCGGCGGGCGCCGACCCCATCGCGGCGGCGGCGGTGCGCGTCGGCACGTCGGGGCTGCTGTTGTTCGCGGGCGGGCTGCTGCCCGGCCAGCGCCTCGGCTTCGGCCCCGGCCTGACGCCGCGCATCTTCGCCCAGGTGGTGGTGAACGGCTTCATCGGGCTGGGGCTGGGCATGACTCTGCTGCTGATCGGGCTGGCCCACGGCAACGCCGGGGTGGTCGCCACCCTGTCGGCCACCAGCCCGGTGCTGATCCTGCCGATGCTGTGGGTCTGGACCCGCCAGCGCCCGGGGGCCGGAGCCTGGGCGGGCGCCATCGTCGCGGTGCTGGGCGTGGCGCTGATCGTCAACCGCTGAGGCCTGTCCGGCGAATTCCCGGCGGCTGAAAAATTTTACCTGAAACGGTTGCGTCCGCCAATTTCCGGGGCAGGATGGGGAAGCCGGCACCGGTTCCCGCATTCCGATAAGGCGCGACACCCCATGGCCTCCCCTCGCCGCAAGCGCTCCGACGCCGATCCCGCCGCGCCGCTGCTGCATCTGACCCGCTTCCTGCCCTACCGCCTGTCGGTGCTGTCCAACACGGTCAGCCACACGGTGGCGAAGCTGTATGAGAAGCGATTCGGCATCACCATCCCGGAATGGCGGGTCATCGCCGTGTTGGGCGGCGGCGAGACGCTGAGCGCGGGCGAGATCGCCCAGCGCACCGCCATGGACAAGGTGCAGGTCAGCCGGGCGATCAGCCGGATGCTCGATTCGGCGCTGATCCTGCGCGAATCGGGCGCCACCGACCGCCGCAAGGCGCAGCTCACCCTGACGCCCAAGGCGCTGGCGATCTACACGGAGATCGTCCCCCTCGCGCTCGCCTACGAGCGGGAGCTGACCGGCGCGCTGACGGAGGAGGAGATGGGCCAGCTCGACGGCCTGCTCGCCAAGCTCCAGGCCCGGGCCGACGCGCTGTCCACCCGCCCCGCCGCGCCCCCCGAGGCTGACTGAGCGCCTACGCGAAGTCCTTGAAGCTGTCCGCCGCCGCGCGGTCGTAGCCCTGGCTGGCGCGCAGGAGCTGGCGCGTGTAGTCCTCCCGCGCCGCCCCCCGGCGCAGCGAGTCCACGTCCATCTCCTCGACGATGCGGCCGCGGTTCATCACGGCCAGCCGGTCGCACATGGTGGCGACCACCGCCAGATTGTGGCTGACCAGCACGTAGGTCAGCGCGTGCTCCGCCCGCAGCCGCTTCAGCAGGTTGAGGATTTCCGCCTGCACCGAGACGTCGAGCGCCGAGGTCGGTTCGTCCAGCAGCAGCACGCGCGGCTCCAGCACCAGGGCGCGGGCGATGGCGACGCGCTGGCGCTGCCCGCCGGAGAGCTGGTGCGGGTAGCGGAAACGGAACTGCGGCCCCAGCCCGACGTCGCGCAGCACCCGGTCGATCCGCGCGTCGGCGTCGCGCAAGCCATGGATGGCGATGGGCTCGGCCAGGATGCGGTCGATGGTGTGGCGCGGGTGCAGCGAGCCGTAGGGGTCCTGGAAGACCATCTGGCAGGACTTGAAGAAGCCCTTCTCCCGCCGGCGGCTTTGCGCGGCGCCGGCCACGGCGATGGAGCCGGTCCAGTCGTGGTTCAGCCCGACCACGGCGCGCAGCACGGTGGACTTGCCCGAGCCCGATTCGCCGACCAGCCCGAAGCTCTCGCCCTCCCGCACGGCGAAGGACACCCCCTGCACGGCGGCCACCGCGTCGGCGCCATGGCCGAAGGTGACGCGCAGATCCTTGACGTCGATCATCGCCCGCCCTCCACCGGACCATGTCCCCTCTCCCCCCGGGGAGAGGGTTAGGGTGAGGGGGGTGCGCTTTTCCCGAACCTTCCGGCGATGCCGGCGCCCCCTCACCCCGCCCCTCTCCCCGGGGGGAGAGGGAGAAACACCCTCCAGCCAGGACGGGTCGCGCGCCAGCACCGGCAGCTCCGCCCGCGTGTCGTCCAGGCGCGGCAGGCTGTCGAGCAGGCCGCGCGTGTAGGGATGCTTCGCCGCGTGCAGCTCCGACGCGCGGCAGGTCTCGACCACCCGGCCGGCGTACATGATCAGGATGCGGTCACAGAAGGACGCCACCAGGTTCAGGTCGTGGCTGACGAAGATCATCCCCATGCCGCGGCTGGAGCACAGCTCGTCCATGATCGCCAGCACCTGCATCTGCACCGTCACGTCGAGCGCCGAGGTCGGCTCGTCGGCGATCAGCAGGTCGGGGTTGGGGATCAGCATCATGGCGATCATGATGCGCTGGCCCATGCCGCCCGACACCTCGTGCGGGTAGAGGCCGTAGACCCGCTCCGGGTTGCGGATGCGCACGGCCTCCAGCATCTCCAGCGCGCGCCGCTTCGCCTCCGCCGTGCCGGCGCTGGAATGGACGCGGTAGGCCTCGGCGATCTGGGCGCCGATGGTCATCACCGGGTTCAGCGAGAATTTCGGGTCCTGCATGACCATGGAGATGCGGCGCCCGCGGATGCCGCGCAGCCGCTTCTCCGGCAGGGTCAGCAGGTCCTCGCCCTGGAAGCTCAGCCGGTCGGCGGTCACGATTCCGGGCGGCGGGACCAGCCGCAGGATGGCCCGCCCGGTCATCGATTTGCCGGAGCCGGACTCGCCGACGATGCCCAGCTTTTCCCGCCCGACGGTGAAGGAGACGCCGCGCACCGCCTGCGTCACGCCCGTCCGGGTGGGGAAGGAGATGCGGAGGTTCTCGACCTCCAGCAGAGGTGTCTCGCTCATTGGCCTTTCGGGTCCAGAACGTCGCGCAGGCCGTCGCCCAGCAGGTTGAAGCCCAGGCTGACCACGAAGATGGCGATGCCGGGCATGGTGGCGACCCACCACTGCTCCAGCACATACTGCCGCCCGGTGGCGATCATCGCGCCCCATTCCGGGGCGGGCGGCTGCGCGCCGAGGCCGAGGAAGCCCAGCCCCGCCGCCGTCAGGATGATCCCCGCCATGTCCAGCGTCACCCGCACGATCAGCGAGGAGGAGCAGAGCGGCACCACATGGCCGAGGATGATCCGCGGCGTCGAGGCGCCCTGGAGCCGCGCGGCGCTGATGAAGTCGCTCTTGCGGATGGTGATCGTCTCGGCCCGCGCGATGCGGGCGTAGGGCGGCCAGCTGGTGATCGCGATGGCGATGATGGCGTTCTCGATGCCCGGCCCCAGCGCCGAGACGAAGGCCAGCGCCAGGATCAGCTTGGGAAAGGCCAGGAAGATGTCGGTGACGCGCATCAGGACCGCGTCCACCCAGCCGCCGAGATAGCCCGCCACCGTCCCGATCAGCAGCCCGGCCACCGGCGCCGTCACCGCGACCAGCGCCACGATCATCAGCGTCAGGCGGGAGCCGTAGAGGATGCGCGACAGGATGTCCCGCCCGAAGGCGTCGGTGCCCAGCCAGTGCGCCGCGCTGGGCGGCAGCAGCCGCTGCGACAGGTCCTGCGCGTAGGGATCGTAGGGGGCGAGCAGCGGGGCCAGCGCCGCCATCAGCACCAGCAGCAGCACGATGCCCAGCCCGATCATGGCCAGCCGGTTTCGCGCGAAGGCCAACCAGCCCAGATAGACCCGGCCCAGCCGGGCCTGCCCGCGGGACTGCGGCGTCTCCGCGGTCAGCCATGCCCGCAGCCCGCTTTCGGTCGCATGCGTCTGTGCGGTCATCGCGCCACCCTCATCTCGCACGGGGATCCAGCAGACGATAGAGCAGGTCGGACAGCAGGTTCAGGCCGATGAAGACCGCCCCCACCACCAGCGTGCCGCCCAGCACCGCGTTCATGTCGGCCGACAGCAGCGAGTTGGTGATGTAGAGCCCCAGCCCCGGCCAGGCGAACACCGTCTCCGTCAGCACCGACCCTTCCAGCAGCGAGGCGTAGGACAGCGCCACCACGGTCGTCAGCGGCACCGCGATGTTGCCCAGCGCGTGGCGCCAGATCACCCGCGCCTCCGACATGCCCTTGACGCGGGCCGTCGTGATGTATTCCTGGCGGAGCTGGTCCAGCATGAAGCTGCGCGTCATGCGCGCGATGTAGGCCACGCTGTAGAGGCCGAGGATGCCCGCCGGCAGCACCAGATGGTGCAGCGCGTTCCAGAACACGTCGGTCTCGCCGGCCAGCAGGGCGTCCGCCGTGATGACCCCGGTCACCGGATCGACCAGCCCCTCGTAGAAGACGTCCACCCGCCCCGGCCCCGGCGCCCAGTCGAGCCGCGCGTAGAAGACCAGCAGCGCCATCAGCCCCAGCCAGAAGATCGGGATGGAATGGCCGATCAGCCCGATCACCCGGATCAGATGGTCCGGCCAGCGCCCGCGATGGACGGCGGCCATCACCCCCGCCGGGATGCCCAGCAGCACGCCGACGATCAGCGCGGCGGTAGCCAGCTCCAGCGTCGCCGGGAAAACGCGCAGGATGTCCTCCAGCACCGGGCGGGAGGTGAGCACGGACGTGCCGAAATCGCCCTGGATCACGTCGCCGACGTAGCGCAGGAACTGCTGCCACAGCGGCAGGTCCAGCCCCAGCTCCTGCCGGACGCGGGCGTAGGTGTCGGCGGACACGCGGTCGCCGACCACGGAGATCACCGGGTCGATCGGCACCACGCGCCCGATCAGGAAGGTGACGAGCAGGAGGCCGAGGACGGTCAGCGCCACCGAGACGAGCAAGCCCGCTCCGCGAATCGCATGACGCCGCCCCGGCATCCCCGGTCGTTTCAAGATAGCGGCCAAGTTTCACCCGACTTGAGTTCGAAGTCCCTCTCCCGCCCCGGGAGAGGGAAGGGACCCGTGCAAAGCACGGGAAGGGTGAGGGTACCGCCGAGGATCAGCGCCTCGCTCCTTGCACGACCCTCACCCGGCGCCTCCGGCGCCTCCCTCTCCCGGGACGGGAGAGGGAATCAAACAGCGTCCCTTACTTCTTGCTGACCTTCCAGTAGTAGTTGCTGTCGAAGCTCGGCCCCCAGACCAGCCCCTCGACGTTGCTGCGCTCCGCGATCACCTCGGTCTGCTGGAACATGATGACGAAGGGCGAAGTCTCCAGCACCTCGCGCTGAAGCTCCTGGTACATCGCGGCGCGCTTGGCGGTGTCGCGCTCCTCGACCGCGGCGGCGGTCTTCTTGGTCAGCTCGGGGATGTCCCAGGCGTTGCGCCAGGACAGCGGCTTGGCCTTGGCGTCGTCGGCGTTGTCCGGGTTGGCGGCGAAGGTGTCGGCGTTGGTGTTCGGGTCCTGGTAGTCGGCACCCCACTGGTAGAGCAGCGCCTCGTGGTTGCGGGCGCGGTACTTGGTGACCACCTGCTTGCCGTCCGCCGGCAGCAGGTTGATCTTGATGCCCGCCGCCGCCGCGCTGCCCTGGATGGCCTGGGCCATGTCCATGCTGGGCGAGGTGTTGCGGACGTCCATGGTCACCGTGATGCCGTCCGGATAGCCGGCTTGGCGAAGCAGCTCCTTCGCCTTGGCCGGGTCGTACGTGTACGGGTTCTCCTCCAGCGCGCCGAGGAAGCCCTTGGGCAGGAAGGCCTGATGGACGGTGCCGAGACCGTTCATGATGGTCTTCGCCATGCCGTCGTAGTCCACGGCGTATTTGAAGGCCTTGCGCACGTCGGGCTTGGCCAGCACCTCGTTCTTCTGGTTCAGGCCGAAATAGTAGAGCGTGCCCTTGGGCGCCTGGACGATGCGGATCTTGTCGTTGCCGCGCAGCGGCTCGAACTGCTCCGGCTTCAGGTTGCGGGCCACGTCGACGTCGCCCTTCTCCAGCAGCAGGCGCTGGGTCGCCGGCTCGGCGATGTGGCGGATCAGCACGCGCTTCACCGCCGGCGCACCGCCCCAGTAATTGGCGTTGGCCTCCAGCGACAGAAGCTCGCTGGCCTTCCACTGGCGCAGCACGAAGGGACCGGACCCCGCGGAGTTGGCCTTCAGGAAGACAGCGCCGAAGTCGCCGTTGACCTCCTTGCTCTTGACCAGCTTGGAATCGACCACGCCGGAGACGTCGGCGGTCAGGCAATAGAGCACGAAGGTCGGGGCGTAGGTCTTGTCCGTCTCGAAGACCAGGGTGCGCGGGTTGGTCGCGCGGACCTTCTGGTCGACGTTCTCCGGCGTCAGGCCGAACTGGGTCAGGATGAAGGCCGGCCCCTTGTTCATCTTCACGGCGCGCTGGAGCGAGTAGGCCACGTCCTCCGCCGTCAGCGGGTTGCCGGAGTGGAACTTGATCCCGTCGCGGATGGTGAAGGTGAAGGTCTTGCCGTCGTCGGAGACGGTCCAGCTTTCCGCCACCTGCCCGTAAATCTTGCTGACGTCGTTGACGTCGAAGCGGATCAGCCGGTCATAGACCTGGGCGCCGTATTCGGCCCCCGACAGCTCGAAGATCTCGCCGGGATCGAGCGTCACGATGTCGTCGAACTGCCAGGCCATGACCAGCGTGTCCTTCGGCGTGTCGGCCAGGACCGGCGTGGCCGCGAGACCGAAGGAAAGACCGGCGGACAGAAGGGCGGCGCCGGCCAGACGGCGCGCAAGCGTGTTCATGGTTCCCATACTCCCTGCGTGATCCCGGAACGACCCCGGACGGGGCGAATTCTCTTTGGAATTCTTAGCGGTTAACGGCCGGATGATCCGGCGGCGCGGGTTCGCCTGTCAAGCGGGCGGCGGTCATAGCGGCCCCCGCGATCGAACGCGAACGCCTTAACCCGGTCCGCGCCCCTGTCCGGGATGGGCTTGCCGATCCCACCCTTCCGTCCACATCACTGGCAAAGCGATGGAGGACCCATGGACCAGGACCGCGAGAACGGCCAGTCGCGCGTGCCCAAGCCGCCGAGCCGCGACGAGGTGGAAAAGATCAGCGACGCGCAGCGCTACATCACCGACGACTGGACCGGCGACGGGGGAAAACCGGGGGGCAAGCCCGCGGACGACAGCGGTCGTTGAGTCCGGGGCGTTGAGTTCGGCACCGTCCCCGCGTAGCCTCGGCCACCGACGACCACACGCGCGGGGACGACCATGATCGGGAACGACGGGAAGCCGGTATCGAAGGAAGGGCTGCGCCAGCATCTCGCCGCCTACAACACGCAGTCGCGCGGCTCGAAGGAATTCGCGGCCATCCCGCGCGCGCTGGTCACCGTCTGCGACAATCTGAAGGCCGGCAAGACCACCTACGTGAAGTGCCTGGACGGTCAGTTGCAGCTGTCCCGGCGCAAGGACAACAGCGTCCAGGCGGCGTAGCAGGCCCCTCACCCCTCCCCCTTCACCGGAAAATCGAACCAGGGCAGCCGCAGGAACTCGTGTTCCCGCAGCCGCAGCGTCCGCCCACGCCGCATCCAGTCGTGAAGGACGGCGTAAGGCGCCGCCTGATCGAGCGTCCAGGCCGCCTCGCCCCGGTCGAAGAACCAGCCGATGTAGGCGCGGACGAGGCCGAGGAACTCCCGCCCCGCTGCGGTCGGCGCCATCCCCAGGAAGCCGCCGAGGATCTCGTCGAACGGCCCGCGGGCGCGGCGGTCGCGCATGATGGTCAGGTCCCACCCGGCCCCGTCCCGCAAGTCCGGTGGAAGCGGCGCCGTGCCGCGGGCGTCGATGTCGGTGATGAAGACCGGTGCCCCCGTCCGCTCCAGCAGGTCCAGAGCCATGAAGAAGCGCGCGGAGGCGTAATAGGTGGTCTCCGCCCCCGGCGCGTGCAGGGACAGGTCGATGCGCTCCAGCGACCAGGACAGGCGCCCCGGCTGGGTGGTGCAGCGACGATCCAGTTCGGCGTGGTCCTCCGCGCCGGGATTGACGATGTGGACATGCACCCGGTCGCCCGGCGCATCCTTGAGGACGTGGGACAGGAAGCGGTCGCCGAAACGCCGCCAATAGCCGGAATCGACGCTGACCAGCAGGATCGCGCCACCACCCGCCGCGGGAGGAACCGGCATCGACCGCTCCCCCGCCTCGGCGATGCGCGGCCGATACGCGGCGAGCGCGTCGAGGAAGACCGGGCGCGCATCGACCTGCCGCCATTTCGCCGCCTGCGGGTCGGCGCGGATCGCCTCCTCCGACCAGCCGCGCAGACAGCGCCGGGCAAGCCGCGAGGCAGCCACCAGCCGCCCCCGGCGGTAAAGGCCGTGGGCGATGCAGGCCGCCGCCGCGCCATCGTCCGGAGTGCGCCGCAGCCGGTCCCGCGCCCGCCGGGCGATCCGTTCCAGCCGCGCGTCGTCCAGCATGCCGCGGTGGATGGCCAGCACGGCGGTGCGGAACAGCGCGGCCTCCGTCACCTCGCCCGCCCCGCGCTCCAGCGCCGCCAGGAACAGGTCGAGCGCGCGGGCGAGCGGTTCGCCCCATGTCGCCTCCGGGCGGTCGGCGCGAGGGAACTCCGGCAGGGCGCCGCTGGCCTGCAAGGTCGCCATGGCAAGGTTGCTCAGCGCCGCCCCGTCACTTGGACGCAGCCTTGCGGCCCGGTCGTAGCCCGTCACCGCCCCGTCGTCCGCCCCCGCCGCCAGCCTTGCCCGCCCCACGGCGGCCCACGCATCGGCGCTGTCCGGCGCCAGGGACAGGGCGTGGGCCAGCCAGCGCTCCGCCGCCCCACGGATTATCCCTGGCTCCGGCCCGCCGGCCAGCAGCCGGCCCGCCGCCAGGGCCGCCGCCCCATAGCCCGGATCGATCCGCAAGGCGACACGGAAGCATCCGAGTGCCTCTCCGACCCGGCCCAGATCGCCGAGCGCCAGCCCCCGGTTGAAGGCCGCCTTGGCCCGCGCCGGCTCCAGCGTCAGGGCGCGCGCGTGCTGCCCGGCCGCCCGCGCCGCGTCCCCGGCGGTGCGGCGCAGGCTGCCCAGATTGTCGTGATAGTCCGCCGCCTCCGGGTCCAGCGCGATGGCCTGGGCGATCAGCGACAGCGCCTCCTCCCTCCGCCCGGTCTGGCCGGACAGCACGCCCAGCAGGTGCAGCGCGTCGGCCTGCCGCGGGTCGGCGTCGAGGATCGCCCGGTAGACCCCGGCGGCCTCGCCCATCCGTCCGGCCCGATGGTGGCCGATGGCGATGGCGTAGGCTTCGGACAGGCTGACCATGACGACTCCGGGAACATTCAGGGGGGCTTGCGACATCGCGCCCGCTTGCGGAGGCGCGCCGTCCCTCTACCATCGCGGGTCATGAGAACCGATCCCGACGGCCTTCCCCATCATGACGACCGCCGCGCCCTGGCGGAAGCCCTGCGCGCCGCTCTGACGCAGCGCTGTCCGGACGCCGACGGCGATCTGGTCGCGGCCATCGGGGCCATGGCGGCCAGCCGCTTCTTCGGGGTGCGCTTCCACGCCGAGGGCAACACCGCCCGCGCATGGGTCGCCCGCCGCCCCAACCCCGACGTGTTCGAGGTCTGGGACCCCGCCACCGGCGCCTGGGACTTCGCCGAACGCCTGCCCGACCCGTCGCTCCACCAGCCGACGCCGGAGGGCACCGCGCGCATCGCCGCCAAGGCGCAGGAGGCCATGGCCACGGTCGCCGCCACCGGGCGTCTGGCCCACGCCTTGGCCGCCGGGATCGAGCCGGACGACGAATAAAGAAAAATCAGGCGGTGGCGAACAGCCCGCCGTCCTCCGGCCCGTCGGAACCGTCCTCGGCGTTCGGATCGCCCAGCGCCGTCTCCCAGCCCAGCGCCGGCAGGGCGATGCTGCGCGTGTTGCCCAGCCCGCTGCGCGTGGCGATGAAGCCGCGCTGCTCCATGTAGGTCAGCAGCCGCCGCGCCCGCCCTCGCGACCGGCTGCCGCAGGCGCGGGCCACCTCGGCGTCGGACGGGCAGGGCAGATGGTCCAGCGCCGCGCGGGCCAGCAGCAGGAAAACGACCTGGATGTCCTCCGGCAGGGTCGCCGCGACCTGGGTCGCCTTTTCCCAGGCGGGATTCTCCGTGGTGCCGTCGCCCGCCCCGGCGCGGGCCGCCGCCAGCTTGCGCCGGAAGGCCGGCAGTTCCAGCAGCTCGCCCCGTACCCCCTGGGTCCGGCAGCGCACCAGGAAGTCCTGGTACAGCACGGCGATGGAACGGTAGGGCGCCTCCGGATCGGCCAGAACCTCGCGCAGGATCGTCTCGTAGGCGGCTTTGCGCTCCGCCGCCTGCTCCGGCGTTTCCGGCTCCTCCAGAGGCGGCGCGGGGGCGGCGTCCTCGCTTTCCGGCTCCACCGGCAGGGGGCGCGGGCGGGCGAGCTGGGCCAGCAGGTCGGCGCTGGCGCTGGTCGAGGGGCGGCGCACCGGCAGGCGCGGTGGTTCCGGCTCGCCCGGCTTGAAGATCAGCTCCCGCGCGTCCTCCAGCGGGGTGTCGGGCAGCGGCATCAGCTTCGGGCTGCCGGCCCTCCCCTGCGTCTCGACGGCACCGATGCGCAGCGGCAGCGGACGGCGCGAGATGGCCGGGCCGAGCGCGATGAAATGGCCGCGCTCCAGGTCGCGGAACATCTCCGCGGTGCGGCGCTCCATGCCCAGCAGGTCGGCGGCGCGGGCCATGTCGATGTCGAGGAAGGTGCGGCCCATCAGGAAGTTGGAGGCCTCCGCCGCCACGTTCTTGGCGAGCTTGGCGAGGCGCTGCGTCGCGATCACCCCGGCCAGCCCGCGCTTGCGGCCGCGGCACATCAGGTTGGTCATGGCGCCCAGCGAGACCTTGCGCGCCTCGTCCGACACCTCGCCGGCGGCGGAGGGGGCGAAGAGCTGCGCCTCGTCCACCACCACCAGCATGGGGTACCAGTGGTCGCGGTCGGCGTCGAACAGCCCGCCCAGGAAGGCCGCGGCGTGGCGCATCTGCATGTCCGCGTCCAGACCCTCCAGGTTCAGGACGACGGAGACGCGGTGCTGGCGCACGCGGGCGGCGACGCTCTGCAGGGCGGCCTCGCTGTGCTCGTCGGCGTTCACCACGATGTGGCCGAAACGCTCGGCCAGAGTCACGAAGTCGCCCTCGGGGTCGATCACCGCCTGCTGCACCCAGCGCGCGCTCTGCTCGATCAGGCGGCGCAGCAGATGCGACTTGCCGGAGCCGGAGTTGCCCTGCACCAGCAGGCGGGTCGCCAGCAGCTCCTCGAGATCCAGCATCGCCGACGCCCCCGTCGCGCCAGCCGTCATGGCCGCCCCCATGTCGATGCCGACCTTCATGCCCCGCCGCCCCCCAGATCCATCATCGTCTGCGTTGAAGCGCACCCCTATAGCGCAAAGCGGGGCCGCGGTGCGAAGGGCATTTTGGAACGCCCGCCGCCGGCATAGCGCGCCTTTGTCACGAAATCGAAAAGATGATCCGCTACAAGAAGGGCCAGCCCGTGACGAACATGGACAGCCGGCGGTGGACGAAGCCATGGCCTCGGTGCCAGCAGAAGAATGGGATGGTCGCCCCGGCGTCCCGGCGGGGAGCGCCCGCAAGGCCGCGCTGCCGGCGGAATGGACCCGACTTCTGGCCGGTCTGTCGGTCGCCTTCCAGCCCATCGTGCAGATGCGCACCGGCCGCTGCCATGGCATGGAGGCTCTGCTGCGCGGGTTGGAGCGCAGCCCCTTCGCCAGCCCCAACGACCTGCTGGACGCCGCCTGCATGCAGGGTCTGCTGGCCGAGGTCGAATGCGCCCTGCACGCCAAGGCGGCGGCCGCCTTCCGGGCGCTGGACAACTGGCCGAACGCCAAGCTGTTCCTGAACATCGACGCGCGGGTGGTCGGGGTGGCCGGCTCGCCCTGGCTGGCCCCCTTCGCGCTGGACGGCGGCACAGCCGACCCGCGCCTGGCCATCAGCCTGGAGATTTCCGAGCGGCGGGAGCTGCGCCCCGACCACAGCATCGAGCAGGCCATCGACCGCTACCGGCAGGCCGGCATCGGGGTGGCGCTGGACGACTTCGGCGTCGGCTTCGCCGGGCTGCGGCTGCTCTACGAATCCAAGCCCGACTATCTCAAGATCGACCGCTATTTCATCGACGGCATCGACCAGGACACGCGCAAGCGGGCCATCGCCCACGCGCTGGTCGGCTACGCCCATGCGCTCGGCATCCTCATCATCGCCGAGGGGGTGGAGACGGAGAAGGAATTCCACACCTGCCGCGATCTCGGTTGCGACTTCGCCCAGGGCTACCTGATCGCCCGGCCGAGCCTGGAACTGCGCGCGGTGCCCGAGCGCTACGGCATCGTCGAGGAGCTGAACCGCCGCGACCGCCGCAAGCCGAACGAGGCCCGCCTGCGCCTGTCCGAGGTGATCGAGCGCCAGCCGCCGCTGGCCGTCACCTCCCCGAAGACCGAGCTTCTGGAATATTTCCGCGGCGACCACAGCCCGTCCATCGCCCCCATCGTCGACCGCCAGCAGCGCCCGCTGGGGCTGATCCGCGAACGCGACCTGAAGCGCTTCGTCTATTCCCGCTTCGGCAGCGAGCTTCTGCGCAACAGGGGTCTGGGCGACACGCTTCTGGATCTGGTGGTGAAGAGCCCGGTCTGCGACATCTCCACCCCACTCGACCAGGTGATCGAAGCCTTCTCGGCGGAGGAGGCCAGCGACGGCATCATCATCATCGAAGGCGGCGAATACGCCGGCTTCCTGTCCAGCGGCGCGCTGATCCGGCTGGTGCACGAGCGCAACCTCGCCGTGGCCGCCGACCAGAACCCGCTGACCCGCCTGCCCGGCAACGCCGCCATCGTGCGCCACATCGAGCGCGCCCTTCAGGAGCAGGACCGCGGGCATGTCCTGGCCTATCTGGACTTCGACAACTTCAAGCCCTTCAACGACCGTTTCGGCTTCCGCCAGGGCGACCGCGCCATTCTGATGTTCAGCGAGCGGCTGAAGGCCTGGGCGTCGGGCAACGGCGGCTTCGCCGGCCACATCGGCGGCGACGACTTCTTCGTCGCCCTCAGCGGCGCCGCGGACGAGGACGCGCTCGCCCGCGTCGCCGACCTCGTCGCGCAATTCCGCTCCGACGCGGAGAGCCTCTACGACGCGGAGGCGCGGGAGGCCGGCTGCTTCGAGGGCAAGGACCGCTACGGCGCGGTGCGGCGTTTCCCGCTGCTGTCGGCCAGCGGCGTCGCCGTGGTGCTGGCGCCCGGGCGGCATCGGCTGACCCCCGACGCGATCAACACCGCCATCGCCGGCCACAAGGCCATCGCCAAGGAAAGCCCCGACAAGCTCTGCACCGTCCGCCTCCCAGCCCTTTGACCCCCTCCCCTCCGCAGCGGGGGTGGGTTAGCGTGGGGGCGGTTCCCTCACTCAACTGGCGTGCGAGGCGCTCATGCCCCGAACCGGCGCGACGACCGCCATCCTGGCCGCAGTCCTTTTCGGCGTCAGCACGCCGCTGGCGAAGCTGCTCGTCCATGACCTGTCGCCCTGGATGCTGGCGGGCCTGCTGTATCTCGGCTCGGGGATCGGGCTGGGGCTGGTCCGGCTGGTCCGTGGGCTGACGGGAGAGCGCAAGCGCAGCGAACGCGGCCTCCGCGGTGCCGAATGGCTCTGGCTGCTGGCCGCCGTCGTTGCCGGGGGAGTCGCCGGGCCGGTGCTGCTGATGGCCGGCCTGACCGCGACGCCGGCATCCACCGCCTCGCTGCTGCTCAATCTGGAGGGGGTGTTCACCGCCCTGCTGGCCTGGTTCGTCTTCCGCGAGGGCGTCGACCGGCGCCTCGTCGCCGGCATGGCCGCCATCGTGGCGGGAGCGGTCGTGCTGTCCTGGAGCGGACCGGTGGCCCTCGCCGCCGGATGGGGACCGGCCGCGGTCGCCGCCGCCTGCCTGATGTGGGCGGTGGACAACAACCTGACCCGCAAGGTGTCGCTGGCCGACCCGGCGGACATCGCCACGATCAAGGGGCTGGTGGCCGGCAGCGTCACTGTCGGGATCGCCCTGGCGCTCCGCGACGCCCCGCCCGCCGCGCCGACCGCGGCGGCGGCGATGCTGGTCGGGCTGCTCGGCTACGGCGTCAGCCTCGTGCTGTTCGTGGTCTCCCTGCGCCACATCGGCGCCGCCCGCACCGGGGCCTATTTCTCGACGGCCCCCTTCGTCGGCGGCATCGCCTCCCTGGCGATCTTCGGCGAGCCGGTGACACTCGGGCTGGCGGCGGCGGCGGTCCTGATGGGTGTCGGCGTCTGGCTGCACCTGACCGAGGATCACGACCACGAGCACGATCATGAGGAGATCGAGCACGACCACCCGCACACCCATGACGAGCACCACCGCCACCATCACGACGGCCCGGTGACCGAACCGCACAGCCACCGGCATCGCCACGGCCGCCTGCGGCACCGGCACGCCCACTTTCCGGACGCCCACCACGCGCACCGGCACTGAGCGCGGCGTCGCCCCGTCATCCGGTCCGGGCGGACTTTTCCACCCGCCCTGCACCAACGTAGCATGGAAAGGCCGCGTCAACCCGTCGTACCGTCAGTGCGACAGGCCGCCGCACCGTCCTGAAAACACCACGGTGTGCGGCCATGTTTCCTGACCAAGATCAAGGCGAAACCCCTCGCGCTGGGGCATCACTGAGCTTATATCGTCCGCAGCACGACCAGAGGCCCATAGGTCCTATGCATCGATTTGCAAATCCTGCCCGCTTCCAGCGCCTGTCGGCGGCGATCCTGCCCTGGACGGCGGGGGCGACCGTGATCCTGCTGATCGTCGGGCTCTACATCGCGCTGATCGGCTCGCCCCGCGACTATCAGCAGGGCGACACCGTGCGGATCATGTACATCCATGTGCCCGCCGCCTGGATGAGCCTGTTCGTCTACGTCAACATGGCCATCGCCGCCGCCTGCGGACTCGTGTGGAAGCACCCGCTGGCCGACCTGTTCGCCAAGGCCGCCGCCCCGGTCGGCGCCGGCTTCACCCTCATCTGCCTCGTCACCGGCTCGCTGTGGGGCGCGCCGATGTGGGGGACGTGGTGGGTGTGGGACGCGCGGCTGACCAGCGTGCTGATCCTGTTCTTCCTCTATCTCGGCTACATGGCGCTGGTGAACGCCTTCGACGACCCGCAGCGCGGGACGCGGGCGGGCAACGTGCTGCTTCTCGTCGGCATCGTGAACGTGCCGATCATCAAATTCTCGGTGGACTGGTGGAACACCCTGCACCAGCCGGCCAGCGTCATCCGCATGGGCGGACCGACCATCGACGGGTCCATGCTGGTCCCGCTGCTGGTCATGGCGCTGGGCTTCACCGCCTACTTCATCACGGTGGTCCTGCTGCGCCTGCGGGCGGAGATCGTGCAGCGCAAGATCCAGACGATGCGCCTGACCGAGGCGCAGGGCTGAGGCACGGGAACAGGCTGGGCCGGAGGCAAGGATGGCAGAGTTTTTCGCGATGGGCGGCTACGCCGCGTATGTCTGGTCGTCCTACGCGCTGGCGGCGCTGGTGATGGTCGGCCTGCTGGTCGCCACGCTGAAGGCGCTGCGCGGCGCCGAGACGACCCTGAAGGCGCTGGAAGGCAGCCGCCCGCCGCGGCGGCGCCGGGCGCGCAACGGAGCCGCGGCGTCGCCCGCGGCGGAGGTTGGTGAAGGATGACCCGCAAGAAACGGCGCCTCTACATGCTGGGCCTCGCCCTGCTGGGCCTTGGCGCGGCCACCGCCCTGACGCTGACGGCGTTCGAGGACAACATCGTCTTCTTCTTCAGCCCCACGCAGTTGCAGACCCAGGACATCGGCGACCGCAACTTCCGCCTGGGCGGCCTCGTCGAGGAAGGCAGCGTGAGCAAGATGCCCGACGGGGTGACGACGCAGTTCCGCGTCACCGACACGGTGCACACGGTGGCCGTCAGCTACCGCGGCCAGCTTCCCGACCTGTTCCGCGAGGGCCAGGGCGTCATCACGGAAGGCCGCATGATCAACGGCGTCTTCCAGGCGCGCGAGGTGCTGGCCAAGCACGACGAGAACTACATGCCGCCGGAGGTCGCCGCCGCCCTGAAGGAGGCGGAGCACTTCAAGGCGAACTCGAAGGAGCAGAAGCCCAGCTCGTGACGCTGGCGGCTTCCCCACTCCTCCACATTCCGTTCTTTAAGGGAGCATCGGGCCCGTGATTCCCGAACTCGGCCATTACGCGCTGGTGCTGGCGCTGTTCGTGGCGCTGGTGCAGTCCGGCGTCCCCCTGGTGGGTGCCGCCACCGGCAACGCCGCCTGGATGGGCGTCGCCCGTCCCGCCGCCATCGCCCAGATGCTTCTGGTCCTGGTCGCCTACGGCGCCCTGACCTGGGCGCATGTGGTGTCGGACTTCAGCGTGTCGAACGTGGTCGCCAACAGCCACTCGATGAAGCCGATGCTCTACAAGGTGTCGGGCGTGTGGGGGAACCACGAAGGCTCGATGATGCTGTGGGTCGTCATGCTGACGGTGTTCGGCGCGGCGGTCGGCATCTTCGGCCGCAACCTGCCGCCCTCGCTGAAGGCCCGCGTCATCTCCGTCCAGGGCATGATCGGCGTCGGCTTCCTGCTGTTCATCCTGATCACCTCGAACCCCTTCCTCCGCGTGGTTCCGGCGCCGCTCGACGGCAACGACCTGAACCCGCTGCTCCAGGACCCCGGCCTCGCCTTCCACCCGCCCTTCCTCTACGCGGGCTATGTCGGCTTCTCCATCGCCTTTTCCTTCGCGGTCGCCGCCCTGATCGAGGGGCGCGTCGACCCGGCCTGGGCGCGCTGGGTGCGGCCCTGGACGCTGGCCGCCTGGTCGACCCTGACCGCCGGCATCGCGCTCGGCTCCTGGTGGGCCTACTACGAGCTGGGCTGGGGCGGCTGGTGGTACTGGGATCCGGTCGAGAACGCCTCCTTCATGCCCTGGCTGGCCGGCACCGCGCTGCTGCACTCCGCCATCGTGGTGGAGAAGCGCGACGCGCTGAAGACCTGGACCATCCTGCTGGCGATCATCACCTTCTCGCTGTCGCTGATGGGCACCTTCCTGGTGCGCTCGGGCATCCTGACCTCGGTCCACGCCTTCGCGGTGGACCCGGCGCGCGGCGTCTTCATCCTGGTCCTGCTGGCGATCGCCACCGGCGGCTCGCTGCTGCTCTACTCCGTGCGGGCGCCCAGCCTGAAGACCGGCGGCCTGTTCGCCCCGGTCAGCCGCGAGGGCTCGCTGGTGCTGAACAACCTGCTGCTGTCCACCGCGACGGCGACGGTCTTCATCGGCACGCTCTACCCGCTGTTCCTCGACGTGCTCGACCTCGGCAAGGTGTCGGTCGGCCCGCCCTTCTTCAACGCCACCTTCATCCCCGTCGCCATCCCGATGGTGATCGCCATGGTGGTCGGCCCCTTCCTGGCCTGGAAGCGCGCCGACCTGCTGGGCGCCCTGACCCGGCTGTGGACGGCCGGCGTGGCGACCGTCGCCTGCGTCGCCATCGCCGCCTACGTCACCAACGGCGGCGGGCCGCTGCTGGCGCTGGTCGGGGTCGCGCTCGCCGCCTGGGCCTTCTTCGGCTCGATCGCCGAGTTCGCGGAGCGCATCCGCCTGTTCCGCATCCCGGCGAAGGACAGCTGGAACCGCGTGGTCAACCTGCCGCGCAGCGCCTGGGGCATGACCATCGCCCACGCCTCCATGGGCATCGCCATCGCCGGCATGACCGGCACCTCGGCCTGGCAGAGCGAGACGATCAAGGCGATGAAGCCGGGCGACAACGCCACGGTCGGCGCCTACGCCGTGCATTTCGACCGCGTCGGCACGGTGCAGGGGCCGAACTACAGCGCCGAGCAGGGCGTCTTCACCGTCACCCGCGACGGCAACCACATCGCCACCCTGACGCCGCAGCGCCGCAGCTACCCGGTCACCCGCATGACGACGACCGAGGCGGCGATCCACACCACCTGGCTGTCCGACGTCTATGTGGCGCTGGGCGACCCGACGCAGAACGGCACGGCCTGGACCGTGCGGCTGTACCATCACCCGCTGGTGCCGTGGATCTGGATCGGCTCGCTGGGGATGATGCTGGGCGGGCTGGTCAGCCTGTCCGACCGCCGCTTCCGCATCGGCGCCCCGGAGCGCCGCCGCGCCGCCAAGGGCAGCCTTCAGCCCGCCGAGTAAGGACAAGCCCACGATGCGCCGCCTGATCTATCTGTTGCCGCTGCTGCTGTTCGTCGGTGTCGGCGTGGCCTTCCTGCGCGGGTTCGACCGCGACCCGCGCGACATCCCCTCCGCCCTGATCGACAAGCCGGCGCCGGAATTCTCGCTGCCGCCGCTGCCGGGCTACAAGGAAGGGCTGTCCAACGCGACGCTGAAGGGCGACGTCACGCTGGTGAACGTCTTCGCCTCCTGGTGCATCCCCTGCAAGGCCGAGCACCCGATCATCACCCGGCTGGCCCGCGAGCAGGGCGTGACGGTGCGCGGCATCAACCACAAGGACAAGGCGGAGGACGCCATCGCCTGGCTGAACCGCAACGGCGATCCCTACGCCAGCATCGGCGTCGACCTGGACGGCCGCGTGTCCATCGACTGGGGCGTCTACGGCGTGCCGGAGACCTTCCTGCTCGACCGCCAGGGCCGCATCCGCTTCAAGCATGTCGGCCCCCTGACCCCGCAGGTGGTCGAGGAGCAGATCCTGCCCATGGTCAAGCATCTGCGGAGCGCGTCGTGAGAGCCCTTCTGATCGCCGTCCTGCTGGCGTTGACCCCGGTCGCCGCCTCCGCCGTCCAGCCCGACGAGGTTCTGAAGGACCCGGCGTTGGAGGGCCGCGCCCGGGAGATCAGCAAGGATCTGCGCTGCCTCGTCTGCCAGAACCAGTCGATCGACGATTCCAACGCGCCGCTCGCCCGCGACCTGCGCGTGCTGGTCCGCGAGCGGCTGACCGCCGGCGACAGCAACCAGCAGGTGCTGAGCTTCGTCACCGACCGCTACGGCGACTATGTGCTGCTGCGCCCGCCCTTCAAGGCGACGACGCTCTTCCTGTGGATCGGCCCCTTCGTGATCCTGGCCATCGGCGGCGTCGCCACGGCCCTGTACCTGCGCGGGCGGAAGGGAGCCGCCGTTGCTGCCGGCGGCGACACCGCCCCGCTGACCGAGGACGAGCGGCGGCGCCTCGACGCCCTGCTCCGCAAGGACAAAGCCTGATGCTGTTCTGGATCGTCGCCGCCGCCCTGACGGCGGCCGTGGTGCTGCTGATCGTGCCCCCGCTGCTGAGGAAGCCCGAGGGCGCCGCCGAGGAGCGTGCCGCCTACGACCTGGAGGTTTACCGCGACCAGCTCGGCGAGCTGGAGCGCGACCAGGGCCGCGGCCTGATCAGCGAGGCGCAGGCCGCCGCCGCCCGCGCCGAGATCGGCCGCCGCATGCTGGCCATCGCCGACCGCGGCAAGGGCCCTGCGAAGGATGGCGCGAAGGGCAAGGAGCCCGCCGCCCGCGCCCCGCGCAGCGCGATGGCGCTGGCCGCCCTGCTGGCCGTCCTGCTGCCGCTCGGCACGCTGGCCGTCTATGGCAAGCTCGGCCGCCCGGAGCTGCCGGCCCAGCCGCTGGCCTCGCGCAATCTGGACCATGAGCGCGGCGGGCCGCCCAAGAACGTGCTGGCGGCGATGGACAAGCTGAAGGCGCAGCTCGCCGAGACCCCCGACGACCCGCAGGGCTGGGCCATCCTCGGCCAGGCCTACGCCAAGATGGGCCGCCTGCCCGAGGCCGCCGACGCTCTGGGCAAGGCGGTGGCGCTGGCCGGCGACGATCTGGAGCTTCTCGGCAGCTATGGCGAGGTTCTGATCTCGGCCAACGGCGGCACCGTGCCGGACGAGGCCCGCAAGACCTTCGACCGCGTGCTGGCGAAGGATCCGACGGAGCCGCGCGCCCGCTTCTACGCCGCGCTGGCCCGCTTCCAGGCCGGCGACAGCAAGGACGCCCTGGAGCGCTGGAGCGCCCTGCTCGCCGAGTCCCACGCCGACGCCCCCTGGGTGCCGATCGTGCGCACGCAGATCGCGGAGGCCGCCAAGGCGCTGAACCTCGACCCGGCCAAGGTGACGCCGGAGCCCCTGCCCGCCCAGCAACCGCCGCCGGTCGCCCAAAACCAGGGCCAGAACCAGGGCCAGGGCCAAGCCGAGGGCGAGGACCAGCAGCAGATGATCCGCGGCATGGTCGACGGGCTGGCCGCCCGGCTGGAGGCCAACCCGGACGACGTGGACGGCTGGCTGCGGCTGTCGCGCTCCTACGGCGTGATGGGCGAGTCGGCGAAGGCCATCGACGCCGCCCGCAAGGCGCGGGAACGGGCGCCCCAGCGGCCCGACGTGCTGGTCGCCTACGCCTCCGCCCTGCTGTCGGCGGAGCCGCGGAGCAGCAAGCCCGGCCCGATGCCGGAGGAGGCCGTCGCCTCGCTCCGTCAGGCGCTGGCGGCCGAGCCCGACAACCGCGACGCGCTCTGGCTGCTCGGCCTGAACGCCGCGGGCATCGGCCGGACCGCCGAGGCCACCGACCTGTGGACCCGCCTGCTGGCCCAGTTCAAGCCGGAGGAGCCGGAATACACGCTGATCCGCTCCCGCCTCGAGTCGCTGAAGGCCGGCGGCTGACCGCCTTCCGAATGTCCCTTGCACCCGGACCGGTCCGAAGAGCAGGATAGCGATGCACGCTGGGGTGGCGCTTCCGGCAATGGAGCGCCACCCGCAGGCCGATCCGCCAGGGACGCGACCGATTGCCCAACCCCGCGCTCACCGCCAAAGGTCCCGCCACCGGCCCCGGCATGGCGGGAAAACCGCTGGAGGCGGCCTTCTGGATGCTGGGGGCCGCCCTGTTCATCGCCATCGGCAACGCGATGATCCGCCATGTCAGCGGCGAGCTTCACCCCTTCGAAATCGTTTTCTTCCGCAACCTGTTCAGCCTGATGTTCATGCTGCCCTGGATCGCGGCGGTGGGGCTGGGGCGGCTGCGCACCGGGCGGGCGGGCCTCTACGCCTCGCGCTCGGCGACCAGCCTGGTGGCGATGCTGTGCTGGTTCTACAGCGTCACCCACCTGCCGCTGCCGGACGCCACGGCGCTCAGCTTCACCATTCCCCTCTTCGTCACCGCCGGGGCCGCGCTGTTTCTGAACGAGACGGTGCGGGCGCGGCGCTGGGCCGCCGTCCTGGTCGGGCTGGCCGGGGTGATGATCGTCGTCCGTCCCGGCGACACCACCCTGGACCCGGCGATCCTCGTCATGCTCCTGCATTGCGTCGCCGCCGCCATAACCACGCTCCAGGTGCGGGCCCTGGCAACCTCCGACGGGGTGATGGTGGTGGTCGCCTACATGGGGCTGTTCCTGACCCCGATGGCCCTGGTGCCGGCCCTATTCGTGTGGGAGTGGCCGAGTTGGACGGCGCTCGGCTGGCTCGTCCTGCTGGGCGGCATCCTGACCCTGGGACAGTTGGCGATGACCCGTGCGTTCAAGCTGGCGCCGGCCTCGGCGATGATGCCCTACGACTACGCCCGCCTGCCCTTCACCGCCCTGCTCGCCTGGCCGCTGTTCGGCGAGGCCATGGACCTCTGGGGCTGGGTCGGCGCCGGGGTGATCGCCGCCTCCGCCCTCTACACCGCCCATCGCGACGCCGCGCAGTCACGCGCCGAGCGGAGCGCGGCCAAGGCGTAAGCCGTCAGCCGTTTCCGGCGGGCTTCATCCCGGAAGCGTCACCCGCGGCAGGCTTCATCTGCTGCTCCTTGCGCAGGGCGGCGCGGGCGCGGTCCTCATGCTCGGGCTTCAGATTGCTCCGCACCGCATGGACGGCGGTCGCCAGCACCGCCGCGTCGTCCACGAAACCGACCGCGATCAGCCAGTCCGGGATGGAATCCGCGGGCAGCACGAAATAGGCCAGCGCCGCCATCAGGATCGCCTTCGCCTTGAAGGGCGTCTGCGGGTCGGTCGCGCAGAAGAAGGCGGCCAGTGCCTGCTCCAGGAAGGGAATGCGGTGCAGGTTGGCGCGCAGCGTGTTCCAGAAGCGGCGGCGGACGTAGCGCTCGTTCCGCTCCACGCGGACGGGGTCGATGACGGCGGGCAAAGCGGCGGCGGCTTCGGTGGGTCCGTCGGTGGCGATCGGCATGGCTTCCCCTGGGCTCCCCCTGGCCGTCGCCCCTTCCCGGTGGACCGGGCGGGGCGGCCTGTTGCACAGTTGCGTGGAGCAATAACAGCGCAGACGCGCCAACGGTCCCGCCAAGGGTTTGACTACGGCCAAAGGGTCAGAAGGAGGAAACCGCCATGCCGATGAAGAAGGGCTACAAGGAGTTGCTGGCCGAAGCGAACGCCCGCATCCAGGCGATCACGCCGCAGGAGGCGCTGTCCCTGCACGGCGACCCCGACGTGGTGTTCGTGGACATCCGCGACCCGCGCGAGCTGACGCGCGACGGCATGATCCCCGGAGCCTTCCCGGCCACCCGCGGCATGCTGGAATTCTGGGTGGACCCGGACAGCCCCTATCACAAGCCGGTCTTCGCGTCGGGCAAGCGCTTCGTCTTCTACTGCGCCAGCGGCTGGCGCTCGGCGCTGGCCACCGACACCGTGCAGTCGATGGGCTTGGAGAACGTCTGCCACCTCGAAGGCGGCTTCAAGGGCTGGAAGGAAGCCGGGCTGCCCGTCGCCATGCCGCCCGCCGCCGAACGCAAGGGAAGCTGAGATGGAACAGCGAGTCAGCCTGATCACGCTGGGCGTCGCCGACCTCGCGCGCAGCCGCCGCTTCTATGAGGAGGGGCTGGGCTGGACTCCCTCCCCCGTCAGCCAGGACGCCATCACCTTCTACCAGTTGGGCGGCATCGCGCTGGCTCTCTACGGTCGGGAGGCGCTGGCCGAGGACGCGCATCTGGCGGAGTCCGGCCCGACCTCGGGCTTCGGCGGCATCACGCTCGCCCACAACCTGCGCAGCAAGGCGGAGGTGGACGCGGTGATGGCCCAGGCCGAGCGGGCCGGCGGGCGCATCCTGAAGCCGGCGCAGGACGTCTTTTGGGGCGGCTACAGCGGCTATTTCGCCGACCCGGACGGCCATCCCTGGGAAGTCGCCTGGAACCCCTTCGCCGCGCTGGGCGAGGACGGAAGCTTCAGGCTGGAGGGGTGAGCGGTCCGTCGCCCGCCTGCAATCTTTGCTCGAAGATGCGGTGAAGACGTTTGTCGCCGTTCAGAGCAGGACACCGTCATGACACCCATGACGGTGTCGCTTGAAAACGAGAAATGTTGCTTTTTGACGAAACATATTTTCGTTAAAATGTAGCTCAATATTAATATGTATCATCCACGATGCCATGACCTGCAACGTCAACGCATCGTGGAACGAGCCGATGTCTACGGTCAAAGCACGCCTTTTGGTTGCCCTCTCTGTTCTGTGCTTCTTTCTTTTCGCGATTGCGGCCACCGGCTGGCTGGCCCTGGGACAGTCACACCGGGGCATGGAAACGGTGTTCAAGGACCGCGTCGTCCCGCTGCGCGACCTGAAGGTCGTCTCCGACATGTTCGCCGTCAACATCGTCGACACCACGCACAAGGTGCGCGGCGGCGCCGAGACGTGGGAGGGCGGTCTCAAGTCCATCGATGCCGCGCTCGGCGAGATCGCGACGCGCTGGTCGGCCTTCACCGCCACCTCGATGAACGCCCGCGAAAAGGAACTGGCGAATGAGGCCGAGCGCCACATGGGCAAGGCGCGTGCCGCCGCGACGACCGCCCGCGCGCTGATGCAGGCCAGGGACCAGGCCGCGCTGGATGCCTTCGCGGTGTCCACGCTCTACCCCAGCATCGACCCGGTGGCGGCGGCCGTCGGAAAGCTGGTCGACCTGCAGCTGAAGGAGGCCGAGGCCGAGTATGAGCGGACCAACGCCGCGTACGACACCTCCCGCTGGATCCTGGGGATCGCGGTGCTGCTCGGCGTGCTGGCCGCCGCCTTTGCCATGACGACGACGCTGTTCCGCGTGGTCGGCCCGCTGCGCGCCATGGCCGAACTCATGCAGCGCCTCGCCAAGGGCGATCTCGGCATCACCGTCGACGGCACGGACCGGATGGACGAGGTCGGCACGCTCGCCCGCTCGCTGGCGGTGTTCAAGGACTCCGCCGTCGCGAACCGCCGGATGGAGGAGGAGCAGCGCCAGGAGCAGGCCCGCAAGGAAGCCCGGCAGGCGCTCGTGGAAAAATACATCGTCGGCTTCGACAGCACGGTCCACGCGACGCTGAGGATGCTGGCCTCCGCCGCCACCGAGATGCGCGCCACCGCGGAGTCCATGTCGTCCACCGCCGAGGAGACCAGCCGGCAGGCGTCGACGGTCGCCGCAGCGTCGGAGCAGGCGACCACCAACGTCCAGGCGGTCGCCGGGGCCACCGAGGAGCTGTCCGCCTCCATCACCGAGATCGGGCGCCACGTCGCGACCTCCACCACCATCGCCGGCAACGCCGTGGAGGAGGCGGCCCGCACCGACCGGACGGTCCAGGGGCTGGCGGAGGCCGGGCAGAAGATCGGCGAGGTGGTCGGGCTCATCAAGGCGATCGCCGACCAGACCAACCTTCTGGCGCTCAACGCCACCATCGAGGCCGCCCGCGCCGGGGAGGCCGGCAAGGGCTTCGCCGTGGTGGCGAGCGAGGTGAAGTCGCTGGCCAACCAGACGGCCAAGGCGACCGAGGAGATCGCCACCCAGATCCAGACGATCCAGGGGGTGACCACCGATACCGTCCGCGCCATCAAGACCATCGGCGGGACGATCGGCGAGATCAACGGCATCGCCACCACCATCGCCGCCGCGGTGGAGGAGCAGGGAGCGGCCACGGGGGAGATCGCCCGCAACGTCCAGCAGGCCGCCCACGGCACGACGGAGGTGTCGGGCAGCATCGTCCAGGTCCATCAGGCCGCGGTGGAGACCGGGTCGGCCGCCTCCCAGGTCCTGTCGTCGGCCGAGGAACTCAGTCGGCAGGCGGAAACGCTCCGCCTGGAGGTCGAGCGCTTCCTCGTCAACATCCGGGCGGCGTGAGCACACCACGCAGCCATCGCCCGAAAACGAAACGAGGGGGCCGAAGCCCCCTCGTTCCACATCCAAAATGGTCTCGCGCTTACTTCACGTTGGCGCGGGCCATGGCGCCCAGGCGCAGGCGGAGCGCGTTCAGCTTGATGAAGCCTTCCGCGTCCTTCTGGTTGTAGACGCTGTCTTCCTCGAACGTCACATAGTCCATGCGGTAGAGGCTGTTCGGCGACTTGCGGCCGACGACCGTGACGTTGCCCTTGAACAGCTTCAGGCGGACCACGCCGTTCACCGGCTCCTGGGTCTGGTCGATCAGCGCCTGGAGCGCCAGACGCTCCGGGCTGAACCAGTAGCCGCAGTAGATCAGCTCGGCGTAGCGCGGCATCAGCTCATCCTTCAGATGGCCGGCACCGCGGTCGAGCGTGATGCTCTCCATCGCGCGGTGGGCAGCCAGCAGGATGGTGCCGCCCGGCGTCTCGTACACGCCGCGCGACTTCATGCCGACGTAGCGGTTCTCGACGAGGTCGAGGCGGCCGATGCCGTTCTCGCCGCCCAGGCGGTTCAGCTCGGTCAGCAGGGCCGCCGGGGACAGGGCCTTGCCGTCGATCGCCACGGCGTCGCCGCGCTTGAACTCGACCTCGACGTAGGTCGGGGTGTCCGGGGCCTTCTCCGGGGCGACGGAGCGGGTGTACATGTCCTCGAACGGCTCGACCCACGGGTCCTCCAGCGCCTTCCCCTCGTAGGAAATGTGCAGGAGGTTGGCGTCGGTCGAGTACGGGGCCTCGCCGCGCTTGTCCTTGGCGATCGGGATCTGGTTCTTCTCGGCGTAGTCGATCAGCCGGGTGCGGCTGTTCAGATCCCACTCGCGCCACGGGGCGATGATCTTGATGTCCGGGCGGAGCGCGTAGTAGCCCAGCTCGAAGCGGACCTGGTCGTTGCCCTTGCCGGTGGCGCCGTGGGCCACGGCGTCGGCGCCGACCTGGTTGGCGATCTCGATCTGGCGCTTGGCGATCAGCGGCCGGGCGATCGAGGTGCCGAGCAGATAGGTGCCCTCATAGAGGGTGTTGGCGCGGAACATCGGGAACACGAAGTCCCGCACGAACTCTTCGCGCAGGTCGTCGATGAAGATGTTTTCCGGCTTGATGCCCAGAAGCTCGGCCTTCTTGCGCGCCGGCTCCAGCTCCTCGCCCTGGCCGAGGTCGGCGGTGAAGGTCACCACCTCGCATTGATAGGTTTCCTGGAGCCACTTCAGGATCACCGAGGTGTCGAGGCCGCCCGAATAGGCGAGCACCACTTTCTTGATCTGTTTGCCGGACGCACCGCTCATGGGACTACTCACGCGGGTGGGGAAGAATATCGGTGCCGGACAGTAGCCCTACGACCGATGCGAATCAATCGGTCCCGCTCATAAGTCCCCTCTCCCCCTGGGGAGAGGGTTAGGGTGAGGGGGTTGCGCTTCTGCCGAACGTACCGAAACGCACATCCCCCTCACCGGCCCTTCGGGCCACCCTCTGGGACACTCAATCCGTCCCGGCGTCGGCCGCAACGGTGCCCTCCGCGGCGGGGCGGGCAGGCGCCCGGTCCACGAAGGGCCAGCGGATGTAGGCGTAGAGCCACATCGCCAGGATGTCCGCCCCATTGATCAGCAGAACCAGCGCCCACAGCGGGCTGCGCCCGCCCTTGGCCAGCACCCAGCCGCCGAAAATCAGCTTCAGCATCAGCAGGATCGCCATGACGAGGTTGGCGGTCCACGGGTCGGTGGACATGATCGCCGCCCAGGGCTGCCAGTAGACGGCGTTGAGCAGGGCGACGACGGACTCGAGCATCTCCATCACGCGGCCCTCCGCGCCTTGCGCGGCCGCGCCGGCCCGTCGACCAGGACGCGCGCCGGCCATCGCCGCATCGTCAGCAGCCCCAGCACGCCGACCAGCCCGATCACCGGCACGAAGATCACCAGCGCCCACCAGGGCGAGAAACCCGCCCGGCGGAAGATGCGCATCAGCGGCCACACCGCCGCGGCGTTGAACAGGAACAGGATCAGGCCGGGATCGACGGCGAACTCAGGCACGGAGCACTCCCAGGGATGGTTCCGGCCTTATCCGGCCAGCGCCGCGTCCTTCTCGGCCAGCACCTTCTCGATGGCGGCGCGGTCGGCGGCGGACAGGCGGACGGACGCGCTCTTCAACTGGCCGCAGGCGGCCATGATGTCCTCGCCGCGGGTGGTGCGGACGGGGCTGGCGTAGCCGGCGTTGTTGACGATGTCGCCGAAGACCTGGATCGCCCGGTCGGTCGAACGCTCGTAGGGGGCGCCCGGCCAGGGGTTGAAGGGGATCAGGTTGATCTTCGACGGGATGCCCTCCAGCAACTTCACAAGGGCGCGGGCGTCCGCCGGGCTGTCGTTGACGCCCTTCAGCATCACATATTCGAAGGTGATGCGCCGCGCGTTGTTCAGGCCGGGGTAGTTGCGGCAGGCGTCCATCAGCTCCTTCAACGGGTATTTCCGGTTGATGGGCATGATGATGTCGCGCAGTTCGTCGGTCACGGCGTGCAGGCTGACGGCAAGGTTGACGTTCAGCTCCTCGCCGCAGCGCTTCATGGCCGGGACGACGCCGGAGGTCGAGAGCGTGATGCGGCGCTTCGAGATCGAGATCCCGTCGCCATCCATGACGATCTTCAGCGCCTTGGCGACGTTCTCGTAGTTAAAGAGCGGCTCCCCCATCCCCATCATGACGATGTTGGAGATCATCCGCCCGTCCGGCGGCGCCGGCCATTCGCCGAGCGCGTCGCGGGCCAGCATGACCTGCGCCACGATCTCCGAGGCGTCGAGGTTGCGCACCAGACGCTGCGTGCCGGTGTGGCAGAAGCGGCAGGTCAGCGTGCAGCCGACCTGTGAGGAGACGCAGAGCGTGCCGCGGTCCTCCTCGGGGATGTGGACGCTCTCCACCTCCTGCCCGTCGGGCATGCGCAGCAGCCACTTGCGCGTGCCGTCCACCGACTTCAGGTCGCGCACGACCGTCGGGCGGGCCACGGCGTAGCTCTCCGCCAGCTTTTCGCGCACCGGCTTGGCGAGCGTGGTCATCACCGCGAAGTCGGTGGCTCCGCGGTGGTAGATCCAGTGCCAGAGCTGGCGGGCCCGGAATTTCTCCAGGCCGACGGACAGCATTTCGGCTTCCAGCTCGTCGCGGGACAGGCCGACAAGGTTCTTGCGCCCGTCGGCGTCAACAGCCGGCAGGGCAAAGGCAGCAGCGTGATTGGAGGCGCTCATGGCCCCCTAAATAGGGCCACGAGCGTCCGGAGTCAAAAGACGAAACGAGGAACGGGCAAGTGAAACGAGCAGCGCTGCTCAGCGTTTCACGCCGCAGGCCTGGTTGATGGCGTCGTAAGCCTGGGCGAAGCCGTCGGTGCTGTAGGTATCGGTGGTCTTCGTGCCGCGGCCCGAAACACCCTTCACCAGCATGGACTTGCCCTTGGCGTCGCGCATCGCGGCGGTGACGGCCTTGTCGGTGTCGGCGTCGCGCGCCCAGGCGGTCTCGCCGTCGGTGAACAGCTTGAAGGTCTTGCCGCCCACCTCCACCGTCGACTCGCTGTCCTTCTTGAGGGGATAGCCGACGATGAAGCTGACGACGTCCAGCGCCTTCTCCGCCGGGCGGTGGGTGACCAGCACATGGATGTCCCCGCGCTTGGCCGCGGCGGGTTCCTTCTTCTTGGGCTGGCTGGACATATAGCAGACCTTGTGCCCGCCCTCGTCGAAGGCGAAGGCGTTCCAGTCCTTGAAGGTCCCCAGCAGGCGCGGGTCGGCGGCAGCGGCCGTGGCAACAGTTGCGGCGAGGATCGGACCGGCCAGAAGCAGAGCGGCGCCGGCGGTGCGACGGATGGTGCGAATGGGCAACATCGGTTGGCGAAGGCTCGAATGGTTTCGCGGACGGGTTCGGGAGTGGGTCGGACCCTACCCCAATTCGGGGAGGCTTTCCAGGGCCGCCGCCCCGTCCCGGCGGCGAAGTCACGGGTTGTTCCAACGGCCGGTCCTGCAATCGATCGCTCGATTTCGTATCGAAAGCCGGTGATCCGACGGAGGGTGGGGCGCGTAGAAGGCCCATCGAACACCCGATCCAACGCCGGACCGAACGCCGCAGCACACCCATGACACCCTTGGCCGCACGACCCCATGACGGTGCACAGGATGCGGAGACGCGCCAAACACGCTTTGCAGCGGGGCGCTCCGCGCACCATGTGTTGCGGGGCTTGCCTCCGGGCGCAAAGCCCATGCGCGCGGAAACGGCGCTCCCGAAGACGTGCCCGAAGGCGTGGATGCAGGATCTCGGTTCCCCAGCCGCCGGCACCGACCGGACGTTCGAAGAACTGCTGACGGCGGTCGGGCGGGATCGTGACCGCACGGCCTTCGCGGCCCTGTTCGGGCATTTCGCCCCGCGGTTGAAGGCTTATCTGCGTCGCCAGGGCTGCGACGCGGGTGGTGCGGAGGAGTTGGTGCAGGACGTGATGCTGTTGGTGTGGCGCCGCGCGGAGACCTATGACCCGACCCAGGCGTCCGCCGCGACCTGGATGTTCACCATCGCCCGCAACAAGCGGATCGACGCGCTGCGGCGGGAGCAGCGGCCGGAGATCGACCCCGCCGACCCCACGTTGGTCCCCGACCCGATGGAGAGCGCCGACGACGGGGTGGCGGCGCGCGAGACCGCCGGCCGCCTCCAGGCCGCGCTGAGGACCCTGCCGCCGGAACAGGCCGACCTGCTGCGTCTGGCCTATTTCGAGGACAAGCCGCACAGCCTGATCTCCGCCGAACAGGGCATTCCGCTGGGCACCGTCAAGTCGCGCCTGCGGCTGGCCATGGAACGGCTGCGCAAGGCCATGAGGGACTCCCGATGACCGTGCCCACCCACCATCCCGGCGACACCCTGCTGATCGACTATGCCGGCGGCGCTCTGGGCGAGGCGGCGTCGCTGATCGTGGCGACCCATCTGGCGCTGTGCCCCTGCTGCCGCCTGAACGTCGCCGAGATGGAGGCGGTCGGCGGCGCCCTGTTGGAGAGCATCGAGCCGGAGGAGGTCGACCCCGCCTGCCTGGAGACGGTGCTGGCCCGGCTGGACGACCTGCCGCCCCTGCCCCGTGTCCCCCGGCCGAAGCTGGTCTGCCAGCCGGCCGAGGTGCCGCTGCTGCCCGAACCGCTGCGCCGCTACGTCGGCAACGACCTGTCGCGCCTGCCCTGGAAACGGCTGATGCGCGGCATGGACTGCTACGACATCCCGCTGGGCTTCCCGCTCGAGTCCGGTTCCGAACGCCGCGGCAAGGCCCGGCTGATGCGGCTGGCCAGCGGCGTCGGACCGCCGCACCACACCCACCGGGGGATCGAGCTGACCCTGGTGCTGGACGGCGGCTTCACCGACGATCTGGGCCAGTTCGCCCGCGGCGACCTGTCCGTCGCCGACGACTCCGTGCGCCACCGCCCGGTGGCCGACGAGGAGGGCTGCCTGTGCCTGGCGGTCACCGACGCGCCGCTGCGCTTCACCGGCGCGCTGGGGCTGATCCTCAACCCCTTCGTGAAGTTCTGAGCCCCGGGGCAGGGCTCACGGCTGGAGGTTCGCCGCCGAAAAGCGACGGACGCGATCATCGTCCAACCGCGTCACTCGATGCGCACGATGTTGACCGACCCGTCCGCCCCCTTGTCGAAGCGGTAGCTGCCGCCCTGCGCGGCCATCTGGTTGAAGACCTCGACCACCCGCCGCGACCGGGCGGCCTGACGGGCGTGGAGGGCCAGCAGCTCCGGATGGACCAGCCCCATGCAGGACAGCGGAAGCCCTTTCCCCCGCATGGCGGCCAGGCCGGGATGGGCGGCGAGGCCATCCGGATTGGCGAAGATCACCGTGTTCTGTCGGTACCAGAATTCGACGGACGGGTCGGCCCACAGGACAGGGCGCAGGATGTCGAAGGCCTCGTAGCCGCGGGAGAGGAACTTCCCGGCCCAATGGCTCTGCCATTGCTCGTTGATGTGGCCGTTGCCCCCTGGCCGGGGATGGCGGCCCCGAACAGCACCACGTCGCCATGGCGGCAAAGATCGTCGACAAAGCCTTCGGCGCGCTCCTCCGGCAGATGCTCGGCCACCTCCAGCGACAGGACGAGGCCGAACCGCCGCCCCAGATCGAAAGGCTGCGACAGGTCGTGGGCGCTGAAGCGGGACGGATCGATGCGCAGACGGTCGCGGCGCACATAGTCGCCGTCCAGCCCCTGGACGTCGGCGATCCCCGCCTCCGCGAAGGCCCGGAGGAAGGTGCCGACCCCGCACCCGACGTCGAGGACCGACTCCGCCCCCACCCAGCCCAGCACAAGCGGCGCGATGACCCGTGCGGAACGGAGCGACCCTTCCTCCTGGATGTCGTAGAAGCGGTCGTCGTAGAGCGGATCGGACATCGAACGTCTCCTTCGGGGTGGAACGGGGCGGCTCCTGGCTGCGAGGCCCTGCTCCGGATCACTCGTCGTCGCGGACGATCACCGGCTTCGGGATGCCGCGCATGCGGCGGCGGCGCTCGGGGTTGCGCATGATCTGGCGGCCGTGCTGGTGATCGCGCAGCGGCTCGGTCGGGCCGCCGACGCGCACCGGCCGCTCGGCGAAGCGGCCCAGGCTGATCATCCGGTCGTACATCACCAGGGCGCCGGCCACCCCGACGTTGATGCAGAACTTCATCGGGATCTTCACCGTGAAGTCGCAGCGCTCCAGCAGCGGTTCGGAGAGGCTGCCGCGCTCCGGACCCAGCACATAGGCGGCGCGCGTCGGGTGGCGGAAGCTGGGCAGCTCCACCGCGTCCTCGGTCAGCTCCACCCCGACGAGCTGGCAGTCCTTGGGCAGCGCCAGATCGGCCACCCGGTCGTAGACGTAGAGCGGCAGATGCTCCGCGGCGCCCGAGGTGTCGACGAACCGGGCCTCGTTCAGGTCGGGCTCCGGGTCGATGGCGAAGAAGAAGGAGGCGCCGAAGGCATGGGCGGAGCGCATCAGGTTGCCGACGTTGCCGGGCTTGCTGATCCGTTCCACCCCGATGGCGAAATATCCACGCATGGCTTGCACAATCACTCGTAGTTTCGGCCCGCACATAGCGCGAATCGGCCGTGATCCGGCGGGTCCGACGGTGCGACACCTTGCCTCGCGCCCCGGAGAGAGGCAAGCTCTCCACCCATGAGCCACGACCATTCCTCCTGCTGCGGCGGCCACGGTGACCACCACGGCCACGCCGACCATCACACCCCCGCCGAGGGGCACGCCGACCTTTCCGGCCCGCCGGAGGCGCCGATCCTCGTCGAGGTGACGCGCGGCGGCATGGTGGAATCCGTCCATCGCGGGCGCGCCTGCATCGTCGATTCCGACGGGCATGTGCTGGCCCAGTGGGGCGACATCCAGGCACCGGTCTACCCGCGCTCCGCCGTCAAGTCGATCCAGGCGATCCCGCTGGTCGAGACAGGCGCGCTGGACGCCTACGAGCTGGGCGACCAGGAGCTGGCTCTGGCCTGCTCCTCCCACCACGGGGAGATCCGCCACACCCGCATTGCGGAGGCCTGGATCAAGCGCATCGGCCTGACCGTGGACGACTACGAGTGCGGGGCGCATCTGCCGACCGACACCGAGACCGCCCACGAGATGATCCGCCACGGCGAGACGCCGACCGCCTTCCACAACAACTGCTCCGGCAAGCACGCCGGCTTCCTGACCACCGCCCTGCACAAGGGCGAACCGACCAAGGGCTATGTCCGCTTCGACCACCCGGTGCAGCAGCGCATCCTGGGCGTGATGGAGCAGATGACCGGACAGGACCTGTCGCAGGCCCCCTGGGGCGTCGACGGCTGCGCCATCCCGACCATCGGCATCCCGCTGGGCGCCATCGCCTACGCCATGGCCCGCATCGGCGACCCCAAGGACCTGCCGGACTCCCGCGCCGAGGCGGTGACCCGCATCCGCCGCGCCTGGCGGGCGCACCCGCACCTGATCGCCGGCAAGGACAGCTTCGACACCGGCATGATGCAGGCGGCGGGCGGTCTGGTCCTGGTCAAGGGCGGGGCCGAGGGCGTGGGCTGCGCCGTCCTGCCCAAGCAGGGGCTGGGCATCGCCCTGAAGATCGACGACGGCACCCCGCGCGCCCGCGAGGTCGCCCTGGCCGCCCTGATCCGCGCCACCAAGGTCCTGTCCGACGAGCAGTGGGCGCGGGCCGGCCAACTCATCCACCAGCCGGTGACCAACCGCAACGGCCTGGAGGTCGGCGTGGTCCGCCCGGCGGAGGGCTGAAGGTCCGCAAGCGCGATCAAGCCGCCCTCGGCTAGGGTGCCGGGCATGGAGGACCCATGACGAAGCCCGACACCCTGCTGGACTACGGCCGCCGCATCGCGCGCGTCGTCGATCACATCGCCGCCCATCCGGACGAGCCGCTGGAGCTGGAGCGGCTTGCCGCCGTCGCCTGCTTCTCGCCCTACCACTTCCACCGCATCTACCGCGCCATGACGGGGGAGACGGTGGCGGACACGCTGCGGCGGCTGCGTCTGCACCGTGCCGCAGGGGATCTGGTGCAGGGTGGCGACGGCGTGGCGCAGGTCGCACGGCGCGCCGGCTACGGCAGCGTGGAGGCGTTCACCCGCGCCTTCGGGCAGGTCTACGGCCTGAGCCCCGGCGCCTACCGGCGGCAGGGCCGTCTGGTTCCTCCACCCGACCAACCAACGGACGAGGAGCGAATCATGCACGACGTCACCATCCGCGACCTGCCGCCGCTGCGCGTGGCCGCCATGGCCCACCAGGGCCCCTACATGGACATCGGCACGACCTTCGAGCGGCTGTACGCCTGGGCCGCGGGCCGCGGCCTCGTGGGACCGGACACGCGGTCCTTCGCCCTCTATTACGACGACCCGGAGTCGGTTCCGGCGGACCGCCTCCGCTCCGAGGCCGCGTTGCTGGTCGATGGACCGATCCCCGAGGACGGGCCGGTCCGCGCGCTCGAGATCCCCGGGGGCCGGCACGCCGTTCTGATCCACAAGGGCCCCTATGCGGAGCTGGAACGCCCCTACCGCTGGCTCTACCGCGACTGGCTGCCGGCGAGCGGCCACGCGCCGGCCAACCGTCCTTGCGTCGAGGAGTATCTGAACGACTGCCGCAAGCTGCCCCCCGAAGCGTGGCTGACCGAGATCCGTTTGCCTTTGGCGTGAGAGGAGGCGGTGGGGAGGCCTTCCTCCCCACCCTTTCCCGCGATGATGCTATGGTCCGGCACCCGTCCACCTGACCGGTTGCCCGATCCATGAGCATCGACACCCTGCGCGCCCAGTACGAAGCCTTCCCCTATCCCGCGCGCAACCCCGCCGACGAGAAGAAGCGCCTGATCACCGGATCGCCCAGCCATCTGGACGAGGTGAACCACAATGTCTTCGGCGGGCGCCTCGACCACGCCAAGCCCCTCAGGGTGCTGGTGGCCGGCGGCGGGACCGGCGACGGGACGATCATGATCGCCCAGCAGATGGCCGACGCCGGCAACCCGGGGCGCGTCACCTATCTCGACCTCTCCGACGCCGCGCGCGACGTCGCCGCGGCGCGGGCCACGGTGCGCGGGCTGACCAACATCGACTTCCGCCGCGGCTCGCTCCTCGACCTCGGCGGGCTGCTGGAGGAGGGGGGGCCGTTCGACTACATCGACTGCTGCGGCGTGCTCCATCATCTGGACGAGCCGGCGGCGGGCGTCCGCTCGCTGGCCGGGGCGCTGAAGCCGGGCGGCGGGATCGGGCTGATGGTCTACGCGCCGTACGGGCGCACCGGCGTCTATCCCATGCAGGCGGCGCTGCGCACCCTTACGGCGGACCTGCCGCCGAAGGAGCAGGTGGCGCTGGCCCGCCGGCTGATCGAGCGCCTGCCGCCGTCCAACTGGCTGCTGCGCAACCCCTTCATCAACGACCACAAACAGGCCGACGCCGACCTTTACGACCTGCTGCTGCATTCCTGCGACCGGCCCTTCACCGTGCCGGAGCTGGCGGAGCTGGCCGCGGCGGGCGGTCTGACCATCGCCGCGCTGGTGGAGCCGTACCGCTACGACCCCGCCGTCTGGGTGAAGGATCCCCGCCTGCTGAAGCGGCTGGACGGGCTGTCGCGGCTGGAGCGCGCCGCCTGGACCGAGCAGGTCACCGGCAGCATGACCAAGCACATCGCCTATCTTGTCCGCCCCGAGGATGCCGAGGGCGCCGTCGCCCGCCCGGACGGGCCGGAGGTGGTGCCGGTTCTGCGCGACCTCTACGGCGCCGCGGTGGCCAAGGGCCTGCCCCCCGGCGGCGTGCTGGAGGCCGAGCTGATGGGCGCCGTCGTCCCCCTGCCCCTGCCCCGTCTGGCCGGGCCGATCCTGGCTCGGGTGGACGGGCGGACCAGCCTGGGGGCCATCCACCAGGCGGTGGCGGAGAAGGCCGGCCCGCTGGCCTGGGACGCCTTCCTGGCGCAGTTCACGCAGCTTTTCACGGCGTTGAACGGCGTCGGCAAGATGTATCTGCGCCGCTGAGCGCGTCACGGCTTCCAAAATGAAAAATCCGCCGCCGGGAGGCCCCGGCGGCGGAAGTTCATGGAGGAAACAACCAGGCAGCAAAGGGTGCTTAGTGGATGGTCTCGCCGTGCAGGGCGAGGTCCAGGCCGTCGCGCTCGACGTCCTCGTCGACGCGCAGGCCCATCACCACGTCGATGACCTTCAGGATGATGAAGGAGCCGACCGCCGAGTAGGCGACGGTGGCCAGGATGCCGTAGACCTGCGTCCAGATCTGGCCGACGTTGCCTTCCAGGGCGCCGGCGGTGCCGCCGATGGCTTCCTGGGCGAAGACGCCGGTCAGGATGGCGCCGACGATGCCGCCCACGCCGTGCACGCCGAAGGCGTCCAGCGAGTCGTCATAGCCGAGGGCGCGCTTGAGGCCGGTGGCGCCCCAGTAGCAGACCACGCCGGCGACCAGACCGATGACCAGGGCGCCGGTCGGACCGACGAAGCCCGAGGCCGGGGTGATGGCGACGAGGCCGGCGACGGCGCCGGAGATGATGCCGAGGACCGAGGGCTTGCCCTTGGTGGCCCACTCGACCAGCAGCCAGGACATGGCGGCGGTGGCGGCGGCGATCTGCGTGACCAGCATGGCCATGCCCGCACGGCCGTCGGCGGCCACGGCGGAACCCGCGTTGAAGCCGAACCAGCCGACCCACAGCATCGAGGCGCCGATCAGGCTGAGCACGAGGTTGTGCGGGGCGAAGTTCTCGTTCGGGTAGCCCTTGCGCTTGCCCAGCACGAGGGCGGCGACGAGACCGGCCACGCCCGCGTTGATGTGCACCACGGTGCCGCCGGCGTAATCGAGCACGCCGTCACCCATCAGATAGCCGCCCGGACCCCAGACCCAGTGGGTGATCGGCGCGTAGACGATCAGCGACCACAGGCCCGTGAAGACCAGCATCGAGGAGAACTTCATGCGGTCGGCGAAGGCGCCGGTGATCAGGGCCGGGGTGATGATGGCGAAGGTCATCTGGAAGACGATGAAGACCGTCTCCGGAATGACGCCCGACAGGCCGTCCTTGGTGATGCCCGACAGCATGAACTTCGACAGGCCGCCGAAATACGGGGTGCCCTCGGTGAAGGCGATGCTGTAACCGGCGAAGAACCACAGGATGCTGACCAGGCAGCAGATCGCGAAGCTCTGCATCACGATGGCCAGCACGTTCATCTTGCGGACCATGCCGCCGTAGAACAGGGCCAGACCCGGGATGGTCATGAACAGAACCAGCGCCGTGGCGACCAGCATCCAAGCCGTGTCGCCGCTGCTCAGGGTGGGCTCGGCCGCGGCGGCGGCCGCTTCCTGGGCGAGGGCGGCGGCAGGCAGACCGGCCAAGCCCAGAATCGCCGCCATCGTCGGCGCGGCGAGGGTGAAGAGACGGCTCATCGAGGCTCCTCTTTATTCGAATGCTTCTGGCCCGTTTCGCCCCGTCCCCGGTACAGACGGGGCGGCGGGAGGGGGCCGTGTACGCCGATTTGTCTTCAAGAAGCGTGCCAACCCAAAAGGGCTAGGAATCGCGGTGGTTGCGGCCTTTCGGATGACCGCAAAGCAGCATAGGACCCGAGTCGCGGACCTGCGCTGCTCAGAAATTGAGCAGAAAATCGGACCATCCAAAGCCTTGCGGCGCGGCGTGATTCGCCCGTGGATTGCAGGCCGATTGCCGCCCGTTCGGGCGTTGCGCGCTCGTTTCCCGCGCGCTTGCCTGCTTTTTGTGCACAAAGCTGCGTCTGAATTCCGCACAACCGTTGGGCAGCCCCCTTCTATTTCCGGCCTGTTCCCCTCGGCCTATTGGCCCGCCCCGGTGAAATGTGGCACGGTCATGATCTCAACCGGCGGAGCCGGACGGGGCCGGGAACAAGCGGCCTCCGCCCACGCTGGTCCGCCGGACGCTTCCGGATGGCCGACAGCAAAAAAGAGAACCGAAAGGGGAGACACATGCTCGACAAACGGGATCTGCGGCTGGCGCCGCGCCGCGCCGTGGCCCTCGTCCTGGCCGGCGGCCGGGGCAGCCGGCTGAAGCAGCTGACCGACCGTCGCGCCAAGCCGGCCACCTATTTCGGCGGCAAGTTCCGGATCATCGACTTCGCGCTGTCGAACTGCATCAATTCCGGCTTCCGCCGCATCGGCGTGCTGACGCAGTACAAGTCGCACAGCCTGCTCCGCCACCTGCAGCGCGGCTGGAACTTCTTCCGCGGCGAGATGAACGAGTTCTGCGACCTGCTGCCGGCCCAGCAGCGCATCAGCGAGACCGCCTGGTACCAGGGCACCGCCGACGCGGTGTACCAGAACCTGGACATCCTGCGCGACCACGAGCCGGAATACATCCTGATCCTCGCCGGCGACCACATCTACAAGATGGATTACGGCGCGCTGCTGCTCGACCACATCGCCAAGAAGGCCGATGTGACGATCCCCTGCATCCAGGTGCCGCGCCCCCTGGCCACCGGCTTCGGCGTCATGCATGTGGACGAGACGCAGCGCGTCATCGACTTCGTCGAGAAGCCCGCCGACCCGCCGCCGATGCCGGGCAATCCGGACAAGTCGCTGGCCAGCATGGGCATCTACGTCTTCAACGCGCAGTTCCTCTACGACCAGCTGGAGCGCGACTTCAACGATCCCGGCTCGTCCCGCGACTTCGGCAAGGACATTATCCCGCATCTGGTGACGAGCGGGGCGCGGGTGATGGCCCACGACTTCGCCGACTCGGCCATCCTGAACGGCCACGAGTCCGAGCCCTACTGGCGCGACGTCGGCACCATCGACGCCTATTGGGAGGCCAACCTCGACCTCTGCCACGTCACGCCGCAGCTCAACATGTACGACCGCGAGTGGCCGATCTTCACCTACCAGGAGCAGCTTCCCCCGGCGAAGTTCGTCTTCGACGACGAGAACCGGCGCGGCATGGCGGTGGACAGCCTGGTGTCGGGCGGCTGCATCATCTCCGGCTCGCTGGTGAAGAACTCGCTGCTGTTCAGCGAGGTGCGCGTCAACTCCTTCAGCGAGCTGCACCAGGCGGTGGTCCTGCCGGACTGCGACATCGGCCGCCACTGCCGCCTGACCAAGGTGGTGATCGACCGCGGCGTGGTGATCCCCGAGGGGCTGGTCGTCGGCGAGGACCCGGAGCTGGACGCCAAGCGCTTCTACCGCAGTGAGGGCGGCGTCTGCCTGATCACCCAGGACATGATCGACCGTCTGCCCAAGGACTGACCCCTCCCACCGCCCCCTTTGCCCCCTTCGCCCCCACGGGGCGAGGGGGCGGTGAGCAAGACCAAGAAGAAACCGAAAGACCCCGCCTCCATGCGCGTCCTGTTCGTCACGCCGGAATGCTACCCCCTGGTGAAGACCGGCGGGCTGGCCGATGTCTCCGCCGCCCTGCCCCCCGCCCTGAACCGCGCCGGAGCCGAGGTCCGCCTGCTGCTGCCCGGCTATCCGGCGGTGCTGAACGGGCTCACCGACCTGCAGCCGGTCGGCAAGCCCCTGACTGATCTGCCCGGCGGCGCCCCGGCGACGCTGCGGATCGGACGGATGCCGGACGGGGTGCTGGCCTATGTGCTGGACGCGCCGGCGCTCTACGACCGGCCCGGCAACCCCTATCTGGGGCCGGACGGCAAGGACTGGCCGGACAACGCGGAACGCTTCGCCGCCCTGTCCTGGTGCGCGGCGGGCTTCGCGGCGGAGGACGGCCTCGACCCCTGGTGGCGTCCCGACGTGCTGCACGGGCACGACTGGCAGACCGGCCTGATCCCGGCCTATCTGGAGCTGCGCCCCGACCGCTTCGCCGGGCCGTTCCGGCCGGGCACGGTGACGACGATCCACAACATCGCCTACCAGGGCCTGTTCGGCGCCTGGATGATGAGCGATCTCGGCCTGCCGTCGGCCGCCTTCCGGATCGACGGCGTGGAGTATTACGGCGGCGTCGGCTTCCTCAAGGCCGGCTGCTTCTACTCCGACCGCCTGACCACGGTCAGCCCGACCTACGCCCACGAGATCCAGACGGCGGAGCACGGCGCGGGCCTGGAAGGGCTGCTCGCCACGCGGGCCGAGGCGCTGACCGGCATCCTCAACGGCGTGGACTACGAGATCTGGGACCCCGCCGCCGACCCGCACATCGCCGCCCGCTACGGCGCCGCGGACCTCGGCGGCAAGGACCTGTGCAAGGCCGACCTCCAGGCGACCTTCGGCCTGGACCGCCGGGCGGACGCCCCGCTGGCCGCGGTGGTCAGCCGCCTGACCGGCCACAAGGGGCTGGACCTGGTGCTGGAGGCGGCGTCGCAGTGGATCGCCTGGGGTGGCCAGCTCGCCGTTCTCGGCAGCGGCGAACCGGCGCTGGAGGCCGGCTTCCGCCACCTCGCCACCTGGTACCCGAAGTCGGTCGGCGTGCGCATCGGCTACGACGAGGCGCTGTCCCACCGCATCCAGGCCGGCGCCGACCTGTTCCTGGTGCCGTCGCGGTCGGAGCCCTGCGGCCTGACCCAGATGTACGCGCTGAAGTACGGCACCCTGCCGCTGGTCCGCCGCACCGGGGGCTTGGCCGACACCATCGTGGACGCCAACCCGGCGGCGGTGAACGACGGCAGCGCGACGGGCTTCCAGTTCGTCAATGCCAACGCCCAGGAGCTGACCTGGGCGCTGCGCCGCGCCGCCGCCCTCTACCGCAAGCCGGAGCGCTGGCACGTCCTGCAGCAGCACGCGATGACCCGCGACTTCGGCTGGCACGGCCCGGCAGAGGAATACATGGAGCTTTACCGCGCGGTGGCGCCGGTGTTGGTGGCGTAAGGCCGCCCTTTTCCCATCGGCATCACGCCGGCATGGCCACGTAGTTTGAGGCGTTGACGTACCGGAACTCCTCGGCGATGCGGTAGCCGTTCTGTCCGGCCCAGTCGAGGAAGGCGTCCTTGTTGGCGTTCATGACCTCGATGAACAGGATAGGCTGGTGGCGCGCGATGGTCGCCTGCGCGCCCATCAGCGCCTCCATCTCCATGCCCTCGACGTTGATCTTGATGAAGTCCACGCGCTCCTGGACGAGATCGTCGATGGGGTGGACGGCGACGCGCCCGCCCTCCGCCGGGACCAGCCGCGCCGCCCCCAAATTGGCCTCGTCGGCGACGCTGAGGTCGAAGAAACCAGGGCGGTCCCCGACGCCGCACTCCAGGAAGGTGATCATCGCCGGGTCGAGCCGGTTGATCTCCGCGTTCTTCTTCAGGAAATGCATGGCCGCCGGGTTGGGCTCGACCGCGATGATGCGGCGCGGCGCCATGAACAGACCATAGTAGACAACGTGGTTCCCGACATTGGCGCCGATCTCCAGGATCGACGATCCGGCGGGCACGAGCCCCCGCAGATAGTTCAGCTCCTCCTGTTCGAAGAACACGCGGCGCAGGTAATGGCGGTGGATCAGGTCGAACGGGTTGGCGATGGCGAAGCCGACCTTCACGCCGGAGACCACGAAGTTGATCACGATGGGGTGGTTGCGGAAGAAGTCGCCGAACACCCGCGTCACCGCGTGGCGCCACCGTCCACCGTCCGCCGAGCGCGGCCCGGTGGAGTGGGCCCCGCGCCGGTTGATGAAGAGCGGTTGCCCGATCTTGCAGCATTTGTGCGTCCGCCAGAGCTCCAGGTAGTATTTGAAGTCCTCGCCGGTATCCATGGCCTCGTCAAACGGGATGGATCGCGCGACGCGCGCGCGGACGAAATGCCCCATCTGCAGCGTCAGATACGGGTCGTTCAGCAGGATGTCGGTCAGAAGGGTGGTCGCCCCCACCTGCTTTTCCCGCAACGCCACCGCGTCCGACCCGTACCACTGCTCGGCGATCATTCCGAACACGGCGTCGAAGTCCGCGACATGGGTTCGAACCGCCGCAAAGCCGTTCCGGTCCATCAAATCGTCGGCGTCCAGGAAGAACACCCACTCCGCACCATGCTGGATGGCGTGCTCGACACCGAAGTTCCGGCACTTCGAACGGCCGATCGCGCCGTCCGGGTCGGGGATGCGCAGGATCATCACGTCCGAAAAGGGGCCTTGGTCGGCGCGGAACGCCGCCTCGACGGAGGCCGCCGCCTCTTCGGACAAGCCGTCGTGCCCCGGCCCGACCGGGATGATCACCGCGCATTTCATGAATGATCCCCCGAGGGCACGCTTCGCGCCGCCATAGTCCATGGCTGGCGCGGGACGGTAAAGGGAAAAGGCCGGGCGCCGCATCGTGCCCCGGGCGGCCCCGCCCCTGACCGGCGCGCGGCATGGTTGTCGCGCGGCGGACCATGGGAGGGGGTGTGAGGGGAGCCGCCCTGCGAGCCGCGACCAACATTGGTCAAAGCGGCACCGTCGCCCTTCTCCATTGCGCGCATCGTCCGTCCGCCCTATGTTCCGCCCCAAACCAGGGCTCCGGGCACCGATGACTGACCTTTCGCACATCCGCAATTTCTCGATCATCGCGCACATCGACCACGGCAAGTCGACCCTTGCCGACCGGCTGATCCAGCAGTGCGGCGGCCTCGATTCGCGCGAGATGCGCGAACAGGTGCTCGACAGCATGGACATCGAGCGCGAGCGCGGCATCACCATCAAGGCGCAGACCGTCCGCCTGCTCTACAAGGCCAAGGACGGGCAGCAGTACACGCTGAACCTGATGGACACGCCGGGCCACGTCGACTTCGCCTACGAGGTCAGCCGCAGCCTCGCCGCCTGCGAGGGCTCGATCCTGGTGGTGGACGCCTCGCAGGGTGTGGAGGCGCAGACGCTCGCCAACGTCTATCAGGCGATCGACAACAACCACGAGATCATCCCGGTCCTGAACAAGATCGACCTGCCGGCGGCGGAGCCCGACCGCGTGAAGCAGCAGATCGAGGACGTGATCGGCCTGGACGCCACCGACGCCGTGGAGATTTCGGCCAAGACCGGCCTGAACATCGACGCCGTGCTGGAAGCCGTGGTGCAGCGCCTGCCCGCGCCCAAGGGCAACGCCGACGGCGAGTTGAAGGCCCTGCTGGTCGATTCCTGGTACGACCCGTATCTCGGCGTGGTCATTCTGGTGCGCGTGGTGGACGGGCGGCTGAAGGTCGGCCAGAAGGTCCGCTTCATGTCCACCGGCAGCGCGCACGAGGTCGACCGCGTCGGCGTCTTCACCCCGAAGGCGCTGCTGACCGGCGAGCTGGGGCCGGGCGAGATGGGCTTCATCACCGCCGCCATCAAGGACATCACGCTGACCAAGGTCGGCGACACCATCACCGAGGACCGCCGCCCGGCGGCCGAGCCGCTGGCCGGCTTCAAGCCCTCCATCCCCGTGGTGTGGTGCGGCCTGTTCCCGGTGGACGCCGCCGACTTCGAGCGGCTGCGCGATTCCCTGGGCAAGCTGAAGCTGAACGACGCGAGCTTCCATTACGAGGCCGAGACATCGGCGGCGCTGGGCTTCGGCTTCCGCTGCGGCTTCCTCGGCCTGCTGCATCTGGAGATCATCCAGGAGCGGCTGGAGCGCGAGTTCAACCTGGACCTGATCACCACGGCGCCGTCGGTGGTCTACAAGCTGTACATGACCGACGGCACGGTGATGGATCTGCACAACCCGGCGGACATGCCGGATGTGATGAAGATCGACCGCATCGACGAGCCGTGGATCAAGGCCACCATCATGCTGCCCGACGAGTATCTGGGCGGCATCCTTCAGCTCTGCACCGAGCGGCGCGGCCAGCAGATCGAGCTGACCTACGCCGGTGCGCGCGCCATGCTGGTCTACCGCCTGCCGCTGAACGAGGTGGTCTTCGACTTCTATGACCGTCTGAAGTCGATCAGCCGCGGCTACGCCAGCTTCGACTACCAGATGGACAGCTACGAGGAAGGCGACCTCGTGAAGATGTCGATCCTGGTGAACGCCGAGCCGGTGGACGCCCTGTCGATGATCGTCCACCGCTCCCAGTCGGAGCGGCGCGGCCGCCAGCTCTGCGAGCGGCTGAAGGAACTGATCCCGCGCCAGCTCTTCAAGATCGCCGTGCAGGCGGCCATCGGCGGCAAGATCATCGCCCGCGAGAGCATCGGCGCGCTGCGCAAGGACGTGACGGCCAAGTGCTACGGCGGCGACATCAGCCGCAAGCGCAAGCTGCTGGACAAGCAGAAGGAAGGCAAGAAGCGCATGCGCCAGTTCGGCCAAGTCGAAATCCCGCAGAGCGCCTTCATCGCCGCCCTCAAGATGGGCGACGAGTGAGCCACGGTTTCGCGGTGATGTGATGGAAAGCGGGTCCGGAAAGGCCCGCTTTCTTTTTGTCCACGCATCCCGGAGCCCACAAAAAGTCGAATGACTCGCCGCGCGGAATCGCCTATCACCCGGTCAGGCTTCCAAACGGATGATGTCCCGTGACACGCACTGTCATGTTTGGCCTGCCCGCCGCGGCCCTGGTCGCCGGCATTCTCGCAGGCTGCACCCCGAACTACTCCCCGAACACCTACGCCGCCACCGCGACCCAGCAGGCGAACAAGGTGGAGCGGGCGGTCGTCATCGGGTTCCGTCAGGTCAAGATCAGCACCAGCGGCACCGTCGGCGCCGTCACCGGCGGGGCCGCGGGCGGCGTGCTCGGTTCGCAGTCCGGCACCTTCGGCATCAACTCGGCGCTGGGCGCGGTCGGCGGCACGGCCATCGGCGGGCTGATCGGCACCTCGATCGAGCATGTGACCGGCGACACCACGGGCTGGGAATACATCGTCCGCAAGCCGGACGGCGAGCTTCTGTCGGTCACCCAGCGGGAAGAGAAGCCCATCGAGATCGGGCAGAAGGTGCTGGTCATCGCCGGCAGCCAGGCCCGCATCGTCGCCGACTATTCCACGGACCCGGAGCCCGCTCCCGCCCCGAAGGACGTGGCGAAAGACGCCCCGAAGGACACCAAGCCCGCCGAGGCGATCGAGGCGAAAGAGCTTCCCGCCCCGCCTCCGGCGGAGACACCTGCCGAGGCCCCGGCGGCTTCGACTCCCGACAGCGGCGGACCGGCGCCCATCCGCCTCACCCCGCCAGCAACCCCGGCTCCCGAGCCGGTGCCGGCGGCCGAGGCCCCGGCGGATAAGCCCGCCGACGGCACGCCCGCCACCTGACCCGGCCCTCACGCCACCAGGATCGTCAGCAGCAGCACCGGCAGAGCCGGCATCCGCGGCAGCCGGAAGCGCCACGGCGACGGCGCTGCCGCCGTCACCGTCATCGGGCGGCGCTTCTCCTCGCGGTCCAGCCGTCCGGCCTCCAGCACCACCGTCGTCATCGCGTCGAACACGCCCATCGCTCCGTCCTCCCAAGATCGGAGGGCACCCTGCGCCCGCGCGAAAAATCTTGGAAACGAATAGGCTTTATGAGGTTCATCACAGATCGTGATGGTCCTTCCGCGCGTTGAACCCGCGCGCCCCCTCTGCTTGAATGCGTGACCATGCCGGCCAACCTCGACACCGACCTTCTGCGCGCCTTCGTCGCCGTCGCCGACGCGCGCAGCTTCACCCGTGCCGGCGACACGCTGGGCCGCACCCAGGCCGCCGTCAGCCAGCAGGTCCGCCGGCTGGAGGAGGTGGTGGGCACCCGCGTCTTCCAGCGCGACACCAAGAGCGTCCATCTGACCCGGGAGGGCGAGCTTCTGCTGACCTACGCCCGGCGGATGCTGACCCTGAACGACGAGGTTCTGGCCCTGATGCGCCGGCCCGCCTCGATCGCCAGCGTGCGCATCGGCACGCCGGACGATTACGCCACGATGCTGCTGCCCGGCGTGCTCGCCCGCTTCGCCGCCGCCTACCCCGACGTGCCGGTGGAGGTGATCTGCGACAACAGCCCCGATCTGGTGGCGGAGATCGACAAGGGCCGCTACGACCTCGCTCTGGTCACCCGCCACCCCGACAGCCGCAGCGGCGAACTGGTGCGGCGGGAGCCGGTGGCCTGGGTCGCCCCGCCGCGCCCCGCCGCGCCCGATTCCATCCCCATCGAGCGCGAGGACCCGCTGCCGCTGGCGCTGTTCCCCAAGGGCTGCGTGGTGCGCGACCTCGCCGTCGCGGCTCTGGAGGGCATCGGGCGCGGCTGGCGCGTCGCCTTCATCAGCAAGAGCGTGGTGGCGGTGCACGGCGCCGTGCTCGGCGGGCTCGGCGTCACCGCCATGGAGGAATGCACCGTTCCGCACAGCCTGCGCCGGCTGACCGCGGCGGACGGCTTCCCCGACCTGCCGGACATCGACATCGCGCTGCACCGCGCCCCCGGCATGGCCGCCAAGCCGGTCCGCCTGCTGGCCGAGGCGATCCACGATCTGGTGGGCGGGAATCGGGCGGCCTGACCGACCGTGCCGCTCCGTGACATCCGTCCCGGCGCGCACGCGCCGGGTTGCCCCGGCGGGCCGGACCGATGCAAAATGGCCCTTCCTCCAAAGGGGCCGACCGCCGTGCGCACGCGTTCCACCACCGCCTTCCGCGCCCTGGCGCTGCGGCTGATCCTGGCCGCGGCGACGATGTGGTTCGCCACGGACGCCGCCCTGGCGCAGAGTCCCGTCGCCATCGGCGCGCCGCTGACCGGCGAGGTGGTCCTCAACCGCGACATCGAGGTGCGCATCGGCCCCAACGCCGACGCCCGCATCATCCAGACCCTGCCGCGCGGCAAGGCGCTGAACGCGCTGGGCACGCCCCGCGGCACCAGTTGGACGGAGGTCGCCATCGGCGGCCAGCCCATCGGCTATGTGCCCTCCGATTCGCTGGACCCGGCGCTGATGGTCTCGCGCTCCATCACCGCCGCCATGGGCGCCACCGCCGCCGGGGCCAACGCCGGCGGGTCGCCCCCCGCAACCGGCAAGCCGCCGGTCATCCACCGCAGCGCCGCCGTGGTGCCGCGCAGCGCGTGGGAGATCGCCGCCCAGGTGCCGGCCCAGGGCTATGTCGTCGCGGCGGACGCCATCAAAGCGACGGAGATCCTCGACAACAAGAAGCGGCGCAGCTTCACCCTGCGCAAGGGCGACGTGGTCAGCCTGATCGATTCCGCGAACGGGCGGGTGACGCTGGGCATGCCCGGCCGGACGCGGGCGGTCGCCACCGCCGAGGGGCTGATCGGGGTGGTCGCCCCCTACCCGCTGCCCGGCATGCCGCCGATCGAGCCGGGGGCGCTGTTCGCCGCGCGGCTCGGCGAGTATGTCAGCCACGCCGAGGGGCTGCGCGCCTGGCAGGAGTTCACCTACGGCCCTGGAACGGCCTACCGCGACCTGCCGCCGATGGTCTGGCCGGTCTTCCGCGGCGCCCGCACCACCTACCAGATGGGCGTCGGCCCCTTCACCCGGACGCAGGTGGACAACGTCTGCGGCGCGCTGGCGCAGCGTTCCATGGACTGCTGGGTGATCGAGCTGGAGACCTTCTGACCCCCGGCGGCGCCGTCCGCCAAGCGGCAGCAACTCGCCGCACCCGGTAAATTGCTGAGCTTTTTCGACGAAAATGCATCGATCGTGGTGGTAGGCGGGCGCGTCCGTGCCATGTTAATCTTTCTTACTCCCCCGCCCGCTCCGCCCCAGGCTTTGCCCATGACCGACTCCGACGACGAGTTCCTTTTTCTGGACGACCAGGACGGCGACGGCAACGGCGAAACCGGGTCGCCGGTGACCGGGAACCGGTGGAAGATGATGATCGTGGACGACGAGCCGGAGGTGCATTCCATCACCAAGCTCGTCCTGGCCGATTTCGCCTACAAGGGCCGCTCCGCCCAGTTCATCTCCGCCTATTCCGCCGCGGAGGCGCGGACGATCCTGGCGCAGGAGGAGGACATCGCCATCATCCTGCTGGACGTGGTGATGGAGACCGACGACGCCGGGCTGCAGCTTGTCCACCACATCCGGGAGGAGCTGAAGAACCGCCACGTCCGCATCATCCTGCGCACCGGCCAGCCCGGCCAGGCGCCGGAGCGCGCGGTGATCCTCGACTACGACATCAACGACTACAAGGCCAAGACGCAGCTCACCGCCCAGCAGCTGTTCACCACCACGGTCGCCGCCCTGCGCTCCTACGAGGACATCATGGCGATCGAGATGAACCGGCGCGGGCTGGAGAAGATCATCGAGGCGTCGTCGTCGCTGTTCCAGGCGCGCTCCATGAAGCTGTTCGCCGCCGGGGTGCTGACGCAGCTCTCGGGCATCCTCGGCGTCGGGCCGGACGCCATCCTGTGCGTGCAGCGCGGCCCGGTCATCAACGGCGCGGCGGACGGGCTGTACGTCCTGGCCGGCTCCGGCCGGTTCGAGACGCTGATCGACGAGCCGGCGGCCAACCATGTCGAGCCCGCCGTTCTGGCGGAGGTGAAGCGCTGCCTGGAGTCGCGCAGCAACCGCTACGCCGCCGACCATTGCACGCTCTACATCCGGACGCCGAACGACCGCGAGAACGTGGTCTATCTCAGCTCCGACCGGCCGCTGTCGGACCTTGACCGCAACCTGATCGAGGTGTTCTGCCGCAAGATCTCCGTCGGCTTCGACAACCTGCACCTCTACGAGCAGCTGCGGCGCAGCCAGGAGCACACGGTCATCGCCATGGCCGATCTGGCCGAACGCGCCGGCCATCCCGGCGCGGAGGCCGAGACCGGCCCGCGCATCGCCCTGGTGACCGACCGCATCGCCCGCCGGCTGGCCGAAGAGGGGCGCTATCCCGCCGTCCTCGACACGGTGTTCCTGGAGTCGGTCGGTCTGGCCGCCATCCTCCACGACGTCGGCAACGCCACGCTGGACCCCGCCATTCTCGGCAAGACCGGGCCGCTGACCCCGGAGGAGCGGGCCGTCATGCAGGCCCACACCACCACGGGCTGGGATTTGCTGGACCGCGCGAGCCAGCGGTCCGACGGACGGACGCATCTGCATCTGGGGGCGGAGATCGCCCGGTCGCATCATGAGAATTGGGACGGCACCGGCTATCCCGACCGCCTGAAGGGCGACGCCATCCCGCTGAGCGCCCGCATCGTCGCGGTGGCCGACAGCTTCGACGCCATGACCCGCGACCGCCCCTACCGCAAGGCGCTGGACCACGACGTGGCGGTGGCCGAGATCCGCCGCCTGTCGGGCAGCCGGTTCGATCCGCTGGTGGTGGAGGCCTTCCTGTCGGTGTCCGGCAGCCTGCGCCGGGAATGAGGCGGACGCCCCATCCCCCCGGGCATCGTCAGCCGGCGCCGCTCATCAGCGTGTCCACCATGTCCTTCAGCGGACCGATCTGCACCGGCTTGTGCAGCAGCCGGCAGCCCAGGGCGGCGGCTTCGGCCTGACGTTCCGGCATCGTGTCGCCGGTCAGGATCAGGGCGGGCACCGGGGCGCCGACATGGGCGCGCACCATCTCCACCGCCTGGGCGCCCGTGCCTCCCGCCGGCAGGAAATGATCGGCCAGGACCAGCCCCGGACGGCCGGGGGCCTGCGGCAGCCGCTGCGCCAGTTCGTTCAGCGACAGGGCGGTCAGCACGTCGTAGCCCCAGGCCTCCAGAAGCAGCGCCAGCCCTTCCACGATCGACCGGTCGTCGTCCACGACAATGACCAGCCGGCTGGCTTCGGCCGGCGCTTCCCCATCGTCATCCTCGCGGCGGAGCGCGCCGCCGCCATTCACCGAACCATTGCCGGCATCCCCGGTCATGGCGAGGACGGAGGCGGTTTTGGCGTGGTCGTTCGTTAAGCTCACCATCGGATTCTTCACCAGGTCTGAGGGCGACGGGGCCAGGGCGCCCCGCACCGTTTTTCCGCTGACCGCTTCAAAGAAGAATGAAAACTATTAAAAAAATCGAAATATCTGCCTAACAAACTTTTTGGAATGTCTGCCATGTATCGTGGAAAGAAAACATTCCATTTCTGAAATTTATAGGCAGCGATGCGCAGCATCGAGACAATACGGACGCATGTTTTGCAAACTTATGTTCATTCGCTTTATCTGATGGACAAACTCTATTCAACTCTGAAAAAGCGCATATGAGGCACGCACGGATGCGGTGCGGAAACCCATTCCAAGCAACGGACCGCAGCGTGCTCTGCGAATCCAAACATGTCGGGTCCGGAACAATCCTTTGAACTGTCCAGATCGGGAGCCGTTCCATCTGGACACCGAAAAACAATGGGCCTCCGCCTTGCGGCGGAGGCCCGAACTTTGTCTTACGAAATTGAGTTCTTCTTCGGTTTCGCAGCCTTTGGATGCGCACGCTTCAGGTGCGCAGGCTGCCCCCCGTCGCCTTGGCGACCGCGGCCACGATCTTCTGGCCGATGGCCTCGATCTCCGGCTCGGTCAGGGTGCGCTCGGTCGGCTGGAGCGTGACGGAGAGGGCGACGGACTTCTTGCCCTCCTCCAGATTCGCGCCCTGGTAGACGTCGAAGACCGTCACGTCCTTGACCAGCGCCTTGTCGGCGCCCTTGGCGGCGCGGATCAGCTTGTCGGCCTCGACATCCTTGCCGACGACGAAGGCGAAGTCGCGCTCCAGCGGCTGGAAGGGCGAGAGCTGGACCAGCGGACGCGCCGTGCCGCCCTTCTTCTTGGGCAGCGGGATGGCGTCGAGGAACACCTCGAAGCCGACCACCGGCCCCTTGACGCCCAGCGTGCCGAGCACGGTCGGGTGGATCTCGCCGAAGCGGGCCATCACCGTCGGGCCGAGGCGCAGCACGCCCGAGCGGCCGGGATGGTACCAGCCCGGCGCGTCGGTGGTGACCTGCAGGTTGGTCACCGGCGCCCCGGCGGCCTCCAGCACGGCCATCGCGTCGGCCTTGGCATCAAAGGCGTCGACGCCGCGGGCCTTCTCCGCCCAGTGGCGCGGCACCGCGTTGCCGGCGCGGATGCCGGCGGCCACGATGTCCTGCCCGTCCGGCGACGGCTTGCGGAAGGCCGGGCCGACCTCGAACAGGCCGGCGTCGGCGTAACCGCGGTCGGCGTTGCGCCCGGCGGCCTGGATCAGGTTGCCGAGAATGGACGGGCGCATCACGTCGAGGTCGGCGCTGATCGGGTTGACCAGCGTCAGCCCCTCGCCGACCCCGCCGAACAGCTCGGCCACGGGACCGGCCATGAAGGACCAGGTGACCGCTTCCGACAGGCCGCGGACGGCCAGCGTGCGCTTGGTCAGCCCGACGCGGCGCTGCTTGGTGGTCAGGGCCGGGCGGGTCAGCACGCTGTCGCGCGGCAGCGGGGTGGCCGGGATGGCGTCGAAGCCGTGGATGCGCAGCACCTCCTCCACCAGATCGGCCTCGCCGTGGATGTCGGCGCGCCAGGAGGGGGGGACGACGCGCAGGGTGCCGTCCGCATCCTCGCCGACGATCTCGCAGCCGAGATCGACCAGGATGCGGGTCTGCTCGTCGCGCGGCACCTCGACGCCGCCCAGGGCGGCGACTCGGCCCGGACGCAGCGTCAGGGTGCGGCGCCACTGCGGCTCCTCGCCGGCGATCACGAGGTCGGAGGCCTCGCCGCCGCAGATCTCCAGGATCAGGCGGGTGGCCCGCTCCATCCCCGACACGACCGCCGCCGGATCGACGCCGCGCTCCAGCCGGTAGCGGGCGTCCGACTCGATGCCCAGCTTGCGGCCGGTCTGCGCGGTGCGCACGGTGTCGAAGATCGCCGCCTCCAGGAAGACGTTGACCGTCGTCTCGGTGCAGCCCGACGCCTCGCCGCCGATGATGCCGCCCAGCGCCTCGGCCCGCTCATGATCGGCGATGACCGTCATGCTCGGGTCGAGCGGGTATTCCTTGCCGTTCAGCGCCGCCAGCGTCTCGCCCTCGCGGGCCATGCGGACGACGATGCCGCCCTTGACCTTGTCGGCGTCGAAGGCGTGCAGCGGGCGCGACAGGTCGAAGGTGATGAAGTTGGTGATGTCGACCAGCGCGGAGATCGGGCGCAGGCCGATGGCGACCAGCTTGTCGTGCAGCCACTTCGGCGACGGGCCGTTCTTCACGCCGCGGAAGTAGCGGCCGACATACATCGGGCAGGCGTCCGGCGCCTCGATGGTCACGCCGAACGGGCTGGCGAAGGCACCCTTCACCGGCTCCGCCGCCAGCGGCTTCAGCCGGCCCAGACCGGCGGCGGCGAGGTCGCGGGCGATGCCGCGCACCCCGGCGCAGTCGGCGCGGTCCGGCGTCAGGCTGATGTCGATGACCGGGTCACCCAGGCCGGCGTAGTCGGCGTAGGCGACACCGACCGGCGCGTCGTCCGGCAGCTCGATGATGCCGTTGTGCTCCTCCGACAGCTTCAGCTCGCGCTCGGAGCACATCATGCCGTTCGACTCGACGCCGCGGATGACGCCCTTCTTCAGCGTGATGTCGGAGCCGGGGATGTAGGCCCCCTCCGGCGCGAAGACGCCCTTCAGGCCGGCGCGCGCGTTGGGCGCGCCGCAGACGACCTGGAGCTTCTCGGTGCCGGTGTCGACGACCAGGACGCGCAGCTTGTCGGCGTCCGGGTGCTTCTCGGCGGAGACGACGTGGGCGACGCGGAAGGGCTTCAGCTCTTTCGAGCGGTCCTCCACCCCTTCGACCTCCAGGCCGAGGGCGGTCAGCTTCTCCACGATCTGGTCGAGCGTGGCGTCGGTCTCCAGATGGTCCTTCAGCCAGGACAGCGTGAACTTCATGGGTCCGGCTCCTTTAGCGCGTCAGGCCCTGGGCCATGCTGGGAACGTCGAGCGGCACGAAGCCGTAATGCTTCAGCCAGCGGAGGTCGGCTTCGAAGAAGGTGCGCAGGTCGGGGATGCCGTATTTCAGCATCGCCACGCGCTCGATTCCCATGCCGAAGGCGAAGCCCTGGTACTTGGTGCTGTCGATGCCGCAGGCTTCCAGCACGTTGGGGTGCACCATGCCGCAGCCGAGGATCTCCAGCCAGTCGCCGTAGTTGCCGAGCTTCAGCTCTCCGCCCTTGCGGGAGCAGCCGATGTCCACCTCCGCCGACGGTTCGGTGAAGGGGAAGAAGCTGGGGCGGAAGCGCAGCGGCAGGTCGTCCACGTCGAAGAAGGCGCGGCAGAACTCGATCAGGCAGCCCTTCAGGTGCCCCATGTGGGTCGCCTCGTCGATGACCAGCCCCTCGATCTGGTGGAACATCGGGGTGTGGGTCATGTCGTAGTCGGACCGGTAGGTGCGGCCCGGCGCGATGATGCGGATCGGCGGCTTCTTGTTCAGCATGGTGCGGACCTGCACCGGGCTGGTGTGGGTGCGCAGCAGCATCTTCTTATCCCCGGCGTCCGGCAGATAGAAGGTGTCGTGCATGTCGCGGGCGGGGTGGCCCGGCGGGAAGTTCAGGGCGGTGAAGTTGTGGAAGTCGTCCTCGACGTCCGGCCCCTCGGCGACGCTGAAGCCCATCTCGGCGAAGATCGCCACCATCTCGTCGATGGTCTGGCTGATCGGGTGGATGCGCCCCTCGGTCTCCGGACGGACCGGCAGGGTGACGTCGATCCGCTCGGCCTGGAGGCGGGCCTCCAGATGGGCGCGGGCGAGGTCGGCCTTGCGGCCGTCGATGGCGGCGGCGATCTCGTCCTTCAGCGCGTTGAGCTGCTGGCCGCGTTCGCGCCGTTCGTCGGGCGACAGCCCGCCCAGCTCCTTCATGAAGCCGGTGATGCGCCCCTTCTTGCCGAGCGCGGTGACCCGCACCTCTTCGAGGGCCGCGAGGTCGCCAGCGGCGTTGACCTGCGACAGGAGTTCGTCTTTCAGCGCATCGAGCATGTCATTTCCCGCGAGCCATAAGGAAGTGCGAGCGTAAAGAAAAAGGGAGCCGGCCCAGAGGCACGGCTCCCTTCTTTCGTGTCCGGCGCCGGACCGGGGTTTCCGCTTGCGCGGCGAACCCTTTAGGCGGCGGCCTTGGAGGCGAGAGCGGCCTGGGCCTGATCGACGATGGCCTTGAAGGCCTCCGGCTCACGGGCGGCCAGATCCGACAGGACCTTGCGGTCGATCTCGATGCCGGCCAGCTTGATGCCGTTGATGAAGCGCGAGTAGGTCAGGCCGTACTGGCGGACACCGGCGTTGATGCGCTGGATCCACAGGCCGCGGAAATCGCGCTTCTTGTTGCGGCGATCGCGATACGCGTATTGAAGGGCCTTTTCGACCTTCTCGATCGCGATGCGGAAGTTCTTGGAGTTGCGGCCCCGGTAGCCCTTGGCGAGCTTCAGGATCTTGCGGTGACGGGCGTGCGTGGTGACGCCGCGCTTAACACGAGCCATGGTTCAGATTCCCTTACGATATCAAGCGTTGCGCAGCCAGTTCTTCAGCACGATCTTCTGGTCCGGCTCGGCCAGGGTCATCATGCCGCGCGCGTTGCGCTTCATCTTCGGGCTCTTCTGCTCCAGGCAGTGGCGCTTGAAAGCCGCCTGGGCGCGCACCTTACCGGACGCGGTCACCTTGAAGCGCTTCTTGGCGCCGCTCTTCGTCTTCAGCTTGGGCATTTTCAATCCTTGCGTTGGATGTTCCCGACTGACGGTTGGGCATGCCCTGGGTCTCGGACCCGGCCTCGCCGCCCGTTGGAGCGCAGGGTTATACGCGCGGCCACGCCGCAACGCAAGGGGGAGCGAATGCGGGCGAGGTATGAGGGGGCCGGCGCGCGCCCCTCCCCCTACCGGTACTCCTTGAACCGCTCCGTCGCCTGGACCAGGGCGGCGCGGATGCCCGGCTCCATCGCGGAATGGCCGGCGTCGGGCACCACGCGGTAATCGGCCTCCGGCCAGGCGCGGCGCAGCTCGTCGGCGCTGGCGATCGGGCAGACGATGTCGTAGCGGCCCTGGACGATCGCCCCCGGCAGGTGCCGGATGCGGTGCACGTCGCGCAGCAGCCTGTCCTCCGGGGTGAAGCGGTTGGAGCGGAAGTAATGCGCCTCGATGCGGGCGAGGCCCAGCGCGTGGGTGTCCTCCGCGCTCGTCGCGATCAGCTCCGGCGAGGGCAGCAGCGAGGAGCAGGAGCCCTCGTACATGCTCCACACCCGCGCCGCCGCCATGCGGGTCGCCGCATCCGGCGCGTTGAGGCGCCGCCAGTAGGCCTCCAGCAGGTCGCCGCGCTCCTCCGGCGGGATGTGGCCGGCGAAGGTGGCCCAGGCCTCCGGGAAGATCGTGCGCATGGAGTAGAGGAACCAGTCGATCTCCGTCTTCCGCATCAGGAAGATGCCGCGCAGGATCAGCCCCAGGCAGCGCTCCGGATGGGTCTGCCCGTAGGCCAGCGCCAGAGTCGATCCCCAGCTTCCGCCGAACAGCAGCCAGCGCTCGATCCCCAGATGGCGGCGCAGCCGTTCGGCGTCCTCCACCAGAAGCTCGGTCGTGTTGCGCCGCACCTCGCCCAGCGGAGTGGAGCGGCCCGCCCCGCGCTGGTCCATCACGACGATGCGGTAATGGCCGGGGTCGAAGAAACGCCGGTGCGTCGGCGAGGCGCCCGCCCCCGGCCCCCCATGCAGGAACAGCACCGGCACGCCGCGCGGGTTGCCCGACTGCTCCCAATAGAGCGTGTGGATCTCGTCCACGGGCAGGAAGCCGGTCTGGTAGGGGTCGATGGGCGGGAAAAGCTCGCTGCGGGGCATGAAGAGGTCCTGTCAGTCCGGGCCGAATGGAAGCAAGTGTAGGACGCCCGTCCGCTGTCCGCCACAGGCTCACTCCTCCTCGTCGTCGGAAGGCTCCGGCGGCGGGGATGGATGGCGTCGTGAAGCGCGGAGGGGCGGGCCGGCGCCATCCAGCCGCTCGATCTGCTCGGGGTGGGTCGCCTCGATCAGCGGGCCGGCGCGCAGGCCCACCCAGCCGCGCACCCGGACGGTCCGTCCCTCGTAGGACAGCGGGTCGATGCCGGCGGCGACGAAGGCCGGGAAGGCGGCCCGCCCGATGTGCACCGTGACGTCGGTCCGCCAGTCCTCGCCGAAATCCAGATAGGCGTCGCCGCCGGCCTTGCTCACCCGCAGCACCCGCCCCTCGACGATCTGGAAGCTGTCGCGGTCCCGGCGCAGCGCGTCGGGGTCGGCGGGCCGCACGGCGTAGGCGCGGGTCCGCCAGATGCCGCGCTCCGCCGCCCGCGCGCCGGCCTCCGCCGCCAGCATCTCCCGGGCCAGGGCGCGGGCGTCGGGCCGGGTGTGCACGCGGGCGAGGCCGCGGGCCAGCAGCTCGCCCTGGAGCCACAGCCCGTCGCCGCGCTCCACCTGGGCCAGCAGGCGGCCGTGCCGGTCGGTCCGCGCCTCCCCCCGCACGCTCAGGCGCTGCCCGACGGCCAGCTCCGCCAGCGCCTGCCGCGCCGCCTCGGCCAGCGGCCAGTGGTCGCCCGGCTCCGCCCCCATGGGCGGTGCGGCGGGCTCGATGCCGGCCAGACGCAGGCTGCGCCCGTCCTCCAGCAGAAGCGTGGCGCCGTCGGTCACAGCGGCGACGCGCAGCTCCGGCGGCCCGGCGGTGTTCGCCATCAGCAGCAGGGCGGACAGCGTCAGCGGAAGAAGGCGGCGCGGCATAGCGGGTGCGGGGATGGAGCGGTGGAACAGGCGGTGCGGATGGGGAGTTTGATCATGGGGAGTTTGATCCCTGCGAACCCCCTTCCGATATGACGACTCATGACGCCCGAACCGACGACCAAACGCAAGCCGTCTTCCCTGTCTCCGCCAAGGCAATCGGCCGATCCAACCCTCTCTCCCCCAGGGAAAGGGTGGCCCGGAGGGCCGGTGAGGGGAATGCGCGTGGCGCCACGGGCACAAGCGCACCCCCCTCACCCTGACCCTCTCCCCAGGGGGGAGAGGGGACGTCAGAAACAACCATCGTCCCCATCCCCGCTGCGCCGGATCGCCGCCGCGGGGCTGGCCGTCCTGCTGCTCACCTCGGCCTGTGCCCCGGCCAGCGCCCAGCTGCTCGGCGGCAGCGAGGAGTCGATCGGCGCGCAGGAGCATCCCAAGATCCTCGCCCAGTATGGCGGGGCCTACCCCGACCAGCGGCTGCAGGCCTACATCACCGACATCGGCAACCGGCTGGCCGCCCAGACCGACCGTTCCGGCCCCTGGACTTTCACCGTGCTGGACAGCGACGTGGTCAACGCCTTCGCCCTGCCCGGCGGCTACGTCTACATCACCCGCGGCCTGCTGGCGCTCGCCAAGGACGAGGCGGAGGTGGCGAGCGTGCTCGGGCACGAGATCGGCCACGTCATCGCCCACCATGGCCAGGCGCGGCAGACCAACCAGACCATCGCCGGGCTGCTCGCCGCCGGCATCGGCCTCGTGCTGGGCAGCCCGGAGCTGGCGCAGATCGCCAACATCGGCGGTACCGCCCTGCTCGCCCGCTATTCGCGCGGCCAGGAGACGGAGGCCGACCGGCTGGGCATCGAGTATCTGCACCGCGCCGGCTACGACCCCTTCGCCATGGCGACCTTCCTGGAGACCATGCGCCGCGACACCCAATATTCCGGCCTGCGCGCCGGCAAGGGGGCGTCTGAGGGCGGCTTCGACTTTTTCGCCACCCACCCGCAGACCGCGTCGCGCGTCGACGAGGCGGCGGCCATCGCCCGCGAGCTGCCCCGCGGGGCGCGGCCCGTCGATCCCTACATGGCGGCGATGGACGGGGTGATCTACGGCGACAGCCCGGAGAACGGCTTCGTCCGCGGCCGGACCTTCGCCCACCCGGAGCTGGGCATCGCCTTCGACGTGCCGCAGGGCTACAGCCTGCTCAACGGGGCGCAGCAGGTGATCGCCAAGGGGCCGAACGGCGGCGCCATCGTCTTCGACGGCGGCAAGGCGCCGGGCGTGCGCGACCCCGCCGCCTATCTGAGCGGCACCTGGGCGCAGGGGGCGCCGTTGCGGGACCTGCAATCCTTCGCCGTCAACGGCATGCCGGCGGCCACCGCGCTGACCCAGGGCAAGACCGACGCCGGGGCGGTGGACGTGCGGCTGGTCGCCATCCGGGCCGACTCCGGCACCCTCTACCGCTTCACCTTCCTGGCCCCCGGCGGCGCGCTGTCCCGCTTCGACGCCGATTTCCGCCAGACCGCCGGCAGCTTCCGCCGGCTGACCCGGCAGGAGGCGGCGTCCTACCAGCCCCGGCGCATCCGCGTGCAGACCGCCCGCCCCGGCGACAGCGTGGAGAGCTTCGTCCGCCAGATGCCGCGGGAGCCCTACGCGGAGGAGTTGTTCCGGATCATCAACGACCTTCCCCCGGGCACGCCGATCCAGCCCGGACGTCCGGTGAAGATCATCACCGGCTGAGGAACGCCCGTTTGACGGCGCCCGGTTGATGGCGGGGTGACCGTTGCGGGACGCGGCGCGATGGCCGATTGCCGATGGCCGCGTGCGTCCTGTAGGCTCCGCGCCATGGCTGACCACCCCACCAAACGGCGTTTTCTGCAAACCGGCTTGCGCGTCGCCCGGCTGAAGGAGGCCGTGCGCAAGAGGGGTGGTCCACGCCGGACGCGCCCGCCCGCGCTGGGCCGCCCGCGCCTGCGCCTGCCCATCGCGGCGGTGCTGGTGGCCGGCTTCGGGTCGCTGATGCTGCTGGCGGTGGCGAGCGTTCTGGTGCTCGGCCTCGTCAGCGCCAGCCGCAACACCTTCACGCTGCTGAACGACCGCGCCGACCTCGCTTTGTCGGGGGTGGAGGTGCGCATCCGCAACCAGCTCAACCCCGCGCGGGACATGGCCCGTTTCGTGGCCGGACTGATGGAGCGGGGGGAGCTGGATCCCGCCGATTCCCGTTCGCTCCAGGACACGTTGCGCGGCGCGCTGGCCGGGGCGCCGGACGTGACCGGCATCGCCTTCTTCCATCCCGACCGCACCGGCCTGCGCGCCGACCGGCTGGGCAACCAGCTCCACATCGGGCGGGAGGATCTGCGCCACGAGCCGGAGCTGGCGCCGGAGCTGCGCAACGGCGCCGACCGCACCACCGCCGTCTGGGCCGACCCGCTGTGGTCGAAGGAGGCGGGAACCAGCTTCGTCACCCTGTTCCAGCCGGTGCGGCGCAACGGCACCTATCTGGGGCAGGTGGTGGTCGGCGTGTCGCTGGGCGACCTGTCGCGCTTCCTGTCCACGCTCTATGTGGAGCAGGGTCTGAACGCCTTCGTCCTGTTCGACCGCCAGCATGTGCTGGCCCACCCGTCGCTGGCCGGCATGAAGTTCGACTTCTCCGGCAAGACCGACGGCCCGCCCCTGCCGCGCATCGATCAGGTGGCCGACCCGGCGCTGGCGGCCCTGTGGCAGACCGGCCAGCCGGTGGACGCGCTGAAGAAGCGGGTGGAGGGCCGGATCGTCAACGTGCTGGACGAGGACTACCTGTTCCTGATGCGCAGCATGGCCGGCTACGGCCAGCGGGACTGGACCATCGGCATCAGCTTCCGCGCGAACGAGGCCAGCGCCGAGGTCCGCCGCCTCTACACCACCGGCCTCGCCGGTCTCGGCATCCTGCTGATCTCGGTGGCGGTGGCGCTGATCGTCGGACGGCGCATAAGCGCCCAGGTGGCCCGTCTGGCCGAGGCCGCCGACCGCGTCCGGACCTTCGAGTTCCGCGCGATCGACGAGCTTCCCGATTCGCGCCTGCGCGAGCTGGCCCGCGCCAACAGCGCCTTCAACGCCATGGTCGGCGGCCTGCGCTGGTTCGAGACCTATGTGCCCAAGGCGCTGGTGCTGCGGCTGATGCACCGCCGCGGCGGCCTGACCAGCTTCCAGTCGGAGGAGCGGGAGGTGACGGTGATGTTCACCGACATCCGCGGCTTCTCCCGCATGGCCGAGCATATGGGCGCCGCCGACACCGCCGCTTTGCTGAACGAGCATTTCACCCTGCTCGCCAATTGCATCGAGGCGGAGGGCGGCACGGTGGACAAGTTCATCGGCGACGCCATCATGGCCTTCTGGGGCGCGCCGGAGGAGCAGCCGGACCACGCCGCCCGCGCGCTGCGCGCCGCCCACGCCATCACCCGCGCCGTGTGCGACGGCAACCGCCGCCGCGCGGCGGCGGGGCTGCCGGCGATCCGCGTGCGAATCGGGCTGCATTCCGGACCGGTGGTGGTGGGCAATATCGGGTCGGCGAGCCGGATCAACTACACGATCGTCGGTGACACCGTGAACGTCGCCGCCCGCATCGAGGAGCTGGCCTCCGCCCTGCAGGGGGACGAGGAGGTCATCGTCCTGTCGAGCGCCGCCACCGCCTTCCAGGGCGACGGCGCCGCCCCGCTGGATTGCGTCGGCGACCGCACGCTCCGCGGCCGCAGCGGCACGACGGAGGTGTGGCGGGTCACCCTGGATGATGAGGGCGGGGGAGATGGTGCGGGGGCGGTTCGGGAGGAGGAGAAGGCGTAGGTGGGTTTTGCCCCCACCCCGGCCCTCCCCCGCTGCGCAGGGGAGGGAGATGATCGCGAAGCGGCGGCAGTCCCCTCCCCTGCGAAGCGGGGGAGGGTTAAAGCGGATTGCAATCCGCTTTGGACCGCGACGGCGGTCCCGGCCGCACGTGCGGCCGAAGCCGCCGGCGAGTGAGGCGATGTGAATCTAAAGCGAACGGACGTTCGCTTTAGGGAGGGAGCAACTGGCGTCTACGCGTCCGCCAGCAGGTCCCCGAACCCCTCCACCCGCTTCAGCATCGACTGACGCAGCTTCAGCAGGGCGCGGTGCTCAAGCTGGCGCACCCGCTCCTTGCTCACCCCCAGTTCGCGGCCGAGCTGTTCCAGGGTGGCGCCCTCCTCGCGCAGGCGGCGCTCCTGGATGATCGTGCGTTCGCGCGGGCTGAGTTCGCCCAACGCTTCGGCCAGCCATTGCGAGCGGGTGCGGCTGTCGCGCATGCCGATCACCACCTCCTCCGGCGAGGGGCGCTGGTCGGCCAGGAAATCCTGCCAGTCCTCGTCGGAGCCGTCGGCGACCGGGGAGTTCAGCGACTGGTCGGACGCGGACAGCCGCATCTCCATCGCCTCCACCTCGGTCACGTCGACCTGGAGTTCGCCGGCGATCCACTCCCGACCCTCCTTGGTCAGGCTGTTGCCGGAGCCGGTGCCGCCCTGGCTGAGGCTCTCGATGCGGGCGCGCAGGCGGCGCAGATTGAAGAACAGCGACTTCTGCGCGGCGGTGGTGCCGGTGCGGACGATCGACCAGTTGCGCAGGATGTAATCCTGCATGGCCGAGCGGATCCACCACGCCGCGTAGGTGGAAAAGCGCACCTCGCGGTCCGGCTCGAACCGGCTGGCCGCCTGCATCAGCCCGACATTGCCCTCCTGCACGAGGTCGCCCATGGGCAGGCCGTAGTTGCGGAAGCGCGCGGCGGTCGCCACCACCAGCCGGGTGTAGGCGCGGACCAGTTCGTGAAGGGCCCGTTCGTCGCCGCCCTCGCGCCATTTGCGGGCGAGATCGAATTCGTGATCGCGCGTCAGCAGAGGCTCACGCATGGAAGCCTTGATGAAACTCAGATTCGCGCGCTGAGTCTCGGGATCGTCGATGTAGGCCATACGTCCCTTCCTTCCCGTCTGGGCGGCCGCGTTTCAGGCTGCTCGTGCCCTGTGCTGCGGAGTCCGAAGGGACAGGCCCCCTCAGGTCCAAAGATCCGTCGGTTCGCTGTGGCCGGTTCGCCACGGACCGCCGACGGTTGGGACAACAGCCGTTCCCCTCGCCCTGTTGCACGTCATACGCAGCACAAGACGTTTCGGATCATCCGCACCGGAAGGGATTCGGTGGCGGAGGCCGAAGGAATGGGTCGGACGGGTAGGAAAAAGGGAGATGGATCAGACCTGGAACAGGTCCAGGATCTCACCCGAAGGCGACAGGCATCCACAAACGAGGTGCCCACCCAACCCGCAATTGCCGTCCAGGGTCGCCACGCGGTCGGTCACCGCGACGCCCTTGCGGGCCGGGTCGTAGCCCCGCACGACGCGGGCGAAACCGCCGTAAGGCTCTGACATCTGGGCGAAACCGGGCGCCCCCCACCAGAAGGCGTCGCCCTGATGGTTCAGCGGGCGGCGGGTGTCCACGCCGGCGCTGACCAGCAGCACGCCGCCCTGGCCCTGTTCCTGGCCGGTGCAGTAGGCGGCGCGGCGCAGGGTGTTGAACACATTTTCGTGACCGGGCTGCGCGTGCATCGCCTGACGCAGCCCCTGGGTCCAGCGGCCGAGCGTCATGGTGCCGCCGCGGGCCGCCGCCATGCCCTGCTCCACCGTGCCGCCATAGGCGGCCAGCGTGGCCCCCGCGCCGTGGCGGGTCATCCAGTCGAGCACCTGCTGCGGGTCGGGCGCGAACTGGAGCTGGAGCAGCTTGTGCCACATCTCCTCCTGCGCGCCGCGCAGATAGACGATGTCGTCGGCCTCCATGCCCCGCCAGCTCAGCAGCCAGGTGCGGAAGGCCAGAAGCGCGTCAACCGTCTCCAGCACCCGTTCGCCCCAGCCGACCATGTTGCCGAGATAGACGAGCCGGTCGCCGGGCAGGAAGCGCGCCGCGATCACCTCGTGCACGGCGTGGAGATGGTCCGTCTGCGCGTGGATCGAGCCGACGGCCCAGATGCGCCGCGGGTTCCGGAGATCGATGAATTTCTGCGCTTCAGACATGCCGGAGACGCTCACCCCATCCAGCGGTCACGGACCGGCCCAGAACAGGCCGGGGGCGGGAGTGTAGGCGCCGCACGGACCCGGCGAAAGACGAAAACTTAAGACAAAGGCGCGGCCAAAGCGCCGCGCCTTCATCGTCAACATCACAATCGGAAACCGGTTCCCGCTTCCGGACCGGGAAACGGGGTCGAACCGGACTCAGGCGGCCTTCTTCAGGACCAGTTCCAGCCGCTCGGTGGCCTTGGTCTCGTCGATCTTCTCGACGGCGGCCAGTTCGCGGGCCAGACGCTCCAGGGCGGCCTGATAGATCTGGCGCTCGCTGTAGGACTGGTCGGACTGGTCGGCGCCGCGGTACAGGTCGCGCACGACCTCCGCGATGGCCACCGGGTCGCCGGAGTTGATCTTGGCCTCATACTCCTGGGCGCGGCGGCTCCACATCGTGCGGCGGACGCGCGAACGGCCCTGCAGCGTCTCCAGGGCGACCTTGATGCGGTCCTTCGTGCTGAGGCGGCGCAGGCCGGCGGCCTTGGCCTTGCCGACCGGAACCTTGAGCGTCATGCGCTCTTTTTCGAACGTGATCGCGTAGAGCTGAACATCCATGCCAGCGATGCTGTGGGTCTCGATTCCCTCGACCCGACCGACGCCATGGGCCGGGTAGACGACGAAGTCACCGGCCTCGAAGTCAAGCTTGTTCGACATTTGGGTTGGCTCTCACTTCTCGCGATCGCGCCATTTTGCCGCCCCGGTGGAGGGGGCGAAAAAGGCCCGGTGACAACGACACACCGTGGGGATGGGGTCCTCCACGCCGCGCACTGTTGCACTGAGCCCTTGGTCGATGGGAATTCCGGCAATGACGCTGAGGCCGGCTCCGGGCGCGTATTATAGCGATGTTACGGCCGGGTTACAAAGGCTACGCGCGGGCAGCCGTCCGGATTCTGACGTTGCCCGCCGATGGCCGACCTGTCGTTTTTGCATGGCGGCAAAAGAATGCCATGCGCCGCAATAGTCCCGACTCCGCTTAGCCGCCGGCCTTCGGAGAGAAGAACTTGTCGAACTTGCCGTCCACGCCCTTCATGGCGTCGGCGTCGGGCAGCGCGTCCTTCTTGCGGGTCAGGTTGGGCCACTGCGCCGCGTAGTCGCGGTTCAGCTCCATCCACTTCTCCGCGCGGCCGTCGGTGTCCGGCACGATGGCCTCGGCCGGGCATTCCGGCTCGCACACGCCGCAGTCGATGCACTCATCCGGGTGGATGACCAGCATGTTCTCGCCCTCGTAGAAGCAGTCCACGGGGCAGACCTCGACGCAATCGGTGTACTTGCACTTGATGCAGTCTTCCGTCACGACGTAGGGCATGATTCGTTCTCCGCTGTTCTCGCCAGTTCCGGCGGTGTTCACGCGCCGGGGTTCGAGTCGCTTCGATGGACGCTTCGACTGACGTGCTCGCGCGTGGGCGCGGCCGAGGGCATGGATGGACCATGGCCCGACCGCGGCGCTTGCCTAGCACGCCGCCCGAGACGGGATCAACCCCGCCGGTTGTGTGGGCGCAAGCGACGCAGCCCCACCCTCCATATTCCCCTCCGCGACCGCCTCCAGGAAGGTGCGCAGGGCCACCGTCTCCATGGAATCCACCCGCCGGACGAAACGGGTGGGCATGCGGGCCAGTTCCGGCGGCAGCGGGCGGGCGGTGAACAGGCCGCGCCAGGGCTCCCGCTCCACCACGACGCGGGGCAGGACGGTGACGCCCATGCCGGCGCCGACGCAGCCCAGGATGGCCTCCAGCGCCCCGAACTCCATCACCCGGTAGGGGACCCGCCCGGCCTCGCGCATCGCCGTCTCGGCCCGCGCGCGGTAGGCGCAGCCGCGCCGGAAGGCCAGCAGGGTGTTCCGCCCGGACTCGCTGGTGATGCCGCTGGCCGGTTCGACCAGCACCAGCTCCTCCTCGAAGACGGGCCGGCTGACCAGTTCGGGATGCTCCACCGCCCCGGAGACGAAGGCGCCGTCGATGCGCCCGGCCAGGACCTCCCCCAGCATGGTTTCGGTGGGGCCGGGGACGATGGTCAGGTCGACGTCCGGATTTTCCGCGTGGAAGCGGGCGAGGATCGGCGGCAGCCGCACCGCGGCGGTGGTCTCCATGGTGCCGACGGACAGCCGCCCGCCCCGCCCCGCCGCGTCGGCCACCGCGTCGCGGGCCTGGGCGACGAGGCGCAGCACGCGGTCGGCGTAGTCGGCCAGCACCCGCCCGGCCGGCGTCGGGGCCATGCCGCGGCTGAGCCGCAGGAACAGCGGCACGCCGAGATCCTCCTCCAGCCGCTTCAGCCGGGCCGTCACGTTGGACTGGACGCAGTTCAGCGTCTCCGCCGCCCGGCTGACGCTGCCGGTGTCCGCCACCGCCTTCACCACCCGCAGGCCCGCGAGGTCCATCGCCCCCTCCCCCGATCCGGACATCTCCCATCACTCACAGTGAAGCATAGCATCGAAACAAATCATTGGAAATGAGGGTTCCGACGCGCGAGGATGGGCGCAGAGAAAAAAAGCCAGCCGGTGGGAGGAAAGCATGGTCCGGGCGCTGATCGGCGGCGTGCTGGTGCTGGTCGTCTCCATGGGGGTGGGGCGCTTCGCCTTCACGCCGATCCTGCCGGCCATGCAGGCGGCGACCGGTCTGGGCACCGACGCGGCGGGGCTGCTCGCCTCGCTGAACTATCTCGGCTATTTCCTGGGGGCGCTGGGCGTCGGGCTGGTGCCGCAGGGCGCGGCGCGCACCGCCGTCTTCCGCACCGCGCTGATCGCCAGCGTCACCTCCACCGCCGGTATGGGCTTCACCGACGACCTGGCGGCCTGGGCCGTGCTGCGCTTCGTCTCCGGGCTGGCCAGCGCCGGCCTGTTCATCCTGGGCATCGCCATGACGCTGGACGCGCTGGCCCGCGCCGGGCGGGAGTCCTGGACCGGCTGGCTCTACACCGGCGTCGGCCTCGGCATCGCGTCGAGCGGCCTGTTCGTCGCCGTGATGGGCGACCGGCTGGGCTGGCGCGGCGACTGGCTGTGGCTGGGGCTGGTCTGCCTGGGCTTCGGCACCCTGTCCTGGCTGTGGGTGAGCGATGCGCCGCGCGAGCCTGGTCACACCGCAGCCGCCCGGCCCACATCCATGCCCGCCTTCCGCCCTTCCGTTCCCATGATCCTGCTGACGCTGGCCTATTTCCTGGAGGGGGCCGGCTACATCGTCACCGGCACCTTCCTGGTCGCCATCCTGAAGACGATGCCGGAGACGGCGCCGCTCGGCGCCGCGGCCTGGATGGTCACCGGTCTGGCGGCCATGCCGTCCGGCATTGTCTGGGCGGCGGCGGGGCGGCGGCTCGGCCTGTGGCGGGCGCTGATCCTCGCCCATGTCGTGCAGGCGGTGGGCATCCTGCTGCCGATCACCGGTTCCCCGGCGGCGGCCCTGCTGTCGGCGGTGCTGTTCGGCGGAACCTTCGTCGGCATCGTCACCCTGTCCTTCACGCTGGGGCGGCACCTGTCGGGCGGGGCGTCGGCCCGCGTCATCGGCGCGCTGACCGCCGTCTACGGGCTGGGGCAGATCATCGGGCCGGTGCCGGCGGGGCTGGTGGTGGCGCGCACCGGCAGCTTCGATTCCGCCCTGCTGGGCGCCGCCGCCGCGGTGCTGGCCGGCGCGCTCCTCCTCGCCGCCGGGGCCTGGATGGCCGGACGCCGCGACCCCGCCGCGGTTGCCCTGGGCGCCGGGGGCGGTTAGCCTCCCCCCATGTTCGATCCGCTGCACCCCGAGGACTTTCGCCGCCACGCCCCCGCGACGGAGCGCAACCGCGCCCCCATCCTGGAGGTGCTGCGCCGCGTCCTGCCGCCGCAAGGTCTGGTTCTGGAGGTGGCGAGCGGCACCGGCCAGCACGCCGTGGCCTTCGCCGCGGCGCTGCCCGCCGTGACGTGGCAGCCGAGCGACCCCGACCCGGGCCTGCGCGACAGCGTCCGTTCCTGGGCCGCCACGGCGGCGCTGCCCAACCTGCGCGACCCGCTGGACCTCGACGCCGCCGCACCCGACTGGCCGGTCGAGGCGGCCGATGCGGTGGTCTGCATCAACATGATCCACATCGCCCCGTGGGAGGCGGCGCTCGGCCTGTTCGCCGGGGCCGCCCGCCTTCTGCCCATGGGAGGGCCGCTGCTGCTCTACGGCCCCTTCACGCGCGGCGGGCGGCACAGCGCACCCAGCAACGCCGCCTTCGACGCCGACCTGAAGGCCCGCAATCCCGCCTGGGGCGTGCGCGACCTCGACGCGGTGGAGGGCGCCGCCGCCGGCTTCGCTTTGGCCGAGGTGGTGGAGATGCCCGCCAACAACCTGACCGTCGTCCTGCGTCGTCGCTAACTGCCCAATCCGGACCACCCCATCCGAGGTGCGGTCTTCTGCCGCAGTTTTGCACCTGCGATATTTGCTATTGTTTCCCTGCAGCGCTTGAGTTTGTAAACAAATTACAAATTGGGGGAAATGATGAAGCGGAAGCTGGTTCCGGACGTGGTGAAGTCGCAGGAACTCATCCTGGTGACGGAGGACACCTCCGTCCTGACCGTGTCGAAGCTGATGGCGGAGAAGAACATCGGCGCCGTCCTGGTGGTGAACCACGGCGACCTCGTCGGCATCGTCACCGAGCGCGACCTGAACAACAAGGTGCTTTCCACCCAGATCGACGCCTTCGAGACCGAGGTGTCGGCGATCATGACCCGCAACCCGGACACCCTGCCGCCGGACGCGGACGCCATCGAGGCGCTGACCCTGATGCAGTCGAAGCACTACCGCCACCTGCCGATCACCCAGGGCAAGCGCGCGGTCGGCATCGTCTCGATCCGCGACCTCTTCAAGCTCGCCTACGAGCATCTGGTGGAGGAGGTGGAGTTCCGCGACGGTCTGATGCGGACCTGACCCGAAAAGGCGAACGGGCCGCCCCCGCGAAGGGGCGGCCCGTCGGAAGACCCGTTCAGAAGGGCCGGAGCGTCAGTGCGCTTCGGCCTTCTTCCGTTTGCGGCGGGCGGCGGCCATCAGGTTCAGCGCCTCGACCAGCGTCGAGAAGGCGATGGCGAAGTACAGGTAGCCCTTCGGGATGTGGAAGCCGAAGCCGTCGGCGATCAGCGCCACGCCGACCAGCAGCAGGAAGGACAGGGCCAGCATCTTCACGGTGACGTGGCGGTTCACGAAATCGCCCACCGGCCGGGCGGCGAACAGCATCACCGCCATGGCGATGATGACGGCGGTGACCATCACCGGCAGGTCGTTGGACATGCCGACCGCGGTGATCACGCTGTCCAGCGAGAAGACGATGTCCAGCACGATGATCTGCCCGACCACCGCGCCGAAGCTGGCGAGCTTGGGGGCGGCGCTGTCCTCCTCGTGGCCCTCCACGGTGTTGTGGATCTCGATCGTGCCCTTGGCCAGCAGGAACAGGCCGCCGCCGAGCAGGATCAGGTCGCGGCCCGAGAAGCCCATGCCGAGCACGGTGATCAGCGGTTCCGTGAGGGTCGCCACCCAGGAGATGGAGGCGAGCAGCGCAAGCCGCATCAGGAGCGCCAGCGCCAGACCGAGCTGCCGGGCCTTCTGCTGCTGGTGGACCGGCAGCTTGGCCGCCATGATCGAAATGAAGATGATGTTGTCGATGCCGAGCACGATCTCCAACGCGGTGAGCGTCAGGAGGCTGGCCCAGACCTGCGGGTCGGAGAACAGTTCGAGCATGGGGGCGGCGGGCTCCAGAAAAGTCGGCCGTTGCGGGATTATTTTGCGCAGATGAGGGTGCGGCCCCTGAATGGCAATGGCCCCGCCCGCGCTTCACCGCCGCTTTTCCCGGCTGTTCCGGCTTACTCCTCTCCGTAGAGCTGGTCGAGCGCCCGGCGGTCGCGCTTGGTCGGGCGTCCGGCGCCGGGCTCCCGCGGGGCCGGCGGCGCGCGGTAGGGGTCCTGGATCGCCTCCTCGCGCACCGGCGGGGCGAGGTCCTCGTAGAGGGCCTGCGCCTCCGGCGCCGGGCCGCGCCGGCTGCCGAGCGCGATCACCTTGATGACGCGGATGTGCCGCCCCTGCGCGAAGGTCAGCACGTCGCCGGGCTTAACCGCGTAATGCGCCTTGCCGACCACCGTGCCGGACACCCGCACGCCGCCGCCGTTGCACAGCTTCGCCGCGAGGCTGCGCGTTTTGAAGAAGCGCGCGAACCACAGCCACTTGTCGATCCGCAGCCGGCCCGCCGGGGTGGGGTCGGAGCCGGAGTCGGGGAGATCGTCGTCGTCGTCGATGTCGGTCATGCGCGGCCCCCACCCTCCCGCGCTGCCGCGCGGGTCCCTCCCTCCCCCGCTTCGCGGGAGAGGGAAAATTTGCGAAGTCCCCTCCCTCGCCGAAGGCGGGGGAGGGTTAGGGAGGGGGCAAAAGCAAATCTTTTCATCCAATTCCCGAAAGCTGGCGCAGCTTGGCGAAGGGGTGGTCGGCGTTGACGGGGGTCTCGCGGCGGGGCTTGTGGCGCGGGTTGCGGCGGCGGCGCCAGGAGACCGCCCCATCCTCCGCCACCGAACGGGTGTAGCCAAGCCCCTTCATCACCGCCTCCAGCTCGTCCGGCTTGGCGCCGATCATCTGGGCCAGCGCCGGCTCGGCGACAAGCCGGCCCTCCTTGGCGGCGGTCAGCAGCTCGGTCTCCAGCCGGTCGAGCATGTCCACCCGCAGCGCCCGCGGCCCCGCCGCCGGATAGCCGATGGCCTCCCAGAAGGCGGGCGGCGCGCCCGTCGCCTCCACCGAGACGCGGCCCGGCGGCGGGATCGGCACCGGCAGGGGCAGGCGGTGCTTCACCGCCCACAGCAGCCCGCGCAACTCCACCGCCCCCGGCTTGGCGAGCGCCGTCAGGTAGAGGTGCGACACGCCGAGCCGCACCCCATGGCGGGACAGCGCCTTGCGGTCGGCCTTCTCCAGCCCTTCGACGAGCGGGGCGACCGGAGCGCGGGGCATCGCCCCCATGTTCTCGACGAGCTGGAAAGCCAGCCCACGCGCCGTTCCCGTCAGATCGCTCGCGTCGCGCAGCGCCAGCAGGGGGCGCAGCCGGGCGGCGACGCGGTCCTTCAGCCAGCGCTCCAGCCGGACGCGCACGCGGTCGAGCTGCCCCTGGTCGAGCAGCCCCTCGTCGAAGGGCAGGACCGCCGGGGTCAGCACCGACGGGCCGGGGCCGAGCCGGGCCACCGGCAGCCCGTCCGCCGTCAGCACCCCGTCCGGCCCCAGGGCGAACACGTCGTCCGGCTCCTGCTCGAAGGCGCGCAGGCGCGACGCCACCTCCTCGCGCAGCGCGCGGCGGGCGGCGGTCAGCAGGGACTTGGCCTCCTCCGAGCGCTCCGGGGCGTCGGGGACGAAGCGGAAACCCTCCAGCCGGCCCACCGGGTGGCCCTCCACCACCACCTCGCCGTCGGCGCGCACGCCGCCGATCAGGTCCCGCCCGTCCTTCAGCGTGCGCACCAGCGTGGCCGAGCGGCGGTCGATGAAGCGCTGCGTCAGCCGCTCGTGCAGGGCGTCGGACAGCTTGTCCTCGATGGCGCGGGTGCGCGCCTGCCAGTGCACGGGGTCGGTCAACCAGGACGGCCGGTTGGAGATGTAGGTCCAGGTGCGGATATGGGCGATGCGGGCGACCAGCGCGTCGATGTCGCCCTCGGTGCGGTCCAGCCGGGCGATCTGCTTGGCCGCCCAGTCCTCGTCCAGCCGCCCGATGCCGGTGCGCAGCTGCCGGAAGATCTGCCCGAGCAGCCGGGTGTGGGCGTCCGACAGCACCTTGCGGAAGTCGGGGACCTGGCAGACCTCCCAGAGAAGCCGCACGTTGTCGCGGCCCTTGGCGAGGTCCATCACCTCATGGTCGCGGACCAGCGCCTGAAGCGCCAGATGGTCGTCGGCGTCGCGGGCGCGCAGCAGCTCCGGGATCGGCGGGCGCTCCTCCAGCGACTTCAGCAGGAAGCCCGGCGTGTCGAAGCGCAGCTTGCTGTTGCGCCACATCAGCGTCTTGATCGTCTCGAACTGGTGGTTCTCGACGCGGTCGACCACGTCGGCCTCCAGTTCCCCCACCTCGTCGGTGGTGCCGAAGGTGCCGTCGCGCATGTGCCGCCCAGCGCGCCCGGCGATCTGCGCCACCTCCGGCGCGCGCAGGCGGCGCGGGGCGAAGCCGTCGAACTTCACGATGCGGGCGAAGGCGACATGGTCGACGTCCATGTTCAGCCCCATGCCGATGGCGTCGGTCGCCACCAGATAGTCGACCTCCCCCGCTTGGTAGAGCCCGACCTGGGCGTTGCGGGTGCGCGGGGACAGCGCGCCCAGCACCACCGCGGTGCCGCCGCGCTGGCGCCGGATCATCTCGGCCAGCGCGTAGACGTCGGTCGCCGAGAAGGCGACGACGCAGGAGCGCGGCGGCAGGCGCGTCAGCTTGCGGTAGCCGGCGTAGGTCAGCTGCGAGAAGCGCGGGCGGCTGATGAACTCGGCCCGCGGCACCAGCCGGCGGATCAGCGGCTGCACCGTGTCGGAGCCGAGGAACATCGTCTCGACCAGCCCGCGCGCGTTGAGCAGCCGGTCGGTGAAGATGTGCCCGCGCTCCGGATCGGCGCAGAGCTGCACCTCGTCCACCGCCAGGAAATCCACCGCCCGGTCGAGCGGCATGGATTCCACCGTGCACACCCAGTAGGACGGGCTGGGCGGCAGGATCTTCTCCTCCCCCGTCACCAGGGCCACGGCGTTCTTGCCCTTGATCGACACGATGCGGTCGTAGTTCTCGCGGGCCAGCAGGCGCAGCGGAAAGCCGATCATCCCCGTCCGGTGGCCGAGCATGCGCTCGATGGCGAGATGGGTTTTCCCGGTGTTGGTCGGCCCCAGCACGGCGACCACCCGGCCACCCGCACCCAGACCGCCCCCGGACGAAGAAAGGACAGAGGTCATAAGCGTAAGTTTTGGGCCTGTGCACCGGCAATGCAAGCGTCAGGGCGGCCGTGCCGTGCCGCAATGCCCATCCGGGGCCGAACTCTTCCGGGGCGGGGTATAAAACCTCGGGCCGATGGACGGGCGCCGGTTATCCCGTCTACGCTGGCGCGCTCCACCCTAAGGGACTCCTCATGCGCCGTATTCCCGCCCGTCCGCTCGCCGCCGCGCTGATGCTCGCAACCCTGGCGCTGCCGCCCGCCACCGCGCGCGCGGAGGCGCCCCCGGTGACCGAGGACGGGGCCAGGGCCCTCGCCGCCACGCTGAAGGACGGGCTGGCCCGCTGGTTCCCCAAGAGCGAGGGCGACGAGACCGAGCTGCGCTGGAGCGGCGAGCCGGTGGCGACCCCGGCCGGCGACCATTACAAGGTGGCGCTGCCCGCCCTGACCGCGGTGTCGGACGACGGCACCACCGCCGACATCGGCACCATCCACCTGACGGTGAAGCCGCAGGACGGCAACACCCACGCCGTCACCGCCACCCTGCCCGACCGCGTCGCCATCCTGGACAACGGCAAGCCGTCGGCCACCGTCAAGCTGGGCCGCCAGCGCATCAGCGCCCTGTGGTCCGGCGCCTACGAGACGGCGCTGTCCATGGACGCGGAGCTTGGCGACCTGTCGGTCACCAGCGACCGCAAGGGCAAGAAGGGCAAGAAGGACGAGAGCGCCCTGACCGTCGGCGCCATCACCGTCGCCGGGGAGCTGAAGCCCGACGGCACCGCCGCCGCCGGCACCCCGCTGTGGAGCGGGCCGGGCGCCCTGTCCGTCAGCAACCTGCGCTTCCTCGACGAGACGAAGAAGGAGGTGCTGAACCTCGGCGGCCTGACGATGGAGGGCACCTACACCCGCGTCGACCTCGCCCGCGCCGACGCCATGCAGCGGCTGACCCAGACCCACGCCCTGGCCGGCACCCAGCCTCCGGCGGCGGAGCTGATCCCGCTGATGCAGAACCTGATGGGCGGGGCCAGCGGGCGCGTCCGCCTGTCCGGCCTGACCGCCCTGAACCCGGAGGACGGCACCCGCCTCGCCCTCGGCCAGCTCGTTCTGCGCGGCAGCGCCGAGGACCTGGACAAGCCGATGGCCTCCACCACCTTCGGGATCGAGTCCAGCGGCCTGACGCTGGAGCCGGAGGTGGCGCCCAAGGCCTTCATGCCGGACAAGCTGGACATCCAGATCAGCACCGCGAAGCTGCCGACCGCCTCGCTGTGGCGGGCCTTCGCCGACCTCGCCACGCTGGCCGAATCCCAGGCCGCCGCCGGTGAGGAGGACGAGGAGGACGGCGAGGCCGAGGAGGAAGCCGCCCTGCCGGACGACGAGGCCGAGATGTCGGCCATCGGCAACCGGCTGATGGGCGCCATGGCGGAGGTCGGGACGGAGCTGCGCATCGACCGCTTCGTCGTCAACACCCCGGCGGCCTCCGGCACCATGACCGGCGCCATGCGCATGGCCGCCAACTCCGCCTTCGGCGCGGTGGGCAACAGCACGGTGCTGCTGCGCGGGCTGGACGCCGCCGCCAAGGCGATGCAGCCCAAGCCGGGCAAGAAGGCCGACGAGAGCACCCAGAACGCGCTGGGGGTGATCGCCATGCTCCAGGCCTTCGGACAGGCGTCCAAGGACGACGCCGGCAACGACGTGCGCAGCTACAAGATCGACGTGACCGAGACCGGCCAGTTCCTGCTGAACGGGGCGGACATGAGCGCGCTGATGGGCATGGGCCAGCCGGCGCCGGAGCCCGAGCCGATCCAGGGCAAGAAGCGCTGAGGCTGCCGAGGTTCTTGCCCCCACCCTTCCCGCGGCTTCGCCGCGGGCCCCTTCCCTCCCCCGCTTCGCAGGAGAGGGAATCTTAGTCCCCTCCCCTGCGCAGCGGGGGAGGGTCAGGGTGGGGGCAATCCTCCCCTCACCCCACCACTCCGGTTGCGAAACTCCAGCGCAACGCCAGCCGATCGCTCTTGCATGGGGCGATGCGCTCGCACATATCTGCGCCGTCCTTCGGCCCCATCGGCAAGGCCACCACCAACAAGCCCACCACCAACAAAAACGATCAAGGATGACACCATGACCGAGGAACGGCTCAGCTTCCAGGCCGAGGTCAGCCGCCTGCTCGACATCGTCGCGCACTCGCTCTACAGCGAGAAGGAAGTCTTCCTGCGCGAGCTGGTCTCCAACGCCTCCGACGCCTGCGACCGGCTGCGCTACGCCGCGCTGACGCAGCCCGAACTGTCCGCCGACGACCCGAACCTGAAGGTCCGGCTGATCGTGGACAAGGAGGCGCGGACCCTCACCGTGGCCGACAACGGCATCGGCATGAACCGCGAGGATCTGGTCGAGAACCTCGGCACCATCGCGCGCTCCGGCACCGCCGCCTTCATGCGCAACCTGAAGGAGAACGCTAAGGATGGGGCGAAGGAGGGCGACGCCAAGAAAGACGTCAACCTGATCGGCCAGTTCGGCGTCGGCTTCTATTCCGCCTTCATGGTCGCCGACCGGGTGGAGGTGCTGACCCGCAAGGCCGGGGAGACGCAGGGCTGGCGCTGGCTGTCGGACGGCAAGGGCGAGTTCACCATCTCCGACGTCGCCGACCTGCCGCGCGGCACGCAGATCCGGCTGCACCTGCGCGAAGGCGACGACGAGTATCTGGAGGAGCACCGCCTCTCCGCCATCGTCCGCAAATACTCCGACCACATCGCCATCCCGATCCTCTTCGGGGAGGGCGAGGACGCCAAGTCGCTGAACAGCGCGTCGGCCCTGTGGATGCGCTCCAAGAACGAGATCACGGCGGAGCAGTACACGGAGTTCTACCACCATGTCGGGCACGCCTTCGACGATCCGTGGCTGACCCTGCACTGGCGGGCGGAAGGCGCCATCGAATACACGAACCTGCTGTTCGTGCCGTCCTCCAAGCCGTTCGACCTGTTCGACCCCAAGCGCGCCCACCGGGTGAAGCTGTACGTCAAGCGCGTCTTCATCACCGATTCGGCGGAAGGGCTGCTGCCGCCCTACCTGCGCTTCCTGCGCGGCGTGGTGGACAGCGAGGACCTGCCGCTGAACATCAGCCGCGAGATGCTCCAGCACAACCCGATGCTGGCCAAGATCCGCGCCGGCATCACCCGCCGCGTCCTGTCGGAGCTGGGCAAGAAGGCCCGCGACGCCGAGAAGGCGGAGGAATACGCGGCCTTCTGGGAGAATTTCGGCGCCGTCCTCAAGGAGGGCCTCTACGACGACTACGAGCACCGGGACGATCTGCTGAAGCTGATGCGCTTCCGCAGCACCGCCGGTGACGGTCTGGTCTCGCTGGAGGAGTATCTGGGCCGCATGAAGGAGGGCCAGGAGGCCATCTTCACGATCAGCGGCGACGACATCGAGACGCTGAAGCGCAGCCCGCAGCTCGAAGGCTTCAAGGCCAAGGGCGTCGAAGTGCTTCTGCTGACCGACCCGGTGGACGAGTTCTGGGTGCCGTCGGTCGGCAGCTTCCAGGACAAGCCCTTCAAGTCGGTGACCCGCGGCGGCGCCGACCTCGGCAAGATCCAGGGCGGCGAGGAGAAGCCGGCCGAGGAGAAGGCCTCCGAAGGCGAGCTGACCGACCTGCTGGCGCTTCTGAAGCTGACGCTCCAGGACGCTGTGAAGGACGTCCGCCCGTCGGAGCGCCTGACCGACAGCGCCGTCTGCCTCGTCGCCGACGAGAACGACATGGACATGCACCTGGAGCGCCTGCTGAAGCAGCACAAGCAGCTCGGCATGGACGCCCCGGCGGCCAAGCGCATCCTGGAGGTCAACCCCGCCCACCCGCTGATCAAGCGCCTCGCCGAGCGCGCGAAGGCGAGCGGCGCGGCGACCTCGCTGGACGACGCGGCGTGGCTGCTGCTCGACCAGGCGCGCATCGTGGAAGGCGAGGCCCTGCCCGACCCCGCCGCCTTCGCCCGCCGTCTGGCGAGCGCGATGGAGAAGGGGCTGGCGTAAGGCCCCGTTGCCCCCTCCCTAACCCTCCCCCGCTCTCGGCGGACCAAAGGTCCGCCTGCCGCGTCAGCGCAAACCTTTGGTTTGCGCGAGAGCTTCGCAGGGGAGGGGACCAAATCTCCCTCCCCCGCCCAGCGGGGGAGGGCCGGGGTGGGGGCAACGCTACCCGCCCACCCGCTCCGCCGGGAAGACCAGCGTCATGGTGGTGCCGCGGTCGGGGGCGGTGTCGATGTCCAGCCTTCCCCCGTGAAGCTCCACCAGCCGCTTGGTCAAAGGCAGGCCGAGGCCGGTGCCGATGTGGTTGCGGCCCAGCGCGCTGTCGATCTGGCCCCAGGGCTCCAGCGCCTTTTCCAGCTCGTCGGCGGTCATGCCGATGCCGGTGTCGTGCACCGACAGGCGCAGCGTCCCGTCCGCCGCCACCCGGCCGTCCAGAGTGACCACACCGTCGGGCGGCGTGAACTTCACCGCATTGGACAGCAGGTTCAGCAGCATCTGCCGCAGCTTGCGCTCGTCGGCGCGCAGCGGCGGCAGATCGGGCGGCAGGTCCGTCTCGATGCCGACCCCGGCCCGCCCGGCGCGGTCGGACAGCAGGCGGGCGCTGCCCACGGCGACGCGCGGCACGTCGACCAGGGATTCGGCCAGTTCCAGCCGCCCGGCCTCGGCCTTCGACAGGTCGAGCAGGTCGTTGATCAGGTCCATCAGATGGCGGCCGCTCTCCGCGATGTCGCGGGCGTAGTCGCGGTAGAGCGGGTTGGCGATCGGCCCCAGGACCTCCTGCTCCAGCAGCTCCGCGAAGCCCATCATGGCGTTCAGCGGGGTGCGGATCTCATGGCTCATGCAGGCGAAGAAGGCGGTCTTGGCCCGGTTGGCGCGCTCGGCGGCGCGGCGGGCCTCGTCGAGCTGGCGGGTGCGCTGGATGATCTGCTCGTCCGTCCGCGCCAGCAGGTCCACCCCCGACCCGATGCCGAGGTACCGCCCCTTCTCCAGCACGACAAAGCCGGAAGCCAGCGCGCCGGGCTTGTCCTGGATGATCCGCCGCGCGATCTCGCAGAGCGGAAGGTCCGCCTCGACCAGAAGCGGCACCGGGTCCATCGCCGTCCGTGCCGGCGCCTCCGGATCGGCAATCCCCGCCAGCGCCAGACGGTCCACCAGCCCCAGAACGCGCCCGCCCTCCCCCGTCACGGCGAGCGCCGGAAGACCGGGCTGGACGGCCAGCCGGTCGCGCAGGGTGCGGCAGGGCGCGTCCGGTCCGACGGGCGGCTCACGGACGGCCAGAAGGGCCGCGACCAGGACGGGGGCGGCCTCCGTTTCCGGCGTGCCGCCGGAGGCGGGACTGGTCGGATCGGAATCGAGCACGGGGTGACGCAGCCTCGTCTGTCGGATGGGACGGTCGGTCCGGAACCGGAACAGCCCCGGACCCTCCATTCTGCCAGACGTTCGTTTGCAATTGGTTGCCGCGTCAAACGGCTCCGGCCACCGGCATCGGGTTCTGCGGAGCGTCGCCGGCGCCCGTCCCGCCGGTCGCCGTGACCTGGACATCCACCGTCATGCCGAGGAAATCCGCCGGCGCCCCGGTCCAGGAGCCGCCGAGCGGCACCGCCTGCGACGGGTCGCGGGCGACGGCGACGCGGATCAGGTTCTTGCCGCCGATGATGCCGTTGGTCGGGTCGAACTCCACCCAGCCGCAGCCCGGCAGGTAGATTTCCACCCAGGCGTGGGTCGCCCCGCCGCCGGTCATCGCCCCCTCCTGACCGTCCCGCGCGGGATCGTAGAGATAGCCGGACACGAAGCGCGCCGCGAAGCCCAGCGAGCGCACCGCCTCCATCATCAGAAGCGCGAAGTCGCGGCAGGAGCCGCTGTTCGACGCCAGCGTGTCCACCGGGCTCTGGGTGCCTTCCAGGTCGCGGGCCTGGTAGGTGAAGGTCTCCTTGATGGCCCGGGTCATCGACACCAGCATCTCCTGCGTGTCGGGCGGCCCGCCCTCGCCCAGCGTCACGAACTGCCGGGCCCATTCGTCCACCCGGTGTTCGGGGTCCGGATAGTGCCGCTGGGTGGTCAGCGCGAGATCCGGCACCTCCTCCGCCGAATAGCTGAAGGGGTAGGAACGCGCGTAGTCCTCGATCGGGAATTCCAGCTCGCCCATCGGGTAGTGATCGACCCGGATGTGGCTTTCGAAGCGCAGCTCCGTCGCCGGCTGGTCGAAGCTCGCCACCGCGATGGAGTTGCCGAAGACGTCGTGAAGCCAGCGGACGGAAGCCGGCGGTGGGCTGATCACCAGCCCCGTCTCGATCAACCGCAGATCGTGGCTGTCGCGGGGCCGGAACATCAGGCGATGGTCGCCGAAGGTCACCGGGTTGGCGTAGCGGTAGGTGGTGGTGTGGTGGATGTCCAGGGTCATCATGGCGCGCGCCCTTTCCGTAAGCCGACACCAAACGTCGGCGTTTGTGAATGGTTCCGAATCACAGTATGGTGCTGGGGCTTTTGGGTGGCCGTGCCGGGGAGGGACGGCGGCCAACGCGCGGCCGGGGCCATACGGGCCAAGCCATACGGGGCCGAACCGCGCGCGCCAATGAGACGACAACAAGGGGACTTCCATGCCTTCGCGCCTCGAACAGCTCTGCATCGAGAAAGGGCTGAAGATGACCGACCAGCGCCGCGTGATCTCGCGCGTGCTGTCGGAGGCCGCCGACCACCCCGACGTGGAGGAGGTTCACCGCCGGGCATCCACCATCGACCCGCGCATCTCCATCGCCACCGTCTACCGGACGATGCGCCTGTTCGAGGACGCGAACGTCATTGACCGGCTGGACTTCGGCGACGGCCGCGCCCGCTACGAGGAAGCCGGGTCGGAACACCATCATCACCTGATCGATCTCGAATCCGGAAAGGTGGTGGAGTTCCAAAATGAAGATCTCGAACGGCTGAAGGAAGTCATAGCCCGCGAACTGGGCTATGAACTGCTCGGCCATAGGCTCGAATTGTATGGTGTTCCGTTGCGCCGCCGCACCACCACGTCGGAGGGGGAATAACGCCCGGGCGTGCCCGTTCCTGAGTCCTTTGGACTCGTCGGGCACCATCCGGACGATAATCCCATCAATTGCGGGTTGCGCCGGGCGCGGGTCTGTCCAGAGGCGGTGCGTGGTCCTAGCTTCAGGACCGCACACGAATCATCGACGGACCGACCGCCGCCATGGACGACACGAACAACGACCCGGTTCTCGCCCGCCTCGACCGGCTGACCGACAGCGTCACCCGCCGTCTGGACAAGCTGGAGGAGCGCCTGCGCATCCTGGAGCAGGACAATGGCGAGATCATCAACCTCCTGATCGCCGTCAAGGCCGGGCTGGAGGAATGCGCCGGAGAAATCGCCGCGGGCGAGTTGCTGATCGAGGCGGAGGAGTCGGACGATTCCCCCAGCCCGTCGCTGCACTAAGGGGCGGCGGGCGGCCCACCACAACGCATTTGACTTGTGACGCGGCGCGTTCCGCCGGATAAGGGCGCATGCAGACCAGCGCCATTCCCGTTCCCGACGCCATCGCCTCCGGCCCTTCCACCGGGGGTCCCACCGCACACGGCGTCGGCCCACTGGCCTCCATCGCGCCGGGGGTGGCCTTCTTCGACTTCGACGGGACGCTGATCCACGGCGACAGCCTGCTGATGTTCATCGGCGAGGTCATCGGGCGCAACCGCGCCCGGCTGGCCTTTCTGGACGCCCTGCGCTCGGGCCTGCACCGCCACGCCCGCGGCCGCGGGCCGGGGGTGGATTTTCCAGGGTCGGTCAAGACCATCCTGCTGCGCCGGACGCTGCGCGGCGTCCCGGTGTCCGACGCGCTGGCCGCCGCGGAGCGGCTGGTCCACCGCATCCGCTGGCATGCCCCGCTGGTCGAGACCCTGAAGATGCACCGGCGCGAAGGGCGCCGCGTGGTCGTCGCCACCGGGGCGCTCGACATCTACATGCCGGCCCTGCTGCGCGGGCTGGGAGTCGACGACCTGCTCGCCACCGGGATGGAGGTGGAGGACGGCGCCCTGACCGGACGGCTGTGCACCGGCAATTGCGTGCGGCTGGACAAGCAGGAGCGGGTGCGCGGCTGGATCGCCGCCAACGGCCCCTTCGGCGAGACCTGGGGCTACGGCAACCGGCCCAGCGACCTGCCCATGCTGTCGATCGTCGACCGCCCCACCGTCGTCAAGATCCGCTGACGTCAAGGTCCCTGACACCAAGGTCCGCAGATCGGACGGCGCGTACCGCCCACGGGGATTTGCAACCGGCCCCCGCGTGGCGTAGAAAACTCTTGAGGTTCAAAGCCCCTGAGGTTCAGGGAAGCCAGTGATGAGCCCCCCATGACGACCGGCTTTTCCATTGACGCCGACATCCGCCCGCCCGGCCAGGGGGGCCGCCGCGCCGTCGTCGCCGACGACGATCCTGGCCAGCGGGACGCGCTGGCCCGCCATCTGGCGGAACGCGGCTTCGCCGTGTCCACGGTGTCCGGCGGCTTCGAGGCGCTGGGCCTGATCGGGGCCGAGGGTCCCGCCGTCGCCCTGCTGCGCCGCCACCTTCCGGAGGACGAGGGGGACCGGGCCGCGGCGCTGGCCTGCATGCTCTACCCCCACACCCGGATCATCCTGACCGCCGGCGCGCCGGACGCCCAATTGGACGCCCAGCCGGGCAACAGCCCGGTCACCGTGCTGGCCCGCCCCGTGGATCTGGCGCTGCTCGACCGCTGCCTGGACGGGCTATAGGACGACCTCCACCGGCGTCCCCACCGCCAGCCCGGCATCGCGGTCGGCGCGGCCGCTGTTGACGGCGATCTCCGCCAGACCGCTGGAGTTCGCGTACCACAGCGCCTCCCCCACCGGGACGTCGGCGAAGGTCCGGCCCCGGCGCACCGTGCGGCCGCCGGCCCGCAGCACCGCGTCCTCCGGCAGCCGGTCGGCGCGCAAGCCGGTCATGGCGTTGCCGTAGACGTCCACATAGACGATCCGCGCCAGATCGTCCGGCCAGTCGGGCCGCGCGAGGCTGGACGGATCGACGGGCTCCAGCGCGACCGGGTTGCCCATGGCGAGGCTGGCCGCCACCGGGGCGAACAGGTCCCGCCCGTGGAAGCTGGCCGACAGCCGCTCGGGCCGCCAGCCGATGCTCCAGGCGCGCACCGATTCGGCCCGACGCCGGACCAGTTCGAACAGGCCGTTGTCCGGCCCGACAAAGCGGCGCCCGTCGGCCTCCACCACCAGCGGACGGCGGTCGGTCCCGACGCCGGGGTCCACCACGCAGAGGAAGACGCTGTCCGCCGGGAATTCCGGAGCGTAGGCGGCCAGCAGATAGGCCGACAGCTGCGGGTCGAAGGCGGGTGCGTCGGCGAACAGGTCGATGACCGGCAGGCCCGGCGCCATCCGCGCCAGCACCGCCTTCATCTGCCCGGTGTAGGGGCCGGACAGCCCGAAATCCGTAAAGAGCACGATCATCCCGCCACTGTAACGCACTCCACCCCGTTCGGTAAGACACGGATCGTCAGGACCCGCCTTGCAAGCCCGGAGAGGCGCTTCATATATTCATGGAACGCAAATGCACTCCGCCCCGTTTACTTGATCCGTCCGCCCTAACCTTGCCGATCTTTGTCGAGAGCAGTGAATATGAACATATGTTCAAATACCGTCGCGACGAAGAGCCTGACGAAGTTTATCGCCATCGTGGGCTTGGCCGCCGCGCTGCTGCTGCCGGGAACCGCCAGGGCCGAGGGTGAACGGCTCCAAGGCGAGCGCCCGAACATCGTCGCCACCACCGGCATGGTCGCCGACCTCGTGCGGGCGGTGGCCGGCGACCGGGCGGAGGTGGAGGCGCTGATGGGCGAAGGCGTCGATCCGCACCTGTTCAAGCCCACCCGCTCCGACACGGTGAAGCTGCTGCGGGCCGACGCGGTGTTCATCAGCGGCCTGCATCTGGAAGGCAAGATGACCGCCGCCTTCGACCGGCTGCGCGAGTCCGGAAAGCCGGTGGTGGCGCTGGGCGACGCCGTGCCCAAGGAGCGGCTGCTCAGCCCGCCCGAGTTCGAGGGCGCCCACGACCCGCACATCTGGATGGATGTGGGCATCTGGGCGAGCACCCTGCCGGCCATCCGCGACGGTCTGGCGCGGCTCGATCCCGCGGGCGCCGAGACGTACGCCCGCAACGCCGACGCGTACGGGGCGGAGCTGGCGCGGCTCGACGCGTACGCCCGGCGCGTCCTGTCCGCCATCCCCGGCAAGGCCCGCGTTCTGGTCACCGCCCACGACGCCTTCAACTATCTGGGCCGCGCCTACGGGATCGAGGTGCGCGGCATCCAGGGGATCAGCACCGAATCGGAAGCCGGCCTGCGGATCATCGAGGAGCTGGCCGCGCTGCTGGCGGACCGCGGCGTGCCGGCGGTCTTCCCGGAAACCAGCGTGTCCGACCGCAACGTCCGCGCCCTGGTCGAAGGGGCGGGCGCGCGCGGTCACAGCGTGACGCTGGGCGGTGCCCTGTTCTCCGACGCCATGGGCGCGCCGGGCAGTTATGAGGGCACCTACATCGGCATGATCGACCACAATGTGACGACCATCGCCCGCGCGCTGGGCGGCGAGGCGCCGGCCGACGGCTTCCAGGGCAAGCTCGCCCTGGCGCAGCGCTGACGCGGCGGAGGAGGAACGGACCATGCAGTATCTCTGGCGCACCCCCGGCAGCCGCACCGCCCCCGAGGAGGCCTCGCCCATCGGGCCGCCGCCCCTGGAGATCCGCGGCCTGACCGTCGCCTACCACCGCCGGCCGGTGCTGTGGAACGTCGACTACGCCGCCCCGTCGGGCGGGCTGATCGCCGTGGTCGGGCCGAACGGGGCGGGCAAGTCGACCCTCATCAAGGCGTGCCTCGGGCTGGTCCCGAGCGTGTCGGGCACGGTGGAGGTGTTCGGGCGCCCGATCGCCAAGCAGCGCCGCCTCATCGGCTATGTGCCGCAGCGGGAGAGTGTGGACTGGGACTTCCCCGTCTCGGCGCTCGACGTGGTGGCGATGGGCCGCTACGGAAAGATCGGCTGGTTCCGTCCGGTCACCCGCGCCCACAGGGAGGCGGCGCTGCACGCGCTGGAGCGGGTGGGCATGGCCGACTTCGCCAAGCGCCAGATCGGCCAGCTGTCCGGCGGCCAGCAGCAGCGCGTCTTCCTGGCCCGCGCGCTGGCGCAGGAGGCGCAGCTCTATTTCATGGACGAGCCCTTCGCCGGGGTGGACGCCGCGACGGAGCGCGCCGTGCTCCAGGTGCTGCGCGACCTCGATGCCGCCGGGCGGACGGTGATCTGCGTCCACCACGACCTCCAGACGGTCAGCGACTATTTCGACCACGCGCTGCTGCTCAACACCCGCGTCGTCGCCCAGGGGCCGGTCGCGCGGGTGATGACCCCCGATCTGCTGTCCCGCACCTACGGCGGACGGCCCATGCCGGCCCCCGCAGCGGCAGAGGAAGCGGAGGCGTCATGATGGATGAGGCGTTGCGCATCCTGACCTTCCAGTCCGGCTTCAACAGCGCCGTGGTGGTCGCCGGGACCGCCGCGCTGGGGCTGGCCGGCGGGACGGTCGGCACCTTCCTGCTGCTGCGCCGCCGCGCGCTGGTCAGTGACGCGCTGAGCCACGCCACTTTGCCCGGCATCGCCGTCGCCTTCCTCGTCGGGGCGGCGCTCGGCCTGCCGGAACGCTCGCTGCCGCTGCTGCTGGCCGGGGCGGTGGCCAGTGGGGTGGTCGGGCTGCTGACCGTGCAGGCGCTGACCCGCTTCACCCGGCTGACCGAGGATTCGGCGATCGGCGCGGTGCTGTCGGTCTTCTTCGGGCTGGGCGTCGTGCTGCTCAGCGTCATCCAGAATCTGGAGTTGGGCGGGCAGGCCGGGCTGAAGACCTTCATCCTGGGCCAGACCGCCGCCATGGCGCAGGGCGAGGCCATCGCCATCGGCCTGCTGGCCGCCGGGGCGGCGCTGGCCGTCGCCCTGCTGTTCAAGGAATTGCGGGTGCTGGCCTTCGACCCCGGCTTCGCCGCCGTGCAGGGCTGGCCAGTGGGGGCGCTCGACCTCGTGCTGATGGGGCTGGCGACGCTGGTGACGGTGATCGGGCTCCAGACGGTGGGGCTGATCCTGGTGGTGGCCCTCCTCATCATCCCGCCCGCCGCGGCGCGCTTCTGGACCGATCGGCTGCCCGCCCTGACCGTCGCCGCGGCGGTGATCGGCGCGCTGTCCGGCTGGCTCGGCGCCACCCTGTCGGCCCTGCTGCCCAAGCTTCCGGCCGGCGCGGTCATCGTCCTGGTCGCCGGGGGCTTCTTCCTGCTGAGCTTCCTGTTCGCCCCGGCGCGCGGGCTGGTCGCCGCCGCGCTGCGCCAGGGGCGGCTGCGCCTGACCTTCGCCGAGCGGCGCGCCCTGACCGACCTTCTGGACGGCCGCCCGGTGGCGGGCGCCCCGGCGCTCTGGCTGCGCCTGCGCGGCTACGCACGGGACGGCGCCCTGACCCCCGCCGGGCAGGCGGCCGCCCGCGCGGCGGCGCGCGACCGCCGCCTGTGGGAGCGGTTCCTCGCCGACTACCCGGCCCTGCTGCCCGCCCACGCCAACTGGGGCGTCGACCCCATCGACTCGGTCCTGCCCGGCGACATGGTCCGGCTGCTGGAGGAGCGGAGCGCCCCGTCATGATGCCCGACGTCCAGGAATTCCTTCAGATCGACGCCCCCGCCCTGCTCGCCGCGGTGCTGGCCTGCGCGGCCTGTGCGCTGGTCGGCAATTTCCTGGTGCTGCGGCGCCAGGGGATGATGGGCGACGCGGTCAGCCACGCCATCCTGCCCGGCATCGTCGGCGGCTTCCTGGTCGCCGGCACGCGGGAGACGCTGCCGATGATGCTCGGCGCGCTGGCCGCCGCGGCGCTGGCCGGCCTGCTGATCGAGGCGGTGCGGCGGCTGGGCCGGCTGGAGTCCGGCGCCGCCATGGGCGTCGTCTTCACCGTGATGTTCGCCGCCGGCGTGGTGATGATCGAGCAGGCCTCGGCGGGGGGCGTCGATCTCGACGCCGACTGCGTGCTCTACGGCCAGTTGGAGACCATCCTGTGGCTGGCCCCCAAGGGCTGGCACTCGCTGACCGACCCGGCGGTGTGGGCCGCCCTGCCGCGGGAGGTGCTGACGCTGGCCGCGGTCTTCGCGCTCTGCGTCGCCCTGGTCGGGCTGTTCTACAAGGAGCTGAAGATCACCACCTTCGACCCGGCGCTGGCCTCCACGCTGGGCATCCCGGCGGGGCTGTTCCATTACGGGGTGGTGCTTCTGGTCGCCGCCACCGCGATCGCCGCCTTCGAGGCGGTGGGCTCCATCCTGGTCATCGCCATGCTGATCGCCCCGCCCGCCGCCGCCCGCCTGCTGACCGACCGGCTGGCCGCGCAGATCCTGCTCAGCGTCGCGCTGGGGGTGCTGGCGGCGCTGGCCGGTTATGGCGCGGCGGCCTTCGGGCCGATGCTGCTCGGGGCCTCCCACTCGCTGAACGCCGCGGGGATGATCGCCGTGGCGTCCGGGCTGATCCTGGCGCTGGCCGTCCTGTTCGGGCCGCGCCACGGCCTGCTTGGCCGGCGCCGCGCCGTCGACCGGCTGCGCAACACCCCTGGATTTATTGCTCCGGAGGCGCAAAAGCCGTAACGTTTTCGCCTTGTCCTATGCGGAGTCCTATGCGGAGCGCCGAATGTCGTTCCCCCACCACCGGCTGCGCCGCTGGAGCTGGCTCACCCTGGTCGCGTTCCTCCTTCTGATGGCAAGCGCGCTGCACACGCTGCAGCATCTTCTGGAGCATGGAACCGACGAGCTGATCTGGCCCTTTTTCGGAATCGGGCTGGCCGGCGCGGTGATGGGTCTGGCGGTGATGCGCGAACGGGAGGCCACCCGGCGTGCCCAGGCGGAGGCCCGCGCCGCCGACGGCCGGGCGGCCGACGCCCACCGCCGCCTGTCCGAAGCCATCGAGGTCGTCAACGAGGGCTTCGCCCTGTTCGACGCCGACGACCGGCTGGTCCAGTGCAACGCCCGTTTCCGCGAAATCTACGCCCTGCTGGGGCCTCTGGAGCCCGGCATCCCCTTCGAATCGCTGATTCGCCGCGCCGCCGCCACCGGCCATTACCCCGACTGCGGCCCCGGCGACATCGACCGCTGGGTCGAGCGGGAGATGGAGCGGCACCGCAACCCACAGGGGCCGCAAGTGCTGCGGATCGGTGACGGGCGCTGGTTCAAGATCGAGGAGCGGCGGACCAGCGACGGCGGCTATGTTGGGCTGCGCACCGACATCAGCGAGCTGAAACGGCGCGAGCAGGAGCTGGCCCACAAGTCCGACCTGCTGGAGGCCACCTTCAGCGCCATGTCGCAGGGCCTCGTGGTGTGGAGCGCGGACGGCCATTTCCTGACCTGCAACCGGCGCCTGCGCGAGATGCTCGATCTGCCGGACGACGCGCTCCATCCCGGCCTCAGCATGCCCGGCTTCCTGCGCTTCATGGCCGAGCGCGGCGAGTTCGGCTCCGGCGACACGGCGGAGATCGTCGCCCGCCACCTGACCAACCTGCGCCCCGAGGGTGTCAGCCGCATCGAGCGCACGCGCCCCGACGGCCGGGTGCTGGAGATCACCGCCGGCTTCCTGCCCGACCGCTCGGTCTTGATGACCTACACCGACATCACCGACCACCGCCGGGCGGAGCGGGCGCTGCGCGAGAGCGAGGACCGTTTCCGCAAACTGTCGGACGCCGCCATGGACGGCATCCTGGTGCACGAGCAGGGGGTGATCGCCGACGCCAACCGCGCCGCCGCCGCCATCCTGGGCTACGCGCCGGACGAGCTGACGGGGCAGTCCATCACCGCGATGATGGCGCCGGAGGATCGTGAACTCACCTGGCAGCGCATCCGCGCCCGCGACGAGACTCCCTTCGAGACCGTCTGCCTGCGCCGCAACGGTGAACGGCTGACGGTGCAGGGGGAGACCCGCTACGTCCCCTACCGCGGGCGGACCATGGCGATGGTGTCCTTCCGCGACATCACCGCCCACCGCCGCACCGAGGCGCAGCTCCGCCTCGCCAAGGAGCAGGCGGAGCTGGCGAGCCGCGCCAAGTCGGAGTTCCTGCGCACCATCAGCCACGAGATCCGCACCCCGATGAACGGCGTCCTGGGCATGCTGGGGCTGCTGCTGGACGGCCCGCTGGGGGAGGAGCAGCGCACCTACGCCCGCACCGCCCGCGAGTCGGCGGAGGCGCTGCTGTCCATGCTCAACGACATCCTGGACATCTCCAAGATGGAGGCCGGGAAGCTGACCCTGGAGTCGGGCCGCTTCTCGCCCGCCGAGGTGGTGGAGAGCGTGGCCGAGCTGCAGGCCGCCCGCGCCTTCGCCAAGGGGATCGAGCTGGCCGTCTGCATCCCCGGCGGCCTGCCGGCGACGCTGCGCGGCGACTCGGGCCGGGTGCGGCAGGTCCTGCTGAACCTCGTCGGCAACGCCGTGAAGTTCACCGACCGCGGCGGCGTCGCCGTCACCCTGTCGGAATTGGACGGCGACGGCCAAGCGCCGCCGCGCCTGCGCTTCGAGGTGGCCGACACCGGCATCGGCATTCCGCAGGACGCACAGGCCGAGCTATTCACGGAGTTCTCCCAGGTCCACCCCCGCCTGTCGCGCCGCCACGACGGCGCCGGGCTGGGGTTGGCGATCTCCAAGCGGCTGGTGGAGATGATGGGGGGGAGCATCGGGTTCGACAGCGCCGCCGGCCAGGGCAGCCGCTTCTGGTTCACCCTGCCGCTGGAGCCCGGAACGCTGCGGACCGCCGGTGCGGAGCCGCCGCCGCTCGCCGGGCACGCGGTTCTTCTTCTGGAATCCAATCCCGTCGCCCGGCGGGCTCTGGCCGAACAGCTCCGCTCCTGGGGGGCCACGGTCAGCGCGCCGGACGTGGCGGCGATGGTGGCGGGACTGGACGCCGATACCCTGCCCGCCGCCGATGCCGCGGTGATCGGCAGCGTGGAGAGCCCGGTCGCCGGCTCGCTGACCGACCGGCTGCGCGCGCGGGGCGTGGGGCGGATCGTCCGTCTCGCCCTGCCGCAACGGACCTTGGGTGGGGGTGGGGGTGGGGATGGCAACGGCGCCGACGCCACCGTGACGAAGCCGGCCCGGCCCTCCCGCCTGCTCGCCGCCATGACCGGGCGGAGCGCGGCGGAAGCGCCGCCCGCCGCGGAGCCGCGTCCACAAGGCGCGGCCGTTCCGCCCGCCGCCGGAACGGGTCGGCGGATTCTCCTGGTCGAGGACAGCCCGACCAACCAGATGGTCGCCGCCCTGCTGCTGCGCGGCGCCGGCCATCAGGTCGACATCGCCAACAACGGGCGGGAAGCGCTGGAGGCGGTGGAGGCCGCGGCGTCCGGCCCGTCGCCCTACGGGCTGGTCCTGATGGACCTCGCCATGCCGGAGATGGACGGGCTGACCGCCACCCGCCGGCTGCGCGCCCTGCCGCCGCCGGCCGGCACCGTCCCGATCATCGCGATGACCGCCGACGCCATGGACAGCGACCGCGAACGCTGTCTGGCCGCCGGGATGAACGGGCATGTCGCCAAGCCCGTCGACCGTCCGCATCTGCTGGAAACGGTGGCCCGCTGGCTGGAGGCGGCCCCGTTGGATGCCGCCGCGCCCGCCGCGCCTGCGGAGGCCACCGCGCCGATGACGGAGGGGGCGCCGGGCCGAGGCGTCCTGGACATGGAGGTGCTGCAGCAACTCGCCCGGGATCTCGACGCGGAGCTTCTGGCCGACGTCATCCGGCAGTTCGTGGAGGAGACGCTGGAGCGGGCCGAACGCATCGCCCGCGGCGGTGCGGCGGCGGCGGACGGGAACCCGGCCGATCTCGCCGGGCTGGCGAAGGAGGCCCACACGCTGAAGAGCACCGCGGGGACCTTCGGCGCCCGCGACCTGTCGGCGGCCGCCCGGGCGCTGGAGCTGGCCTGCCGGAGCAACGCGGTGAGCGAGGTGACGTCGCTGTGCCGCGACATCCCCCGCCTGACCCGGGAAGCCGTCGAGGCCTACCGGCTCCGCGGCTACGTCACGTCATGACGTCGCTTCACTCCATGACGCTGATGTTGACCGCGGCGTCCTTGCCGTTGTTGCCGCGCGCGACCTCAAACTGGACGCGCTGGCCCTCGGACAGGGCGTGAAGTCCCGACTTCTGCACGGCCGTGATGTGCACGAACACGTCCTTGGCGCCGGCTTCCGGCGCGATGAAGCCATATCCCTTGGTGGTGTTGAACCATTTGACGGTGCCGGTGGTCATAAGGCGAACTCCTGCTCCTCGGTCGGGGCCCGCCGCCGGTCCGCGCCGCGGGACGCAAGGGGCCGGCGAAGGACGATGGGCTGTGCGGCGGTCATGTGCGGCGATCCGGTGTGGCGCCACGCGGAAGCGCAAGCAAAGCAACGCGAGGGGAGGCTAGCCGGATGGCACCGGAACCGGCAAGGCGGCTTCACGACATATGCCCAATGTGGCCAAACCGGTCATTTGGAAATAAGCCGATGGCGGCAGGTCCCGGCACGGCAAGACTTTCGATGGTCTTGCGTGAATGGAACGCACACGAAGCCTATGCTTTGGCAGGACCAGCGGCGCGGGGCCGCAACAGGAGGTTTGGGAGTCCCGGAACGGCCGGGAGTCAGAGTTTTCCCTCGGCCTGCCAGGCGAGGCGCTTGCGGTAGATCGTCGAGGCGCTGATCTCCAGCAGGGCCGCGGCGCGCGGGATGTTGCCGTCGCAGGCGGCGATGGCCTCCTCGATGGCGTCGCGCTCCACCTCCCACAGCGGTTTCACCGCCTTCGGGGATGGCGCGTGGACCGTGGAGCCCGGGGCGTGGCCGCCGCCATGCCCGTTTCCGCCGTTGGCGGCGGGCGGCGCGGCGGCGGCCCCCGCCGGGGTGCCGAGCGGGGCCGGCAGCATGGCCGGGGTCACCGTGTCGCCGTCGTGCAGCACCACGATGTTGCGCACCACGTTCTGCACCTGCCGGACGTTGCCCGGCCAGTGGTAGGTGCGCAGCGCCTGCTCCGCCGCCGGGGAGAAGCGGACGAAGCCCTTGCCCTCCTCCCGCGTGTAGTCGGCCAGGAACTGGCGGCAGATCTCCAGCACGTCGTCTTCCCGCTCGCGCAGCGGCGGCAGGTGGATGGGGATGACGTGCAGGCGGTAGTAGAGATCCTCGCGGAAGCGGCCCTCCTCGACCTCGCGCAGGGGGTCGCGGTTGGTCGCGCAGATGATGCGCAGATCGACCTTCTCCAGCCGGCTGCCGCCGACCGGGGTGAAGGTGCCGGTCTGGATGAAGCGCAGCAGCTTGGTCTGCAGGTCGGGCGCCAGCTCGCAGATCTCGTCGAGGAACAGGGTGCCGCCGTTGGCCCGCGCCGCCGCGCCCTCGCGGTCGGCCACCGCCCCGGTGAAGGAGCCCTTCATGTGGCCGAAGATCTCGCTCTCCATCAGGTCCTTGGGGATGGCCCCGCAGTTGATGGCGATGAAGGGCCGGTCGGCCCGCGGGCTCTGCCGGTGGATGGCCTCGGCGCAGACCTCCTTGCCGGTGCCCGACTCGCCGGTGATGAAGACCGTCGCGCGGGAGGAGGCGGCGCTGTCGATGATCCGGTAGACCGCCTGCATCGCCAGCGAGGAGCCGAGGAAGCCGTGGTAGCGGCTGCGCCCCAGGTCCTTCTCGAAGCTGTCGACGAGCTGGGCGAGGCGCAGCCGCTCCATGGCGTTGCGCACGGTGACGGTCAGCCGCTCCGCCGAGAAGGGCTTCACCAGGAAATCATAGGCGCCGTAGCGCATCGCCTCCACCGCCACCCCGACCGACCCGTGGGCGGTGATGATGATGACCGCGCAGGGCAGCGCCTGGGCGCTGATCCGCTTCAGCACCTCCATCCCGTGCATGTCGGGAAGCTGGAGGTCCAGAAGCACGATCCGCGGCACGCCGTCGGCCAGCTGCTCCAGCGCCGCGGCCCCCGTCTCCACCGTGGTGACGGCGCTGCAGTCCTTCTTCAGGAACTCCGCATAGACGCGGGCCAGCGACGGCGTGTCTTCGACGAGGAGGATTGGCGTTGAGAGGGCGGGCATGGACCGTATGGATTCGAAAGAAAATCACGGCGAAGTGGGTCGGATTGCACTGGTTATCAGCAAATCCTTAAAAATGCACTCTACGCGATGACCGGCCGTGGCCGAAAGACCTGGAATGCGGTCGCGCAACGAAATATCCCATCCGTGGTTTCACAACCCGGTCATGGATGTGCATTTCACACCGGTTTTGCTGTGAGGATGAGCGAAGGACGCTTGTACTGGACGCCATGATGGAATATCTGAATTCTACAAAATCCATAGCAAGGAGCGGCGGACCCCCGTGGCCGAAACATCCGTGCTGTCCGGCAAGCGCATCCTGCTCGTCATCGCGGGCGGCATCGCGGCCTACAAGAGCCTGGAGCTGATCCGCCGCCTGAAGGAGCGGGGCGTGCGCGTGCGCGCGGTCCTGACCCGGGCCGGGGCGCAGTTCGTCACGCCGTTGTCCGTGCAGGCGCTGACCGAGGACACGGTCTACCAGGATCTGTGGTCCCTGACCGACGAATCGGAGATGGGGCACATCCAGCTGTCGCGCGACGCCGACCTGCTGGTCGTCGCCCCGGCCACCGCCAACCTGCTGGCCCGCATGGCCGCCGGCATGGCCGACGATCTGGCCGCCACCGTGCTGCTGGCCACCGACAAGCCGGTGCTCGTCGCCCCGGCGATGAACGTCCGCATGTGGGAGCATCCGGCGACCCGCGACAATCTGGCGCTCCTGGAAAAGCGCGGCGTGCGCCGGGTCGGTCCGAACAAGGGCGAGATGGCCTGCGGCGAGTACGGATTCGGGCGCATGGCCGAGCCGATGGAGATCGTCCAGGCCATCGCCACCCATTTCGAGGAGTTGGACGCGCCCAGGCCGCTGGCCGGCAAGCGCGCCCTGGTCACCAGCGGCCCGACGGTGGAACCCATCGACCCGGTGCGCTACATCGCCAACCGCTCCTCCGGCAAGCAGGGCCACGCCATCGCCGAGGCGCTGCGCCGGCTGGGGGCGGAGGTGACGCTGGTCACCGGCCCGACCCGCCTGCCCGACCCGCCCGGCTGCACCGTGCGCCCCATCGAGACGGCGCGGGAGATGCTGGCGGCCTGCGAGTCGGCCCTGCCCGCGGACATCGCGGTCTGCGCCGCCGCCGTCGCCGACTGGCGCGTGGCCGGTGAATCGGACCGCAAGCTGAAGAAGGACGGCGGCGGTCCGCCGAGTCTGGCCCTGACCGAGAATCCCGACATCCTGGCGACCCTGTCCCAGGCCGGGCCGCGCCGCCCGGCGCTGGTCGTCGGCTTCGCCGCGGAAACCGGAAACGTGGTGGAGTATGCGACCGCCAAGCGCGCGCGCAAGGGCTGCGACTGGATCGTCGCCAACGACGTGTCGCCGGGCACCACGACCTTCGGCGGGTCCGACAACACCGTCCATCTGATCCGCGCCGACGGCACCGAAGACTGGCCCACCATGGGCAAGGACGCCGTGGCCGCCCGCCTGGCCGAGGCCATCGCCCGGCATTTCAATCCGCCTTCCCCCCCTGCCCCCCAGGAGACCATTCCGTGAGCGCAACGGCATCCGCCATTCCCGTTCCCATCGTCCGGCTCGCCCACGCCGCGGGGCTGGACCTGCCGGCCTACGCAACGGAACACGCGGCGGGCATGGACCTGCTGGCCGCGCTGGCGGAGCCGGTCGTCCTGGAACCGGGCCGCCGCGCGCTGATCCCCACGGGCGTCGCCTTCGCCCTGCCCGACGGCTACGAGGCGCAGGTGCGCCCGCGCTCCGGCCTGGCGCTGAAGCACGGGGTCACGGTGCTGAACAGCCCGGGCACCATCGACGCCGACTACCGCGGCGAGGTCGGGGTGATCCTGATCAACCACGGCGACCAGCCCTTCACGGTGGAGCGCGGTCAGCGCATCGCCCAGCTGGTGATCGCCCGCTACGAGCGCGCCGCTTGGGCCGAGTCGGCCGCGCTTCCCGACAGCGCCCGCGGCACCGGGGGCTTCGGTTCCACCGGCCAGTTCACCCAGTCCTCCCCCGCGCAGGAGTCGCACTGATGCTCCGCATCTCCAAGAAGCTGATGTTCGCGATCGAGGCAGTGCTGGACATCGCCTACAACGCCGGCACCGAACCCGTTCAGTCCGGCGAGATCACCCGCCGCCAGGGCATTCCCAAGCGCTATCTGGAGCAGGTTCTCCAGCAGCTCGTCCGCGACGGCGTCCTGGCCGGCGTGCGCGGGCCGCGCGGCGGCTACCGGCTGGCCCGCGAGCGCCGGCGGATCACGCTGGGCGAGATCGTCAAGGTCGTCCGCTCCATGGAGACCGCGACCGACCCCATCGAGGAGCCGGCCGGCTCCATCCTGGGGCACAAGGTGGTGCGCCCGCTGTGGAACGAGCTTCAGGAGGAATGCATGAAGAAGCTCGACGACATCACCATCGAGGATCTCTGCCTGCGCGCCCGCACCGCCGGCGTCGAGAGCGAGACCGAAGACCGCATCGATTTTACGATTTAATCCCACCCGGAAAACGGTTAAATTCTACACATGATGTAGAAAGTGGGAAAATACCACACACCGGAGGAGTGAAAAATGCCGGGTTCCGAGTTTCGCGGTAAGATCTACGACAGCATTCTCGACACCGTCGGCGCCACGCCGCTGGTGCGGGTCAACCGGCTGGCCGAGGACGCCGGGGCCAAGGCCCAGATCGTCGGCAAGCTTGAGTTCTTCAACCCGCTGGCCAGCGTGAAGGACCGCATCGGCTTCGCGATGATCGACGCGGCGGAGCGCGCCGGCACCATCGAGCCCGGCCGCACCACCCTGGTCGAGCCGACGTCGGGCAACACCGGCATCGCGCTGGCCTTCGTCGCCGCCGCCAAGGGCTACCGGCTGATCCTGACCATGCCGGAAAGCATGTCGGTCGAGCGCCGCAAGATGCTGAAGCTGCTGGGCGCCGAGCTGGTGCTGACCCCGGCGGCGGAGGGCATGAAGGGCGCCATCCGCCGGGCCGACGAGATCGTCGCCACCGATCCGAACGCCTACATGCTCCAGCAGTTCAAGAACGCCGCCAACCCGGAGATCCACCGCAACACCACGGCGGAGGAGATCTGGAAGGACACCGATGGCAAGGCCGACTTCCTGATTTCCGGCGTCGGCACCGGCGGCACGCTGACCGGCGTGTCGGAGGTCCTGAAGGCCCGCAAGCCCGGCTTCCGCACCATCGCGGTGGAGCCGGAGGACAGCCCCGTCCTGTCCGGCGGCATGCCCGGCCCGCACAAGATCCAGGGCATCGGCGCCGGCTTCGTGCCGGACGTCCTGAAGAAGGACCTGATCGACGAGGTCGTCCGCATCTCCAACCAGCGCGCCTTCGAGACGGCCCGCAAGGTGGCGAAGCTGGAAGGCATCCCGGTCGGCATCTCCTCGGGTGCCGCGCTGGCCGCAGCGCTGGAGATCGGCTCCCGCCCGGAGAACGAGGGCAAGCTGATCGTCGTGATCCTGCCGTCCTTCGCCGAGCGCTACCTCTCCACCGCCCTGTTCGAAGGGCTGGAGTAACACCGGCGTTCCCCCTCCCGCGTCCGTTCACCGGCGCGGGAGGGCGTGTCCCGGGCGCTGTCCCGCGCAACCGGGCGGCGAATATTGCACCGTCGCGCATCCTGCTGTAGAGTGGGACCTGTCTAGTCTTTGTGCCCGGCCCGCGCGTCAGGCGGCGCTTTGACAAAAAGATTGGATTTTAGTAATCTAACCTGTCGGCGCCGGAGCTTTCGGCCGGCGCGGCTCCGCCCTTTGAGGCGACGGCGCGGCTTTGCGGCGCGGCCGCCCGACGGTGCGGAGCGGACGGCACAGGACCAGCGGGGGAGACCACCATGGGCGTCGCGATTCCGAATGCCTCGACGATGAACTGGTTCCAGTTCCGCGGCATCACCAACGAATTGGACTCCAACCTCGCATCCACCGATTACCGCCAGTTCACGGTGTCGAAGACCGGCGAATTCAATTTCAAAATCTCCGACATCAACACCAACATCAAGATCGTCGACCAGAACAACAAGGTCGTCGCCGAGGCGAAGGCGAAGAACGAGGCGGCGGAGACCAGCGCGAAGCTCGGCCCCGGCACCTACACCGCGGTCATCTCCCAGGCCGTCCGCGGGGTGAACGAGCGCGAGTACACGCTGGACATCACCGAACGCCAGAACATCATGATGGTGGGGAGCGGCGCCCAGATGAAGGGCATCGCCCGCGCCGTCGTCGGCAACGACAGCGGCGTCCAGAAGCACACGTTGACCGTCGCCCAGGGCGGCGAGTTCGTCGGCAACATGTCCCTGCCCTACACGCGCTGGGCCCTCATGAGCAAGGAGGGCAAGGTCGTGGCCTCCGGCGACACGATGGACCCGACGAAGTCGGGCGAGGACATGCTGAAGAAGCCCAGCTTCAAGGTCGAACCCGGCCAGTATGAGCTGGTGATCGTCCCGCCGAAGAACGTGGTCGGCGAAATCCCGTACCAGCTGAATTTCGTCCAGAAGGTCGCCAAGACGCCCGAATCGACCGAGGAACGCCCGTTCGACAAGATCATGCGGGAGCGCGAGGCCCGGCTGAAGCAGTGGGCGGCGGAGGATGCGAACAAGTCGTCCAGCACGTCGAAGACCACGCCCTACAAGATGAGCCTGCTCGCCTGACGCCGCCGCCCACGGCGAGGGCCTGAAGCGAGGGGACTTGCGCGGCATGGGGCGTTCCGCGCTATTCTGCGGATCATGGATTTCACCGACACCCAGCTTCACCGCTATTCCCGCCACATCATCCTGCCGGAGGTCGGCGGCGTCGGGCAGGAGGCGCTGTTGCGCGCCCGCGTCCTGGTCGTCGGGGCCGGCGGGCTGGGCGCGCCGCTGCTGCTCTACCTCGCCGCGGCCGGCGTGGGCACCATCGGCGTCATCGACGACGACACGGTGGACCTGTCCAACCTGCAGCGGCAGGTCATCCACGACGAATCGAGCCTGGGCCTGGCGAAGGTGGAAAGCGCCGCCGCCCGCATCCGCGCGCTGAACCCCGACGTGGCGGTGGAGGTGCACAAGGCGCGGCTGACCCGGGACAACGCGCTGGACCTGATCGGGCGCTACGACATCGTGGCCGACGGCTCGGACAATTTCGCCACGCGCTTCCTCCTCAACGACGCCTGCTACTTCGCGAAGAAGACGCTGGTGTCGGCGGCGATCCTGCGCTTCGACGGGCAGGTCTCCACCTTCAAGGCGCATCTTGGCGACCCGCACCCCTGCTACCGCTGCCTGTTCCCCGAACCGCCGCCGCGCGGGCTGGTGCCGTCCTGCTCCGAAGGCGGCGTGCTGGGGGCGCTGGCCGGCTTCGTCGGCTCGCTCCAGGCGACCGAGGTGCTGAAGGAAATCATGGGCATCGGCGAGAGCCTGTCGGGCAGCCTGATGATGCTGGACACGCTGCACGCCTCGTTCCAGCGCATCACGGTGCGCCGCGACCCGGACTGCCCGCTGTGCGGCGCCCACCCGACCATCCACGACCTGTCCGCCCACTGAGCGGCGATTGGGAGAGCCCCGACCCATGGAAGGTCCCGAGTCCCTGTCCATCGTCCTGTTCGCGGGCGGCTTCGACCGGGTGCACTACGCCCTGGTGATGGCCAGCGCGGCGGCGGCGACCAACCGCAAGGTCACGCTGTTCTTCACCGGCCGCGCGCTGAACACGCTGCTCGCCGCAGACACGGACGGCACGCCGGGCTGGCACCGGCTGGACCCCGCCGACGACGGCAGCCGCCCAGCGGAGCGTGACGCCGCCTTCACCGCCAACGGGCTGGCCGGCTTCGAGGAGTTGCTGGAGGCCTGCGTGATGCTCAAGGTCACGGTGATGGCCTGCGAGATGGGGTTGCGCGCGCTCGGCCTGCCTGTTGGCGCCCCTCTGCGCGCCGACGTGCCGGTGAAGACCGGCGGCGTCGTCACCTTCCTGAACGACGCGCCGAAGACCGGCGCGATCCTCTTCGTGTGAGCGCGATGACCGACGACCACAGCCCAATGGACCACAGTCTGGTGATCGAACACGCGAACCGCTTCGAGGCGATCGCCGCGGAGGGCTTCGAGGGCCGGCCCTACCGCGACGCGCTGGCCCATCTGGCGCAGCATGTGACGGCGCATCCCGATCTCGCCCCGCGGGTGGCGCACGCCCTGCGCATGATGATCGGCTTCATCGAGGACAGCGACCCGGCGAAGCGCTTCGGCCCGAAGGTGGCGATCCTGCGGGAGGCGGTGGGGCTGCTGGAGGGGTAAGGGTATTGGACTCTTGGTGGGCAACAGGATTTACACGGATTTCGCGGATTTAAAGCGGATTGCAATCCGCTTTGGACCGCGACGGCGGTCCCGGCCGCACATGCGGCCGAAGCCCGCCGGCAAGTGAGGCGATGTGAGTCTAAAGCGAACGGAAGTTCGCTTTAGGCACGGATGACACGGATTTTTTTTGGGCTTGCTACGCGCATCTTGATCGATCCGGCTCGCGCTGCGCACGCATGAAGAAGAATCCGCGAAATCCGTGTTCAAATCCGTGCAATCCGTGAAGACCCTGTTGTTCCCCAAGTATCCCACACCTCAGATGGACTTGCTGTCCAGCGCGTAGCCGGCCGAGCGGACGGTGCGGATCAGATCCATCTCCGTCTCCTCGTTCATCGCCTTGCGCAGGCGGCGGATGTGAACGTCGACGGTGCGCGGCTCGACATAGACGTCGTGGCCCCACACCACGTCGAGAAGCTGCTCGCGCGAGAAGACACGGCCGGGATGCTGCATGAAGTGGCGCAGCAGGCGGAACTCGGTCGGCCCCAGATGCACGTCGCGCCCGTTCCGGCGCACCCGGTGGGCGGCCAGATCCATGGTCACGTCGGCGAACTGCAGCGTCTCGTCGGTCATGCCGGGGGCCGAGCGGCGCAGCACGGCGCGCATGCGGGCGACCAGCTCGGTCGGGGAGAAGGGCTTGGTGATGTAGTCGTCGGCGCCGGAATTCAGGCCGCGCACGCGGTCCGCCTCCTCGCCGCGGGCGGTCAGCATGATGATCGGGATGTCGCGCATCTTGCTGTTGCGGCGCATCTGGCGGCAGACCTCCAGCCCCGACATCAGCGGCAGCATCCAGTCGAGCAGGACGATGTTCGGCGTCTGCTCACCGGCCAGCAGAAGCGCTTCCTCGCCGTCGGTGGCGGCGTTCACGCGGAAGCCTTCCTTCTCCAGATTGTACTTCAGCAGCGTCACGATGTCGGCTTCGTCCTCGACGATGAGGACGAGCGGCTTCAGCGCCGAATTCATGCTTGTCCCGCTCCCACTGCGCGTCTCGCCGTCACGCGGCATGTCCCGCTCCATCGTTATCCGGGCCGCCGTCCCGCGGCAATCCCCGTTCCACTCGCCCCCGTTCCACCGACTCCGTGGCCGCATCCATGACCGAACCGCCCGGTTCGACCACGGCGAAGCTGCTGCCGTCGTTCTTCGGACGCGCCGCGCGCAGCGTCGTCCCGACCACCAGATAATGGATGGTCTCGGCGATGTTGGTGGCGTGGTCGCCGATCCGCTCCAGGTTCTTCGCCATGAACAGCAGGTGCGTGCAGGGCGTGATGTTGCGCGGGTCCTCCATCATGTAGGTCAGGACCTCGCGGAACAGGCTGGTGTAGAGGTCGTCCAGCTCCTCGTCGCGCTCCCAGGCGGCGATGGCGCGCTGGACGTCGCGCTCGATGTAGGCGTCCAGCACGTCCTTCATGATCGACTCGACCAGCCGCCCCATGCGCGGGATGGCCACCGCCGGGCGCACCACCGGCACCTGGGCCAGCGCCAGCGAGCGCTTGGCGATGTTGGAGGCGTAGTCGCCGATCCGCTCCAGGTCCGACGCGATCTTCAGCGCCGACACGATCTCGCGCAGGTCCTGGGCCAGCGGCTGGCGCAGGGCGAGCAGGCGCACGGCCTCGGCGTCGATGTCGCGCTCGTAGGCGTCGATGCGCTGGTCGGCCTGCATGACCTGGGCGGCCAGCGCGACGTCGCGGCGGGCCACCGCCTTCACGGCGGCGTCCACCTGCGCTTCGGCGACGCCGCCCATCTGGGTGATCAGGTTGGACAGGCGTTCAAGTTCGTGCGCGAAGGAACGCACGATGTGTTCGTTGCTCATGCTTCACGTCCTTCGCTGAGGAGGAGTCGCGGCGGTGCCGGGGATCAGAGGCCGGCGATCAGCCGTAGCGGCCGGTGATGTAGCCCTGGGTGCGCTCGTCCCGCGGGTTGGTGAAGATTTCCTCGGTGTCGTCGCACTCCACCATGTCGCCCAGGTGGAAGAAGGCGGTCTTCTGGGAGACGCGGGCCGCCTGCTGCATGTTGTGGGTGACGATGACGATCGTGTAGTTCTCGCGCAGCTCGTCGATCAGCTCCTCGATGTGGGCCGTCGCGATGGGGTCAAGCGCCGAGCAGGGCTCGTCCATCAGGATCACCTCGGGGCTGACGGCGATGGCGCGGGCGATGCACAGGCGCTGCTGCTGGCCGCCGGACAGGCCGGTGCCCGGCTCGCGCAGGCGGTCCTTCACCTCGTTCCACAGGCCGGCGCGCTGCAGCGAGGTCTGGACGATCTCGTCCATCTCGTCGCGGTGGCTGGCGATGCCGTGGATGCGCGGGCCGTAGGCGATGTTGTCGTAGATCGACTTCGGGAAGGGGTTCGGCTTCTGAAAGACCATGCCGACGCGGGCGCGGAGCTGCACGGCGTCGATGTTCTTGCCGTAGACGTCCTCGCCGTCGAGCGCGATCAGCCCCTCGACGCGGCAGTTCTCGATGGTGTCGTTCATGCGGTTCAGGCAGCGCAGGAACGTCGACTTGCCGCAGCCGGACGGGCCGATCAGCGCCATCACGCGGTTTTCCTGGATCTCCAGGTTGATGCCCTTGAGCGCCTGCTTGGCCCCGTAGAACACCTTGACGTCGCGGGCGACCATCTTGGTGCCGTGGATGCCGGCGGCGGGACGCGAAGCCATGGCCGTGGCCGGGATGTGGGTCTGGACGCTCATGGGGTTACCAACGCCTCTCGAATTTCTTGCGCAGGAAGACGGCCAGGCCGTTCATCAGGATGAGGAAGGCGAGCAGGATCAGGATCGCCGCGGAGGTGCGCTCCGTGAAGGCCCGCTCGGGGCTGTCCGCCCACATGTAGATCTGCACCGGGATGGCCGTGGCGCTGTCGGTCAGGCCGCCCGGGATGTCCACAATGAAGGCCACCATGCCGATCATCAGCAGCGGCGCCGTCTCGCCCAGCGCGCGGGCCATGCCGATGATGGTGCCGGTCAGGATGCCCGGCAGGGCCAGCGGCAGGACATGGTGCGTCACCGTCTGCAGCGGCGAGGCGCCGACGCCCAGCGCCGCCTCGCGGATCGACGGCGGCACCGCCTTCAGCGCGACGCGCGAGGCGATGATGATGACCGGCAGGGTCATCAGCGCCATCACCAGACCGCCGACCAGCGGGGCGGAGCGCGGCAGCCCGAAGAAGCCGAGGAACACCGCCAGACCGAGCAGGCCGAAGATGATCGACGGCACCGCGGCGAGGTTGTTGATGTTCACCTCGATCAGGTCGGTCCAGCGGTTCTTCGGCGCGAACTCCTCCAGATAGACCGCGGCGGCGATGCCGATGGGCACCGACAGCAGCATGGTCACCACCAGCGTCAGGGCGGAGCCGACGACGGCCCCCAGGATGCCCGCCTGTTCCGGCTCGCGGCTGTCGCCGGCGGTGAACAGGGTGGTGTTGAAGCTGCTGCGGATGGAGCCGTTGGCGACCAGCGCGTCGATGGCGGCGATCTTGACGTCGTTCAGCCGGCGCTCGCTCTCCGGCACGTCGCGCCGGATGAAGCCCTTCATGAACTGGTCGATCTCGTCGTCGGCGCGGACCCAGACCGTCTGCGTGGTGCCGATGAGGGACGGGTTGGCGTTGACCATCGCCTCCAGCTCGTACGGCGCGCCGGAGGACAGCAGGTCGTTCAGCGAGCGGCGGGTGGCGCGGTCGGTGGCGGCCGGGACCTGGGCGTAGAGCGCCTGCCGGACGAGGGCGGTGTAGTTCCGCTCCTCGACCTGCTGCTTGTCCAGCGTCACCTCCAGACGGATCTGCGCCTGCCAGAAGGCCGTGTAGCCCTTGCTGACGATGGAGCCGAGCAGAACCACCAGCATCAGCGAGGCGATCCCCACGGCGACCATTCCGGCGATCCGGAACCGGCGCTCCGCGGCGTAGCGGCGGCGCAGGCGGGCGGAGAACTCCTCGCTCTGGTAGCGCGACTTGGTGACGGCGACCGACATGGCCCGCGTATCCTGTTCCACGAGGTCAGTCATATTTCTCTCGATACTTCTGGACCACCCGGAGGGCGACCATGTTGAGGGTGAGGGTCACGACGAACAGGACGAGGCCCAGCCCGAAGGCCGACAGCGTCTTGGGGCTGTCGAACTCCTGGTCGCCGACCAGCAGCGTGGCGATCTGCGTCGTCACCGTGGTCACGGCGTCCAGCGGGTTGGCGGTCAGGTTGGCGGTGAGGCCGGCGGCCATGGTGACGATCATCGTCTCGCCGATGGCGCGGCTGACCGCCAGCATGATGGCGGCGACGATGCCCGGCAGGGCGGCGGGCAGCACGACCAGCCGGATCGTCTCCGACTTGGTGGCGCCCAGCCCGTAGGAGCCGTCGCGCAAGCTCTGCGGCACCGCGTTGATGACGTCGTCCGACAGCGAGCTGACGAAGGGGATGATCATCACGCCCATCACGAAGCCGGCGGCCAGCGCCGATTCCGAGCTGACGCTCAGCCCCAGGCTGTTGCCCAGGTCGCGGACGAAGGGCGCCATGGTCAGGGCGGCGAAGAAGCCGTAGACCACGGTCGGGATGCCGGCCAGCACCTCCAGGATCGGCTTCAGCCAGGTGCGCAGACCGGGGCTGGCGTATTCCGACATGAAGATGGCCGCCATCAGCCCGACCGGAACCGCCACCGCCATGGCGATGCCGGTGATCAGCAGCGTGCCGGCGAACAGCGGGATCGCGCCGAAGGAGCCGCTGGAGCCCACCTGGTCGGCGCGCATGGCCATCTGCGGGCTCCAGTGCGTCCCGAACAGGAAGTCCAGCGGGTTGACCACCGCGAAGAAGCGGATCGCCTCGAACAGAAGCGACAGCACGATGCCGATGGTGGTCAGGATGGCGACCAGCGAGCAGATGACCAGCGCGATGTTGACCGTGCGCTCCACCCGGTTGCGGGCGCGCAGGTCGGGGTCGATCCGGCCGCGGGCGTAGAGCAGGCCGCCGATGGCGATGCAGCAGCCGATGACCAGAAGGCTCCAGTCGCCGAGCGCGTGCAGCCGCAGATAGCGCTCCGCCGCGGCGACGACCTCCGGGTCGGGCTCGCGGCCCGTGGCGACGCCGTGGGCGAGGTTCAGGATGTCGGCGCGCAGCAGGCCGAGCGACTGGGCGTCGCCGTTGACCAGCCGGTCCGGCAGGCCGGACAGGACCATCTGCATGACCAGCCAGCCTTCCGACGCCCCCCAGAAGGCGAAGAGCAGCAGGGCCGGAAGCCCCGCCCAGAGGGCGACGTAGAAGCCATGGTAGGACGGCACCGAATGAAGCTCGACGATGCGGCCGCCGACGGAGGCGACGGCACGCGACCGGCCCATCTGGTAACCGATCACTGTGAGCAGGGCCAGAATGATGAGCAGTACCGTGAGCTGCATGCGAAACCGCCGGAAATGGGCTGAAAACGGGCTCCTGGCACAAACGGGAAACCGGCGGCCCTCCGCGGAGAGCCGCCGGTCCCGTCAGCCGGTCAGAGCTGGAGCGGGGTCAGGTTGGTCGCCGAGGTGCGGGCGGCGTCGCGCTCCGCCTTCGGCAGGGAAATCAGACCCTTGTCGGACAGGTAGCCGTCCTCGCCCATCGCGCGCTCCGAGGTGAACTCGGCGACCAGCTCGCGGATGCCGGGGATGACGCCGGCGTGGGCGTTCTTGATGTAGATGTACAGCGGGCGCGACAGCTCGTACTTGCCGGCCTGGACCGCTTCCGGCGACAGCTCGACGCCATCCATCTTGGCGGTCTGGAGCTTGTCGCGGTTCTGGTCGTAGAAGCTGTAGCCGAACACGCCGAAGGCGTCGGGGTTGGCGGTCAGCTTCTGGACGATCAGGTTGTCGTTCTCGCCGGCCTCGACGTAGCCGCCGTCCTCGCGGATGGTCATGCAGGCCTTTTCACGGGCCTTCTCGTCGGCGACGATGGTCTTCACCTCGGCGACCTTCTTGCAGCCTTCGAGCATCACCAGCTCGTTGAAGCTGTCGCGGGTGCCGGACGTCGGGGGCGGGCCGAGGACCTCGATCTCCTTGTTCGGGAGCTTCGAGTCGATGTCCGACCACTTCTTGTAGGGGTTGGCGACCATCTTGCCGTCCACCGGCACTTCCTTGGCCAGGGCCTTCCACAGGATCTGGGTGGTCAGGTCGGTGTGCGGGGCCTGCTTGGAGTAGGCCAGCGCGATGCCGTCGTAGCCGATCTTCAGCTCGGTGATCTGGGCGACGCCGTTGGCGGCGCACTGCTCGACCTCGGACTTCTTGATGCGGCGCGAGGCGTTCGCCACGTCCGGATGCTGCGGGCCGACGCCCGCGCAGAACAGCTTCAGGCCGCCACCGGTGCCGGTCGACTCGACGACCGGGGTCTTGAACTTGCCGCCCTTGCCGAAGGCCTCGGCAACCGCCGTGGTGAACGGGAACACGGTCGAGGAGCCGACGGCGCGGATCTGGTCGCGCGACTGGGCGTTCGCAGCACCCGCGAAGGCGGCGGTCATGGCGACGACCGCGGCGGCGGTGACGGCGAGCTTCTTGGAATTCACGGTATCCCTCCGATGGTCCGGTTGCCCCTTTGCCGGGGAACGCGATGGTCCAACCCCGTGCCGCTTCCCCCAGGGGCGGGCGGCTTGCGGGGCGGACACTAGTCGGGGTCCGCGACGCGCTGATTACGGTTTTATGACAGTTTCATGACGACACCCACTTTCGGTCACGCCGGACGGGGTGGACGCAACCTCTAGGCTTGGCGCCGCGCGGGCTCCGCGGCGCGGCCCTCTCCCGACTCCTCCGACGCGGCGGGGAGATAGACCGTGAAGGTGCTGCCCACCCCGACGGCGCTCTCGATGGTCAGGCGCCCGCGATGGCGGTTCACGATGTGCTTGACGATGGCCAGCCCCAGCCCGGTGCCGCCCATGGCCCGCGACCGCGCGGCGTCGACGCGGTAGAAGCGTTCGGTCAGGCGCGGCAGATGGGTGCGGGCGATGCCCTCCCCCTGGTCGCGCACGGCGACGGCGACCATCGGCATCCCCCGCCCGCCGCGGCCCGCCGGACCGGACACCCCGACCGCCATGCCGTCGGCGAGCGACACGGCGACCGTCACGTCGGTGTTCTCGCGCGTGTATTTGATCGCGTTGCTGACGAGGTTCTGGAAGACCTGGGTGAGCTGGTCCTCGTCGCCGACCACCGCGGGCAGGTTTTCCGGCGCCTCCAGCGTCAGGCGGATGCGGCGGCTGGCCGCCTTCAGCTCCAGCGCCGCCATCACCCCGTCCAGCCGGTCCAGCACGTCGACCTTGCCGGCGGGGGGCATGTGCTCGTCCAGCTCGATCCGCGACAGCGACAGCAGGTCGTTGACGAGGCGGGCCATGCGGCTGGCCTGGTCCTGCATGATCGACAGGAAGCGCTCGTGCGCCTCCAGATCCTCGCGGGCGGGGCCGCGCAGCGTCTCGATGAAGCCGAGCAGGGAGGACAGCGGGGTGCGCAGCTCGTGGCTGGCGTTGGCGATGAAGTCGGCGCGCATCTGCTCCGACCGGCGCAGCGCGGTGATGTCGTGCAGCGTCAGGATGACCATCCGCCCCGGCACGGTTCCGGCGGGCACCCCGTCCTCGCCGGGGGCCGGGCGGGGGACGCGCCGCTGGAAGGGCTTGACCCGCACCTCGAACATGCGCTCCACCGGCACCGGCAGGCTGAATTCCAGGATGCGCGAGGCGCCGCCCTTCAGCACCGCGTCCACCGCCTCCAGAACCGCCGGGTTGCGCAGCGAGGCGGCGAGGTCGCGGTCGAGGATGCGGTCGCCGAACAGGGCGCGCGCCGCCTGGTTGGCCCGGGCCACCTGCCGCTCCGCCCCGACCAGCACCAGCGGGTCGTGCAGCGCCTCGATGATGGATTCGTTGGCTTCGAGCTGGGCCAGCGCCAGTTCGGTGCGGGCGTTCATCACCCGGTGCAGCCGCACCGCCGCCGCCGCCGCCGCCCGCACCGGGCGTGAGGCGGCGGCGGGCAGGGACGGCATCGGCTCCGTCGGGCCGGCGGCGAGCCGCTCGGCGTGGGCGGCCACCGTCCGCAGGTCGCGGACATAGAGCTGGATCATCAGCGCCACCCCGCCGACCCCGGCCAAGCCCCCCAGAACCGCCACCGCCGGTCCGATCGTCCCCTGCCGCCACAGCCCCCACAGGGCCGGCAGCAGCGGCACCAGCACCAGCGCGGCGGCGAGGATCAACCGGAGGGGCGGCATCGGCTTGGGGGTCATGGACGGCGCTTCTCGTGCGTCATGCAGACGGTTTTGGAGACGGAACTCCGCTTTTACACCATCCCGCAAGCCGATGAGCGGGCGTCACAAAAGATTAACGCGCGGGCCGGGGAAATGCCCAGCCCGCGCGCTCCTTGGAAACCGCGTCCCCGCTTACCAGGGCAGCGAGTCGTGGGCCGCCAGCGCCGCCGCGGTGACCAGATCGCTGACCGAGGCGCCCATGGTGACGATCTGCGCCGGCTTGTCCAAACCGATCAGCAGCGGGCCGATCATCTGGCCGCCGGCCATCTTGTTGAGCAGCTTCGCCGTGATGTTGGCCGAATGCAGGCCGGGCATGATCAGCACGTTGGCCGGGCCGGACAGCCGGCAGAAGGGGTAGACCCGCTTCATCAGCTGGTGGTCCAGCGCCACGTCCGCCGACATCTCCCCGTCATACTCGAAATCGACGCGGCGGCTGTCGAGGATGGAAATGGCCTCGCGCAGCGGGTCGGTGTGGGGGTGCGGGTGCTGGCCGAAGTTGGAGAAGGACAGCAGCGCCACCCGCGGCTCGTGCCCCATCTGGCGCGCCTTGGCCGCGGCGCCGATGGCGATGTCGGCCAAAGTCTGGCCGTTCGGCCGGACATGCACCGTGGTGTCGGCGATCAGCACCGTGCGGTTGCGCGTCAGGAAGACGTGCAGGCCGAAGACCGGCTCGTTCGCCTTGGCGTCAATGACCCGGCGGATCTCCTCGAAGGCGACGCCGAAGCTGCGGGTCAGGCCGGTGACCATGGCGTGGGCGTCGCCCTGCGCCACCATCAGCGCGGCGAAGACGTTGCGGTCCTGGTTCACCATGCGCTGGCAGTCGCGCAGCAGGGCGCCCTTGCGCTGCATCCGGCGGTACAGATAGTCGCTGTATCGGCGGTTGGCGTCGGAGACGCGGGCGTTGTGGATCTCCAGCGAGACGCCGGACTGGCCCATCGCCGCCAGCTGCTCCTTGATGACCGCCTCGCGGCCGATCAGCACCGGCGTGCCGAAGCCGGCGGCGCGGAAAGCAAGCGCCGCGCGGATCGTCCGCTCCTCCTCGCCCTCGGCGAAGACGACGCGGCGCGGGTTGGCCTTCACCTTCTCCAGGATGAGCTGGAGGCTGTCCGCCGTGGGGTTGAGCCGGGTGCGCAGCGCGTTTCGGTAGCCCGCCAGATCGACGATGGGCTTGCGCGCCACGCCGGTCTCCATGGCGGCCTGGGCCACCGCGGCGGGGACCGTCACGATCAGCCGCGGGTCGAAGGGCACCGGGATGATGTATTCCGGCCCGTAGCGCAGGCGGCGGCCCGCATAGGCGGCGTCCACCTCGTCCGGCACGTCCTCGCGCGCCAGGGCGGCCAGCGCCTTGGCGGCGGCGACCTTCATCGCCTCGTTGATGGTGGTCGCCCGCACGTCGAGCGCGCCGCGGAACAGGTAGGGGAAGCCCAGGACGTTGTTGACCTGGTTCGGGTAGTCGGAGCGGCCGGTCGCCACGATGGCGTCGGAGCGGACGGCCTTCACCTCCTCCGGCGTGATCTCCGGATCGGGGTTGGCCAGCGCGAAGATGATCGGCTTTGCCGCCATCGACTTGACCATCTCCGGCGTCATCGCGCCCTTGGCCGACAGGCCGACGAAGACGTCGGAGCCGGCGACCGCCTCCTGGAGCGTGCGCTTGTCCGTCTCCACCGCGAAGGACGACTTCCACTGGTTCATGCCGTCGGTGCGGCCGCGGTGGACCACGCCCTTGGTGTCGCACAGGATGATGTTCTCGCGCGGCACGCCCATGGTCGTGAACAGCTCGGCGCAGGCGATGCCCGCCGCCCCGGCGCCGTTGACCACCATCGTCACGTCCTTGAGGTTCCGCCCGGTGATGTCGCAGGCGTTGATCAGGCCGGCGGCGGCGATGATGGCGGTGCCGTGCTGGTCGTCGTGGAAGACGGGAATGTCCAGCAGCTCGCGCAGGCGCTCCTCGATGATGAAGCAGTCCGGCGCCTTGATGTCCTCCAGGTTGATGCCGCCGAAGCTCGGCCCGAGGAAGCGGACGCAGTTGACGAACTCGTCGACGTTCCGGGTGTCGACCTCCAGGTCGATGCCGTCCACGTCGGCGAAGCGCTTGAAGAGTACCGCCTTGCCTTCCATCACCGGCTTGGAGGCGAGCGCGCCGAGGTCGCCCAGCCCCAGTACCGCCGTGCCGTTGGAGATGACGGCGACGATGTTGCCCTTGGCCGTGTAGTCGTAGGCCGTGCTGGGGTCCTCGGCGATGCGCAGGCAGGGGACGGCCACGCCCGGCGAATAGGCCAGCGACAGGTCGCGCTGGGTCGTCAGCGGCTTGGTGGGCGCGATCTCCAGCTTGCCCGGACGCCCGGAGGAGTGCAGCAGAAGGGCTTCTTCGTCGGTGACGCGCTTCGTATCGGGTTCGGTCATCGGGGTTCGGTTCCTGAGCGTGGGCTGTTGCAGCCGTTCTTCTTTGGGCCGGCCGTCGTTGTTGTGACTGGTTCCGGCCGGTCGGGCGGCGGATGTTAGCCCGCGCGGGCGCGTCCCGCCAGAGCGGGATCGCACGAAAGATGCGAATTTTTCCTGGAATACGACATATCAGATCACGAACGATGACCGAAGACATCGTTTCGTGTCCGGAAGGAGGCTCAGCAGCCTTCGGCCATGTCGTAGATGGCGTCCATGTCGCTGATCAGGACCTTGTTGCCTTCCTGCAGCGAGATCACGCCGGCGGTCTTCAGCTGGGTGAAGGTGCGGCTCACCGTCTCGGTGGTCAGGCCCAGGTAATCGGCGATGTCGGCCCGGCTCATCGGCACGTAGACGGGGTTTTCCTTGTGGCCGCGCCGGGCGGCGCGCTGGGACAGCATGAGCAGGAAGGAGCAGATCTTCTCCTTCGCCGTCTTGCGGCCGAGCAGCAGCATCTGGTCCTGCGCCGCCGCCAGCTCGTTCGAGGCCATGGAGAAGAGACGGCGCTGCATCTTCGGGAACTCGTCCATCAGCGCGTCGATCTTCTTGCGCGGGAAGCGGCAGAGCGTCGCCGCCGTGACCGTCTCCGCCGTGTAGGCGTAGCTGTCGTTGACGGCCAGCCCCAGGAAGTCGCCGGTGACGAGGAAGCCGGTGATCTGGCGGCGCCCGTCCGGCAGCAGCTTGTAGAGCTTCACGGTGCCGGCGGTGACGTTGTAGAGCGCGTCTGCCGCGTCGCCTTCGCTGAACAGGGTCTGTCCGGCTTCGACGCGGGCGGTCTGCAGGATGTCGGCGAGACGGCGCAGTTCCTCGGGGTCCAGGGCGGCACAGACGGTCAGACTGCGCACGGGACAGGCCCCACAGGGATTCATCTCACTCGCCGCGCCCTTTTCGCGGGCGCGTCCCATGTCAAAGGGTGGCATGGCATGACCCAGCCCTTAGCCGTACAACGCCCCCATAATCGTCATATTCGGTCTGTTTCGCAACGGTGCTCGCAGGGGCCGTGGCCGAATTGCCATAGCCACGCCTTAAGAGCGGCCCCCTCAGCGCCCCTTCGGCGGGCTCGACGGCTCGGCGTTCGGGCGCGGCGGCTCGTCGTCGAACAGGATGCGGTGGGCCGCCCCGTCGAGATCGTCAAACTGCCCGGACTTGAGAGCCCACAGGAACGCCCCCAGGCCCATCAGCCCCAGGCTCAGCGCGATCGCGATCAGATAGAGAAGCTCGGTCATCGGTCAGGTCCTTGGTCACCGCGCCGCGGCTGAGCCGCAGGGCGTTGGCGATAACGATCAGGGAGGAGGAGGACATGGCCAGCGCCGCCAGCAGCGGCGTCAGCATGCCCGCCATGGCGATGGGCACCGCGAACAGGTTGTAGACCAGCGCGATGGCGAAATTCTGGCGCACCAGCCGCCCGGAGCGGCGGGACACCTCCAGCGCCTCCAGGATGGGGCGCAGGCGGCGGCCCTGGAACACCACGTCGGCGGCGGTCTGGCTGACGTCCACGGCGGTGGACGGCGACATCGACACGCTGGCCGCGGCCAGCGCCGGTGCGTCGTTCAGCCCGTCGCCGACCATCAGCACCTTGCGCCCCTCGGCGGCGAGCGCGTCGAGAACGGCGGTCTTGTCGGCTGGCGTCTGGCCGGCCCGCCAGTCCTCGATGCCCAGCTGCGCGGCCACGGCGGCCACGGCGCCGCGGCGGTCGCCGGACAGCAGACGGACGTCCAGGCCGCGCGCCTTCAGCCCGCGCACCACCGCCGCCGCGTCGGCGCGCGGCGCGTCGAGGAAGGTGATGCGCACCGGGGCGGCGCCGGGACGGGCCAGCCACAGCTCCGGCCCGGCGGCGTCCTCCGCCGTGTCCGGCGCGCCGGTGAAGGCGCGGCTGCCCAGCCGGATTTCTCCGTCAGGACCATCCAAGGCGAGGCCGGCGCCGGGAACCTCGCGCACACCGGTGGCAACGGGAACATTGGGCAGCGCGCTGGTCAGGGCGCGGGCCAGCGGGTGGCGGCTGGCCCCGGCGAGCGCGGCGGCGAGGCGCAGGTCGTCCTCGGCCACGCCGTCGAGCTGCGGGACGGGGCGCCCCTCGGTCAGCGTGCCGGTCTTGTCGAAGACCACCGTGTCGATGACGGCCAGCCGCTCCAGCGCCGTGGCGGTCTTCAGCAGGATGCCCTGCCGCATCAGCCGCCCGCTGGCGATCACCTGCACCACCGGCACGGCAAGCGCCAGGGCGCAGGGGCAGGTGATGATCAGGACGGCGACGGCGTTCATCAGCGAATCCTGCCAGGGCAGCCCGCCGAGCAGCAGCCAGCCCAGGAAGGTGCCCAGCGCCGCCACATGGACGACCGGGGCGTAATGGCGCGACACTCGGTCGGCGATGGCGACGTATTTGGCGCGGCCCTGCTCCGCCACCTCCATCAGCCGGACGATCTCGGCCAGCAGCGTGCCCTCCCCCACCGCGGTCACGGTCACGCGCAGCGGGGCGGTCAGGTTCAACATGCCGGCGAACACGCGGTCGCCGGGGCGCACGCTGCCCGGCACCGTCTCGCCGGTGATCAGGGCGGTGTCGAGGTCGGACACGCCGTCGGCCACCGTGCCGTCGACCGCGACCCGCTCGCCCACCGCCACCAGGATGGTGGAGCCGGGGCTGACCTGATCCGGCGGGACGATGGCGCTGCGCCCGTCCTCGCTCAGCACGGTCACCGAGGTGGCGTGCAGGCCGAGAAGCTGCTCCGCCGCCGAGCGCGCCCGGCCGCGCGCCCGCTGGTCGAGGTAGCGGCCGATCAGCAGGAAGAACAGCAGCATCATCGCGCCGTCGAAATAGGCGTGCTGGCCGCTGTTGATCGTCTCGAACAGGCTCATGCTGGTGGCGAGCAGGACGCCGATGGTGATCGGCACGTCCATGTTCGTCCGCCCGCGCCGCAGCGCCTGGAAGGCGGAGCGCGCGAAGGGGCGCAGGGCGTAGGCGATGGCCGGCATGCAGATCAGCGCCGACAGCCAGTGCATCAGGTCGCGGGTGGCGGAGCCCATGCCCGTCGCGTGACCGGCCCAGACCGACACCGACAGCAGCATCACGTTGCTGGCCCCGAAGCCGGCGACGGCCAGCGAGCGCAGAAGCTCCTTCTCCGTCTTCGCTTGGGCGTCGCCCAGCCGCTCCGGATCGAAGGGGACGGCGCGGTAGCCGATGCGGGCGATGGTGTCGACCACCGTGTTGGCGTCGGTCTCGGCCTCGCGCCACGTCACCGACAGGCGGCGCGTGGTCATGTTCAGCCGCGCGTGGGTCACCCCCGGCTGGCGGGCCAGCGCCGTCTCGATCAGCCAGACGCAGGCCGCGCATTGCAGCCCGTCCACCATCAGATGCAGCGACGCGGTGCCATCCTCGGCGTGCTTGGCGTGGGGGGCGTAGTCGAGGGGCGGCGCCTCGCCGTCCGGGCGCAGGGGCCGGGCGGCGGGATCGACGCAGCGCCGCTCGTAATAGCGTTCCAGCCCGAGCCCGCGGACGAGGTCGTAGGCCGCCGCGCAGCCGGTGCAGCAGAAGGGGCCGGCGCCGTCGGAGGCGGTGGTGCCGGTGCCCTCGGGATGCTCCTGCCCGCAGTGGAGGCAGACGGTCATGTCACGAAACCCGTGTGCTGGTGTGCCATTGCGTTCGGGACGGGGCGTTGAGAATGAGGCGCTTACTTGACGAAGAGGCGCTTTTCGTCCTGGTAATCACCCGTGGCGTGGTGGATTTCCACGCGCAGGTCCCACTGGCCGGGCAGCGGCAGCGCCACCGGGGCGGCGAAGCGGCCCTCGCCCAGATAGGGCAGGTCGAGGCGGACGTCGTGGCCCTCGCTGGTCGGGCGGATGAAGGCGACCTTCACCTCGGCGTCCTTCAGCAGGTTGCCGTATTTGTCGTGCAGCGTCAGCGCCAGGATGCCCTTCTGCGCCTCGGTGGCGGTGAAGTCGGTGGTGACCTTCCAGCCGCGCTCGGCCTGGGCGCGGGCGCCGGCCAGATCCTCGTTGTACTTCAGGCCCTTCATGAAATGCTGCTCGGTCTGGACACCGGTCCAGCTCGACAGGGCGAAGTGCAGCATCACGCCATTGACCGCGATCACGACGGCGAAGCCGGCCACGAAGATCCAGGGGATGTACCAGCCGGGCTGGCGGCCGGTCCGGCGGGGCGGGGTGCGGCGGGTTCCGGCGTCGGTGGACAGCGTCATCGTCGTCTTGACCTTTGGTGAATGCAGCGCGAAGAGCCGGTCGGGATCAGTTGGCCGGCCCCATGAAGACGGAGTCATAGGTCGCCACCTCACCATCGGCCGAGGTAAGCCTGAAGGTAAGGGGCTGGGAGGCGCCTTGCAAACCGGTGCGCGGCGCGGTCACGAAAATTCTGTAGGTCGCCACCATGTCCGGATCGGCGGTCAGGCGCTGGGTGCCGGCCTGCTCGTCCTGGCCGTCGCCGGCCACCGACAGGCTGGCCCCCGCCACCCCGGAAACCGCCAGCGTGTAGGCGCGCGGGTCGCGGGTCATGTTGGAGATCTTGAAGGTGTAGGCGTTGCGCACCGACCCGTCGGACAGCGCCACGAACAGCGGGGCGCGGTCGCGCAGGACGCTGATGTCCAGCCCCGGCTTCAGCAGCAGCCCGACGCCGATGCCGCCGGCGATGACCAGCATCATCAGCGTGTAGAGGATCGTGCGCGGGCGCAGCAGGCGGAAGGGCACCGGCTGCCCGCCGGTGGCGACGGCCACCTGATTGGTCTGGGTGTCGAACGTGATGAGGCCGGTCGGCCGCCCGACCTTGGTCATGATCTCGTCGCAGGCGTCGATGCACAGGCCGCAGCCGATGCACTGCATCTGCAGCCCGTCGCGGATGTCGATGCCGGCGGGGCAGACCTGGACGCAGTTGAAGCAGTCGATGCAGTCGCCCAGCCCCTCGGCCTTGCGCTCCTCCCAGCTCTGCGACTTGCGCAGCAGGCTGCGGCCTTCGCCGCGCCAGTCCTGGTAGGTGACGATCAGGCTGTCCTCGTCGATCATCGCCGACTGGAAGCGCGGCCACGGGCACATGTAGGTGCAGACCTGCTCCCGCGCGAAACCGGCCAGCAGATAGGTGGTGGCGGTGAACAGGCCGATGAAGCCGAGCGCGGTCGAGGACACCTCGAAGCGCAGCATCTCGCCCAGCAGGGTCGGCGCGTCGGTGAAGTAGAAGATCCAGGCGCCGCCGGTCGCCACAGCGATCAGCAGCCAGATCAGGTTCTTCAGGACCTTGCGCCCGGCCTTCCGGGCGGTCCAGGGCCCCTGGTCGAGGCGGATGCGCTCGCCGCGGTCACCCTCGACCAGCCGTTCGACCCAGACATAGAGGTCGGTCCACACCGTCTGCGGGCAGGCGTAGCCGCACCAGACGCGGCCCGCCAGCGAGGTCGCCAGGAACAGGCCCAGCGCCGCCAGGATCAGCGCGCCGGTCAGGTAATAGATCTGCTGCGGCCACAGCTCGACGAAGAACAGGTAGAAGCGGCGGTTGGCGAGGTCGAGCAGCACCGCCTGGTCGGGGGCGTTCGGCCCGCGGTCCCAGCGGACCCAGGGCAGCACGTAGTAGATCGCCAGGAGAACCGCCAGCGCCGCCCATTTGATGCGGCGGAAGGTGCCGTGCACCGCCTTGGGATAGACCTTGGCGTGCTTCTGGTACATCGAGCGCGCGGCGCGGCGCGGCGCCTTCGGCGGGGCGGCGGCGGGCGCGTCACCGGCGGCCGGAACCGGGCGTTCCAAGGCATCGCCGTCCAATCGGTCGATACGGGGCGGCGGCTGTTCGGTGGTCGCGCTCATGACCTCGCCTTCTTCTTCTGGCGTCCGCCGCGCAGGCGGCTTGGCCATGCCGACATGGTTCGGCGGTGGCGAGGGGACTATGGCGGCACAACGTCACAGGGGCATTGCGCTGGATCAAAGGATTCGGGGGCGCATCCGGCGACGCCACCCTCCCCCGCGCGCCCGTCGGGGCCCGGACGACCAGCCGCCCGGACAAAGAAAATGCCGGGGAGTCGCCTCCCCGGCACCGAAGTCCGGCGGACCCGCCAGGGGGGCGTCCCCCTCCCCGGCCGGTCCTTCCTGTCTGGACGGCTTACTTGCCGCCGCCCAGGTTGTGGACGTAGACGGCCAGCGACTTGATCGTCGCGTCGTCCAGACGCTTCGACCAGGCGGGCATCACGCCGGCGCGGCCGTTCGTGATGGTCTGGACCAGCGTGGCCTTGTCGCCGCCATAGAGCCAGTTGGCCGTGACGAGCGGCGGGGCGCCGACGTCCATGCCGACCGCGAGCGAGCCCTGCGCGTTCTCGCCATGGCAGGCGGCGCAGTTCTCGTCATAGACGGTCTTGCCCTTCTCCGCGGCGGCGGCGTCGGTCGAGCGCTTGTTCAGCGACAGGACATACTCGGCGACCTGACCGATCTGGTCGCGGTTCAGGATGCCGTCCTTGCCGAAGGCGGTCATGCCGATGCCGACGGTGCCGCGGGTGTCGCCGTCATCCGCACGGATGCCGTGCTGGATGGTCTTGTAGATGTCGGCGGTGGTGCCGCCCCACAGCCACACGTCGTCGGCGAGCGTCGGGAAGCCCTTGGCGCCCTGGCCGCCGGCGCCGTGGCAGGCCGCGCAGTTCTCGTTGAAGTAGGACCGGCCGCCGGCCATCGCGAAGGCAAGGAGGTCCTTGTTCTTCTGGATGTCCTCGACGGAGGTCGCGGCGATGGCCGTCAGGTACTTTTCCTGGGCCTTCTTGCCGTCGGCGACCTTCTGCACCAGCTCCTCGCGCTGCGAGTAGCCGAGCAGGCCCTTCGTGTAGCTCTTGCCCAGCGGCCAGGCCGGGTAGAGCACGTAGTAGACGAGGGACCACGCGATGCAGACGTAGAAGATGTACAGCCACCACTTGGGCAGGGGGTTGTTCAGCTCCCGCAGGCCGTCCCACTCGTGGCCGGTGGTCTCGACGCCGGAAAGGGCGTCCTTTTCTTTCTGTGCCATGGCCTAAAACTCCTGACCATCTTCCTTGAGCGGGATCCGGGAGGCGTCTTCGAACTTGCCCCGGTTGCCTGGCCACATGGCGTAGACCACGATGCCGGTGAAGAGCAGGGCCAGCCAGACGGTCCAGAAGGACCGCAGGGCGACAGTGATCGAATCCAAATCCATGGACCCCTCCCGGTTACTGCTGGAGCTGCTTGGGCGACTGGTACTTGGTGAAGTCCACCATGGTGCCCAGGACCTGCAGGTAGGCCACCAGCGCGTCCATTTCGGTGACGCCCTTGTTGCCCGTGAAGTTGGCCACGACGGCCTTCGGGTAGCGCTTCATCAGACCGGCCGTGTCGGCGTCCGGGTTCTTCTGCGCTTCGAGGTCGGCCTTGGCACTGGCGATCTGCTCGTCCGTGTAGGGGACGCCGACGATGCGCAGGGTCTTCATGTGATCCTGGATGTCGGTGTACTTCAGCGGACGATCCTTCATCCAGGCGTAGCCCGGCATGATCGACTCCGGCACCACGGCGCGCGGATCGACCAGATGGGCGACCTGCCAGTCGTGGGAGTACTTGCCGCCCACGCGGGCCAAGTCCGGACCGGTGCGCTTGGAGCCCCACTGGAAGGGATGGTCGTACATGCTTTCCGCGGCCAGCGAGTAGTGACCGTAACGCTCCACCTCATCGCGGAACGGACGGATCTGCTGGCTGTGGCAGTTGTAGCAGCCTTCGCGGTAGTAGATGTTCTGGCCGGCCAGTTCGAGCGGCGAATAGGGACGAACCCCGTCCACCTTCTCGATCGTCGACTCGATCGTGAACAGCGGGACGATCTGGACGAGGCCGCCGATCGACACGGTGATCAGGATCAGGACGATGAGCAGAAGCGTGTTCCGCTCGATCGTGTCGTGACTAAAGCCCTTTTTTTCCTCAGCCATTTTCTCAGTTCCTCCGGCGTCAGGCCGCACCGACCGCCGCCTTGTGCGGGGCGGAGGCATAGGGCTTCTCGATGCGGACGTCACCCTTGGCCGTGCGCCACAGGTTGTAGACCATGATCAGGGCACCAGCCAGGAACAGCACGCCGCCCAGAGCACGGATCACGTAGAAGGGATGCATGGCCGCGACCGTCTCGACGAACGAGTACTGGAGGAAGCCGAGGTTGTCGTAGGCGCGCCACATCAGGCCCTGCATGATGCCCGACACCCACATGGCGGTGATGTAGAGCACGATGCCGATGGTGGCGGTCCAGAAGTGGTAGCTGACCAGACGCAGGCTGTAGAGCTGCGAGCGCTTCCACAGGACCGGGACCAGATAGTAGATCGCGCCGAAGGAGATGAAGGCCACCCAGCCGAGCGCACCGGAGTGCACGTGGCCGATCGTCCAGTCGGTGTAGTGCGACAGGGCGTTGACCGGCTTCACCGACATCAGCGGGCCCTCGAAGGTCGACATGCCGTAGAAGGCCACCGACGTCACGAGGAAGCGCAGGACCGGGTCGGTGCGCAGCTTGTCCCAGGCACCCGACAGGGTCATGATGCCGTTGATCATGCCGCCCCAGGACGGCATCCACAGCATGACCGAGAAGGTCATGCCCAGCGTCTGCGCCCAGTCCGGCAGGGCCGTGTAGTGCAGGTGGTGCGGGCCGGCCCAGATGTAGAGGAAGATCAGCGTCCAGAAGTGCACGATCGACAGGCGGTACGAATAGACCGGCCGCTCCGCGCGCTTCGGAACGAAGTAGTACATGATGCCGAGGAAGCCGGCGGTCAGGAAGAAGCCGACCGCGTTGTGGCCGTACCACCACTGCACCATGGCGCTCTGCACGCCCGAGACGAACGGGTAGGACTTCATCCCGGTCAGCGACACCGGGACGTTGACGTTGTTGCCGATGTGGAGGATCGCGACGGTCAGGATGAACGCCATGAAGAACCAGTTGGCGACGTAGATGTGCGACTCCTTGCGGGTCATCACCGTGCCGATGAACTGGATGGCGTAGAGGACCCAGATGACCGTCAGGTAGAGGTCGAGGATCCACTCCGGCTCCGCATACTCCTTGCCCTGGGTGTAGCCGAGCACGTAGCTGAGCGCCGCCAGGACGATGAAGATGTTGTAGTTCCAGAAGACGAACTTCGCGAGGCCCTCGCCGCCGAACAGGAACTGGCGGCTGGTGCGCTGCACGGAGTAGAGCGAGGTGGCGAACAGGACGTTGCCGCCGAACGCGAAGATCACGGCCGAGGTGTGGACCGGCCGCAGGCGCCCGAAGCTCGTCCACTCAAGGCCGAGATTCAGCGCCGGAAAAGCGAGCTGCAGCGCGATGAAGACGCCGGCGAGGAAGCCGACGACGCCCCAGAACACTGCAGCGATGACGAAGAGTCGGACGGCGTCTTCGTAATAACGCACATTTTCCGACACCCGCTGGCTGCCCAGGGCGGCCCCTGGCGTCAGAGTCGCTGATGTCATTCAATCTCTCCCGTTTGCCCCGGGCGGCTCGGGCCGCTCCCTCTGAGGTTGCACCACCGCTGGGTACGTACTGTTAAGGAGGGGGGCAGGTTCACATACGATGCACTTCTTATGCGGACGCCGGTTGCGCCTGCCTCCAATAATCCCAATATGTGTAGGGGTGGACCTTGCAACATTGATCTACGTCAACGACCGGTCTTACCGGTGCCTGCCATCGTTCACCGTCCTTCACGCGGTCGGACGGGCATGGACGAAAGCTTCATCGCGAAACCTCTCGGTCAGCGTCAGATCGACCAGGCCTATCCGCTGGTGCGGGCCATCTTCCCGGACTTGCCGGTGGAGCAATGGCGCGCATTTGCCGCAGCACTTATCGGGCCGGTTGATACCCCCGCGACGCCGTCGGGCATCATGACCGTGCAGAACGCACGGGGGTACCTCCATGGACTTTTCTCATACGCTATTGCGGAGCATCTTCGCCACGGCCGAATTCTGGCCGTGGAGAATTTCGTCGTGCTCGATCTGTTCGACATGACGGGCCCGGCGGAGACTTTGCTGCGCTCCATGGACCGGCTGGCGCGCAGCCACGGATGCACGGCGATCCACACCTCCCTGCCGGAATTGCTGGCCGGGGCGGCCGGGTCGCGCGGGTCCCTGCTGACCTGCTTTCACCAGGACGGGCACCGCACGGAAACCTTGCGGCTGTGCAAGGCGATGGACGGCGCCAACGACAACCGCGCGCATCGGTCGCAGGCGGAAAGCCCGCTCGGCATCCCGTAAGTCCCGCCGGAAGCGTCAAGTCCCCCGTCCCATCCCGCGAATCCATCCCCCGTTTCCCACGACTCCGGCGACGTGACCGTTTGCTCGGCGGGCGCGAGCGGCTAGGATGCGGCCATCATGACCGACACCCCCACCACCCCCGTCAAGTACCGGGCGATCCATCTGCAGGCCGGCCGCCAGCGGCGCGTCCTGCACGGCCACCCCTGGGTCTATTCCAACGAAGTCCAGATGGACACGGCGGCCAAGGCCATCCCGCCGGGCAGCCCGGTGCGCCTGCTGGACCCCGGCGGGACGCCGCTGGGCATCGCCACCTTCAACCCGCACACGCTGATCGCCGCGCGGATGCTGTCCAGCGACCCGGCGACAGTGGTCGACCACGCCTTCCTCGCCGGGCGGCTGAGGCGCGCGGTGGCGATGCGCGAGGCGCTGTTCGACCGGCCCTACTACCGCGTCGTGCACGCGGAGGCCGACGGGCTGCCGGGGCTGATCGTGGACCGCTACGGCGACGTGGTGACGGTGCAGGCCAACAGCGTCTTCATGGACCAGCGCATCGACGCCATCCTGGCCGCCATCGACGAGGTGCTGGCCCCGCGCGCGGTCATCCTGCGCAACGACAGCACCCAGCGCGCGCTGGAAGGGCTGCCGGAGGAAAGCCGGCTGGTGAAGGGCGAGATCGACGGCCCGATCCGGCTGGAGGAGAACGGCGCCACCTTCTTCGCCGACCCGCTGGGCGGGCAGAAGACTGGCTGGTTCTACGACCAGCGCGACAACCGCGCCTTCATCGCCAAGCTGGCGAAGGGCAAGCGGGCCATCGACTTCTTCAGCTACAACGGCGGCTTCGGCGTGCTCTGCGCCGTCGAGGGCGCGTCGTCGGTGGTGTCGGTCGACCGCTCGCAGGGGGCGCTGGACAACGCCACCCGCGCCGCGGAGGCCAACGGGGTGGCCGACCGCTTCGAGGCGCGCCGCGCCGACGCCTTCAACGAGCTGGAGCGGCTGAACGCCGAGGGCGAAACGTTCGAGGTCGTCATCGCCGACCCGCCGGCCTTCGTGAAGTCCAAGAAGGACCTCGCCGTCGGCTGCCGCGCCTACCGCAAGATGACCCGTCTGGCCGCCAAGATCACCGCGCCGGGCGGCTTCCTGCTCTGCGCGTCGTGCAGCCACAACGTCGACCCGCCGACCTTCGCCGAGCAGGTCGCCCGCGGCCTGCACGACGCCGGGCGGACCGGGCGCATCCTGCGCAGCGCCGGGGCCGGGCCGGACCACCCGGTGCACCCGCATCTGCCGGAGTCGGCCTATCTCAAGGCCATCGTGATGCAGCTGGACTGATGGGCCTCGCCACGAAGGCACGAGGATGGTGATGATCGTCGTGCCTTCTTGGTCCCTCGCTCCCCTCGCCGAACCTACGGGCAGACCCTACGGGCGGCTGAACACCCCGACGACCTCGACGTGGGCGGACCACAGGAACTGGTCCACGGGGTAAACGCGGCTCAACACGTACCCGCCGTCCACCAGCGTCCGGGCGTCGCGGGCGAAGGTCGCGGGGTTGCAGGACACCGCCACCACCCGCGGCACCTTCGACCCGGCCAGCGCCTGCGCCTGGGCGGCGGCGCCGGCGCGCGGCGGGTCGAAGACCACCGCGTCGAACCGCGCCAGCTCCTTCGCCGTCAGCGGGTTCTCGAACAGGTCGCGCCGCTCCGTGGTCAGGCGCAACGCCCCCGCCGCCTTGTTCAGCGCGGCCAGCGCCGGGGCGTCCCCCTCCACCGCATGGACCGCCGCCCGCTGGGCCAGCGGGACCGCGAAGGTGCCCAGCCCGGCGAACAGATCGGCCACCCGCTTCGGCTCCCCGATGTTGGCGAGCACGGCGGTGACCAGGGCGGCCTCCCCCTCGGCGCTCGCCTGGAGAAAGGCACCGGGCGGCGGGGTGACCGGCAGTCCGGCGAAGGACACCGCCAGCGGACGGCGGTGGGCGATGGGCTCCGATGTGCCACGCTCGTCCGCCTGCCAGGAGATGCGGGCCACCCCCTCCGCCTCGCCGAAGGCCACCAGCCGTTCCCGCGCCGCGCGGTCCAGGCTGCGCGGCCCGACCAGCACGAGGTCGATCCCGCCCTCCAAGTCAGTGGCGATCACGTCGCAGCCGCTGCCGTCCGGCAGAACCGACAGCAGCAGCCCGCGCAGCGGCTCCACCAGGGCGAACAGGCCGGGCCGCAGCACCGGACACTCCGTCAGGTCGGTCAGCCGGTGGCTCATCCGCTCGTTGAAACCGAGCCAGACGCGGCGCCCCCGCTTCAGCGCGGCGAAGCGGGCGCGGCGGCGGGCGGCCGGTGGCGTCCGCGACAGCGGCTCCAAGGGCGTGTCGCCCAGCCCGACGCGGGCCAGGGCCCCCTGCACCAGCCCGACCTTCCAGGCGGCGTAGGCGGCGTCCTCCATATGCTGGAGCGTGCAGCCGCCGCAGGTTCCGAAATGGGAACAGGGCGGCGTGGCGCGTCCCGGGCCGGGCTCCAGGATCTCCAGCAGGTCGGCGCGCAGACCGTCTCCCTTGGCGTTGGCGGCCTCCTTCACGGCCACCCGCACGCGGTCGCCGGGGACGGTCAGCGGCACGAAGAGCTTGGCGTCTTCGAAGCTGGCGATGCCGTCGCCGCGGGCGCCGACCTCGGTGACGGTCACCTCGGCGGTACGGGGGGCAGCGCTGCGGGGGGACGGGCGGGGTTTGGGGGCGGGTCGTTTCACGCGGTCACTCTCAGGACGGCCATCATGCCGGTCTCCTGATGCTCCAGAACATGGCAGTGGAGCATCCAGTCGCCGACCTCTTCGGCCACGAAGGCGATCTCGGCCGTCTCACGGGGGCCGAGCAGGACGGTGTCGCGCCACTCGCGGTGTTCGGCCGGCCGGCCGTTGCGCGAGAGGACGCGGAAGGGAAAGCCGTGCAGGTGCATGGGGTGCCACCAGCCGGTCTCGTTGACGAAGGCCGTCACCTGCGTTTGACCGCGTTTGACGGTGATGAGCGGCTCCGGATGATGATGCTCCATGGATGAATGGCCTGGGGCAGCCACGCCGTTCAGCGCCCAGAAGGGGCCGCGCGGCCCGGCACCCTTCGGCATGGCGCCGTGCATCCCGCCGTCCAGCACCACGTCCTGGCGGACAGCGCCGGCAAGGTCGGGCTCCGGCAGCGGGTTGGCGGGCAGCGCGACCGGGGCATCCAACGGCGAGTCGCGCAAGGGGGCCTCGCCGCTGTAGGTCAGCCGGGTCAGCCGGTAGGCCATGCGCGGGTAGAAGCCGTCGACCACGTCGAAGCCTTCGCCCGGCCGGCCTTCCATGTCGATCACGAGGTCGGCGCGCTGGCCGGGCGCCAGCACGACCTTGCCGTCCGGCGGGGCGTGCGGCGTCACCGGCTGGCCGTCCAGCGCGATCACCCGCGGCGCGTGGCCCTGGAAGTCGAGCGCGAAGACGCGGGCGTTCGCCGCGTTGATCAGGCGCAGGCGGACGCGCTCCCCGGCGCGGACCGGCACGCTGTCCCGGACGGCGCCGTTGATGGTGACGGTGTTGCCGATGCGCCCGGCGTGGGTGGCGTCCATGGGGTGACCGAAACCGCCGGCCAGCTCCGCCTCCTTCGTCAGGCGCCAGTCGCCGAGCAGCCAGAGCAGGTCGCGGTCCACGCGGATCGGCTCGCGCTCCTCCACGATGAAGGCCCCGGTCAGGCCGTGGGCCACCTGCACGCCGCTGTTGACGTGGGGGTGGTACCAGAAGGTGCCGGCGTCCTTCAGCGGGAATTCATAGTCGAACCGCCCGCCCGCCGGCACCGGCGGCTGCGACAGGCCGGGCACCCCGTCCATGGCGTTGGGGACGCGCAGGCCGTGCCAGTGGATGGTCGTCGCTTCCGGCAGAGTGTTGGCAAAGGCGATGCGCGCCGTGTCGCCCTGGCGGAAGCGCAGCTCCGGCCCCGGAACCCGCCCGTCATAGGCCCAGACCGCCGTGTCGGGAAAGCCCGTCCCCGCCAGATTGGCGCGGGCCGGGCCGGCGGACAGGCGGACCACCCGTCCCTCCCCCACCGCCGCCCCACGGGCCGCGCGCGGCAGCAGGCCGGCCCCGGCCAGCAGGACGGAGCCGGTCAGCAGATCGCGGCGGGTCAGCGGGAGAAACGGCGGCACGGTGTCCTCACACGTAGCGGGCCAGGGCGTCGCGCAGGTCGGCCGGCACCGGCGTCGGACGGTGGCTGTTCTTGTCGACGATGACGCAGACCGCCTCCTGCACGGCGATGCAGCGGTCGCCGTCGAAGATCGCCGCCCCCAGAATGACGGAGGTGTTGCCGACCTTCGCGACCCGCGCGCCGACGCGGATGTCCGCCGGGAACATCAGCTCCGCCTTGTAGTCGATGACGCTGCGCGCCAGCACCACGGTCCAGGGGGACTCGGCTCGGAAACCGCCGCAATCATGGACCAGCGACACGCGGAGCTGCTCGAAATACACGCCAATGGCGTTGTTGTTGACGTGGCCGAGCGCGTCGAGGTCGGCGAAGCGCACATGCTCCGCGATCCAGAAACGGTAGAGGTCGGGGCGGGTCGGATCGGTCATGGTCGCCTGTCGGATGGTGGTTCCGGCCGAATGTGGCCGGTGCGGCGGGCCGGGGCAAGCCCGGGCATGACGGTCATTCCCCGCACCGTCCCGATTTGCCGCGCCAAGCCGGGCGGGCCGGTGTTATAGGAGTCGCACCATACACCCGCAACGGACCGCAAGATGAGCAAGGACAGCACCAACCAGACGGCCGAGGCCCTCTTCGAGAAGGCCCTGTCGGTCGCCGAGAAGCATCTCGAGGCGGCGATCAAGGAAGGCGGGGTCCTCGGCCCCTACATCGCCGTCGCCATGATCGAGGCCGCCGTGAACACCGCCGTGGACGAGACCAGCCACGAGGACGTCATCGACATGCTGCGCGATCTGGCCGCCCAGATCGAAGCCGACGCCGACGAAAGCGAAGAATAAGGTTTGCCGCCGTCACGCGGGGTCCGGCTGCCGGCGCGCTTCGCGCCGGCGCAGGATTTCGTAGACGACGGCGCCCAGGATGGTCAGCGCGATCAGGATCAGCGACAGCGCGTTGACCGCGGGCGTCAGGCCCGTGCGCACCTTCGAGGCGATGTAGACCGTCAGCGTGGTGTCCAGCCCGCGGACGAACAGCGTCGTGTTGTAGTTCTCGAAGCTCTGCAGGAAGGCCAGGAAGGACGCCGACAGGATGGCCGGCGTCAGATAGGGCAGCGTGATCCGCCGGAACACCTGCCCATGGGTGGCGCCCAGATCCAGCGCCGCCTCCTCCAGCGTCTGGTCGAACCGTTGCAGCCGCGCCAGGAACAGAAGCATCGCGTAGGCCGCGATGAAGCTGGACTGCGCCAGGATTGTCAGGAACAGGCCGCCGGTCACCCCGAACCACTCCCGCCAGAAGACCAGTGTGGAGATGCCGACGATCACCCCCGGCGTCAGCAGCGGCGACACCATCACGGCGTAGAGGAAGGTCCGCGCCCGGCTGTGCAGCCGGTCGAGCAGCAGCGCCGCCGCCAAGCCCAGCGGCACCGCCACGGCGATCACTCCCGCCCCGACCAGCAGGCTGGTCCCCAGCGCCTGCCACATGCGCTGGTCGGCCCACAGGGCGCCGAACCATTGCAGGGTGAAGCCCATCCAGGGGGTGACGGTCGGGAAGCGGCTGCTGTTGAAGGTCGCCGCCGCCATGATCCCCAGCGGCAGGAACAGGTAGCCGAAGAACAGGACGAGATAGGCCCCGGTGACCCAGCGGCGGAAGGTGGCAGCCGTCATTTCGCGATGTCCGTGAGGCCGACGCGGAACAGCCGCATCATCAGCAGGATGAAGGCGATGCACAGGATCAGCAGGATAAAGGCGTAGGCCGCACCCTGGTTCCAGTTCCCGCCCTCGAAGAACCAGTTGTAGATGACCTCGGTGAACCAGCGGCTCTGCGGCCCGCCGAGCAGGGCCGGCACGGCGTAGCTGCCCGCCGCCAGCATGAAGGTCATGATGCAGCCGACCGCGATGCCCGGCTTGGCGTGGGGGATGACGATGCGGCGGTGGATGCGCAGCCAGCCGGCCCCCAGGTCGCGCGCCGCCTCGATCTGGTTGCGGTCCAGCGACTCCATGGCGTTCATGATCGGGAACACCATGAAGAGGATGTAGACGTAGACCATCCCGATGATGACCCCGGCGTCGCCGCCGAGCAGACGCTGCGGCTCCGAAAACACGCCGAGCCCGACCAGGAGCGCGTTCAGCGGCCCGTTGAAGGCCAGGATGATGTACCAGGCGAAGGTGCGCAGCAGCTCGTTGATCCAGAAGGGCACGACGAGCATCAACACGAGCAGCGGCAGGCGCCGCCGCGGCGCCACCTGCGCCATGTAGAAGGCCACGGGGTAGCAGACCGCCAGAGTGACGGCGGTGACGAGGCTGCTCGCCCAGATCGTCTTGAGGAAGATCGCCAGATGGATCTGGTTGGTCCACAGCGTTGCGTAGTTGCGCAGCGTGTAGACGTCCTCCGGCCCGCCGGCCTTGCTGGGCGGCAGTGACGGGCGGAAGGAGAAATCCACCATCAGCAATTGCGGCAGCACGACCAGCAGCAGCAGCCACGCGGCCACCGCCAGCAGGATCGCCGCGGTCAGAACCGGACCGTACCGGCGCAGCACGCCGCCCATGACCACTCCCCCACCCGCCGAGATTCTAGGATCGAAAGCCTCTCACGACCCCGGGCCGGAGCGCAAGCGAGGCCATGCCCCGGCAAAAGACCACAACTTTATTGCCTTTTTTCGAGGCTTGGACTGTGCCCATAGTGGGGACATGCGTGCATGGCGGACATCCGGTGCGATGAGGGAGGCAACAGCGTGGGTCGCCGCGCTGGTGCTGGTCTTCCACGCCCTGGTCATGGCCACCCACGTCCCGGCGCCGCTGGCCAGGGTGCTGGCGGAATCGGCGCAGCTCGCCATGGCCGGCTCGATCTGCCATTCGGGTTCCGCGCCCGACGCCTCCGCCGCGCCGCACGCCGACCATGGCCCCGTCCCCGACGGCACGCCGGGCCACGTCACCTATTGCCCGATCTGCCTGTCGCTGGGCGGCGGGTCCCTGCTGGGTCCGGCCCTGGCGCCGGCCCCGCTGCCGCCGGCCGGAATCGTGCTGGCCGCCGTTCCGCTGCCCGAGGACGACGCGGCGGGGGCCGGCCGCACCCCGCGCGCCTTCTCCGCCAGGGCGCCTCCGGTGGGTGTCTGAACCGAGTTTCCTCGCAGACACCCATTCACAGGCACGGACCTGCGGCTGAACGGCCTTTTTTCGAACGCGACCCGCGTCTTTTCCCGTCTCTCCCGTCGTTACTGACGGTTGCCCCCTCCCTAACCCTCCCCCGCTTCGCAGGGGAGGGGACTGCCGCCGCTTCGCGCAAGGCACCCTCTCCCGCGGAGCGGGGGAGGGCAGGGGTGGGGGCCGGTGCGGAAACGGAGACGCCGTCGATCGGAACAAGGCCCTACGGCCACATCCGGAGCCTGCGCACACACCGGAGAGTTCCCATGATCCGCAACACCCGCGGCGCCCTGCTGGCCGCCGCCGTCCTCGCTTGCCTGCCCGGTCTTCTTCCTGGTTCCGCCGCCCTCGCCCACACCACGCTGGAGACCAAGCAGGCCCCCGCCGCCAGCACCTACAAGGGCGTGCTGCGCGTCGGCCATGGCTGCGGCGCCTCCCCCACCGTCGCCCTGCGCGTGCAGATCCCGGAGGGGGTCATCGCGGTGAAGCCGATGCCCAAGCCCGGCTGGACCCTGACGACCAAGGAAGGCCAATACGCCAAGGCCTATGATTACTACGGCGAGTCGCTGAGCAAGGGCGTCACCGAGATCGCCTGGACCGGCGGCTCGCTGCCCGACGCCCATTACGACGAGTTCGTCTTCCGCGCCCGCCTGCCCGACGCCGCCCCCGGCACCGTGGTCTATTTCCCCGTGGTGCAGGAGTGCGAGACCGGCGTGCACCGCTGGATCGAGATTCCGGAGCCGGGCAAGACCGACCACGACGTCAAGGAGCCGGCCCCCGGCGTCACCCTGACCGCCAAGCCGTAAGGGAAGGAAAAACGCATGCGCCGGCTGGTCGTGGGGTGGGTCGCCGCCCTGATGCTGCTGTCCCTGTCCGCGCCGGCCCTGGCGCATGCCGTGCTGGTCGAGAGCGTCCCGGAGGACGGGGCGCGGCTCGACAGCCCGCCCGCCGAGGCCGTGCTGCGCTTCAACGAGCCGGTGCGGCCGGTGTCGGTGACGCTGACCGGCCCCGGCGGGGTGACGCTTCCCCTGCCCGCCCCGGCCGCCGGGGACGGGGCGCTGCGCGTCGCCCTGCCCGGCGGGCTGGCGGTGGGGACCCACGTCCTCAGCTACCGCGTCAGCTCGGCGGACGGCCACCCGGTTGCCGGATCGCTCCTGTTCGGGATCGGTGCGGAACCGGAACGACCGGCGGAGCTGGGCGGAGCGACCCCGCCGGCGACGCTGCTGGCCGCCGCGGCGCTGCGGGGGCTCCATTACGGAAGCCTGCTCGCCGCGGTGGGCGGCGGGCTGTTCCTGGTTCTGGTGGCGGGGCGGTGGAGTCCGCTGAACCGCCGCCTGCGCCCCGGCCTGTGCCTGGGCGTCGGCGTCGCCGCGCTGGTGGCGGTGCTGAACGCCGGGCTGGCCGGGGCGGTGCTGGAAGGGGCGCCGCTGTCCGCCCTGGCCGGCGCGACGCCCTGGATCGCCGGCCTGACGAGCACGGCGGGGCCGAGCGTCCTCCTGGCGCTGCTCAGCCTGATCGCCGCCGCGCTGGGACTGGCGCTGGAAGACCGCGGAACGGCGGGCCGCGTCCTGCTGGTCATCGGGGCGGTCGGGGCGGCGCTGGCGCTGGCCGCCACCGGCCACGCCGCGACGGCGGAGCCGCGCTGGCTCAGCGTGCCGCTGGTCGCCTTGCACGGTCTGGCGGTGGCCTTCTGGATCGGCAGCTTCTGGCCGCTGGCCGTGCTGCTGCGGACGGAGCCGCCGACCGAGTCGCTGCGGCTGGTCCGCCGCTTCTCCGCCATCGCGGTTCCGGCGGTGGCGATGCTTCTGCTGGCCGGAGCGGGGCTGAGCGTGTTGCAGATCGCCGACCCGCGCAGCATCCTGACCACCGCCTACGGCCAGATCTGGACCGGCAAGATCGTCTGCGCGCTGGCCCTGCTGGCGCTGGCCGCCGTCAACCGCTGGCGGCTGACGCCACGGCTGGAGACCATGGGCGCCAAGGGAGCGGACCGGCTGCGCGCCAGCGTCCACACCGAGATGGTGGTGGCCGCGCTGGTCGTGCTGTTCACCGCCGGGCTGGGCACCACGCCGCCGCCGCGCACCCAGGCCCCGCTGGTCTTCGCCGAAAAACCGGCGGGCTTCAGCACCGCGGTCGTGGCGCGCGGGCGCACGGCCATCGTCACGGTGACCCCGGCAACGCCGGGAGCGAACCGCGTCGAGATGCGCCTGACGGGACCGGACGGCGCGCCGGTCGACGCGCTGGAGGTGTCGGCGGAGCTGGCCCTGCCCGCCGCCGGGATCGAGGGCATCACCCGCCCCCTGCCCAAGCTGGCGCCCGGCGTCTACGCGGCGGACGGGGTGGCCCTGCCGGTGGCTGGGTCCTGGGCGGTACGGCTGGACGCGCTGGTCAGCGACTTCGAGAAGGTGCCCTTCCGCGCCGCGGTGCCAATCGGGCGCTGATTGCGGTCAGGCCGGCGCGTCCGGCAGAACCACGGCGTCCTCGGCCCGGAAGGCGATGCGGGCGGGTTCGCCGGGGGTCAGCGGCGGCTCGTCGCCGAGATGCGGGACCTGGACGGTGATGCCGCCCTCCAGGAAGGCGTTGATGAAGGCGCCCTCGAAATCGCGGTGGGTGACCCGCGCCTCCAGCGCGTTCTCCGCCCCCGCCCCCGCCGCCATGCGCTCCGGCCGGACGAACAGGGTGGCGCGGTCGCCGGGCGACAGGCGGCGCGGGTTGCGCCCGATCAGACGGCCACGAGGCGTGTCCAGAGCGGCCAAGCCCCCCGCCGACTCGGCGACGGTGCCGGCGAAGCGGTTGTTCTCCCCGACGAAGGAGGCGACGAAGGCGGTTTCCGGGTGGTCGTAGATGGCCCGGCCGTCGCCCACCTGCTCCAGCACGCCCCTGGACATCACGCCGATCCGGTCGGACATGGTCAGCGCCTCGCCCTGGTCGTGGGTGATGTAGATGAAGGTCACGCCGGTCCGCTTCTGCAGGTCGCGCAGCTCGGCGCGCATGTGCTGGCGCAGCTTGAGGTCCAGCGCCGACAGCGGCTCGTCCAGCAGCAGGACGGCGGGCTCCACCGCCAGCGCGCGGGCGATGGCGATGCGCTGGCGCTGGCCGCCCGACAGCTCCGTCACCTTCTTCTCCGCGGCGTCCGGCAGGGCCACGAGGTCGAGCAGCTTGCGCACCCGCCCCTGGCGCTCCGCCGAGGGCACGCCGCGCACCTCCAGCCCGAAGCCGATGTTCTCCGCCACCGTCATCAGCGGGAACAGGGCGAGATTCTGGAAGATCAGCGCGGTCGGCCGCCTGTTCGGGCCGATGCCGCGCATGTCCCGCCCGCCGATGCGGATGGCGCCCTCCGTCGGCTCCATGAAGCCGGAGACCATGCGCAGGATGGTGGTCTTCCCGCAGCCCGACGGGCCGAGGAAGCTGAAGAATTCCCCCGCCCCGACCGTCAGCGACACGTCGCGGACGGCGGTGACGGAACCGAACCGCATGGTGACGGACTCGAGCTGGACGTCCTGACTCATAGGCACCTGATTGGAATGCTGGAAATCCCCGGTTGGGCCGCCGCCTTTAACCCTCTCCCCTCCGGGGAGAGGGTGGCCCGGAGGGCCGGTGAGGGGGTTGCGCTCGTGCCGGACGTGGCGCCATGCACAACCCCCTCACCCTAACCCTCTCCCCAGGGGGAGAGGGGACAATCGGGACGGGAGAGGGTCGCACTCACGCGGCCAGGAAGCGGTCCTGGTACTCGTTGCGGATGGAGACGTACCAGGCCTCCTGGATCGGCCACCACCACAGCTTCTGCAGCGCGTCGCCCGGATAGGCGTCGGCGAAGAACTGCTTGTTCAGGTCGGACAGATGCGCCTCCGCCCCGACCGCCGTGCTGGAGATGCCGGAGTGGTTGGTGTAGAGGGCGCCCGCCTGCGGCGTGTAGAACCAGTTGATCCAGGCGTAGGCCTGCTCCAGGTTCGCCGCCTTGGCCGGAATCGCGAAGCCCTCCATCCAGGCCAGCGCCCCTTCCTTCGGCGCCAGGAAGCGGATCGGCAGCCCCTCCTTGCGCAGGGCGACCGCGGACGAATCCCAGGTCTGGCCGATGACGCAACCGTTGGTGCGGAAGGCGCCCTGGGCCTCGTTCTCGTTCGACCAGAACTGGCCGATGGCCTTCTTGTTGGCGGCGGCGACCTGAAGGATCGCGTCGAAATTGGCGCGCGCCTTCGCCTCGTCCTTGAACTGCTCGCGGATCGGGTGGGGCAGCTTGCCCTGGCCTTCCAGCCACAGGCCGATGCCGATCAGGCCGGAATGGCCGCGCACCGTCACCTTGCCGGCGTGCTCCGGCTTCCACAGGTCGCCGTAGCTGGCGGTGCCGTAGGTCAGCGGCGCCTTGGCCTGATCATAGGCGATGGCCTCGGTCCCCCAGTCGGCGGGGGCGAAGAAGCGCTTGCCGCCGACCACGCCGCCCATGGCGGCGGAGCCCTCGACCGCCGACTTCAGGCAGCCGTCCCACGTGACCTTCGATTCGTCCAGCGGCTGGACCAGCTCGAACTCCACATAGTTCGGCACGCGGTCCACCGTGGGGTGGATGATGTCGAAGCCGGCGCCACCGGTGGCCTTGAGCTGGTTCAGCAGCTCGTCGTTGGTGCCGTATTCGGTCAGGCTGGCCTTGATGCCGGTCTTCTTCTCGAAGTCGGCCAGCATGTCCGGGCTGATGTAGCCGGCCCAGGAGAAGATCTTGACGCTGCCCGACGCGGCGCGGCCCTCGCGCAGGATGAAGGGGCCGACCGCGGCGACGCCCGCGGCGGCGGCGGTCCCCTGGAGCAGCAGGCGGCGGGTGAAGCCCTTGGCGGCGCGCTGCGTCTCGGCGCTGGAGCGCTGTTCCAGGCTGGTGGTTTCCGGAACCTTGGTCATGGCACCTGCTCTCCCCTTTTCTTATTGGCCCGAAATCATGCCGGCCATCCCGATCGCGGGGCCGGTCGCGGGGCCGGTCCAGCCGGACTCCGCCGCAGCGGCAACTGTGCCGCGATATCCGGGCGCCGTCCATGGCTCAAGCGGGCGTGGGCGCAAACTTCATCGGGCTGTAACGCCCCACGATCCTCCGGGCGCTACATCACGTAGAAGCGGGCCTTCACCACCACACCGTCGATGCCGCAGACCACGGTGCGGTTGCGTCCACTGTTCTTGGCGAAGTAGAGCGACTCGTCGGCCCGCTTGATCAGGTCGGCCACCGTCTCCGTCCCGTCCGCCGGGGAGATGCCGATGCTGACGGTGAAGGCGAACAGGGCGCCCTCGGCGGTCCGGGCGGTCAGCGCCTCCGTCGCCACGCGGATCTCCTCGGCCTTGGCGATGGCCGTCTCGACCTGCGGGGCCGGCAGGACCATGCAGAACTCCTCCCCGCCCATGCGGCCAAGGAAACCGCCGGGCGGCAGGCGGGCCGCGCAGGTCTGGGCGAACAGCTTCAGCGCGAGGTCGCCGTTGGAATGGCCGTAGGTGTCGTTGACGCGCTTGAAATGGTCGATGTCGAACAGCGCGACGGCGAAGGGCATGGCCTTGTCCGTTCCGTTTGCGCCTTGCAGAAGCCGGTGCTGCTGCTCCAGCCGCTCCATGAAGCGGCGGCGGTTCAGGACGCCGGTCAGGTAATCGGTGTTCAGCATCTCCGCCATCACCCGATGGGTGCGGGTGATGCGTTCGCCGGCGCGCACGCGGGCGCGCAGCATCGGCATGTCGATGGGCTTGGTCAGGAACTCGTCGGCGCCGGCGTCGAACGCCTCGATCCGGCGCTGGATGTCGTCGTCGGCGGTCATCAGGATGGAGAAGGTGCGATGCTGGTCGTCCTCCGCCCGGATCAGCCAGCACAGCTCCAGCCCGTCCATCCGCGGCATTTCCAGATCGGTGATCAGGATGTGGATGTCGTGAAGATGGTAGAGGTCCAGAGCCTCCCGCCCGTCGCGGGCCAGCAGAACCCGGTACCCGTACGCCTCCAGGTGGTCTTTCAGGATCTTCCGGACAACGGAGGAGTCGTCGGCGACGAGGACGTTCGTCTCCATGGTTGATCCGGGAATCATGGCAGCCACCCCTTGCAGGCACCAGCGGGGTGTTACAAGGGTTTTGTATAAAATGCCATCATTTTCGGTAGGGGCATTCCGCGCGCCGGCTCCCACCCACGGGGGCCATCCACGGGGGCCACCCGGCCCGCTCAGCTTTCCAGCATGCGGCGGAGAAGCTCGACGTCCTCGGCGAACGCGGGGTCGGTGGTGCGCAGCTCCTCCACCTTCTTCACCGCGTGCATCACGGTGGTGTGGTCGCGCCCGCCGAACTTGCGCCCGATCTCCGGCAGGGAGCGGGCAGTGAGCTGCTTGGCGAGGTACATGGCGACCTGCCGCGGGCGGGCCACGGCGCGGGCGCGGCGGGCCGAATGCATGTCGGCGACGCGGATGTTGAAATGCTCCGCCACCCGCTTCTGGATCTCGTCGATGGTGACGCGGCGGTCGTTGGCGCGCAGCAGATCATGCAGCACCTCCTGCGTCGATTCCAGAGAGATGGCCCGGCCGACCAGCTCGGCGTGCGCGACGATGCGGTTCAGCGCCCCTTCCAGCTCGCGCACGTTCGAGGTGATCTTGTGGGCGAGGAATTCCAGGACCTTCAGCGGAATGGCCGCGTTCAGCGCGTCCGCCTTGGCCTGAAGGATGCCCAGCCGCAGCTCGTAGGTGGTCGGGTGGATGTCGGCGACGAGGCCCCAGCCGAGGCGGGAGCGCAGCCGCTCCTCCATGCCTTCCAGGTCGGACGGGCTCTTGTCGGCGGAGATGATGACCTGACGGTTCTGGTCCACCAGCGCGTTGAAGGTGTGGAAGAACTCCTCCTGGGTGCTGTCCTTGCCGCTGATGAACTGCACGTCGTCGATCATCAGCACGTCCACCGAGCGGAACTGCTGCTTGAAGGCCATGGTGTCCTTGAAGCGCAGCGCCCGGATGAACTGGTACATGAACTTTTCCGCCGACAGGTAGATCACCTTGCGGTTCGGATCGTTCCGCCGGATCTGCCAGGCGATGGCGTGCATCAGGTGGGTCTTGCCCAGCCCGACCCCGCCATAGAGGAACAGCGGGTTGAAGGTGACCGAGGTGGCGTCGGCGACGCGCCGGGCGGCGGCGTGGGCCAGTTCGTTCGGCTTGCCCACCACGAAATTCTCGAAGGTGAAGCGGGGGTCCAGCGGCGCGGAGATGTCGGTCCGATCCTCCAGCACCGAGGCGACCGCCGTGGGCGACTCGTCCGACGCGAAGGAGGGCGGCCCCGCCGAATAGGAGGACCCGATGTAGGAGGTCGCGCCGTAGGAGGCGGCCCCATAGGACGCGGATTGGCCGAGCGCCGCGGCCCGCGGGGCGGGCGCCGGGGGAACCGGACCGTCGGCGGCGGGGCCGTCTCCCGGACCGGAGTCGTGCGGCGCCTCGCCCCCGCTCTCGTCCGGCATCAGCATGGACGGCGCGTTGGCCGAGGCGACCACGACATCGATCGACAGCACGTCCGGATTCTCGCCGGCCCACAGGTTGCGGATGCGGTCGGCGTAGTGGGTCAGCACCCAGTCGCGCATGAAGCGGGTGGGCACGACGATGCGCACCTCCCCGCCGCGGATTCCGGCGAAGGAAAGCGGCTGCAGCCAGCTGCGGTAGGCGATCTCGCCCACCTCGTCCTTGAGGCGGCCCCGGATGCGGGCCCACTGCTGATCCAACGACGCGCCGACCGACATGCTTCCCCTACCCCGCTCCTTTCCCCCCGGACGGCCCCGCGCCGCAGGGGGCACCGTCCCGCCCGACCGAACCCAGACCCCTTGACTCCAGACCCCTTAATCTAGGCCCCGCGCCGGCAAAACGTTCCTCTCCTGAAGACTCCAACGGTGGATGCCTCCCAACTGGGCGGCAATACTATCCCTTCGGCGAAGTTGGACTCCGCCTTTGCCACGTCGAGTTTTAAGAAAAGCATCGCTCCAGGAGCAACGGGTTGAGTCGAGCCTCTTGAGCGCCCCGCAGCCTTGCCCGCCGCCTTGAACGTCTCCGTCCTTCAGCGAATGGCGCGTGACATCAAAGACAACATCGGTGCGCCATTCCCAACGGATGGAAAGTCTAATCAGCCGTCCCCGCCCTGGCAATAGGACAGAAAGCGAACGGTCCGGACTGCGGCAAAAATCACGCAGCGCTCCCGAACCTCGCCCCAGCCTTCACGCAAGACCAGAACCGCCGGAGGCGAGTCGCCGTCCAACAGCCGTGATCCCCTGCCCCGCCGGAGTATTGCCGGAGGACTCGGAAGGAACGGAGACTGTACTTATCAAAAACGCAAAAAGCCGCGCCCAGACCTGGTGCGCGGCTTTATAACGCCGAGTAAACTCAGAGAGCCTTGATGCGGGCCGACAGGCGCGACAGCTTGCGCGACACGGTGTTCTTGTGGAGAACGCCCTTGGAGGCTCCACGCATCAGTTCCGGCTGCGCGGCCTTGAAAGCCTCAGCGGCTTCAGCCTTGTTGCCGGACGAGATCGCCGTCTCGACCTTCTTCACGAAGGTGCGGATGCGGCTGACGCGGTTACGGTTGATCTCCGTACGACGCGCGGTTTGACGAATGCGCTTTTCAGCAGACTTATGATTGGCCATGAAAACCCTACTCCGGACGACACGCCTGTCCCAGTGCGAGGGGGCCTTATACGCTCCAGCCGAATGGGAGTCAAGGCACCGTCCAACACTGTTTCTCGGCAAAGGAAAGATTACGAGATCTTGACGGATTTCTGGTCCTCCCCCGCTAGATACGGGGGAGGAGTCGGGGGATGTCAGCGATGCTTCCAATCCGGCTGACGCTTTTCGGCGAAGGCGGCCATGCCTTCCTTCTGGTCTTCGGTGGCGAAAGTGGAGTGGAAGATTCGGCGCTCGACCCGGATGCCCTCGGACATGGTCGTCTCGTAGGCGGCGTTGACGGCGTCCTTGGCCATCATGACGACCGGGCGCGAGAGCTTGGCGATCTTCTCGGCGACCCGCACCGCCTCGTCCACCAGGTCCACCGCCGGCACGACGCGGCTGACGAGGCCGGCGCGCTCGGCCTCGGCGGCGTCCATCAGACGGCCGGTCAGGCACATCTCCATCGCCTTCGACTTGCCGACGAAGCGGGTCAGGCGCTGCGTGCCGCCGGCGCCGGGGATGGTGCCGATGGTGATCTCCGGCTGGCCGAACTTGGCGGTGTCGGCGGCCAGGATGAAGTCGGCCATCATCGCCAGCTCGCAGCCGCCGCCCAGCGCGTAGCCGGCGACCGCGGCGATGGTCGGCTTGCGGCACTTGGCCAGCCGCTCCCACTTGGCGGTGATGAAGTTGGCCTTGTAGACGTCCATGTAGGAGAAGCCCTGCATCTCCTTGATGTCGGCGCCGGCGGCGAAGGCCTTCTCCGAACCCGTCACCACGATGGCGCCGACGGAGTCGTCGGCCTCCAGCGCGTCCAGCGCCTGGCCCAGCTCAGTCACCAGCAGGTCGGACAGCGCGTTCAGCGCCTTGGGCCGGTTCAGCGTGACGAGCCCGACCGGTCCGCGGGTTTCGACGAGAATGGTTTCGTACGGCATGATGCAGCAGGCTCCCGTGGTTTGCCCCCTCGCTCGGGGCGGAGGGCGTTCTGGTTTGCTTTTGGTCTCTTTGGAGGATCAGCGCGGAATCAGCGAGAAGCGGACGACCGTGGCCGCCGCCTTCCGGGCGGCGGCGGGGGCCGGCTCGACGAATTCCAGGCGCAGCTCCTCGCCCTCCCGCAGGAAGCTGGCGCTACCGCCCGCCCGTTGCGGGGCGCGGCTCCAGCCGAGCTGCGGCATGGTCTGGTTGTAGAAGGACAGGACCGCGTTGCGGTCCATGGCGCCCGCCATGACGGACTGCGCGATGCGTCCGGCGGGCTTGTCGAAGACCAGCGGCGCCTCCTCGGCGGGGGCGAGGCCCGGCATGACCGGCACGTCCCCCATGCCTTCGACGTAGCGGGCGGAGTCGGCAGCCCAGGCGGAGGACGTTGCGGGCAATGGAACCCCGGCCAGACCCGCAAGGGCGGGGCCGGCGAGGAGGAGGGCGGCGAGCGTCGCCCTCGCGGTGGCCGATGGAGCCGTCATGCCTTCCACCTATATCAACGCTGGCGTTGCGGACAATAGAAAGTCGAACGGCCCGCCTGGACGATGCGGCGGACGCCCCCGGTCTTCGCGACATCGCAGGTGCAGCCCGGGCAGGGCGCGCCCTCGCGGTCGTAGACCGAGAACTGGTGCTGGAAGTAGCCGAGTTCCCCCGACGCCTGCCGGTAATCGCGCAAGGACGATCCGCCCGCGGCGATGGCCCGCTCCAGAACCGCGCGGATCGCCGTGGCCAGCCGCTCCGCCTTGGCGCCGGTCACCGTGGCGGCGATGCGCGTCGGGCTGAGGCGGGCGAGGAACAGCGCCTCCGACACGTAGATGTTGCCGAGCCCGGCGACCACGCTCTGGTCCAGCAGCGCGGCCTTGATGCTGGTCATCCGCCCGGCCAGCCGCGCGGCCAGCACCGGTCCGGAGAAGGCGTTGCCCAGCGGCTCCGGCCCCAGCGCGCGCAGCAGAGGGTGCTCGGCGAGCGTCTCCGCCATGGCGAGGTCCATCAGGCCGAAGCGGCGGGCGTCGTTGAAGGTCACCACCGTCCCGGCGTCGGTCTCCAGCACGACGTGGTCGTGGGCGCCCCAGGCGGCGGGCCGTTCCGGCGTGATGATCATGCGGCCCGACATGCCGAGATGGGCGATCAGCACCGTCCCGTCGTCCAGATGGACCAGGATGTATTTGGCGCGGCGGCGCACCGACTCGACGCGGCGCCCGGTCAGCCGCTCGCAGAAGCCGGCGGGAAAGGGAACGCGCAGGTTGGCGCGGCGCTGGAGCACCTGGACCAGGGTCCGCCCCTCCAGATGCGGGGCGAGGCCGCGGCAGACGGTTTCGACTTCGGGAAGTTCGGGCATGATGGCAAGGAGGATGGTGGGAAGCGCCGGTTGACGCAAGGGGCAGCGGTGGACGCTCGATTGGGGAAAGGGTGTTCGCGGCATCGGCGGAATGACGCTCTCAGCCCTCCGAGCCCTCCACCAGCCCCCGCAAGGCGCGCGCCACCGCCTCGGCCGGGCCGGACCAGTCGCCGCTCCGGGTCTGGCGGAACAGCCGGGCGGTGGGGTACCAAGGCGAATCGTCCCGCCCCATCAGCCAGCGCCAGTCCGGCGCGTGGGACAGCAGCAGCCAGACCGGATGGCCCAGCGCCCCGGCCAGATGGGCGGTCGCGTTGTCGATGGTGACGACGAGGTCGGTGGCGGCGATCTGCGCGGCCAGCCCCTCCAGGTCGTCCTTGCGGTCCAGCCCGGAGGGCAGAAGGATGGCGATGCCCTCCGCCGCCAGCGCCGCCACCTCGTCCGCGCAGTCTCCATATTGCAACACCACCATGTCGGCGCCCGCGGCGTTCAGCGTGCGCGCCAGATCGGCCAGCGGCACGTTGCGCAGGCGCCCCCATTTCGGGTTGGTGGTGTGCCAGCTGATGCCGACCAGAGGGCGCCGGCCACGCCGCCGAACCGCCGGCACCCGCGCCGGATCGGCGCTCAGGATCGGACGGAGCCGGCGGAAATCCTCCTCGGCGCGCAGCAGAAGGCGCGGCAGGCTGCCCGACGGGATCTGCGCGGCGATGTCCGGAGCGAACAGGCGCGGGTCCGGCCGCGGGCCGCGCGGCACCACCTCCACCCCCGGCAGCGCGCGGGCGAACAGCGGCGCCAGCCGGGCGTCGCATTCCAACAGGCAGCCCGCCAAAGCACCTGTTGATGATTGCGCCTCTTTTGTTGACGATTGCGTCAACAAAGGGAGCAGCGTGGCGAACATCAACTCGTCGCCCACCCCCTGCTCCCCCCAGACGAGCAGCCGCCCGCCGCCCAGCGGCTGCCCGCTCCACAGCGGCTGCGGGAAGCGTCCGGCGGTGCGGCACCAGGGCTCGGCGGACCAGCGATCCTCCCAGGCGTCCCAGCCCTCGTCAAAGCGCCCGAGCGCCAGCAACGCCGAGGCCCGCGCCAGCCGCGCGTCGGCCAGGGCGGGATCGCGGGCGAGCGCCGCCTCAGCCTCGGCCAGCGCCGCCGCCGGGTCGCCGCAGAGCGTGTGGGCGTCGGCGAGGTTGTTGCGGATGGCCGCCGACTCCGGCTGGAGCGCCGCCGCCCGCCGCAGGGCGTCCCGCGCGCCCTCCGCATCGCCCTGTCCCTTCCGCACGTTGGCCCGGTTGTTCCACAGCGCGGCGTCGGCGGGGGCCAGCGCCAGGCCGCGCTCGTAGGCGTGGCGGGCGGCGGGCAGCGCGCCACGGTCCTTCCGCCAAGCCCCCAGCCGGTTCCACAGCAGCGCCCGCGTCGGATCGAGCCACAGGGCGCGGTGCAGGTCCGCCTCTCCCGCGTCGGGCCGCAGGGCCAGCGCCCCCAGCAGGGCGGCGTCGTCCGGCGCCAGCAGCGCGGCCGCCCGCCGCTGGGCCAACGCCGCGTCCGTCCGGCCCAGCGCCTCCAGCGCCCGGGCAAGGTTGATGCGCGGATCGGCGAGCCCCGGCTGGAGGTCCAGCGCGGCGCGCAGGGCCCGCTCCGCCGTCGCCGGATCGTCGGCGGCCAGCCGGCGCACCGCGAAATTGTTGAGAAGCGCCACCCGGTCCGGATCGAGGGCGGCGGCCCGGGCCAGCGCCTCCGCCGCCGCGCCGAAGCGGCCCAGCGCCTCCAGCAGGCTGGCATGGTTGGCGTGCGGGTCGGGCTGGCCTCCATCCCCGGCGATGGCCTGCTCGACCAGGGCGCAGCCCTCCTCCAGCCGCCCGCATTGGGCGAGGAGGAGGCCGCGCAGATGCAGCGTGGGCGGGTGGCCGGGAACGGCGTCGAGGATCTGCCCGTAGACCGAGTCGGCCTCGGCGAAGCGCCCCTCCCGCTGGAGGTCGAAGGCGATCAACAGGGCTTCCTGCAGCGTGGCCATGGTCCCCCGTCAGTCCCCCCGGTTCCGCCCAGCGGCACGGTGGCGAAGCCGGGACGCGGGGTCAAGCCCGCAAAAACCGCGCGCCGGGGGTGCGTCACGGCAACGCCCCGGCTGGCGCAAGCCCAGGCCGCGCGCTATGTTGCGCGCCATGACCGATCCGCGCACCCCCTCCGCCCCGTCCCAGCCCGCAGCTCCGGCCCAGGCCACCGGCGTGTCCGCCGGGGCCGAAGGGAACTGGTTCGGCTACCGCCCCGTCGATCCCGACGCCAAGTCCGGCCTCGTCCGCGCCGTCTTCGACAGCGTGGCCGGGCGCTACGACCTGATGAACGACCTGATGTCGGGCGGCATCCACCGGCTGTGGAAGGACACGCTGATGGAGATGGTCGCCCCGCGCGCCGACATGACGCTGCTCGACGTGGCGGGCGGCACCGGCGACATCGCCTTCCGCTTCCTGGAGCGCGGCGGCGGGCGGGCCGTGGTCTGCGACATCACCGAATCGATGGTCCGCGTCGGGCGCGACCGCTCCTACGACCGCAACCTGCTGACCGGCGTGAACTGGACGGTCGGCGACGCCGAAAGGCTGCCCATCGCCTCCCGTTCGGTGGACGCCTACACCATTGCGTTCGGCCTGCGCAACGTCACGCGCATCGACGCCGCGCTTTCCGAGGCGCGCCGCGTGTTGAAGCCCGGCGGAAAGTTCTTCTGCCTGGAGTTCAGCCACGTGGTCCTTCCGGTCCTGCGCGAGATCTACGACGTCTATTCCTTCCAGGTCCTGCCGCGGCTCGGCCGCATGGTGGCCGGGGACGAGGACAGCTACCGCTATCTGGCGGAGAGCATCCGCCGCTTCCCCGAGCAGCAGGCGCTGGTCAAGCGCATCGAGGCCGCGGGATTCGGCGCGGTGCGTGTGCGCAACCTGACGGGCGGCATCGCCGCCATCCATTCCGGCTGGCGGATCTGACCGGATGCTGTTCCGGACCGCCCGAAACATCGGCCGCCTCTTCGTGATCGGCCGCACGCTGGCGCGTTACAACGCGCTGCCGGAAACGCTGCCGCAGACCGCCCCCGGCTTCGCGCTGTTCTGGCGCTGGGTCGGCAACGCCAAGGAGCCGGGCCGCGTCGGCCAGCGGCTGGCCCGCGCGCTGGCCGATCTGGGGCCGACCTACATCAAGCTGGGGCAGCTGCTGTCCACCCGCTCCGACCTCGTCGGCGAGCGGATGGCGCTCGATCTGGCCGAGCTTCAGGACAAGCTGCCGCCCTTCCCAGGATCGCAGGCCCGCGCCATCGTCGAGGAGGAGCTGGGCGCCCCGATCGGCAAGCTGTTCCGCAGCTTCGACGAGGTGCCGGTGGCCGCCGCCTCCATCGCGCAGGTGCATTTCGCCGTCACCGCCGACGGGCGGGAGGTCGCGGTGAAGGTGCTGCGGCCGGGCATCGAGAACGCCTTCGAGCGGGACATCGACCTGTTCTACTGGCTGGCCGAGCTGGCCGTCATGGTCATGCCCAAGCTGAAGCGGTTGCGCCCGCGCGAGGTGGTGGACACCTTCGCCCGCACCTCCCGCCTGGAGATGGAGCTGCGGATGGAAGCCGCGGCGGCGTCGGAGCTGGGCGACAACTTCAAGGACGACCCCACCTTCAACGTCCCGACCATTGACTGGGACCGCACGGCGCGCCGCGTCCTGACGCTGGAGCGCATCCGCGGCTTCAAGGTGGACGAATCGGAAAAGCTCGACGCCGCCGGCTACGACCGCGACGAGATCCTGGCCAAGGCCTCGGCCAGCTTCTTCAATCAGGTGTTCCGCGACGGCTTCTTCCACGCCGACCTGCATCCCGGCAACCTGTTCGTCACCCAGGACGGCAACATCACCGCCGTCGATTTCGGCATCATGGGCCGGCTGGACCGGGCGACGCGGACCTACCTCGCCGACATGCTCATCGGCTTCCTGACCGGCGACTACCGCCGCGTCGCCGTGGTGCATTTCGAGGCGGGCTACGTCCCCCGCCACCAGTCGATCGAGGTCTTCACCCAGGCCTGCCGCGCCATCGGCGAGCCGCTGCAGAACAAGCCGCTGAGCGAGATTTCCGTCGGCCGGCTGCTCGCCCAGCTCTTCGCGGTGACCGAGCAGTTCGAGATGGAGACCCAGCCGCAGCTCCTCCTGCTCCAGAAGAGCATGCTGACGGCGGAGGGGGTGGGCCGCATCCTGAACCCGAACATCAACATGTGGGAGCTGGCGCGCCCGCTGATCGAGGACTGGATGCGCGAGAACCGCGGGCCGGAGGCGCAGATCCTCGACGATCTGGAGGCCATGGTGTCGACGGTGCGCCGCCTGCCCCGGCTGGTGAACCAGGCCGAACGCGCCGCTGCCGAGCTGGCCGACGGCGGCCTGCGCCTGCACCCCCACTCGATCAAGCACATGCTCGACCGCTGGGTGGAGCGCCGGATCAGCGAGCGCATCGCCCTGTGGATCATCGTCGTCCTGCTGACGGTGATCGCGGTCCGGGTGCTGTAGGGCCTTTTTCGGCGGCGGTCCTCTTCGGCGGCGCGCGGAAGGGGTGCGGCGTCGTGCCCCTCCCCCTTGGGCGTCGTTGACCCCGCCGCCGCCCGGCCGGACACTGGAACCGTCGCAACCGTTCGCGGAGGGAAGCCATGGCCCGCGACGAATTCCAGGCGCTTCTGACCTACATCCGAACCGACCAGCTCCAGCCGCACCGGCCCCGCTCCGGCCCGCTGGGGTCCCCGCCCCCCGTCGTCACCATCGCCCGCGACCACGGCGCCGGCGGCGAGGCGATCGCGGCGAAGCTCGCCGAGTCGCTGGGGGTGCCCTGCTTCGACAAGGAAATCCTCGACGCCGTGGTGGCGACGGCCACCTCCGATCCCGCGCTGATGCGCCAGCTCGACGAGAAGCTGCCGGGGCGGGCGGGGATGTTCCTCTACGCCAGCCTGATGGGGCTGCACGATCCGCTGACCGAGTATCAGCGGCTGCTGACCCGCGTGGTCAACGGCATCGCCTTCCGCGGCGGGGTGATCGTCGGGCGCGGGGCGCATCTGCTGCTGCGCGGGGCGCCGCGCTTCCGCGTCCGCATCGTCGGCTCGGACGAGGTCTGCGCCGCGCGGCTGGCCGGCGGCGACCCCGCCAAGGTCGCCGACGCGCTGCACGAGGTGCAGCGCGTCAACGCCGCCCGCGCCAAGTATTTCAAGGAGTTCTTCAAGGTCTCCAACGGCGATCCGCTGCAATACGACCTGATCGTCAACACCGACCGCTTCACCGACCTGGACGCCGTCACGGACCTGATCCTGCACGCCTACCGGATCCATGGCGGGCACGCCGAGACTCAGCCGCCCTCACCGATCCACCAGGACTCGACCAGCGGGCCGTAGAGGGGCGTCGCCTCCGGGCGCTTCAGCCGCGACCAGCGGGCCATGCGGTCGGCCGGGCTGTGGAACAGCGGCACCATGTAATGGCCCCACAGCAGCACCCGGTCGAGCGCGCGGACGCGGGCCACGAGGTCGGCGCGCGTCCGCGCCTCGGCGATGGAGGCAGCGATGGCGTCCACCACCGGGTCGCGGATGCCGGGATAATTGCGGCTGCCCGGCTGATCCGCCGCCTCCGATCCGTAATAGTAGAGCTGCTCGTTGCCCGGCGAGAGGCTGGAAATCCACCAGCGCAGGGTCATGTCGAAATCGAAATGATCGAGGCGCGCCTGATACTGGGCGTTGTCCACCGTGCGCACCGTGGCGGCGATGCCCAGCCGCTCCAGCGAGCGGGCGTATTCCAGCGCCACCCGCTCGTCCGCCGGGTTGCCCAGCAGGATTTCGAAGGCGAAGGGACGCCCCGCCCCGTCGGTCAGCTGCCCGCCGCTCACCCGCCAGCCGGCGTCGGCCAGCAGGCGCAGCGCCTCGCGCCGATTGTCCCGCGCCCCCGCCGGGCCGCTGCCGTCGGTGCGCGGCAGGGCGAAGGGGTCGGTGAACAGCGCCGGCGGCAGGCGGTCGCGGAAGGGCTCCAGCACCGCCAGTTCCTCCGGCCCCGGCAGGCCCTCCGCCGCCAGTTCGGAGTTCGGGTAGTAGCTGGCGGTGCGGACCAGCGCGCCGTGGAACAGCGTCTTGCCGATCCAGGCGAAATCGGTGGCGAGGCCAAGCGCCCGCCGCACCCGGATGTCCTGAAACGGCGGACGCCGCGTGTTGAAGATCAGGCCGCGGGCGAACTCCGGACGGCGGTGCGGCAGTTCCTCCAGCATGATCCGCCCCGCGCGCAGCGCCGGGCCGTCGTAGCCGGTGGCCCATTTGGCGGGGTCGGATTCGCGCCGCACGTCGCCCTGCCCGGCCAGGAAGGCCTCCAGCGCCACCGAGTCGTCGCGGTAATAGGTGAAATCCAGCGTGTCGACATTGAACAGCCCGCGCCGCGACGGCAGGTCCCGCCCCCAGTAGTCGGCCACCCGCTCGTAGACGATGCGCCGCCCGGCCTCCGCCTGTTTGACCCGGTAGGGGCCGCTGCCCAGCGGCGGGTCGAGCGTCGTGGCGGCGAAGTCCCGGCCCGCCCACCACGCCTTGGCGTGGATCGGCATCAGCCCCATCAGCAGCGGCATCTCGCGGTCATAACGGCCGTCCGGCCCGGGGGCGAAGGCGAAGCGGACGGTGCGCGCGTCCGGCGCCTCGGCGCTCGCCACCTTGGCGTAGTACTGGCGGCGGTTCGGCGTGCCGTGGGCGCGCTGGACCTCCAGCGAGAACAGCACGTCGGCGGCGGTCACCGGCGTCCCGTCGTGCCAGCGCGCGGCGGGGTTCAGATGGAAGACGGCGGTGCTCCGGTCCTCCGGCACCTCCAGGCTCTCGGCCAGCAGGCCGTAGAGCGAGAAGGGCTCGTCCCAGGAGCGGTTCAGCATCGTTTCGAAGACGAAACCAAGCCCCAGCGCCGGCACGCCCTTGACCACATGGGGGTTCAGCGTGTCGAAGCCGCCGGTCACCGCTTGGCGCAGCGTGCCGCCCTTGGGCGCGTCGGGATTGACGTAGGCGAAATGCGCAAAATCCGGCGGGTAGGCGGGGCCGCCATGCATGGCAATGGCGTGGGCAGCCTTCGCGGGGGGGTCGGCCCGTGCCGCAAGGGGAAAAAAGGCGAGACAGAGCAGCGCAAAGAGGATGCAGGGCATGGCGAAGGCTCGTCCCTTTGCCGCACCTGCGCAAGTGGCTTTGACTTATGCCCGCATCTGCCTAAACTCCGCGCGCGCGGCGCCGGGAGCTTTGGCCCGCGTCCACAACCAAGCGCAACCCGCTTTTGCAGTCGAAGGATGGTTTTCCATGGATCTCAGCAAGGTTCCGGTCGGCAAGAACGCCCCGTGGGACGTGAACGTGGTCATCGAGATCCCGTTGCGCGGCGAGCCGGTGAAGTACGAGATCGACAAGGAGTCGGGCGCGATGTTCGTCGACCGCTTCCTGCACACCGCCATGTACTACCCCTGCAACTACGGCTTCATCCCGCACACCCTGTCGGGTGACGGCGACCCGGTGGACGTCTGCGTGGTCGGCCGCCATTCGGTCATCCCGGGCGCCGTGCTGCGCTCGCGCCCGATCGGCGTGCTGTTCATGGAGGACGAGGGCGGCGAGGACGAGAAGCTGCTGGCCGTTCCGGTCGACAAGCTGCACCCGTTCTACAGCAACGTGAAGTCCTACAAGGACCTGCCGGAGATCACCACGGAGCAGATCGCCCACTTCTTCCAGCACTACAAGGATCTGGAAAAGGGCAAGTGGGTGAAGATCCTGCGCTGGGGCGACGAGCAGGAAGCCGCCAAGAAGATCCAGGAAGGCATGGAGCGCGCCGCCGCCGCCACCAAGGGCCAGCCCGGCCCGGTGGTCTGACGCGCCTCTCGACTGGACGGGTTGCAAGGGCCGGCTCCGCAGCGCGGGGCCGGTCCTGCAACGCGGACCGGCCCCGCTCCTCTCTTCCCCGTCAGGGCAGCGACTTCTCCACCGAGGTCACCGCCTCCTTCAGGATGTCCGCGCTGCGCTTCAGCGCCGCCGCCTCTTCCTCCGACAGGTCGGGCATCACCGTCTCCAGGACGCCGCCCGCCCCGATCACCCGCGGCAGCGACAGCGCCACGTCCGGCACCCCCAGCACCTCGTCGTTGAGGATGGAGCAGGTCAGCACCGCCCGCTCGTCCCCGGCGATGGCCGCCACGATGCGCGACAGGCCGCCGGCGATGCCGAAGGCGGTGTGGCCCTTGCCGTCGATGATGCGGTAGGCGGCCCGGCGCACGCCCTCGTCGATGGCGGCGCGGTCTTCCGCGGTCAGGGGACGCTTCAGCCGCTCGGCGCCGCGGTCCACCGGCAGGCAGGCCACGGTGGCGCCGGACCACAGCAGGACTTCCGAATCGCCATGCTCGCCCACCACATGGGCGTGCACCGACTTCGGCGTCACCCCCAGCCGGTCGGCCAGCAGCGCACGGAACCGCGCGGTGTCGAGGATCGTGCCGGAGCCGATCACCCGCGACGGCGGCAGGCCGGAGATGCGCGTGGCGATCTGCGTCATCACGTCCAGCGGGTTGGTCGCCACCAGCAGGATGGCGTCGGGTGCCGCCGCCAGCACCGCCGGGATGATCGCGCCGAACACCGCCGCGTTGCGCTCCAGCAGCTGCAGGCGCGTCTCGCCGCGCCGCTGCGCCACGCCGGCGGCCAGCACCACCACGCCGGCCCCGGCCAGCGCCGCGTAGCCGCCCTGGCGCACCTGGGCGGCGCGGGCGAAGGGCACGGCGTGGGCGATGTCCTGCGCCTGGGCCGCGGCCAGCTTCTCGTTCATGTCGACCAGCACGACCTCGCTGGCCGCGCCGCTCATCACCATGGCGAATCCCGCCGTGGCGCCCACCGCGCCGGCCCCGACGATCCCGACCTTCATGGCTCCCGCTCCCTGTTTTTTCCGTTGAGGGTCAACAGGGTGGAGCATCGCGCCGGTCCGCTCAAGCCCCGATGCGCGACGGGGATATCCGTTGCCGAGGGGGGCGCGACAAAGGGCGCCTGTACAAAGGTATGACCAGAGTGTATGTTGCACCGCAACATGAGCGGCGATCGGTCGCGTTCCCGTCCTGCGATTGCCTCCTTACCGCTGATTGCAAGTCGACAGCCCCGGTCCGATCTTTAGCGGAATGGCGGCTGTTCGAGCCTTGCTGTGTGAGACGAACCCCCGGAAACCGGCCATGACCGTTCGCAACCTCGACCGCCTGTTCAAGCCCACGTCCATCGCTTTGATCGGGGCGACCCGAAAGCCGAACACCATCGGCGCCGTGGTGGCCCGCAACCTGTTCAACGCCGGGTTCGACGGCCCGATCATGCCGGTGACCGGCGAGCGCGCGGTCGAGGGGGTGCTGACCTACAAGTCGGTGGACGATCTGCCGGTCACGCCGGACCTGGCGGTGATCTGCACCCCCGCCGCCACGGTGCCCGCCACCGTCGAGGCGCTGGGCAAGCGCGGGACCAAGGCGGCCATCGTCATCTCCAGCGGCTTTTCCAAGGAGCAGACCCAGACCCTGCGCGAGGCGGCGAAGCCCCACCTGATGCGCGTGCTGGGTCCCAACAGCCTGGGCATCATGGTGCCGGGCCGCGGGCTGAACGCCAGCTTCGGCCACGTCACGCCGAAGAAGGGCGACGTGGCGCTGGTGGCGCAGTCCTCCATGGTGGTGACCTCGATCGCCGACTGGGCGACAGCGCGCGGGATCGGCTTCTCGCACCTGATCTCGATGGGCGACAAGGCGGACGTCGATTTCGGCGACCTGCTCGACTATCTGGCCGGCGACGCCACGGTGCGGGCCATCCTGCTCTACATCGAGAGCATCAGCGACGCCCGGAAGTTCATGTCGGCGGCGCGCTCCGCCGCCCGCCAGAAGCCCGTGATCGTCATCAAGTCCGGCCGCACCGACGAGGCGCTGGAGGCTTCGACCTCCCACACCGGGGCGCTGGCGGTGTCCGACGCCGTCTATGACGCCGCCTTCCGCCGCGCCGGCATCCTGCGCGTCACCGGGCTGGACGAGCTGTTCGACGCGGTGGGCACGCTGGGCACCGGCGCGCCGATCACCGGCGACCGGCTGGCCATCCTGACCAACGGCGGCGGCATGGGGGTGATGGCGACCGACAGCCTGATCCTGTCCGGCGGGCGTCTGGCCCAGTTCGCGCCGGAGACGATGGACGCGCTGGAGAAGGCGCTGGGCGCCGGCAGCGCCCGCAACCCGCTGCGCATCGGCGGTGACGCCCCGCCCAAGCGCTACGCCGACGCGCTGAACGCGCTGATGGCCGACCCCAACAACGACGCCGTGCTGGTGCTGAACTGCCCGACCGCGGTGACCGACGGGCTGGCCGCCGCGCAGGCGGTGGTCGACACCATGATCGCCAACAAGACGCGCAAGCACCCGGTGCTGACGAGCTGGCTGGGCGACAACACCGCGGCGGAGGCGCGCAAGCTGTTCGCCGCCAACCGCGTCCCCACCTACGACACGCCCAGCCACGCGGTGCGCGCCTTCCTGCATCTGGTGGAATACCGCCGGAACCAGGAGCTGCTGATGGAGACGCCGCCGTCGGTGCCGGAGGATTTCCAGCCCGACGGCATCACGGTGCGCAAGATCATCTCCCGCGCCATCGCCGAGAAGCGCGACTGGCTGAGCGAGTATGAGGCCAAGCGCGTGCTCGCCGCCTACGGCGTCCCGGTGGTGGACACCCGCCGCGCCGACACGCCGGAGGAGGCCGCCCACTGCGCCGAGATGATCGGCGGGCCGCTGGCGCTGAAGATTCTGTCGCCGGACATCACCCACAAGTCGGACGTCGGCGGCGTCGCCCTGCACCTGACCGAGCCGGCGGAGGTCAAGGCCGAGGCCGAGGCGATGCTGGCCCGCGTGCGCGAGGCGGTGCCCGACGCCCGCATCGAGGGCTTCACCGTCCAGGAGATGGCGGTGCGCGCCGACGCCTACGAGCTGATCGTCGGCATGACCGAGAACGAGCTGTTCGGCCCCGTCCTGCTGTTCGGCGAGGGCGGCATCGGTGTGGAGGTGGTGGAGGACTATGCGCTGGCATTGCCACCGCTGAACATGAAGCTGGCGACGGAGCTGATGGGCCGCACCCGCATCTGGCGCCAGCTGCAGGGCTACCGCTCGCGCGCCGCGGTCGATCTGGAGGCGGTGGCGCTGACGCTGAACAAGATCTCGCAGCTCATCGTCGACTTCCCGGAGGTCGCCGAGCTGGACATCAACCCGCTGCTGGCCGATGCGGAGGGCGTGCTGGCGCTCGACGCCCGCATCAAGGTCGGCGTCCCGGCCCTGCCCGGCGCCCGGCGTCTGGCCATCCGCCCCTACCCCAAGGGGCTGGAGGACCGGATCACCATCAAGGACGGCCGCCAGTTCCTCGTCCGCCCCATCCTGCCGGAGGACGAGCCGCTGGTGCACCACATGGTGGCCAACCAGACGCAGGAGGATCTGCGGCTGCGCTTCTTCGCGCCGCTGAAGCGCCTGTCGCACCAGGCCGCCGCCCGCCTGACCCAGATCGACTACGACCGCGAGATGGGTCTGGTCGCCGTCGGGCCGGACCCGGAGACCGGCGAAACCATCATGTACGGCGTGGTGCGCATCACCGCCGACCCCGACAACCTGCGCGCCGAATACGCCGTGATGGTGCGGTCGGACATGAAGGGCCAGGGGCTGGGCTACCAGCTGATGAACAAGATCCTGGACTACGCCCGCTCCCGTGGGATCAAGGAGGTCTACGGCGAGGTCCTGCGCGAGAACACCAGCATGCTGGGCATGTGCCGCGCGCTCGGCTTCATCCGCAAGGAGAACCTGGACGAGCCCGGCGTGGTCGAGGTCCGGATCGAGCTGGGCGGCGGGCTGGCCGCGGAATAACCGCGGCGGCCCCTTGGAGCGCGGGAAAGAGTGGGCCATAGTCATGGGCATGAGCGATCCGGCACCCCGCCCGATGACCGTGGATGAGTTCCTCGTCTGGAACGACGGAACGGACACCCGCTATGAGCTGGTCGGCGGCCAACCCGTCGCCATGGCGCCGCCCGCCGCGACCCATGGCGCCTTGGCGATGGCCATCGGCATTCAGATCGGAACCCGGCTCCAGCCTCCATGCCGTGTCGTTTCCGAAGCGGGCATTCGGGTTTCCGACCACGAGGACACCTATTTCCAGGCCGACATCGCGGTGACTTGCCAGCCCTTGAAGCCCGGCATGGTTCCGGTGCCGGACCCGACGATCATCGTCGAGATCCTGTCGCCCTCCACCGCCCAGTTCGACCGTGGCCGGAAGCTGGCGATCTATCGGGAAATCCCGTCGGTGCAGGAAATCCTGCTGCTCGACTCGACGAAGCGCTGCGCCGAGCTGTGGCACCGCGAGGACGAACAGAGCTGGGTTGTTCGTGACATCAGAGGCCGCGACGTCATCGGGGGCGGGACGCTGCGCTTCCCCTCGGTCGGGATCGAGATGCCCATGGCCAGCCTGTATGAGGGCGTCCTCTAGACGCCCTCTCCAGCACTCAGCTTTACAGCAGCGTTTCCAGGACGCGGTCGGGCGGGGCGTGGCCATCCGCGAAGGTCTTGATGTTGATGATGACCTTCTCGCCCATGTCGATGCGGCCCTCGATGGTGGCGGAGCCCATGTGCGGCAGCAGGACCACGTTGTCGAGCCGCAGCAGCTTCGGGTTCACCGCCGGCTCATGCTCGAACACGTCCAGGCCGGCGCCGGCGATCTCGCCCTTCGACAGCATCCGGGTCAGCGCCGTCTCGTCGATGACCTCGCCGCGCGAGGTGTTGACGATGAAGCAGTGCGGACGCAGCAGCTTCAGTCGGCGCTCCGACAGCAGGTGATAGGTGGCCGGGGTGTGCGGGCAGTTGATGGACACCACGTCCATGCGCGCCAGCATCTGGTCCAGGCTGTCCCAGTAGGTCGCCTCAAGCTCCTGTTCGACGTCGGGATAGACGCGGCGGCGGTTGTGGTAGTGGATCGACATGCCGAAGGCCCGCGCCCGGCGCGCCAGGGCCTGCCCGATGCGGCCCATACCGAGGATGCCCAGACGCTTGCCCTGGATGCGGTGGCCAAGCATCGTCGTCGGCCCCCAGCCCTTCCACTGGCCGGAGCGGACCAGCCGCTCGCCTTCCGCCAGCCGGCGGCCGACCGCCAGCAGCAGGGCCATGGTCATGTCCGCCGTGTCCTCGGTCAGGACGCCCGGCGTGTTGGTGACGCTGATGCCGCGCTCCCGCGCCGCCTTCAGGTCGATGTGGTCCACGCCCGTCCCGAAGGAGGCGATGAGGCGGAGCTGCGGCCCGGCCTTCTCGATCACCTCGCGGTCGATCCGGTCGGTGACGGTGGGAACCAGCACGTCGGCCACCTGCGCCACGTCGATGAGCTGGGCGTGGGTCAGGGGTTCGTCGTCGGAGTTCAACCGTGCGTCGAACAGCTCCATCATCCGCGTCTCGATGACGTCGGGCAATTTCCGGGTGACGACGACGAGCGGCTTCTTCTTTTCGGTCATAGACGGTGCCTCCCCCATTCCGGGCCGACGCTTGTCCTATCAAGCGGTTGGGAAGCTGTCCAGATGGCAGTGACGATTCGGCGCGGCGGCCAGCCTGATGAGCCGCCCCGCCATGTGACAAGAACCGATGCCGTGCGCCCGCCGGCGCCTTGCGCTTGCTCCCGGCGGCTACCCCTAATTATAGTGCGTCCGACTCAAATCCTTCCGATCTCCACAGCACGGGGCTGCCGGTGTTGCCGTTGCCGACGACGTCTGCCATCCGCCGCGCTCTCGCCGTTCTGGCGCTGGCCATCGCAGCCCTGGCGCCGGTCACGCCGTCCACCGCCGACGCGTCGGACGGCGGGCGGCGCGAGAAGGACCCGACCCACGCCTCGGGCCTGCCGATCCCCCGTTTCGTGTCGCTGCGCTCGGGCGAGGTGAACGCACGCACCGGCCCCAACGTGCGCTACCCCATCGAATGGGTGTTCACCCGCAAGGAAATGCCGGTGGAGATCACCCAGGAGTTCGACACCTGGCGCCGCATCCGCGATTGGGAAGGCAGCGAGGGCTGGGTGCACCAGAGCATGCTGTCGGGCAAGCGCAGCATCGTCATCACCGGCGACATCCGCACCGTCCGCAAGGAGCCGCACAGCGACGCCGCCGTCGTGGCCCGCGCCCAGCCGGGGGTGATCGGCTGGCTGCGCAAGTGCAAGGGCGAGTGGTGCGAGGTGGACCTGAAGGGCTATCGCGGCTGGATGAGCCGCGGGGAGTTCTGGGGCGCCTACAAGGACGAGACGTTCGAGTAACCGGTGGGCGGCTTGCCCCCACCCTTCCCACGGCTGGCGCCGTGGGCCCCTTCCCTCCCCCGCTTCGCAGGAGAGGGAGACAGTTCCCTCCCCTGCGACAGCGGGGGAGGGTCAGGGAGGGGGCAAGGGTCTCCCCTACCCGAAATCCCCCGCAAGCTCCGCCCGCACCGCCTCCGGCATCACCGCCATGTGGCCGTAGTGGGGATGGCCGATGCCGAGGATCACCTCCTTCCCAGGGGTGCGGAAGGCGGCGATCTGCTCCGGCGTGAAGTCGAAATGCAGGAAATGGACGGCGGACGCCTTGCCGGCCTCGTTGGTGCGCTCCACGTCCTGCTCCGGCCGGCCGGTCACCGTGTGGCCGGCGAAGCGCAGCGTCACCGTCCGCTCCACCCCGCCCAGCCGGCCAAGCTCGGCGGCGCGCCGCGCCGGGTCGGCGATCTCGAACATCACCGTGGCAACCAGCTCCATCCCTTGCGGGATCAGGCCGTTGTAGGCGCGAAGCTCGCCGTCGATCTGGTCGTCGCCGCCCCGCTCGATGAACAGCATCTCGTGGACCTGCTGCCACATCGTCTCGTAACTCTCGAAATGGACGAGGGCGTAGGGGCCGACCGCGACGCGACGCCTCTTCTTCACGGCGACCAGCGCGCTGCGGCGGGCGGCCCGTTCGCGGGCGTAGCGGTCCGGGGGAAGAATGTCGGCGCGGGTGATCGCAGTCCGGCGCGCCGTCATGACGACAGCTGGTCCAGCATCCTCTGGAACCGCCCGGCGTGGCTGCGCTCGGCCTTGGCCAGCGTCTCGAACCAGTCCGCGACCTCCTCGAAGCCTTCCTCGCGGGCGGTGCGGGCCATGCCAGGGTACATGTCGGTGTATTCGTGGGTCTCGCCGGCGATGGCGGCCTTCAGGTTGCTCACCGTGTCGCCGATGGGCAGGCCGGTGATCGGATCGCCGGCCTCCTCCAGGAATTCCAGGTGGCCATGGGCGTGGCCGGTCTCGCCCTCCGCGGTGGAGCGAAAGACGGCGGCGACCTCGTTGTGGCCTTCCACGTCGGCCTTCTGGGCGAAATAGAGATAGCGGCGGTTGGCCTGGCTCTCCCCCGCGAAGGCCGCCTTGAGGTTCTGCTCGGTCTTCGTGCCCTTCAGCGACATGGCGGCGTTCTCCCGACGGGGTTCTGTCCGGCCCGGCCGCGCGCGGGCGTGGGGCCTCCGGCGGCCGAGCCTCGGCTACGGCTTATGCCATTGCTCCCAAAACGCGTCAATGTTCCGGAAATTCCCTGGAGGCCCGGTTGGGAGACGGATTTTTTCATGACGCGGCCGTGGGCCGCAGGGACCTCAGCGGTCCTCGCCCTGCTCCGCGCTCAGCCGGACGATCACATCCACCCGCGCGATGCGCGTGCCCGGGGGGGCCGGCGGCAGATGCTGCACCACCACGTCGTCGCCGGGGATGTCCTCCAGCCGGCCCGTCCCTTCCAGGAAGAAATGGTGATGGTCGCTGGTGTTGGTGTCGAAGTAGGACTTGCCCGCCTCCACCACCACCTCGCGCAGCAGGCCGGCGGCGGTGAACTGGTTCAGCGTGTTGTAGACCGTGGCCAGCGACACGCGCAGGTCCGCCCCCATGGCCTCGGTGTGGAGCTGCTCGGCGGTGACGTGGCGGTGCTCCCCTTCGAACAGCAGCCGGGCCAGACCCAGACGCTGGCGCGTCGGACGGAAGCCGGCCGTCTGCAGGCGGTCGAGGGCGCGCTTGAAGGGTCGGGTGCCGGTCATCGTCGTCTGTTCGCCCTGGTTCAGGTCACAAAGTCGGAACGCGAAACGGACCGCGGCGATCCGCCGCAGCCCGCTCACTTTAGAACGATTTCAGGTCAGGGGGCAAGCGCCCCCCGCAAACCCGCGTGCCGCCGGCGTCAGTAGCCGGTGGCGATCCGCTCGACCAACTGCTTCACGGTCGGGATGAAGCCGTCCTTGTAGTAAGGGTCCGACGCGAAGCGGAAGGCGTTGTGGCCGGCGAACATGAGCTGGTTTTCGCAGTCGTCGGTGTGGCTGACCGCCTGCAGGGTCTTCTGGATGCAGTAGGACCGCGGATCGGCGCGCTTGCCGTTCGTACCTTCCTCGTTCTGCGCCCAGTTGGAGAAGTTGCAGGCCGACAGGCAGCCCATGCAGTCCACCTGATCGCGGTGGATGCGCTCCGCCTGCTCCGGCGTGACGAAGATGACGGTGCTGTCCGGCGTCTTCAGACCGCTGGTGAAGCCCTGGGACAGCCAGCCCTCGGCGCGGGCTTTGTCCGTCTCGGTCACATAGACCGGGCGGCCGCGCGGGCCCAGCGGCAGTTCGGCGGAATGCTCGCCCACCGGCTTGGGCAGATAGGCCACCTGACGCTCCGAGCGGGCCATCAGGTCCATCAGGAACGGATTCTTGACGGCGGAGGAGTAGAAGCCCGTCGGCGAGAAGCGGTTCAGGAAGACGTCGCCTTCCTTCAGGGTCAGCAGACGCTGCTTCCAGGCGTTGGAGATCGGGCTTTCCTGGGTCAGCAGCGGGCGCGTGCCGAACTGGAAGGCCACCGGGCCGAGGTCGGGGTTGTCGATCCAGTCTTCCCAGTCCGACAGCCACCAGACGCCGCCCGCCATGACGATGGGGGTGTCGTTCAGGCCGAAGCTGTTCATCATCTGGCGCAGCGCCAGGACGCGGGGGAACGGATCCTCCGGCTTCAGCGGGTCCTCGGAGTTGGACAGGCCGTTGTGGCCGCCGGCCAGCCACGGGTCCTCGTAGACCACGCCGCCCAGGTTCTCGCGGAACTTGTGGTAGGCGCGCAGCCACAGGGCGCGGAAGGCACGGGCCGAGGAGACGATGGGGTAGTAGTGCACACCGTAGTGAACGGCGATCTCCGCCACGCGGTAGGGCATGCCGGCGCCGCAGGTGACGCCGTGGATCATGCCCTGGGAGCCTTCCAGCACGCCGTGCAGGATGTGCTCGGCGCCGCCCATCTCCCACAGGACGTTCATGTGGATGCGGCCCTGGCCGTTCGACGCCTCGTGCGCGATGCGCGCCTGCGCGATGCCGCCCTGGATGCCGAACTTGATCAACTCGTCATGGCGCTCGCGGCGGGTTTTGCCGTGATAGATCTGCGGCAGGAGATTCCCGTTCTCGTCGTAGCTGTCGGCGTTCACGCCCGAGAATGTTCCGATACCCCCGGCCGCCGCCCAGGCGCCCGAGCTTTCCCCGTTGGAGACGGCAATTCCCTTGCCACCCTCGACGAGCGGCAGAACCTCCCGGCCAGACATCAGCAACGGCTTAAGCGCCTTCAACGAAACCTCCAAGACCATGAGAGCGCCCGCGCGCGGGCACCCGGACAGCGCGACCCGAAAGACGACGAAAAACGCCGCCGGGAGTCATGCCCCCGACGGCCCATGCCGCCATGAGCGATCTATATATGAGGAAATTTCCGTGCGGACGAGCGGATTCGCGGTGTTAGAAAAAAATCTGTCACAGCGACATGTCCCCAAACGTCAACCGACGGTCCCAACGGCAACCGCGTCACAGGGGCGTCTGTTCGGCCAGTTCCGCCGCCAGCCGGCCCGGCGCGTCGGTGAAGACGCCGGCCACACCCCAGCCGAACAGCGTGCGAGCCCGCGCCGCGTCGTTGACCGTGTAGGCCAGCACCGGGCGCCCGGTGGCACGGTAGGCGGCGACGCTCTCCGCCGTCTGGCGGTTCTGGTGGACGTTCAGCGTGGCCGCGCCGATGCGGTCGGCGATGGCCGCCCAGTCGGCCGGCGGGTCCCACAGCAGGTAGCCGCGCGGAATCTCCGGCGCCCGGTCGCGCGCCACCTCCAGGCAGGGCACCTCGAAGCTGGACACCAGCAGGGGCAGGCCGCTCGGCCACAGCCGCGTCAGCAGATCCAGCGCGGCTTCCGCCGTCGCCACCTCCTGGCCGGGATAGGGTTTGATCTCCAGATTGAGACCCAGGCCCAACTTGCGGATCACGCCCAGCGCCTCCTCCAGGGTCGGCACCGTTTCGCCGGCGAAACGGGCGTCGAACCAGGAACCGGCGTCCAGCGCCTTCAGCTCCGCCAGGGTGAAGTCGGGCACCGGTCCGGCGCCGTTGGTGGTGCGCTCCAGCGTGTCGTCGTGGATCAGCACCGGCACGCGGTCGCGGGTGAGCATCACGTCGACCTCGACCCAGGCGGCGCCCTGGCGGGCGGCCTCGCGCAGGCTGGCGAGCGTGTTTTCCGGCGCGTTTTCCTTGGCGCCGCGGTGGCCGATCAGGCGGGGAAGAGTCGACAGCATGGGTCCTGCAGGAGTATGAGCGGGCCTCTCATGATAGGCGCAAAGCGGCGGATCGGGAACGAGCGATGAAGGCAGCCCACAGCGTGACCGATCTGGTGGCCGCCGGGCTGATGACGCCCGCGGCGGGCGAGGCCGTGGCCGCCGTGGCCGACCGCTACGCCATCGCCCTGACCCCGTACCTGCTGGAAACGCTGGCGGACGCCGCTCCCGGCGATCCCCTGTACGCGCAGTACGTCCCCTCTCCGGAGGAGGCGTACACCGCTCCGGAGGAGCGCGCGGACCCCATCGGCGACGTGGCGCGCAGCCCGGTGAAGGGCATCGTCCATCGCTACCCGGACCGGGTCCTGCTGAAGCCGCTGCACGCCTGCGCGGTCTATTGCCGTTTCTGCTTCCGGCGGGAAATGGTCGGTCCCGGCGGCGAGGCCCTGTCGCCCGAGGAGCTGGACGCCGCGCTGGCGTACGTGCGTACACACCCCGAGGTGTGGGAGGTCGTGGTGACCGGCGGCGATCCGCTGCTGCTGTCGCCGCGGCGGCTGTCGCACATTGTCCGCAGCCTGTCGGATATTCCCCATGTCGGGGTGGTCCGGCTGCACACCCGCATCCCCGTCGCCGACCCGGCGCGCGTGACGGCGGAGCTGGTCGAGGCGCTGAAGGCGCCGGAGCTGGCGACTTGGATGGCCATCCATGTCAACCACGCCGACGAATTGACGGAGCCGGCGCGCGGCGCCATCGCCCGTCTGGCCGATGCCGGCATTCCCCTGCTCGGCCAGACGGTGCTGCTGAAGGGCATCAACGACGAGGCGGCGGCGCTGGAGGCGCTGTTCCGGGGATTGGTGCGCAACCGGATCAAGCCCTATTACCTGCACCATCCCGACCTCGCCGCCGGCACCAGCCATTTCCGCCCGACCCTGGCCGAGGGGCAGGCGCTGGTGAAGGGGCTGCGCGGGCGCGTCTCCGGTCTCTGCCAGCCGACCTATGTGCTGGATATCCCCGGCGGGCACGGCAAGGCCCCAGCCGCGCCGGGCTGGGTGCGGCCCGATGGCGAGGGCGGCTATCTCGCGGAGGACTTCACCGGGGCGACGCACCGCTACCGCGGCTGATCAGCGCGTCCCCAGCCCCGGCCCCAGCCCGAACAGCGGGTCCGGGTTCAGGACCACGCCATGGACGGCGACGATGGAGGCGAAGCCGGTCCACAGCACCAGCGGCAGCCAGCTCGCCGCGATGGCGCGGTCGTCCGGCCAGACCAGAAGCACGCAGGTCGAGGCGATGATGAAGTAGGCGATGGTCCAGGCCGCCGCCAGGATCGGGCTGCCCATCGTGAAATAGGCGAAGCCGAAGCTGGCGTAGAGCAGCCACAGCGCCCCCTGCATGCCGATCAGCGCCGGGCGCCAGCGGATCGTCCAGGGCGCGTTCAGCAGCCGCACGCAGCCCCAGAGCTGGATCAGGCTGATGCTGAACCAGACGACGGGAAAGGCCCAGCCCGGCGGCTGCAGCGGCGAGGGCTGATAGCCGGGAAACGGCTCCCCGCCCCTCTCGAACACGCCGTAGGTGTTGGTGAGCAGCCAGAAGACCAGAGCCTGCCACCAGTGCACGCGGAAGGGCAGCGGGCCGGTGTCGGTTGCGGGTTCCGTCGGGACGAAGGAGCGGTGGTTCATGCCTTAGGAAATGGCACGGCCCCGCTTGCGGTCAAGCGCGCGGTTGACGCATCCGGCGGAGCGCCGGAACAGCCGTGCCCCTCGCCGGTTTTCCTCTGGCAATGCGTCGGGGGAGGAATGGGCGATGCGGTGGCAGGACGGTCGCGAGAGCGAGAATGTCGAGGACCGGCGCGGCGCGCCTGGAAGCGGCGGGTTCCGCACCGGCGGGATCGGCATCCCCATCGGGCGCGGCGGGATCGGCATCGGCGGGCTGGCGGTGATCGTGGTGGTGTCGCTTCTGCTCGGCATCAACCCGCTGGACCTGCTGCAGGGCACGGCGCCGCAGGAGCAGGCCCGTTACGAGCAGTCCGACGCCCCGCGCGGCGGTGGCGACGACGAGTTGAAGCGCTTCGTCTCGGTCGTCCTCGCCGACACGGAGGACACCTGGGCCGCCCAGTTCCAGCAGATCGGGCGGACCTACCAGGACCCGGCGCTGGTGCTGTTCTCCGGCACGGTGGATTCGGGCTGCGGTTTCGCCCAGGCGGCGATGGGTCCCTTCTACTGTCCGCAGGACCGCAAGGTGTACATCGACCTCAGCTTCTACCGCGACCTGCGCGACCGTTTCCGCGCGCCGGGCGACTTCGCCCAGGCCTATGTGATCGCCCATGAGGTCGGCCATCATGTGCAGAACCTGCTGGGCATTTCCGACCGGGTGCAGCAGGCCCAGCGGCAGGCCGGATCGCAGGCCGAGGCCAACGGGCTGTCGGTACGGCTGGAGCTTCAGGCCGACTGCTTCGCCGGCCTGTGGGCCAACCACGCCAACCGAGAGCGCCAGATCATCGAGCCCGGCGACGTCGAGGAGGCCCTGGCGGCGGCCAGCGCCATCGGCGACGACCGCCTGCAGCGCCAGTCCCGCGGCACGGTTACGCCGGACAGCTTCACCCACGGCAGTTCCGCCCAACGGGTGCAATGGTTCCGCACCGGTCTGGAGCGTGGCGAGCTGAACGCTTGCGACACGTTCGGGGCGGGGCGGCTGTAAGGGGGCCAGATACAGAAAAAGGCGCCTTTCGGCGCCTTGCCCCCTCCCCGACCCTCCCCCGCTTTCGCAGGGGAGGGAGAGAAGTACCATTCCCGCTTATGCGGGGAAGAAGGATCAGGCGGCGGGGCCGTCCTTCTTGGTCAGGTCTTCGCCAGTGGCTTGGTCGACCTGCTTCATCGACAGCTTCACCTTGCCGCGGTCGTCGAAGCCGATGACCTTCACCTTCACCGAGTCACCCTGCGACACCACGTCCGACACCTTGCCGACGCGCTGCTGCGCCAGCTCGGAGATGTGGACGAGGCCGTCGCGGGAGCCCAGGAAGTTCACGAAGGCGCCGAAATCAACGACCTTCACGACCTTGCCGGTGTAGATCACGTTCATTTCCGGCTCGGCGACGATGCCCTTGATCCAGTCGATGGCGGCCTGGGCGGCCTTGGTGTCCACCGCGGCGACCTTGACCGTGCCGTCGTCCTCGATGTCGATCTTGGCGCCGGTCTGCTCCACGATCTCGCGGATCACCTTGCCACCGGAGCCGATCACGTCGCGGATCTTCTCCTTCGGGATGTTGATCACGGTGATGCGCGGGGCGTTCTCGTTCACCGCCTCGCGGGCGCCGGTCAGCGCCTTGGACATCTCGCCCAGGATGTGCAGGCGGCCGTCCTTGGCCTGGCCCAGGGCGATCTTCATGATCTCCTCGGTGATCGAGGTGATCTTGATGTCCATCTGCAGGGCGGTGATGCCCTTCTCGGTGCCGGCGACCTTGAAGTCCATGTCGCCCAGGTGATCCTCGTCACCCAGGATGTCCGACAGGACCGCGAAGCCGTCGTCTTCCTTGATCAGGCCCATGGCGATGCCGGCCACCGGGCGCGGCAGCGGCGCGCCGGCGTCCATCAGCGACAGCGAGGTGCCGCAGACCGTCGCCATCGACGACGAGCCGTTGGACTCGGTCACTTCCGACACCACGCGGAGCGTGTAGGGGAAGTCCTCCTTCTTCGGCAGCAGCGGGTGAATGGCGCGCCACGCCAGCTTGCCGTGGCCGATCTCGCGGCGGCCCGGCGAGCCCATGCGGCCGGCCTCGCCCACCGAGTACGGGGGGAAGTTGTAGTGGAGCATGAAATGCTCGCGGTACTCGCCTTCCAGCGCGTCGATGATCTGCTCGTCCTGGCTGGTGCCCAGCGTGGTGACGACCAGGGCCTGCGTCTCGCCGCGGGTGAACAGCGCCGAACCGTGGGCGCGCGGCAGCACGCCGACCTCCGACACGATCGGGCGGACCGTCTTGGTGTCGCGACCATCGATGCGGCGGCCGGTCTTCAGGACGGCGCCGCGCAGGATGTCGGCCTCCAGCTCCTTGAACTCGGTCGCGATGGCCTGGGTCTCGAAGGACTCGGCCAGCGACTCCAGCGCCTTCGCCTTGGCGGCGCCGATCTTCTCGTAGCGGACCTGCTTGACCGTCTCGGTGTAGGCGGCCTCGACGTCGGCGCCGACGGTCTCGCGCAGCTTCGCCTTCAGGGCCGGGCGGTCGTAGGCCGGGGCCGGCAGGTCCCACGGCTCCTTCGCGCATTCCTCGGCGAGGTCGATGATGGCGTCGATGATCGGCTGGAAGCCGGTGTGGCCGAACACGACGGCGCCGAGCATGACCTCCTCGGTCAGCTCCTGGGCTTCCGACTCGACCATCAGCACGCCGTCGCGGGTGCCGGCGACCACGAGGTCGAGCGCGGAACCGTCAACGGCGTCCATGGTCGGGTTCAGCACATACTGGCCGTCGATGTAGCCGACGCGGGCGGCGCCGATCGGACCCAGGAACGGGATGCCGGAGATCGTCAGCGCGGCCGAGGTGCCGACCATCGCGACGATGTCCGGATCGTTCTCCAGATCGTGGCTCAGCACGGTGCAGATGACCTGCGTCTCGTTGCGGAAGCCATCGGCGAACAGCGGACGGATGGGGCGGTCGATCAGGCGGCTGACCAGCGTCTCCTTCTCCGTCGGGCGGCCTTCACGCTTGAAGAAGCCGCCGGGAATCTTGCCGGCCGCGAAAGCCTTTTCCTGGTAATTGACCGTCAGCGGGAAGAAATCGACGCCCGGCTTCGGCGACTTGGCGCCGACGACCGTGCAGAGGACCGTGGTCTCACCATAGGTGACCAGCACCGCGCCGTCGGCCTGACGGGCGATCTTGCCCGTCTCGAACGTCAGCTTGCGTCCACCCCATTCGATTTCTTTGCGGAAAACTTTGAACATGGATTCTTCCTTCCATCCGACGCCTAGGCCCGCCGGATTGCTGGCCTAAGCCGGGGTCATCGGTCGTCGGACCCCGCATGTGAAAACCCAACAAAGGGCAAAACCCGAAAAGGGCTAAAAAAATCAAACGGCCGGTCCCGGAAGGTCCGGGCCGGCCGTCTGACTAGAACATACCTTCGCGAACAACCGAACGTCCCGACCGGCGCGACGCTCCCCGGTGCACCGGAAGGCGGTGCGGCGGATCGAGCGCGGATCGGGACGGATGTTCGGTCACCAGGACGGACGCCTTTTGGAAATCAGCGACGCAGGCCCAGACGCTCGATGAGCGTGGCGTAGCGGCTGTTGTCCTTCTTCTTGAGATAGTCGAGAAGACGGCGACGCTGGCCGACCATCACCAGCAGACCACGGCGGGAGTGGAAGTCCTTCTTGTGGCCCTGCAGGTGCTCGGTCAGGTTCCGGATGCGCTCGGACAGGATCGCGACCTGGACCTCGGGCGAACCGGTGTCGTTGGTGCCGCGGGAATAGTCCTTAATGAGTTCCTGCTTGCGATCGGGCGTGATCGACATCGGGGTCTCCATCGTTCATAGGTTGAGAACGCGCACCGGACGGACCTCCGCCCCCTCCACGCGCGCCAGCGCCACCGGCTTGCCGCCGAAAAGCGCAATGACGGTGCCATCCCCACCAACATCGCCGCGCAGCGCCGTAAGGCGTTCGCGGTCCTGCCGGGTGAGGAGTGCCACCGTCTGGCCGTGCTTCAGTCGGTGCGCTTCCGCGTCCGTCAGGGCCAGCGCCGGGATGTCGTCCAGCGCGGTCTCGATCGGCAGCAGAAGTCTTTCGACCGCGGCACCTTGCTCCATCGCGGTCAGATCGTCCAGGGAAATCGCCCCGTCCAGCGTGAAGGACCCGACGCGCAGGCGTCGCAGATCGCGGATGTGCCCCACCGTCCCCAACCGTTCGGCGAGGTCGCGGGCGATGGAGCGGACATAGGTGCCCTTGCCGCAATCCACCTCCAGCACCGCGTGGTCGGCGTCCGGAATCTCGATCAGCTCCAGCCGGTCGATGCGCACGGTGCGCGGGGCGATGTCCACCACCTCGCCCTCGCGGGCGATGTCGTAGGCCCGCTCGCCGTTGATCTTGAGCGCGCAGTATTGCGGCGGGATCTGCTCGACGAAGCCGAGGAAACCGGGCAGAGCGGCGCGGATCGCCTCGGCGTCGGGACGCGCCGCGGAGGTCTCCACCGCCGAGCCCTCGCGGTCGTCGGTGGTGGTGCGGGTGCCCCAGGCCACGGTGAAGCGGTAGGTCTTCTCGCCGTCCATGGCGTAGGAGACGGTCTTGGTCGCCTCGCCCAGCGCGATGGGAAGGATGCCGGTGGCGATGGGGTCCAGCGTGCCGCCGTGCCCGGCCTTTTCCGCGTTCAGATGGCGGCGCACCTTGGACAGCGCCTGCGTCGAGGTCATCCCCGCCGGCTTGTCCAGCACGATCCAGCCGTGGATCGGCTCGCCCTTGCGCTTACGAGCCACGGCGCCCCTCGCCCTCGCCGCCGTTGCCTTCATCCTCATCGTCGTCCTCGTCGTCGATGTCCTCATCGTCGTCGAGGTCGTCCGTCTCGGTCTCGTCCTCCTCGTCCCAGCCGTCGTCCTCGTCGTCATGGTCGTCGTCGCCGTTCACGCGGTCGGCGAGCGAGCGGTAGCCGACGTCGCGGGCGACCGCCGGGCTGTGCAGGATGGCGTCGATGCGCCCGGCGTAGTCGAAGGAGGTGTCGGCCTCGAAGCTCAGCGTCGGGGCGTGGCGCAGGTTGATGACGCGGGCGATCTGGCCGCGCAGGAAGGGAGCGGCACGGCGCAGGGCCGACAGCGTCTCGTCCATGTGCCCGCCGCCCAGCGGGGTAACGAAGGCGGTGGCGTTGCGCAGATCCGGGCTGATCCGCACCTCGGTCACCGTGACGTTCAGGTCCGCCAGTTCGGGGTCGTGGAAGTCGCCGCGCCGGAACAGGTCGGCCAGGGCGTGGCGGATTTCCTCGCCGACGCGGAGCTGGCGCTGGGACGGCGGCTTTCCGGCCAGATCGTGTTTCTTTCTCATGCTGTCGATCCCGAATGCGGTGCGGGAGGGATCCGCCCCTCCGCGAAAACGCGACAAGGGCGCACGGGCGCCCTTGTCATCTGTAATGTCATCTCTGGCCGGTCCGAGAGCCGGGGTGCGGCGGCGGGCTTACAGCTCGCGCGCCACCTCCTCGATCTCGAAGGCCTCGATGATGTCGCCGGCCAGGATGTTGTCGTAGTTCTCGAAGGCCATGCCGCACTCGTAACCCTCGCGCACTTCCTTGACCTCGTCCTTGAAGCGCTTGAGCGTCTTGAGCGTGCCCTCGTGGATGACGACGTTGTCGCGCAGCAGGCGGCAGCCGGCGCCGCGCTTGACGGTGCCCTGCGTGACCATGCAGCCGGCGACCTTGCCGACCTTGGTGATGTTGAACACCTCGCGGATCTCGGCGTAGCCGATGAAACGCTCGCGCAGGGTCGGCGACAGCATGCCGGTGAGGGCCGCCTTCACGTCGTCGATCACGTTGTAGATGATCGAGTAGTAGCGGATCTCGACGCCGTCGCGCTTGGCCATGTCGCGGGCCTGCGGGTTGGCGCGGACGTTGAAGCCGATGACCATCGCGTTGGAGGCGTTCGCCAGCGTGATGTCGGACTCGTTGATCGCACCCACCGACGCGTGCAGCACGCGGACCTTGACCTCGGTGTTCTCCGCCGTGAGCTTCTCCAGGGCGTTGGAGATCGCTTCGATGGAGCCCTGCACGTCGCCCTTGATGACGACCGGCAGTTCCTTGGCCTCGCCGGCCTGGATGCGGCTGAACATGTCCTGCAGCGAGCCGCGGGCCGACGCCGCGTTGGCGGCTTCGCGCTTCTTGCGCTGGCGGAACTCGGCGATCTCGCGGGCGCGGGCTTCCGACTCGACGACGGTGAAGTCGTCGCCGGCGAGCGGCGTGCCGTTGAGGCCAAGCACCTCGACCGGGCTGGCCGGGGCGGCCTGCTCGACGCTCTGGCCGCGGTCGTTGACCAGGGCGCGGACGCGGCCCCATTCCGAGCCGGTGACGAAGACGTCGCCGACCTTCAGCGTGCCGCGCTGGACCAGCACGGTGGCGACCGAACCGCGGCCGCGCTCCAGCTTGGCCTCGACCACGACGCCCTCGGCGGTGCGCTCCGGGTTGGCCTTCAGCTCCAGGATTTCCGCCTGCAGGAGGATGGCCTCCTCCAGCTTGTCCAGGTTGCGCTTGGCCTTGGCCGACACTTCCACGGTCTGGATGTCGCCGCCCAGCTCTTCCACGACCAGCTCGTGCTGGAGCAGTTCCTGGCGGACGCGGTCCGGCTTGGCGTCGGGAAGGTCGATCTTGTTGATGGCGACGATGATCGGAACCTTCGCGGCCTTGGCGTGATGGATCGCCTCGATCGTCTGCGGCATGACGCCGTCGTTCGCGGCGACGACCAGCACGACCACGTCCGTGACGTTGGCGCCGCGGGCGCGCATCTCGGTGAAGGCGGCGTGGCCCGGCGTGTCGATGAAGGTGATCTTCGCACCCGACTCCAGCTGCACCTGATAGGCGCCGATGTGCTGGGTGATGCCGCCGGCCTCCCGGCTGACCACGTCGGTCTGGCGCAGGGCGTCGAGCAGCGAGGTCTTGCCGTGGTCGACGTGGCCCATGATCGTGACGACCGGGGGACGCGGCACCAGCGCCGTTTCCGCATCGTCGTTGAGGCGCAGGCCGACCTCGACGTCCGCCTCCGACACGCGGCGCACGCGGTGGCCGAACTCGGCGATGATCAGCTCCGCCGTGTCGGCGTCGATCGTCTGGTTGATGGTGGCCATCACGCCCATGCGCATGAGCTGCTTGATCACGTCGGCGCCGCGTTCCGCCATGCGGTTCGCCAGCTCCTGGACGGTGATGACCTCGGGCAGCACGACGTCGCGGGTCACTTTCTGCGTCTCCTGACGGCTCATCTGACGGAGCCGCTCGCGCTCACGGGCACGGCGGACGGCGGCCAGCGAGCGCGTGCGCTCACCACCCTCGTCGCTCAGCGCCTGCGAGACGGTCATCTTGGAGCCCTTGCGGCGGTCGGCACCCGGAGCGGCCTTGCGGACCGGAGCCGGTGCCGGCGCCTTCTTGTTCCCGGGCTTGCCGCGGCGGTCGTCCTCTTCCTCGCCGAAGCGGGGAGCGGCCGGAGCCCCCGGGCCACGGGCGGCCGGAGCCTCCGTCGTGGCCGCGGAGCGCGCACCGGCGCCGCCGGCGGCGGGACGGGCGCCGGCACCCTGCGGACGGGTCTGCTCGGTGTCCTTGCGCTTGGCCTCGTCGGCCTCCTTGCGCTTGGCTTCCTCTTCCTGGCGGCGGCGCTCGGCCTCCTGGGCCTTGGCGCGCTCCGCCTCCTCGATGCCGCGCAGCTCGGCCAGCTCGCGCTGGCGCAGAGTCTCGGCGTCGAGAATCTCCGGCTCCTCCTCGACCACCGGGGCCGGCTGGGAGGCCGCCTCCTCGGCGGCGCGGGCGGCGGCCTCGGCGGCGAGAACGGCGGCCTCGGCCTCCTCCTCGGCGCGGCGGCGGTTGTCTTCGGCCGCCCCCTGCAGAGCGCGGATGCGCGCTTCGCGTTCCTGGTTGGTCAGTTGACGAACGGCACCGCCGCCGCCGCGCTGGCGCTGGCCCGGCACGCCGCGGACGGGAATGCCCTGGGCGGCCTGACGCGCGGCGGCGCCGCCGTCGGCCACGCCCGGCAGGGCGCCCTTCTCCACGGCCCGCTTACGCTTGACCTCCACGGTCACGGGCTTCGACCGGCCATGGGAGAAGCTCTGCCGGACCTGGGTCTCGACCGGCTTCTTCAGCTCCAGCTTCCCTTTGCCGGAGCCGGAGAGGTGCAAGACTTTCTTTTGGTCCTGGTCGTTGCTGTCGGTCATCGGTTCCCGAATGGTCAGACGTTGCTTACGTGGCCGGCCGGCGGAGAGCCGGCGACAAAGCCTTTGATACCCTTGAGACGCGCGGAGTCGCGTGCCAATGCCTTGGCCAGCTTCCCGCGCGCCACCACCGCGTGCACGGCGTTTTCCCGTCCCAGGGCCGCGGCCATCGCCGCGGCGTCGAACAGGTCCACGACCGGCATATCCGGCGCCAGCGCTGTGATCTTGCCCCGCTGGTCGGGCGAACCGTCGCTGGCCTCGACCAGCAGATAGGGCGGTCCGGCGTGTCCGACCTGGTTGGTCTTCAGCGCCTCGCGCACCTTTTCGTATCCGGCCAGAGCCTGCCCGGCCCGGCGCGCCAGCCCGAAGGCATCCAGGCACCGCCGTTCCAACAATCTCTCCAGCCGCTCCGCCAGATCGGGCGGAACGCGCACCGCGCGCCGCGCCGCCTTGGCGAACATGTTCTTGGCGACGGCCTTCGTGAAGGCCGCCTTGTCCCCCGACAGCCAGAGGCCGCGGCCCGGAAGCCGTTCCTCCAGATCGGGCACGATCTCGCCGTCGGGTGATACCACGAAACGGATCATGCCGTCCTTCGACTGCACGGTGCCGGTGGCGATGCAGCGGCGCAGCGGACCCTTTTCCAGGTCCGCCGGCAGCAGCGCGTCCCCTTCGGCCGCGAGGCCGTCCGGTTCACCGTCCGCCGGAGTCTGTTCGTTCCTGTCGCTCAGCCCAACCATCCGTACCGTTTGTGCGTCCTAAGTCCTGGCTCAGCTCTGCGCCGCCTGGTCGTCCGCCGAGGGTTGCGCCGCGGTGGGCGCGCCTTCCTCGCCGTCGAACCAGTGGGCACGGGCGGCCATGATGATCTCGTTGGCCTCGTCTTCCGTCGGGGCCTCCTTGCCGAGAATGTCCCGCAGCTCGTCCGCGGCGAGATCGGCAAGGTCGTCCATCGTCTTCACGCCGTTCTCACCCAGCTTCACCAGCAGGGTCGGGCTGAAGCCGGTGACTTCCGCCACCGCGTCCTCGACGCCGAGCGCCTGGCGCTTCTCGGTCATGCGGACGTCCTGCTCGTCGAGGAAGTTGAGGGCGCGCTGCTTCAGCTCCTCCGCCACGTCCTCGTCGAAGCCTTCGATTTCGGCCAGTTCCTCGGTCTCGACGTAGGCGATCTCCTCCACGGAGGTGAAGCCTTCGGCGACCAGGAGATGGGCGATCACGTCGTCCACGTCCAGCGCTTCCATGAAGAGCTGCGAGCGGGTGCGGAATTCGTCCGAGCGGCGCTCCGACTCCTCCTGCTCGGTCAGGATGTCGATGTCCCAGCCGGTGAGCTGGGTGGCGAGCCGCACGTTCTGGCCGCGGCGGCCGATGGCCAGCGACAGCTGGTCGTCGGGCACCACCACCTCGATGCGGCTGTTGTCCTCGTCCATCACGACCTTGGCGACCTCGGCCGGGGCCAGGGCGTTGACGATGAAGGTCGCCGGCTCCTGGTTCCACTGGATGATGTCGATCTTCTCGCCCTGCAGCTCGCCGACGACCGCCTGGACGCGGCTGCCGCGCATGCCGACACAGGCGCCGACCGGGTCGATGGAGCTGTCGTTGCTGATCACCGCGATCTTGGCGCGCGAGCCCGGGTCGCGGGCGACCGCCTTGATCTCGATGATGCCGTCGTAGATCTCCGGCACTTCCTGCGCGAACAGCTTCGCCATGAACATCGGATGGGTGCGCGACAGGAAAATCTGCGGGCCGCGCGCTTCCTCGCGCACGTCGTAGATGTAGGCGCGCACGCGGTCGCCGTTCTTGAAATGCTCGCGCGGCAGCAGCTCGTCGCGGCGCAGGATCGCTTCGGCGCGGCCCAGGTCGACGGTGACGTTGCCGTACTCGACGCGCTTGACCAGACCGTTGACGATCTCGCCGGTGCGGTCCTTGTATTCGTTGAACTGGCGCTTGCGCTCCGCGTCGCGGACCTTCTGGACGATGACCTGCTTGGCCGTCTGGGCGGCGATGCGGCCGAAGTCGATGGGCGGCAGCGGATCGACCAGGAAGTCGCCGACCTGGGCGCCGGGCTTGCGGCGCTGGGCGTAGGCGAGGGTCACCTGGGTCGCCTCGTTCTCCACCGCCTCGACCACCTCCAGGTGGCGGGTCAGGTGGATGTCGCCCGTCTTGCGGTCGATGCGGGCGCGGATGTCGTGCTCGTGGCCGTACTTGGAGCGCCCGGCCTTCTGAATCGCCTGCTCCATCGCCTCCAGGACCTCGTCCCGGTCGATGTTCTTTTCGCGGGCAACCGCGTCAGCGACTTGCAGCAGTTCCATCCGTCACACTTCCTGGACTGGCGTTTGTTCTTCGAGTGAAGCCCGGAGCGGCCGTCAACCCTGGCCCTGGCTGGCGCGGATCAGTTCATCCGTCAAGACCAGCTTGGCGCGCAGGATGTTGTCGAACTCCAGCCGGGCGGCTCCCTGTTCCGATTCGATGCACACGAGGCCGTCTTCGACGCCCTTCAGCATGCCCTTGAAGCGCTTGCGGCCATCGACGGCGAGCCGGGTCTCCAGCTTGGCCTCGAAACCGGCGAAACGCTCGAAATCCTTCAGACGGGTCAGCGGCCGGTCGATGCCGGGCGAGCTGACCTCCAGCGTGTAGGCGCTCTTGATCGGATCTTCAACGTCGAGCACCGCGGAGATCGCGCGGCTGATGTCGGCGCAGTCTTCGACCGTCATGGGCGCGCCGTCGGCGCGTTCCGCCATGACCTGCAGAACCATGCGCTGCCCACCGGTCAACTGCACACGCACGAGTTCGTAGCCCATGGCCTCGACCGACGGCGTGATGATCTGCTCGATACGACCGGTTGCTTCCATTCCACCTGACCCGCCCCCGCGGTCTCCCCTGGCACAGCGCCCTGGGACCAACACGGGGATGCCATACGCTGATAAAAAAATAAGTGGGCCAAAGCCCACCCGCAAAGCGTCCCGCCGGCCCGGTTTCCCGAGCCGCCGATCCGTATGGGTTCATGCGGTGAATATAGACATTCCGGAGCAGGCCGCAAGCGCTTTTCCGCAAGGTCCTATGCCCGGCGCTTGGTGGGCGGGTCCGGCCAGGGTAACGTCAAGCCCGCGGCGGCCTTTGCGCCGTGCGGAAAACTGCCCGTGGAGGCCGCTCACCATGATTCTCGAAATGGCTCTCCTGACGGTCAAACCCGGCCAAGGCCCGGCCTTCGAACGGGCGATGGCCGAGGCTCAGCCTCTCATCGCGGCGACTCCCGGCTTCCTCGGGCTGGACCTGCGGCCCTGCCTGGAGGCGGCCGACCGCTACCTTCTGCTCGTCCGCTGGGAGAGGCTGGAGGACCATACCGACAGCTTCCGCGGGTCCGACCGCTACGCCCGCTGGAAGGCCCTGCTCCACCATTTCTACGACCCGTTCCCGGTGGTGGAGCATTATGGCGAGCCGGTGGTGTCTACCCCCGCGCCTTGCGGATGAAGCGCAGGAAGACCGGCTTGCGCCCGGCCTCGATGGCCTTTTCCTCATAGCGGGTGGGCGGCCAGTCCGCGATGCGGTGGCGCCAGTCGGACGGGCCGCGGGCGGTCCATTCGAAATCGGGGTGGCGGACCGTGTGCTCCAGCATCCAGCGCACCAGCCCCATGTCGTCGCTGGCCAGACGCAGCTCGGCTCCGTCCTTCAGGACACGCGCGAGGCGCGGCAGATTGTCCGGTCCGATGAAGCGGCGCTCCCAATGGCGCTTCTTCGGCCAGGGATCGGCGAACAGCACGAAGGCGCGCCCGATGGAGGCGTCGGGCAGGGCGTCGAGCAGCGGACGGGCGTCGTCCGGGAGGACACGGACATTGTCCTGCACGCCCTCGTCATCCACCAGCTTGAGCAGGCCGGCCACGCCGTTGATGAAGGGCTCCGCCCCGATCACCCCGACGTCGCGGTTGTTCGCCGCCTGCCACGCCATGTGGTGGCCGCTGCCGAAGCCGACCTCCAGCCAGACGTCCCGCATCGGGTTGGCGAAGAGGGCGTGGGGATCGATGCGGTCGCCCGGCTGCGGCACCGGGATTTCCAGCGACGGCAGGAGCCCGTCGAGCAGTTCGGTCTTGCGCTTGCGGAGCGGACGCCCCTTGCGCCGCCCGTAGAGCCTCTTGGACGAGTCCAGGAAGGAGTCGGTCATCGTGACAGCAGGGTCCCAAAACGAACGCAGGGGCCGGCTGGCCCCTGCATCCCGGACCATCGGGTCCGGTCTTGGAAGAAGCCGCTCTTAGAAGAAGGCGGCGCGCAGATCGTTGACGAGATCGGTCTTCTCCCAGGAGAAGCCGCCGTCGGCCTCCGCCTCGCGGCCGAAGTGGCCATAGGCGGCGGTGCGGGCGTAGACCGGACGGTTCAGGCCCAGATGCGTGCGGATGCCGCGCGGGCTGAGGTCGACCAGCTTCTGCAGGATCTCCGACAGCCGGTCCTCGTCCACCTTACCGGTGCCGTGGGTGTCGACATAGACCGACAGCGGCTTCGACACGCCGATGGCGTAGGAGAGCTGGATCGTGCAGCGGTCGGCCAGGCCAGCGGCGACCACGTTCTTGGCCAGATAGCGCGCCGCGTAGGCGGCCGAACGGTCGACCTTGGTCGGGTCCTTGCCGGAGAAGGCGCCGCCGCCGTGCGGAGCGGCGCCGCCGTAGGTGTCCACGATGATCTTGCGGCCGGTCAGGCCGGCGTCGCCGTCCGGACCGCCGATGACGAAGCGGCCGGTCGGGTTGACGTAGAAGTTCGCCTCGTCGCACATCCAGCCGGCGGGCAGGCAGTTGAGGACGTGCGGGCGGACGATCTCGCGCACCTGCTCCTGGGTCAGGCCGTCGGCGTGCTGGGTCGAGACGACCACCGCGGTGGCGCGCACCGGCTTGCCGTTCTCGTACTGCAGCGTCACCTGGCTCTTGGCGTCGGGGCCGAGCTGCGGGGCGGCGCCGGAGTGGCGCGCCTCGGCCAGCGACTTCAGGATGGCGTGGCTGTAATAGATCGGCGCCGGCATCAGGGCCGGGGTCTCGTTGCAGGCGTAGCCGAACATGATGCCCTGGTCGCCGGCGCCCTCGTCCTTCTCACCCGCGGCGTCGACGCCGACCGCGATGTCGGCGGACTGCGAATGGACGAAGCACTTGACGTCCATCTTCTCCCAATGGAAGCCGTCCTGCTCGTAGCCGATGTCCTTCACCGCGGCGCGGGCAACCTGGACCAGCATGTCGGGGGTGATGCTCTCCGGCCCGCGCACCTCACCAGCCAGAACGATCTGGTTGGTGGTCGCCAGCGTTTCCACCGCCACGCGGGCGTAGGGATCGTGCGACAGATACAGATCGACGATGGCGTCGGAGATGCGGTCGCACACCTTGTCCGGATGGCCTTCGGACACGGACTCGCTGGTGAACACGTAGTTGAGCTTGGCCACGACGAACCTCGGCAATGGGCGGGGGCTATTCAACAAAAGCAAATTGGGAGACCGGCGCAGCACCCACGGAAAGCCAGTCATTTTCCGTATGTGACAAGCTTTGCGTTCCAGGTCAAGCGATCTCCCTGGGGTTGGGGGAGACCGGCGGAAATTCGCCCTAGAACGACATCGGGGAACGGGCCGGAGGGCCGCGTTCCCCAATCTTCCTGCCGTCCGGATTGCTTCCGGTTGTTCGGCTCAGGTCTCTAAACCGTGTTATTCGGCCGCTTCGACGATGCCGGAATTGGCAACGGCCTTGGTCAGCTCGAACAGGCGCTTGCGCACCGACGGGTCGTTGATGCGGTAGTAGGCGCGCACCAGCTCCAGCGTCTCGCGCTTGGCCATCGGATCGGGCTCGTAGCCGCCCGAACGCTCCTCGAAGCCGGCGGCGGCGCCCTCGTCGTCGTCAACCGGGGCCGCGGCGGCTTCCGCGGGCATGTCGTCGAAGAAGAAGGAGACCGGCACGTCCAGGACGCGGCTGAGGTCGAACAGGCGCGACGCGCCGATGCGGTTGGCGCCGCGCTCGTACTTCTGCACCTGCTGGAAGGTCAGGCCGATGGCCTCGCCCAGCTTCTCCTGGCTCATTCCGAGAAGGGTCCGGCGCAACCGGACGCGGGAGCCGACGTGAACGTCGATCGGGTTCGGCTTGCCCGTCTTGGGGCGGCCGGCAGCGGCCCGGCGGCCCCGCGTTTCTGTTGCTGGCATTGCTCTAATTCCCTGAAACAGTTGTGCAACCTTGATACGACATATCCATGTATGCAGTCAAGGGCGCCCGAGCGCTCCCGATGCGCGTGATTGAAAAAAGAGTCTCGGTTGCGCTAACCGCGATGTCGTGCGCGCAGGCCCACCGCGAAACAGGTCAAGAGAAGCAACCCAAACGCGCCGTCGCCCACTCGTCCGTAGAGAGTGGGGGTGGGCAGCGCCTCCGGCAAGGCCGCATCGACCACACCCCTGCGACCAAGCGGCAGCATGGCGGTGACGCGACCGTGGGAGTCCACCACACCGGAGATGCCGGTGTTGGCGACGCGGACCAGCGGCATCCCCTCCTCCACCGCGCGGGTCCGGGCGATGGCAAAATGCTGGTGGGGGCCGGCGGTGTTGCCGTACCAGGCGTCGTTGGTCAGGTTGAGCATCCAGCGCGGCCGTCCGGCTCCATCGTCACCGCTGGGCAGAACGGCGCCGGGAAAGATCACCTCGTAGCAGATCAGCGGGCTGACCGGCGGCAGGCCCTTGAGATCGAGCGACACCGGGCCCGGCCCGGCGGAGAACTCCGCCCCGTTGCCGGCGATCGCCCCGACCGGCAGCCAGCGGCGCAGCGGCATGTATTCGCCGAAGGGCACGAGGTGGAACTTGTCGAAGCGCCCCGTCACCGCCCCGCTGCCGTCGACCGCCGCCAGGCTGTTGTAATAGAGCGGCTCGCCCTCCGGCCCGGCCTCCATGCGCGGCACCCCGGTGATGAGCAGCCCGCCGGGCGGGGTGACGGAGCCCAGCGCCTGACGCAGGCGGGCGTCCTGGTCGAGGAACAGGGGCACGGCGGTCTCCGCCCAGATCACATGGGTGACCGGCTCGGTGGCCATGGAGTCCGTGGAGGGGGCCACGGAGAGTTCCATCTGCTGCTGGACGTTGCGCACCCGCTCGCCCGCCGCCCATTTCAGCCGCTGGTCGATGGCCGGCTGGACGAGCCGCAGCCGCACGCCCGGAACCGTCGCGTCCGACGCCCCGGCCAGCCGCAGCCCGCCCCAGGCGCCCAGCGCCGCGAACAGCGCCAGCCCGGCGGCCAGCGCCCCCCAGGCGCGGCGGCGCGGCACCGCCGGATCGGCCAAGGACGCCGGCAGCGACGCCACCAGCACGGTCAGCAGGCTGAGGCCGTAGACGCCGATCAGCGAGACGCCCTGCAGAACCGGCAGGACGCCCGTCCAGCCATAGCCGATGAGATTCCACGGGAAGCCGGTGAAGACATGGCCGCGCAGCCATTCGAACAGCGCCCAGGAGGCGGCGAACAGGACCGCTTTCCACAGCCCCTGCCCCATCCCCCTGCACCGCAGCATCCAGACCAGCAACGTGGCGGAGCCGGTGAACATCGCCAGCAGGATCGGCAGCCCCGCCGCCGACAGCGGCAGCGCCCACCAGAACCGCTCGATTTCGGTGAACAGCGCCGCACTGATCCAGTAGAGGCCGAGCAGATGATGGCCGAAGCCGAAGAACCAGCCCACCGCGAAGGCCTGCCGCTTCGTCCGTGCCCCGTCGAGCAGCCAGAGCAGTCCGGGAAAGGCGATCAGCAGAAGCGGCACCGCGTCGGCCGGCGGCAGGGCCAGCGCCGCCAGCCCGCCGAACCCCGCCGCCGCCAGCAGCCGACGCCATCCGGTCAGCCCGGCCAGACCCGCGGACAGGCGGCCCAGCCGGGCCGGGGGGATCGTCATGTCGGTGGCGGTCAAGCGGTGACACTCCGGATGCGGGTGGGCTGGTGAGGCGATTGTGCCGGGCTGGAAACGACCTCACCACAAAGGCGCGAAGACACGAAGAGGGGCACAGAGAAGCTCCCGCTTCGCCGGTGGGTCCGGGGATGCGGTAGAGCCTCTTTGTGCCGTCTTTGTGTCCTTCGTGCCGTCGTGGTGAAAAAGCCCCTGGAGGGCCTTACCCGACCTCGGCCAGGGCGGAATTCTCGGCGGGGGCGGTGCGGACGCGCAGCCGCTTGATGCGGCGGGGGTCGGCCTCGACGATTTCGAACTCCAGGCCGGAGGGATGGATCAGCGTCTCCCCCTTGCCCGGCACCCGCCCGGCCAGCGACACGACGAGACCGCCGAGCGTGTCGATGTCCTCGCGCTCCTCCTCGGTCAGGAAGGCGCCGACACGGTCCTCGAAATCCTCGATGGAGACGCGGGCGTCGGCGAGGATCGAGCCGTCGGGGCGTTCCACGAAATGGGGAGTCGCCTCCTCGTCGTGCTCGTCCTCGATCTCGCCGACGATCTCCTCGACCAGATCCTCGATGGTGACGAGGCCGTCGATGCCGCCGAACTCGTCGACCACCAGCGCCATGTGCTGGCGCTTCTGGCGCATCTGCACCAGAAGGTCGACCACCGGCATGCTGGGAGCGACGATGCTGAGATCGCGCACGATGTCCTTCAGCTCGACCGGCGTCCGGCTGGCCATCGCCACCAGAACGTCCTTGATGTGGACCATGCCCACGACGTCGTCGAGCGTTTCACGGAACACCGGCAGGCGGGAATGCGCTTCCTCCGCCATGCGCTGGACGAGGGTGGGGAACGGCGTGTCCACCTCCACGGCCACGATGTCCGCGCGGGGCACCATCACATCGTCGACGGTGCGGTCGCGCAGCTTCAGGATGTTGGCGAGCAAAGCGCGCTCGCCCGCCCCCAGCGATCCCTCGCCGCTGTCCTGATCCTCGATCAGGCCTTCGATCGTGGCGCGCAGGGTGGCGTCGTCGCGCCCCCCCAAAACGGTCCTCATCCACCCGCGAAACAGGTGGCCCAAGGATTGTTGATCTTCGGCCCCGTCTTCACGGGGCGTTCGACTGTCGGAAATCTCGCTCATCGGTCCGGTGGTTGTTCGTCCAGGTTCGGCTCTCCGGGCGGAGAGCGCGTGGCGGCGTACGGATCGGCGATGCCGAGGGTCGCGAGCACGTCGGTTTCGAGCTGCTCCATCTCCTCGGCCTCGTCATCCGTCTCGTGATCATACCCGAGCAAATGAAGAACGCCATGCACCACAAGGTGGGTCATATGGTCCGAAGGGGTTTTACCCTGCTCGGCGGCTTCACGGGCGACGGTCTCCCAGGCCAGGATGACGTCGCCCAGCATGACCGGCGCGTCCTCGCCCAGTTCGGGCTCCTCCGCTTCGGTCAGGGCGAAGGACAGCACGTTGGTCGGCTTGTCCTTGCCGCGGTATTCGCGGTTCAGGCGGTGCACCAGCGCGTCGTCGGCCAGCACGACGGACAGCTCCGCCGGCCCCTCATCCTCGTCGTAGGTGACGGCGAGCGCGGCGAGCGCCGCGCGTTCGCACAGCCATTCGGCGTTGTCCGCCCACTCGCCCGCTTCACGTGAAACGACGACGTCGACGGCCATCACGGTGTTCCCTCCCCGTCCGGGGCGGGTTTGCGCCGGCCGTCGGCGCGGGCGCTCCGGGCACGGTCCTCCCCAGCGCGATCGTTCTCGGCGCGGGCGCCCTCGGCACGGTCATAGGCACGGATGATGCGGGCGACCAGCGGGTGGCGCACCACGTCGGCGGCGGTGAACTGGACGAAGCGGATGCCCTCCACCCCCTCCAGGATGTCCAGCGCCTCGCGCAGGCCGGACTTGGCGCCGGCCGGCAGGTCGGTCTGGGAGATGTCGCCGGTGACCGCCATGCGGCCCCCCTCGCCCAGGCGGGTGAGGAACATCTTCATCTGCATCGGCGTGGTGTTCTGCGCCTCGTCCAGGATGACGAAGGCGTTGGCGAGCGTGCGGCCGCGCATGAAGGCGAGGGGCGCGATCTCGATCTCGCCGGACTCCAGCCGCTTCTTCACCTGCTCCGCCGGCAGCATGTCGTGCAGCGCGTCGTAGAGCGGGCGCAGATAGGGATCCACCTTCTCCTTGAGGTCGCCGGGCAGGAAGCCCAGACGTTCCCCCGCCTCGACGGCGGGGCGCGACAGGATGATGCGGTCCACCTGGCCCGTGGTCAGCAGCGCCACCGCCTGCGCGACGGCGAGGTAGGTCTTGCCGGTGCCGGCCGGGCCGAGCCCGAAGACCATCTCGCTTTCCGCCAGCGCCTGCAGATAGGCCGCCTGCATGGGGGAACGCGGGGTGATGGCGCCCTTGCGGCGCGTGCGCACCGCGACCTCGCCCCGGCTGAGCGTCGCCAGATTCTGGTCGCGCACGGCGCCGCCGACGCCGGTCGCCATGCGGACGGCGGCGTCCACCTCGCCGGTGCCGACGGTCATGCCGCGCTTGAGGCGCTCGTAGAGGGCGTCGATGGCCGAGCGGGCCGCTTCCGACGATTCCGCCGGACCGGCGATGGTCAGCGTGTTGCCGCGGGAAATCAGGGAGACGCCGAGCTGGTTCTCGATGCGGGCGAGGTGGCGGTCATGCTCCCCGTACAGCATCGGCAGCAGCCGGTTGTCGTCGAAGTTCAGATCAATGCGTTGATCGGGGCGTTGATCGGAGCGCGGGTCGGGGCGCTGATCGGGCAAGCCGTTCAAACGGTCGCCTCCACGGGTTGCGTGCCGGTGGCGGAGCTGCGGTATTCACCGGTCGCCACGCTGCCGGCAAGGCTGTTCGGATGGGCGGCGTCGACGCGGACCTCGACGATGCGGCCGAGAAGCCGCTCGTTGGCGTCGGCGTGCACCGACTGCAGATAGGGGCTCTTGCCCAGGAGCTGGCCGGCGCGCTTGCCGACGCGGTCGAACAGGACCGGCACGGTGCGCCCGACGAAGCTCTCATTGAAGGCCTGCTGCTGCGCGTTCAGCAACTGCTGGAGCGCGGCGAGACGGGCGTCCTTGACGTCCTCCGGAAGCTGGCCGTGCTCCAGCGCCGCCGGGGTGCCGGGGCGCGCGCTGTACTTGAACGAATAGGCCTGGGCGTAGCCGATGTCGGTGACGAGGCGCAGCGTCGCCGCGAAATCGGCGTCGCTCTCGCCGGGGAAGCCGACAATAAAGTCGCCCGACAGCGCCAGATCCGGCTTGGCGGCGCGCAGCCGCTCGACGATGCGGCGGTAGTCGTCCGCCGTGTGCTTGCGGTTCATCGCCGCCAGCACGCGGTCCGACCCGGCCTGCACCGGAAGATGCAGGTAGGGCATGAGCTGCGGCACCTCGGCGTGGGCGCGGATGAGGTCGTCCTCCATGTCGCGCGGGTGCGAGGTGGTGTAGCGGATGCGCTCCAGCCCGTCGATGTCCGCCAGTTCGCGGACCAGCCGCCCAAGGCCCCAGGTGGTGCCGTCCGGCCCCTCCCCGTGCCAGGCGTTGACGTTCTGGCCGAGCAGGTTGATCTCGCGCGTGCCGCCGGCGACGAGGCGCCGGGCCTCCGCCAGGATCTGGGCGCCGGGGCGCGAGAACTCGGCGCCGCGGGTGTAGGGCACCACGCAGAAGGTGCAGAACTTGTCGCAACCCTCCTGCACCGCCAGGAAGGCGGAGACGCCCTGGCTGGCGCTCTCGTCCGGCAGGAAGTCGAACTTGGACTCCACGGGGAAGTCGGTGTTCAGGACGCTGCCCGCCTTGCGGCTGGCCTTGGCCACCATTTCCGGCAGGGTGTGATAGGTCTGCGGCCCGAACACCATGTCCACGAAGGGGGCACGGGCGACGATCTCCTCGCCCTCGGCTTGGGCGACGCAGCCGGCCACCGCGACGATCATCCGGCCGTCGCCGACCTCGGCCTTGACGTCCTTGAGCTGGCGCAGGCGGCCCAGTTCCGAGAACACCTTCTCGGAGGCCTTTTCGCGGATGTGGCAGGTGTTGAGGATCACCATGTCGGCGCCGTCCGGCTCGTCCACCGGCCGGTAGCCCAGGGGTGCCAGGACATCCGCCATGCGGGCGGAGTCGTAGACATTCATCTGGCAACCCCAGGTCTTGATGAAGAGCTTCTTACTCAACGATCCCTTCCACAGCGCTGAACGATCCGGACCAAACGCGAATTCGGCCAATTGTGTCTTGGCCAGCCGCGATCTCGACCAATGCAAAAACGCGCGCCAGGACGGCACCGGCCGAGCGGCGCAATCCGGCGCGCGACCCGCCGCATCGCGGCCTCGCACCCTGCCGATATGGTAGCACGAGTGCAGGAAAACGAGTCAATCGTGCCCGCAAGGCGACCATTCGTTTCACGGTCCCTTCCGCAGCCCCTTTCGCGGCCCTTTTCGCGACATGGAAAGTTTCCATCACGCGGTTGCGGCGGGCAGCGGCTTCCCGGACACCGCGCGCTCAACGCCGCGCGCCACGGCGCGCTGGCAATGGTCGGCCAGGGCCTTGCGGCTGGAGAAGCCGTCGATGGTCACCGGGGGATGGAACTCCACCTCCACCGTCATGCGGCCCAGCGTGAAGACGGTCCACAGGTGGGGGGCGAGATCCATGTCGCCGTACCACGCGTAACAAGGACGGAAGGCGATCCCCATCGGGATGCCGTCCAGCCGCGTCGGCGCGATGCTGACCGGCTGCACGGTCAGCGGCCGGTCCCCGATGCGCCGGGCGGCCACCGCGAACAGCGCCGTCTTGAAGGGGAGCGTGCGGTTGCCGTCGCTGGAGGTGCCCTCGGGGAACAGGATCAGGTTGTCGCCGGCGTCCAGCCGGGCGCCCAGCTCGTCGCGCTGCTTCTCCACCCCGGAGCGGGCCTTGCGCTCCACGAAGACGGTCTGCTGGAGCTTCGCCAGCGCCCCGAAGAAGGGCCAGCCGGCGACCTCGCTCTTCGCCACGAAGGAGCCCGGAATGACCGACCCCAGCACCGTGATGTCGAGGTAGGAGGAATGGTTGGAGACGAACAGCACCGGCCCGTCCGTGGCCCGCTCGCCGCGCACCACGACGCCGATGCCCAGGATGGCGGCGCAGACCCGATGGTAAAGCTGCGGTATCCGGAAGCGCAGCGGCGAGCGCAGCGCGACGGCCAGCGCCTGCAGCGGGATCAGCAGGAGCGTCCACAGCAGGTAGGCGGCCAGACGCAGGCCACCGCGCACCGGCGATCCCAGGGCGCGCGCACCGGTTGCATCCGCCGCCGTCATGCCACCCGTCTCCTGATGCGATCGCGGATCACGCGATCTGGGCGTCGCGGCTGCGCCGCTCGTAATGCTTGGAGTATTTGTTGGTGATCAGGTCGGTCTTCACCACGATCGACACATCGGTGGTGTTGAACTGGTGATCGATCACCGCGCCGTCGCCGATGAAGCCGCCCAGCCGCAGATAGCCCTTGATCAGCGGCGGCAGGACGGTCAGCGCGCGCTTCGGGTCGATCCGGTCGCGGGGCATCAGATCCATGCCGACGTAGCGTTCCGGCAGCGCCACCGGGCGCAGCTCCTCCGGGGCCAGATGGAAATGATGCAGATAGGCGAGCGGCTCGGCCATCGCCACCGGGTCGGTGCCCGGCAGGCTGGCGCAGCCGAACATCACCGCGATGTCGTGGTGGAAGACGTAGGCCGCGATGCCGCGCCACAGCAGCTGCATGCTGCTGCCGCGCGTGCGGTAGGCGGCGTCGACGCAGGACCGCCCCAGCTCCAGGATCTCCCCCGGATAGCTGACCAGCCGCCCGATGTCGTATTCGTCGCTGGAGTAGAAGCGCCCGGCCTTGGCCGCCGCCGGCCGGCGGATCAGACGGTAGGTGCCGACCACGGACTCCGGGCCGTCGCCGCGGGCGTGGTCGATGACCAGCAGATGGTCGCAAATGGTGTCGAAATCGTCGAAGTCGCGATGGCGCGCGGCCATGTCCGGCGACGGCACAGCCGACATCTCCTCGTAGAAGACGCGGTAGCGCAACGCCTGGGCCCAGTCGATCTCGGCGGCGCTTTCGGCCAGCCGGACTTCGAGGGAGCCCATGCGCAGATCCGAAGAGCTGCCCTGGTCCGTGCCTGTATCAGCCATACTCGACGCTTCGCTGGCGTTGTTCGGGTCGCGGCAACCGCCGGTTCTCCTTCCGGAGCCCGGTCGGGCACGGAACAGGGATAACACGAATGGCCGGTTGCCGGTCAACCGCGACGTGACGAACCCGTCCCCGGCGAGCCCGGATTCCGGGCAAGCCACAAGGTCCGGCCCCGGCGGACGGGGACGGCGGCAAGACGGGACGGAAATGATCACGCGGGAAGGAAGAAACGATCACATCCGGGCGGAGGGGTTCCGGGGCGGACCGGACCGAACGGCGGTCCGCCGGACACCAACGCACAAGCCCGTTGGACCAGGACCTCAGGCCGCGCCGCGGCGGGCGCGGGTGCCGAGACCGATCTGCTTGGCCAGCGAGCTGCGCTGGCGGGCGTAGTTCGGGGCGACCATCGGATAGTCGGCCGGCAGGCCCCAGCGGTCGCGGTATTCCTCCGGCGACATGTCGTAGGCCGTCTTCAGATGGCGCTTCAGCATCTTCAGCTTCTTGCCATCCTCCAGGCACACAATGTAGTCGGGAGTGACGGACTTCTTGATGGGCACCGCCGGCTGCGGACGCTCCTCAGTCGCAACCGGCTCGGTCCCGACATTCGCGAGTGACTTGTACACCTGCTCAATCAGCGTCGGAAGATCGCCGAGAGCGACTGTATTGTTCGAGACATGCGCCGCCACGATCTCCGTGGTCAGAGACAACAGCGCGTTGGAAGGGTTACCATTGCTCATGTAAGCTTGCTCCGCAGCTTGGCGTTCCTCTCCATATAAAGAGGTTTGTGGCCGCGCGCAATATCCATCCTTTGCTCTTAAAGAGGAAGCAGTGTACGAAAAAAATTCTCCGGATTTGTTTTTGGACATCACCAGCGAGGTGTGTCCGTTAACCTTCGTCAAGACCAAGTTGTCGGTGGAGCGCATGGCGGCCGGGCAGACGCTTGAAGTCCGGCTGAACGCTGGCGAACCCTTGGAGAATGTACCCCGATCCTTAGCCGAACTGGGTCACTCCATTCTCGCCGTGACGCCCGAAAATCCGGATGAGCCGGACGGGGTGCACCGCCTGTGGATTCAGAAAGGTTAAGGTTTATTCGTCGGTGTACGAATACCGCAACACCAGGGCGGCAACCCTTCCGTCCGCCCTGCGGTAATAGCCGGGACGACGGCCCACGGCAAAGAAGCCACAAGATTTATACAGGGATTGCGCCATACCATTGTCTTCGGCGACTTCGAGGAACAGCGCGGTGGCGCCCAGCGCCCGCGCACCGTCCAGAGCCGCCGCGACCAGCCGCCGCCCGGTGCCCTGCCCCCGCGCGTCGTCCCGAACGCCGATGGCGATGATCTCGCCATCCTCCGCGGCGACCCGCGCGAGCAGGAAGCCGACCGGATCGTCGCCCTGGGCATCCTCCCGCAGGGCCAGCACGGAAAAGAAGCCGGGCTGGCCGATCAGGCTGGCCACCGCCTCGCTGCCCCAGGGGTCGTCGGGAAAGCAGCCCTGCTGCAAGGCCGCGATCACCGCGGCGTCGGCGAGGCCGGCGGTCTGAAGTCGGACCGGATGACACGCCCGGGGGCTGGAGGTATCGGGCGCCGTCGCCGTCATGCCGTCTTCCGCGGGAGGGACACGTCGGGCGGACGCAGGTAGAAGGGCTGGGCCGGCAGACCGACCTCCCGCCGGGCGCCCAGGGCGGCGACCACGGCGGCGTCTGGCGTGCCCGGTCCGGCGGCGAACGCGGTGTCGGCACGCCCCTCCAGAAGCGGGCGCAGCGCCGCCGCCCCGTCCCCGGCGATCAGCAACGGCGCGGCACCGGCTTCACCGGCGAGCAGCCCGTCCAGCCAGGCCGGCACCGCGGCGGGCTCCAGCATCGCCGGTTCGCCGAACGGCGTCAGGTCCGGGTGGAAGAGTTGCAGGAACGGCTCCGTGCGGCGGGAGTCCACGGCGACCAGAATGGTCCGGCCATCCCGCTCCGCCTCCGGCAGGCCGTGGGCGATCGCGTCGAAGCTGGTGATCCCGACCACCGGCAGCCCGGCGGCAACGGCGAAGCCGCGCGCCGCCGCCAGCGCGATGCGCAGACCGGTGAAGGCGCCCGGCCCGACGGTCACGGCGATGCGGTCGAGCGCGTCGAAGGCGCAGCCGGCCTCCGCCAGCGCGGCCTGCGCCAGCGGCACCAGCGCCTCCGCCTGCCCGCGGGCCATCGGCTCGCGCCGCCGCACGGTGACGGTGCCGTCGTCCCACAGCGCGGCCGAACAGCCGGAGGTCGCCGTGTCCAGTCCCAGAACTCTCATCGCCTCACACGCGTCGTCGGATCCGCCATCTTCAAAGCCCCACTTCAAGCCTGGGTCAAGAGCGTGATAGACAGCCCCGACCTTCCCTGACGGCATGGATCATGCTCACACCCATCGCACCACCGGACTTCGACGTCGACATCGACCTGCTGTACGCCACGCCGGACAACCTGACCGGGGTGCCCATCTACCGGCACCCGCATTGCCTGCTGCACCCCGACGCGGCGGCGGCGCTGCGCGCGGCCATCCGGCTGGCCCGCGGCATCGGCTGCCGGTTGCGGCTGTACGATGCCTTCCGCCCGGTCGAGGCGCAATGGGCCTTGTGGCGGGCGCTGCCCGATCCGTCCTACATCGCCGACCCGTCGGGCGGCTCCACCCATTCCCGCGGCATCGCCGTGGACCTGACGCTGTCCGACGGCAACGGGCGCCCGCTGGACATGGGCACCGGCTTCGACGACATGACCGAGCAGTCCCACCATGGCCGCACCGACCTGACCGTCGAGCAGCAGCGCAACCGCGCCGCCCTTCTCGGCGTCATGACGGCGGCGGGCTGGCGGCATTACAGCTTCGAGTGGTGGCACTACCAACTGCCGGACGAGCAGCGCTACCCTCTGCTGACCGACGCCGCGCTCGGTGGCCTCATGATGGGGGGCGGCCTCATGATGGGGGCGGCCTGATGATGGGCTGATCCCCGTCGGCCCGACCCCGGGGCTCGGGCTCCGCGGCCGGATGTCACAGGGGTTGTTGCAAGGCTGCATCACGAAAACGCCGGAAGCGCACCGGGGGCGTTGCGGACTTGTTCCCGGCGGCGTGCCTGTGCCACACCAGCCTTGGCGCCGCCTGGACCACCGTCCGGCCGCCCGACCGTTCCGGACCCACGACAGGCCACCATGCCGTTCCGCCGTGCCGCCACCCTCTTCGCCGTGGCCGCCGCCTGGGCTTTCCAGGCCCTGGCGGGAAGTCCCGGCGTTGCGGCGCCCGGCGTTGCGGCGGATGGCACGGCGAACACCGCCGTGGTCTTCGCCTACGACCGGTTCGGCGAGGACCAGACCCCGTCCATCAGCATCCGCATCGACCAGTTCGAAGCCCATCTCGACGAGCTTCAGGACGGCGACTATCAGGTCCTGCCCCTGCCCCGCATCCTGGAGGCGCTGCGCAGCGGCGCGCCGCTGCCCGACCGGACGGTGGCCATCACCATCGACGAGGCCAGCCGCTCCGCCTTCCGCGAGGCGTGGCCGCGGCTGAAGGCGGCGGGGCTGCCCTTCACCCTGTTCGTGGCGACCGACGCCATCGACCGCGGGTCGCCCACCCACGTGACCTGGGCGGAGGTGCGGCAGCTCGCCGCCGCCGGGGTCACGCTCGGCGGGCTCGGCGCCTCCACCCAGTCGCTGGTGTCCCGCCCCGCCGAGGAGGTGAGGGCGGAGCTGCGCCGCATGGCCGACCGGCTGCAGGCGGAGACCGGCCAGCGCCCCACCCTGTTCGCCTACCCGCAGGGGGAGGTGTCGGCGGCGGTGCGGACCATCGTGACGGAGCAGGGCTTCGCCGCCGCTTTCGGCCAGCAATCGGGCGTCCTGCACCCGCAGGCCGACCGGGCGACCCTGCCCCGCTTCGTGATGAACGAGAGCTTCGGCAGCGTCGACCGCTTCCGGCTGGCCGCCAACGCGCTGCCGCTGCCGGTGACCGACCTGACGCCCGACGACCCGCTGCTGACCGCCAATCCGCCGTCGATCGGCTTCACCGTGTCGGACGAGGTCGGCGACATCGGGCGGCTGGCCTGCTTCGCCGCCGGGCAGGGCCGGACGGCGCTGGAGCGCGTGACGGAGGACCGGGTGGAGGTGCGCATCCGCGACCCCTTCCCGCCGGGCCGCACGCGCGTCAACTGCACCCTGCCCGCCCCCGATGGGCGCTGGCGCTGGCTCGGCATGCAGTTCGTGGTTCCGGAATAGGCGCTGGAACAAGCCGGCGGGCGCGGTCCGCCTGTTCGGACTGCGCCCGCCGGCGGTTGCCGTCAGCGGACGGCGCGGACCTCGACCACCTCGGGGATGTAGTGGCGCAGCATGTTCTCGATGCCGGCCTTCAGCGTGGCGGTGGAGCTGGGGCAGCCCGAGCAGGCCCCCTTCATCTCCAGATACACCACACCCTCCTCGAAGCCGTAGAAGGTGATGTCGCCGCCGTCCTGGGCCACCGCGGGACGCACGCGGGTGTCCAGCAGCTCCTTGATCTGGGTGACGATCTCGTCGTCGTCCGCGCTGGCGGCGTGGCCGTCGCCGGCCGTTTCCTCCAGAAGCACAGGGCGGTTGGCGGTGAAATGCTCCATGATGACGCCGAGGATCGACGGCTTCAGCAGGAACCACTCCTTGTCGCCGGCCTTGGTGATGGTCACGAAGTCGGCGCCCAGGAACACGCCCTGGACCCCGTCGATCTCGAACAGCCGCTGGGCCAGCGGCGAAGCGGCGGCGACATCGCGGGACGGGAAGTCCGCGGTGCCGCGTCCGAGCACGTCACGCCCCGGCAGGAACTTGAGAGTCGCCGGGTTGGGCGTCTGCTCGGTCTGAATGAACATGGTGATATCCTCCATCGGCGCCGAACAACACTGGCGGCGTAGGCGAAACTTGGGCAGAATCCACCGACAGATCAAGCATCGCATCTTTATGGTTATCGATCCGTGAGCATGGCACCGCCCGCGGCCGCCGCACCGTCCGCCACACCGGCGATCCCTGCGGCCCCTTCCATCGACGACGCCGCGCGGGAGGTCGTCGAATGGCTGCTGCTGGAAGGCCGGCACGCCCCCGGCTTCGAGCCGATGATGGACCGCTTCTGCCGGCGCCTGATGGCGTCCGGCGTCCCGCTGCTGCGCGCCGTCTGCGCCCTGCCCCTGCTGCACCCGCAGATCCGCACCATCGCCTTCTTCTGGCGCCGCAACGCCGAGCAGGTGGAGATCGCCACCCGCGCCCACGGCACCGAGACCAGTGACGAATATCTGACCAGCCCCTTCGCCACCCTGATCGAGGACGGCGCCGACGGCCTGCGCTACCGTCTGGAGCAGATGGAGCCGCCCTACCCATACCCGGTCTTCGCCGAGCTGAAAGCGCAGGGGGCGACGGACTATGTCGCCATGACCGTGCTGTTCGCCGGAGGACGGCGCAACGTGCTGAGCTTCACCACCGACCGGCCCGGCGGCTTCTCCACCGCCGATCTGGCGCTGGTCGACGCGGTGCTGCCGGCGCTGGGCGCGGTGCTGGAGACGCTGGCGCTGCGGCGGCTGGCGACGACGGTGCTGGACACCTATGTCGGCCACCGCACCGGCGCGCGCATCCTGTCCGGCGACATCCGCCGCGGCACCGGCGCCAACGTCCGCGCCGTGCTGTGGTACTGCGACCTGCGCGGTTTCACCTCGCTGGCCGACCGGCTGCCGCGCGAGGAGCTGATCGCCCTGCTGAACGGCTATTTCGAGATCATGGGCGGCGCCGTGGAAAGCCGCGGCGGCGAGATCATGAAGTTCATCGGCGACGCCATGCTGGCCATCTTCCCGCTGGAGGAGAGCGACCCGACCGGGGCCGCCGCCTGCACCAAGGCGCTGGACGCCGCGCAGGAGGCCCTGACCGACATGGCCGCCCGCAACGCCGAGCGCGCCGCCTGGGGCCAGCCGACGCTGCGTTGCGGCATCGCTCTGCACATGGGCGAGGTCATGTACGGCAACATCGGTTCCGCCAACCGGCTGGACTTCACCGTCATCGGCCCGGCGGTCAATCTGGTCAGCCGGATCGAGGGGCTGTGCAGCCGCCTGGACCGCAATGTCCTGACCTCCGCTGAGGTGGCCGAGGCCTGCGCCAGCCGCCTCGTCTCGGTCGGCTGGCACCCGGTGAAGGGGCTGAACGATCCGATCGAGGTCTATGGGCTGAAGGAGAAGACAGCGACCGATGAAGGGACCGATGAATAGGGCGCTGCAACGAACCCCCGGTCGCCGGCCTTGAGCGGACCCGATCCCTCCCCCGCCCGCCCGTCCCTCCGTTCCTTCGCGCTGGCCGCCGCCGCCTTCTCGGCGGGCTGGTCGCTGATGATGATGGAAATCCTCGGCGGGCGGCTGATGGCGCCGCATTTCGGCTATTCGGTCTACCAGTGGGGCGCCGTCATCGGCGTCGTGATGACCTTCATGGCCGCCGGCTACTGGACCGGCGGGCAGCTCGGAGACGGGCCGAAAGCGGTGCCGGCGCTGCGCGCCGCCCTGCTGGCGGGGGTCGCCGCGGCGGCGCTGACGCCGTGGCTGGGCAAGCCGATGCTGGCCGACGCCGCGGGCCGCTTCAACGCGGTGGAGGGGTCGGTCGTCGGGGCGGCGTTGATCCTCGGGCTGCCCTCCTTCGCGCTGGCCATGGTGTCGCCGATCTGCGCGGGGCTGAGCAGCCTGACGGGTGCGGCGGCGGCGGGGCGGATCTACGCGGTCGGCACGCTGGGCAGCATCGGCGGCACCTTCTTCGCCTCCTTCTACGCGATCCCGCAGGTCGGGGTGTCGGCGGGCTACGCCTTGGCGGCGGTCCTGCCGACGCTCGCCTGCCTGTTCGTTCCGGGTGGAAAACGGGTGGCTGCCGCCGCAGCCCTGGCGGTTCCCCTGGCCTGGGCGGCCGGCCATGGCGAGGGGCAGGGCTTCGCCCTCTACCGCGAGACGCCGCACAACACGATCATGGTGCAGGAGGACGCCGAGCAGATCCGCCTGCACCTGAACGTGGCTTGGGCCACCCAGTCGCGGTTGCGCAAGGACGGCGGGCCGACCGGCCTCTATTACGACCTGTTCGCCGCCGTCCCGGCCCTGGGGAACGGCTCGCGCGTCCTGGTGCTGGGGCTGGCCGGCGGGGCCGCCGCCAAGGAGATCCTCGACAGCTGGCCCGGCGCCGACATCCTGGGGGTGGAGCTGGACCCCGCGGTGGTCGAGGTGGCGCGCGAGAGGTTCGGCCTGCGGCCCGAGGTGCGCGTCGCCGTGGAGGACGCCCGCCGCCACGTCGAGCGGTCGCCGGAGCAGCACGACGTGGTGATCGTCGATCTCTATTCGACCGCGCTGATCCCCTTCTTCACGGCGACCCGGGAGTTCTTCGCGGCGGTGGAGCGGCGGGTGGCGCCGGGCGGTGTGCTGGTCATGAACGTCGCCTCCCCCATGGACCGCGACGCCCTGGTCGGGCCGCTGGCGGCGACGCAGGGCGCGGTCTTCCCGTCGGTGTACGTCGCCGACGCCGGACGCGGGAATTACCTGCTGATCGCCACGAAGGAGGCGCGTACGCTTGAGGATCTGAGTGTACGCCTGCGCGCCGCTCCGCCGGGTGCGGCGTACGCCGCCTCGCGCATCCTGGAGACGCTGGCCCCCGCGGAACTGGCCGGGCACCCGGTGCTGACCGACGACCGGTCCGACATCGACCAGCGCAGCCTCACCGCGCTTTACGGGCGTTGATGCCTTACGTGATGGCGTCCAGCGCGTCGATGCCGATGCCGCCCGGAACGATGGTCAGCGGAATGCGCATCTTGGCGAGGCCGCGGTTGGTGAAGTAGGAGATCAGCGGCCCCGGCCCCTCCGGTTCGATGCCGGCGGCCAGCACGAGGATGGAGATGCTCGGCTCCTCGTCGATCAGGGCCAGCACCTCGTCACGGCGGTTGCCCTCGCGCACGTACAGGGCCGGCAGGGTGCCGGTCAGGCGGTTGACGTCGCGCGCCAGCTTCTGGAGCTTCTGCTCCGCCTCCGCGCGCTGCTCCTCGCGCATCAGGTTTTCCAGGGCCAGCCACTGCTGCACCTCGCCCGGCTCGATGACGTAGAGCAGCGCCACCTTGCCCCCCGACTTGCGGGCGCGCAGGCAGGCGTAGCGCAGGGCGAGCTGAAGCTCCGGGCTCTCGTCCACCACGACCAGGAAGATGCGGACCGGCGGCTTGGCCGTGGAATCCGGTTCGGTCGCAGCCGGATCGTTCACCGCCGGATCGGTCGCAATCGGATCGGACATCGGTCACACCCTCCGGAAGATGGCGCCGGCCAGCCAGCCGGCGGCGATGGCGCCAATCACCGCGGCAACACCGTAAATCATCGGCTGGTTGCGCGCAAAGTCGTAGATTTCCGCGCTGAAGCCGACCTTGGACACCACCAGCGGCGTGGTCTGGGCGCTGACCACCTCGCCGTCGCGGATCAGCAGCGCCTCCACATTGTACAGCCCCGTCGGCACGTTGGCCGGAAAATAGATGTTGGTCCGGAACAGCCGCTCGCCCAGGAAGGACACCTGCCCCAGCGTGATGCCGTAGAGCCCGGCGCGCTGCTTGTTGCGGATCAGGGCGGAGCGGAACAGGGCGAGCTGGTCCGGGGCCAACTGCTCGCGCGGGCCGAGCTGAAGGTTCGGCAGGCCGATCTGATGGCGCTCCAGCACCGGGCGGCCGACGAACTGGTCCAGCGGGCGGTTCGTCGCGACCATGTAGTAGCCCGGCACCTGCTCGAACCGCACGCTGCGCGCGTTGATCCAGATGCCGGCGATGCGCTCCTTGCGGCGCACCGTGACCGGGGTGCGCGGGCCGGTCACCACGATGGCGACGTCGCCCGCCCCGTCGGTGGTGCCGAACAGCACGACCTCCGTCCCAGTGAAGCCGGTGGTGATGGCGATCAGGTGGCTCGACAGGTCGGCGACGAGCTGCTGCGCCCACACCGTAGCAGCGAGGAACACCCCCGCCAGAAGCCCCACCAGCCCGCCGGCGATCCGGACGGACCACAGCCGCCCGGCGCCCCTGCGGACAGCGCTCACGACATCCTCGTCGAGATGGTGAAGACGTCGTTCGGTTCGACCACCAGATCGAAGGCAAGTTTCAGCGCCACCGCGACGACCAGCGAGGCCAGCAGAAGGCGCGCCTGTTCGCCGCGCAGACGGCCGCCGGCCTTGGTGCCGAACTGCGCGCCGACCACCCCGCCGATCAGCAGCAGCAGCGCCAGCATCACGTCCACCGTCTGGTTGGTCGCCGCCTGGAGCAGCGTCGCCATGGCCGTGGTGAAGATGATCTGGAACAGCGAGGTGCCGGCCACCAGCCCGGTGGGCATGTTCAGCAGATAGATCATCGCCGGCACCAGCATGAAGCCGCCGCCGATGCCCATGATCGCCACCAGCATCCCGCCGACCGCCCCGATCCCGGCCGGCAGCAGGGCGGAGATGTAGAGCTTGGAGCGCTGGAAGCGCATCTTCAGCGGCAGGCCGTGGAGCCACATGTGGCGGTGCAGCTTGCCCCGCTTGGCGGTGGGGGCGCGGCGGCGGATCAGCGCGCGGCTGGCCTCCACCATCATCATCGTGCCGATGGTGCCGAGGAAGAAGACGTAGGACAGCGTGATCGCCGCGTCGATCTGGCCGATCCGCTGCAAAATGGAGAAGATCCAGACGCCGACCACCGTGCCGACCATGCCGCCCAGCAGCATGACCACGCCGAGCTTGACATCCACGTTGCCGCGCCGCCAGTGGGCGAGCACGCCCGACACGCTGGCGGCGACGAGCTGGTTGGCCTGGGTGCCCACCGCGATGGCGGGCGGAACGCCGATGAAGATCAGCAGCGGCGTCATCAAAAAACCGCCGCCCACCCCGAACATGCCGGACAGGAAGCCGACGAGCCCCCCCATGCCGAGCACGAGCAGGGCGTTGACCGACATCTCGGCGATCGGCAGATAGACTTGCATGGGGGCGGAGCCGGCGGACGGGAAGGTCCGCCAGCTTATACCGTACAGGCGCTGTTCCGGCAATTAGGCCGGAACGCCCGCGTCTTTAAGCAGATCGGCCAGCACGACGTCCGGACGGGCGCCGACGTGGCTGATGATCTCCGCCGCGGCCAGCGCGCCGATGCGGCCGCACACCGCCGGGGCCATGCCGCGGGTGAAGCCGTAGAGAAAGCCGGCGGCGTAGAGGTCGCCGGCCCCCGTGGTGTCGACCACGCGGGCGACCGGGGATGCGGGAACCTCGACCACCTCGCCGCCGGAGACGATGACGGCGCCCTTCTCGCTGCGCGTCAGGGCGGCGGTCTTGCCGAGACGCTTCACCGCCTCCAGCGCATCCTCGAAGCGGTCGGTCTTGTAGAGGGCGGTGATCTCATGCTCGTTGGCGAACAGGATGTCGACATGGCCCTCGACGAGATCCAGGAACTCCGCGTGATGGCGGTGGACGCAGAAGCTGTCGGACAGCGAGAGCGACACCTTGCGCCCGGCGCCGTGGGCGGTGGAGGCGGCCTTGCGGAAGGCCTCCTTGGCGCGGGGCGGGTCCCACAGATAGCCTTCCAGGTAGGTGACCTGCGAGTTGGCGATCAGCGCCTCGTCAATGTCCTCCGGCCCCAGCTCCACGCAGGCGCCGAGGAAGGTGTTCATGGAGCGCTGGGCGTCCGGCGTCACCAGGATCAGGCAGCGCGCCGTCGGGGCGCCGCCATGGCCGGCCGCCGTCTCGAAATGCACACCGGCGGCGCGGATGTCGTGGCGGAAGACCTGGCCGAGCTGGTCGCCGTGGACCTTGCCGATGTAGGCCCCCCGGCCGCCCAGCGAGGCGATGCCGGCCATGGTGTTGCCGGCGGAACCGCCCGACACCTCGATGCCCGGACCCATGCGGCCGTACAGCTCCTCGGCGCGGGCGGCGTCGATCAGCGTCATCGCGCCCTTCTCGATGCCGTTGGCCGTGAGGAAGGCGTCGTCGGCATGGGCGATCACGTCGACGATGGCGTTGCCGATGCCGGTGACGTCGAATTCGGCCGTGGCCATGGGCGCTCCTTGGAAAGGCTGGGGAAATGCGGTGTCTGGACCGCTGAACAAAACCGGGCGCGAGTATAGCGGCCCGCCTTCACTTCTCAAGCGCGGCGCAAGGCCCCCTGGAATGGAACGGCCCGCCGTCGTAGATAAGCGTCGCCCGGCCGCAACGGCCCCATAGAAAGAATCCGTATGATCCGCGCCCTGCTTCTCGCCATCGGACAGCTTTCCGACCCGGCGTCCCGCCGTGTCGTGTGGATCGGCGTGCTGTCCACCATCGCCGCCTTCGCCCTGTTGGCCGGGGCCGTGTGGTGGGCGCTGTTCCACACGGCGCTGACCGGCTACGCCTGGGTGGACGGGGTGCTGGACGTGCTGGGCGGGCTGGCCGTCCTGCTGCTCGCCTGGGTGCTGTTTCCCGCCACGGTCGGCATGGTGTCCAGCTTCTTCCTGGACGAGGTGGTGCAGGCGGTGGAGCGGCGCCACTATCCCCAGTTGCCGCCGCCCCGCCAGACCGGCCTTGGCGAAGAACTGCTGACCGCGCTGCGCTTTTTCGCCATCGTCCTGCTGGTCAATCTGTTCGCCCTGCCCCTGTATCTGATGGTGCCCGGGTTGAACCTGCTGATCTTCTACACCGCCAACGGCTATCTTCTCGGCCGCGAATATTTCGAGATGGTGGCGATCCGGCGAATGGGACGGAAGGAGGCGGGGTTTCTGCGGCGCTCCAGCCCGTTGAAACCATTTTTGGCTGGCGCGGTAATTGCCTTTCTTTCGACAATTCCTTTCGTCAACCTGCTGGTGCCGGTGATCGCGAGCGCCTTCATGGTCCACATCTACCATTCCATGACGGGGTCCATGACGGGCCTTTCCCGTCGGGAAGGGGCGTGACGGACCGCGGCGCGGCGCGGCCCGGACCGTGCACCAAAGCCCACTTGCGGCCGGCCGGATGACCGTGTTACCCCGGCGGGGTGGTCTTTTGGCTGCTGTCGAGCGGGCTCGGTCATGCGTCACCGCCTCCGATGACCCGACGTCCACGACCTGCCAACCTTCACGACCTGACTGACCTGGGGATCAACGTTCATGCTGTTCGGACGAAAGAATCCGCCCGTCGGTGCGCCGAAGACCCAAAGCGCCGACCCGGCCACCCCGGCCGCACCGCAGGCGGGCGCCGCCGAACCCGCGGCGGCGGTGTCGCCGCTCGCCTCCCTGAGCAACCCGTCCGCGGCGAATCCGCCGGCCGCCCCGGTCGCCCGCACGCCGCACCCCGAGCCGTTTTCCTCCAAGGGACCCGAGATGAACACGAGCACCCCGAAGCCGCCGGCTGGCGCCCCGATCCCCGGTTCGAGCTACAAGCCGACGGACATTCCGCGCCGCACCGTCGACCTGCCGGGTGCCGCGCCGCGCCGCACCGAGGGGTATGGCGCCCCGGCTTCGGCGCCCGCCGCAACCCCCGCCCCGGTCGCCCCGGCCCCGGCGCCCGCCGCTCCGCTGGCCAGTGACCAGCGCCGCCTGATCGTCGGCCGCGACATCTCGCTGAACGGTGAGATCGGCTCCTGCGACGTGCTGGTCGTGGAGGGCACGGTGGAGGCCAAGCTGCGAGACGGCCGGTCCATCGAGATCGCCGAGACCGGCCTGTTCAAGGGCGCCGTGGAGATCGACGAGGCCGACATCGGCGGCCGCTTCGAGGGCGACATCATCGTGCGCGGCCGCCTGACCGTGCGCTCCACCGGCAAGATCAACGGCTCGATCAAGTACGGCGAGCTGGCGGTCGAGGCCGGCGCCCTGCTGAACGGCGAGATCGGCAAATACACCCCGGCGGCCAAGCCCGCCGCGGCCTCCGCCGCTCCGGCGGAAGCGGCCCCGGCCCCGGCCGCGCTGGACCCCATCGTGGTCGATGGCTAAACGCCGTTAAACGCGGTTTCACGATCAAGCCCGGCGGGGATCGACCCCTCGCCGGGCTTTTTCATTTTGCCGTCATCGCTGCCGTTTCACGGGAAACATCACACTTTGCCGCTCACACCACGGCGGCCGGCAGGACCTTGTCCTTGAAGCCGCACAGGTCGCTGACCGGGCAGACGAGGCAGTCGGGCTTGCGCGCCTTGCAGACGTAGCGGCCGTGCAGGATCAGCCAGTGGTGGGCGTGCCGGCGGTAGGCCTTGGGAACCACCTTCAGCAGCTTTGCCTCCACCGCATCCGGCGTCTTGCCGGGGGCGAGGCCGGTGCGGTTGCCGACGCGGAAGATGTGGGTGTCCACCGCGATGGTCTCCTCGCCGAAGGCGACGTTCAGCACCACGTTGGCGGTCTTGCGCCCGACGCCGGGCAGGGTTTCCAGGGCCTCGCGGTCGCGCGGCACCTCGCCGCCATACTGGGCGACCAGGATTTCCGACAGCTTGATGACGTTCTTGGCCTTGGTGTTGAACAGGCCGATGGTCTTGATGTAGCCGCGCAGCCGTTCCTCCCCCAGTTCCACCATCTGCTGCGGCGTGGTGACGATCTGGAACAGAGGGCCGGTGGCCTTGTTCACACCGACATCAGTGGCCTGGGCCGACAGCACGACGGCGACCAGGAGCGTGTAGGGGTTGATGTATTCCAGCTCGCTCTTCGGCTCCGGGTTGGCGGCGCTGAGGCGGCGGAAGAATTCCTGGACGGCGGCGGGCTTCATGGCGCGCAGCATAGCGGGACCCTGGCCGTCCATGCAAACAGGACGGCTGGAACCCGCGCCCAAGCCACACCAGTTTGTGTGCATGACCATGGCCAGTCATAATCTGCCCCCGGCTCCCCGCGTCTTCTTCGACGCGATCCTCCACCCGCACCGCAGCCTCGGGCGGTACGGATTCCGCGTTCTGATGGGGGTGGTGATCCTCGTCAACCTGCTGATTGCCGGGATTTTCGCGGCCAACGGGGCGTGGCCGGTGGTGCCCTTCTGCGGGCTGGACGTGTTGATCCTCTGGCTCGCCTTCCGCGTCAACAACCGCGCCGCCCAACTGTACGAGCGGGTGCGCCTGACCGACACCGACCTGACCGTCCAGCGCGTCGCCCGGAACAAGCCGGAGCGGCGCTGGAGCCTTCAGCCCAACTGGCTGCGCGTCACCCTGGACGGCCCGCCCCGCCACGGCGGCCGGGTGACCCTCTCCTCGCACGGGCAGTCGGTGACCGTCGGCGCCTTCCTGACGCCGGACGAGCGGGCGGACTTCGCCATGGCGCTGCGCGGCGCGCTGGCGCGGTGGCGCCGCGCTCCCTGCCATCCCGAACCGGTGCCCTGAGCGCCTGTGGGATTGCGCAAGAAACGGGTTGGTCGGCCCGCTCCGGCGGCGCATCCTGCGCCGGTCATGGAGCCTGGGAGAGAACGCCATGCCGTGCCTGAATCCCGCCGAAGACCCTATTGACGCGCGGCGCCACCGCGCCATCGCCGCCGCCATCCGCCATCTCGTGGACCACTGGCAAGACCAGCCGGGACTGGACGAGCTGGCCGCGGTCGCCGGCATGAGCCCCTTCCATTTCCAGCGGCTGTTCACCCAATGGGCGGGAATCAGCCCGAAGCGCTTTCTGCAGTTCCTGACGCTGGACAACGCCAAGCGGCTGCTCGCCGCGAACCAGAGCGTGCTGGACGTGGCGCTGGACGTCGGCCTGTCCGGCCCGTCGCGGCTGCACGACCTGTTCGTCGCCTGCGAGGCGATGACGCCGGGCGAGTACAAGGCGCTGGGCGGCGGGCTGACCATCCGCTGGGGCCTGCACCCCACCCCCTTCGGCCCGTCGCTGGTCGCCGCCACCGAGCGCGGCGTCTGCTGGCTGAGCTTCGCCGAAGAGGAGGACGGGCGCGACGCGCTGGCCGAGATGGCCGCCGCTTGGCCGGCCGCCCGTCTGGTCGAGGACGCCGACGCCACCCGCCCGGTCGCCGCCCGCGCCTTCCGCTGGGACGGTTCCGCAGGGAGCGAGCCGCTGCGCCTGCTGATGAAGGGCACCAATTTCCAGATCAAGGTGTGGGAGGCGCTGCTGCGCATCCCCTCCGGCGCCGTCGTGTCCTACGAGGACGTGGCCCGCGCCATCGGCCAGCCGACCGCCATGCGGGCGGTGGGGGCGGCGGTGGGGCGCAACCCGGTCTGCGTGCTGATCCCCTGCCACCGGGTGATCCAGAAGTCGGGGATCATCCACAACTACCGTTACGGCGTCCCGCGCAAGCGCGCCCTGCTCGCCTGGGAGCAGGGGCACGCGATGCCGGAGGACGAGGCGGCCGCTTGAGGCGCGGCCTAGCCGGTCAGAGGCCCAGCACGTCCTTCATGCTGTAGAGGCCCGGCTGCTTGTCGTTGGCCCACAGCGCCGCGCGGACCGCGCCCTTGGCGTAGATCTGGCGGCCCGACGCCTTGTGGGTCAGCTCGACCCGCTCGCCCTCGGCGGCGAAGACCACCGTGTGGTCGCCGATCACGTCGCCGCCGCGCAGCGTGGCGAAGCCGATCTCGCCGCGCGGGCGGACACCGGTGTGGCCGTCGCGGACCTTCTGCCAGACATCCTCCAGCGCCACCCCGCGTCCCGCCGCCGCCGCCCGGCCGAGGCCGAGCGCGGTGCCCGAGGGCGCGTCCACCTTGTTGCGGTGGTGCATCTCCAGGATGTCGATGTCGTAGTCGTCGCCCAGCGCGCGGCCGACCTGCTCGACCAGCGCCAGCAGCAGGTTGACGCCCAGCGACATGTTCGGCGACTGGACGATCGGGGTGTGGGTGGCGGCCTGGGCGATGGCCTCCTGCTGGGCCGGGCCGATGCCGGTCGTGCCGATGACCAGCACCGTTTCCGACTGGGCGGCCAGCGCCGCGTGGCGAACGCTGGCGTCGGGGCTGGTGAAGTCGATCACCGCGTCGGCCTCGGCGAACAGCGCCGCCGTGTCCTCGATGGCGACGACGCCCAGCGGCTCGAGGCCGGCGAGAACGCCGATGTCCTTGCCGAGCGCCGGGCCGCCCACCCGCTCCGTGCCGCCGGCCAGCGTGCAGCCCGGCGTGGCGGCGATCTCGCGCACCAGCATCTGCCCCATGCGCCCCGCGCACCCGACGACCCCGATCTTCATGCCTGCCTCCCTGGGAGAATTCCGACACGGGTCTAGCACAGCCGGGGGCAAGGCTTAAGCGCCGAGAAGGATCAGGACCCCAGGCAGTTCTTCAGCGACGCGGCGATGCTGCGCATCAGCGCGGGGTAGAGGCCGGGACCGTCCTTCAGGTCCGCCCCTTCGGGGTCGAGCACGCCCTTCTTCGCCGGGGTGCCCTCGACGATGGTGTTCACCAGCGCCGGTTCGAACTGCGGCTCGGCGAAGACGCAGGCGGCACCGAGGCCGCCGATCTTGGCGCGGATCTCCGACAGCCGCTTGGCCGAGGGGCGGCGTTCCGGGTTGACCGTGATGGCGCCGACGCCGTTCAGGCCGTACTGCGCCTCGAAATACTGGTAAGCGTCGTGGAAGACGACGAAGGGCTTGCCGGCCACCGGGGCGAGCGCCGCCTTCAGTTCGGCGTCCAGCGCGTCGATGGAACGGGCGGTGCGCTCGGCGTTGGCGGTGTAGGCCGCGGCGTTGGCCGGGTCCTTGGCCGACAGAGCCTCGGCGATGGCCGCGACCATGGCGCGGGCGTTGGCGGGGGAGAGCCAGATGTGGGTGTTCACCTCGTCATGCCCGTGATCGTCCTCATGGGCGTGCTTGTCGTCGTGCTTATGATCGTGATCGTGCTTGTGTTCATGCCCGTGGTCGTGGGCCTCCCAGGCGCCGCCTTCGCGGGCGTCGAGCAGGGAGACGCCCGGCGCCTCCAGCAGTGTGACGGACGTGGCCTTCTTGGCGTTCGCCGTCACCGGCTTGTCGAGGAAGCCCTCCAGCTCCGGCCCGATCCAGAAGACGAGGTCGGCGGTCGCCAGCGCCTTCGCGTCCGACGGCTTCATGGCGTAGGTGTGGGGGGACGCCGCACCGCGCACGATCAGCGCCGGCTCCGCCACCCCCTCCATCACCGCGGCGACCAGGGAATGGACCGGCTTGATCGAGGCGACGACCTTCGGCGCCTCGGCCAGCGCCGGGAACGCGGCGCCCAGGGTGGCAACAAGGGCAAGGAGCGGCAGGGGACGCATCGCGGCGCGCATGGGTGGGTTCCTCATCGTCTGACTGGACAGCCGGGCCTTTCCGGCGCATAGCTGTCTTCGTTTTCAGCAATGTCACGTTATAACATAACATGTCAACCCATCACGGGGCCCATCATGCGGCCCCCCGCGCGGCGCGATCGCCGATCCCGTCCCTGGCTCCTCCCCTGATCGACACCAAGGGACTGACGGTGCGGCTGGGCGGGCGGACGATCCTCGACCGCGTGGACCTGGAGGTGCGGCCCGGCGAGATCGTCACGCTGATCGGCCCCAACGGTGCGGGCAAGACGACGCTGGTGCGCGCCGTGCTGGGCCTCGTCCGCGCCTCGTCCGGGGTGGTGGAGCGGCGCCGGGGCCTGCGCATCGGCTACATGCCGCAGCGCCTGACGGTCGATGCGACCCTGCCGCTGACCGTCCGCCGCTTCCTGGCGCTGTGGCGCCCGGTGACCGAGGCGCGCATCACCGCGGCGCTGGAGGAGGCCGGCGTCTCCCACCTCGCCGCCAGCCCGGTGCAGACGGTGTCGGGCGGCGAGATGCAGCGGGTGCTGCTGGCCCGCGCCCTGCTCGGCGATCCCGAGCTTCTCGTGCTCGACGAGCCCGACCAGGCGGTGGACGTCCATGGGCAGGCCGAGCTGTTCGGGCGCATCGAGACGCTGCGCCGCACCCGCGGCTGCGGCGTGCTGCTGGTCAGCCACGACCTGCACACGGTGATGGCCCGCACCGACCGCGTGCTCTGCCTCAACGGCCATGTCTGCTGCCAGGGCGCGCCGGAGGACGTGCGGCGCCACCCGGAATACCGCGCCCTGTTCGGCGGCCACGCCGACGCGCTGGCCGTCTATGTCCACCACCACGACCACGCGCACGCCACCGACGGCGCCGTGGTGCCCGGCCATGACGGGGACTGCTGCCATGGATGATTTCGTTCTGCGCGCGCTCGCCGCCGGCTGCGGCATCGCGCTGGTCGCTGGCCCGCTGGGCTCCTTCGTGGTGTGGCGGCGCATGGCCTATTTCGGCGACACGCTGGCCCATTCCGCCTTGCTGGGGGTGGCGCTGGGCTTCCTGCTGGGCGTCAACCCGCTGATCGGCGTGGTCGGGGTCTGCGTCGCGCTGGCGCTGGCGCTGGTCGGGCTGCAGCGGCGACGCGCGCTGGCCACGGACACCGTGCTGGGCATCCTGTCGCATTCGTCGCTGTCGCTGGGCCTCGTCGCCATCGCCTTCCTGGAGACGCTGCGCGTCGATCTGGTCGCCTATCTGTTCGGCGACATCCTCAGCGTCACCACCAGCGATCTCGCCTGGATCTACACCGGTGGCGGCGCGGCGCTGGGCGGGCTTCTGCTGCTGTGGCGCCGGTTGCTGGCGGTGACGGTGGACGAGGATCTGGCGCGGGTGGAAGGCATGCCGGTGGAGGCGCTGCGGCTGGCCTTCATGCTGCTGATCGCGCTGGTGATCGCGGCGGCGATGAAGATCGTCGGCATCCTGCTGATCACCTCGCTCCTCATCATCCCGGCGGCGGCGGCCCGCCGCTTCTCCCGCACGCCGGAGACGATGGCCGCCTTGGCCTCGGTCTTCGGGATCGCCGCGGTGCTGGGCGGCCTGCTCTCCTCCTTGAACTGGGACCTGCCGGGCGGGCCGAGCATCGTGGTCGCCGCCGCCGCCCTTTTCCTGGCGAGCATGATGGTGCCGGCGGCGAACCGCTGACCATCACACTTGCGTCAAGCGGACGCGCGCCGTCGTCAACACCGAGCGCGTGATGTCGGCCAGGGTGCGGCTGGCGATGCGGCTGCGCTGCCAGAACAGCGGCACGTCGAGCGGCTGGTCCGGCACCAGCGCCACCAGCCGCCCGTCGCGCAGGGCGTCGGCGACCAGCGGCTCCGGATTCATCCCCCAGCCGAGCCCGGCCAGAGCCGCGTCCACGAAGGCGTGGGTGGAGGGCATCCAGTGGGTCGGCGAGGCGATCTCCACCCCGAAAGCCTGACGGGTCCACTGCGTCTGAAGGCGATCCTTGCTGTTGTAGGTGAGGCGCGGCGCGCGGGCCAGCGACGCCGCCTCCACCCCTTCCGGAAAATGCCGCCGCAGGAACTCCGGGCTGGCCGTCGCCACGTAGCGCAAGGCCCCCAGCGGGGTGCTGTCGCAGCCCTGCACCGGCTGGGCGCTCGCCGTCACCGCCGCCAGCACCTCGCCCCGGCGCAGCCAGTCCGCGCTGTGCTCCTGGTCGTCCAGAACGAGGTCGAACAGCACGTCCGGCGTCCCGGCCATGGCGGCGACGAACCAAGTGGCGAGGCTGTCGGCGTTGACCGCCATGCGCACCGTCACCGCCGGTCCGTCCTGCGGCAGGCCGGGCAGCCCGTCCCGCAGCTCGCTCTCCAGCAAGGCCACCCGCTCCGCGTGCTGGCTCAGCCGCAAACCGGCGGGGGTGCCGGTGCAGGGCGATCCGCGCACCACCAGGATCGTCCCCATCCGCTCCTCCAGCAGCTTCACCCGCTGCGACACGGCGGAGGGGGTAACGTGGAGCTGCTGCGCCGCCCGCTCGAAACTGCCGGTGCGGACGACCGCGGCCAGTGCGGCGAGCAGGGCGTAGTCCAGCATGGCTTAGCGTTCCTTAATCCGGATAAGGGACTTTAGTTATTCTAATCCAGACGGCGATGGTAGGGGAACGCCCTCCGCCACCGATATCGCCAACGAATGGGGCCGCCATGCTCTCCGCCTTCCTTCCCGGCCTTCTGCTTGGTCTCAGCCTGATCGTCGCCATCGGCGCGCAGAACGCCTTCGTGCTGCGCCAGGGCCTGCGCGGGGAGCATGTGCTGGCCGTCTGCGCGACCTGCGCGGTGTCGGACGCCCTGCTGATCCTGGCCGGGGTCGGCGGCTTCGCCCAGGCCGCCCACTGGTTGCCCTGGCTGGAAACGGCGACCCGCTACGCCGGGGCGGCCTTCCTGCTGGTCTACGGGCTGCGCAGCTTCCGCTCGGCCTGGCGGGCGAGCGGCGCGCTGGACCCGGCTTCGGCGGTTCCGGCGGGGCTCGGCGCGACGCTGGCGACCTGCCTGGCGCTGACCTGGCTGAACCCGCACGTCTATCTGGACACGGTGGTGCTGGTGGGGTCGGTGTCCACCCAGTTCGCCGAGGGCAAGCACGCCTTCGCGCTGGGGGCGATGACCGCGTCCGTCCTGTTCTTCTTCGCGCTGGGTTTTGGTGCGCGCCTGCTGCGGCCCGTCTTCGCCCGGCCCGGCGCGTGGCGGGCGCTCGACACCGGCATCGGCGTCGTCATGTGCACGATCGCGGTGACCCTGGTCGCCTGAGCGATGGGACGTCGACAGGGGGCCGGCGCGGAGATCCCCCTTCCCCGCGCCGGTCCGGTCGTCAGGACGCCTTCAGCGCCTGCAGGAACGTCTCGACCTGATGCTTCAGGCTGTCGGACTGGCCCGAGAGGTCGGAGGAGGAGCGGATGACGAGGGTGGAGGCCTGCGCCGTCTCGTTCGCCGCCACGCTGACCGCCTCGATGCTGCGGGCGATCTCGTCGGTGCCGCGGGCGGCCTGGGCGACGTTGTTGGAAATCTCCTGCGTCGCCGCCGCCTGCTCCTGAACGGCCGAGGCGATGGTGGTGGAGATCTCGTTGATCGACCGGATCGTCTCGCCGATGCCCTGGATGGCGCCGATCGTCTGGTTGGTCGCCGCCTGGATGCCGGCGATCTGGGCGGAGATGTCCTCGGTCGCCTTGGCCGTCTGGTTGGCGAGGCTCTTGACCTCGCTCGCCACCACGGCGAAGCCCTTGCCGGCCTCTCCGGCCCGCGCCGCCTCGATGGTGGCGTTGAGCGCCAGCAGGTTCGTCTGGCCGGCGATGCCCTGGATCAGCTTCACCACGTCGCCGATGAGCTGCGCCGACTGGGCGAGGCTGTCGGCGGTGCCGCCGATCTGCTCGGTGCGCGACACCGCCTCGCGGGCGATGGCGACCGACCGCTCGACCTGCTGGCCGATTTCCCCGATGGAGGCGGAGAGCTGCTCCGCCGCCGCGGCGACCGCCTGGACGTTGGACGCCGCCTGGGCGGTGGCGCTGGCCGCCTCCGCGCTCTGGCGGGTCGACCGTTCCGACAGGGCGCCGAGCTGGCGCGACACGCCCTGCATGTCGGCCGAGCTGCCGGACACCGCCTGCACCACGCTCTTGACCTTGGCGTCGAAGTCGGCGGCGAGGGAGGCGGCGCGCTGGCGCATCTCCTCCTCCTCCTGGACGTCGATCAGCGAGCCGCAGGCGCGCAGCGCCAAGCCGGCCGCGTTGCGCCGACAGCCGCCAATGGCACGGAACCAGCGGTAGGAGCCGTCGCGCATCTTGACGCGGTAGCGCACGTTGAAGGGCGTGCGGCCGCTGGCGTCGGCCAGGAAGGCGCCGAAGGAGGCGAAGGTGCGGGCGCTGTCCTCCGGGTGCAGGCGGTCCGACCAGGAGGTCATCAGGTTCGGGAAGTCCTGCTCGCCCTCGAAGCCGAGCAGGCGGCGGAACTGCCCGGACCAGGTCCAGCGGCTCTGCGGATGCGCCGGGTCGCCGTTGTGGAACACCGCGTCCCACAGACCCACGCCGGCGTGGTTGCCATAAAGGTCGAGCGCTTCGGTCAGCTCAGCCAGTTCAGCGCCACGGCCAGTGCCGCCCTTGGACCCACCCCGGAAAAATCCCATCAGACTCATGGACTTGCCCCCTCCCCTCACGCGACGATCTCTGCAACTTACAGATGATTTCCATGACCGAATCGATCGGTCGGCCTATCTTCGTATACGGACGATATGTGAATTTAGATTTCATTTTGGTAAAAACGTTTTCCATCTTTTTGAAACAGAAAGCGCGCCTGCCCCATTGTTTGTTTCGCTTTCTGTATGTTTATCTTTTTCACTTTTGGTTGTGCAGAGACCTTCCGACAACCGGCGCACCGCGGCCGGACGCCGCCGGCCCGGCCCGTTGCCATCCCCAACAGGACGACCTACAGTCGCCAACGTGAGGGGATCAGCACACAAGAAGAACAGGACACCATGGCCGACACCCGCCCCGCCCCCAAAGTGGGGCTGTTCGTCACCTGCCTCGTCGATGTCTACCGCCCGACGGTCGGCTTCGCCGCGGTGAAGCTGCTGGAGGACGCCGGCTGCACGGTCGAGGTGCCCGCGTCCCAGACCTGCTGCGGCCAGCCCGCCTTCAACGCCGGCGACCGCGCCACCGCGCGGGACCTCGCCCGCAGCACCATCGCCGCCTTCGAGGGGTTCGACCATGTGGTCGTCCCCTCCGGCTCCTGCGCCGGGCAGATCCGCAAGCATTACCCGGAGCTTCTGGCCGACGACCCGGCCTGGGCGGCGCGGGCGCAGCATCTGTCGGCGCGCACCTATGAGCTGGTGTCCTTCCTGACCGACGTGCTGGGGGTGACGGACACCGGCGCGCGCTACGACGGCACGATCACCTACCACGACAGCTGCTCCGGCCTGCGCGAGCTGGGCGTCAAGGAACAGCCGCGCCGCCTGCTGGCCAAGGTCGAGGGCCTGACGCTGAACGAGCTTCCGGGGGCGGAGGTCTGCTGCGGCTTCGGCGGCACCTTCTGCGTCAAGTACCCCGACATCTCCAACCGCATGGTCGAGGCCAAGACCGCGGACATCAAGGAGACGAAGGCCGACACGCTGCTGGCCGGCGATATGGGCTGCCTGCTGAACATGGCCGGCAAGCTGAAGCGCGAGGGCTCCGCCATCCGCGTCCGCCATGTCGCGGAGGTGCTGGCCGGCGTCACCGACACCCCCCCGATTGGCGAGAAGGCATAACGCCATGCAGCCGACCACCCACGCCTTCCCTGAGAACGCCCGCAAGGCGCTGAGCGACGAGCGGCTCCAGAAGGTCCTGGCCATCGCGCCGGCCGGCTTCGTCAACCGCCGCAAACAGGCCGCCGACCGGCTGCCGGAGTTCGAGGATCTCCGCGACCAGGGCCGCGACCTGAAGAACCACGTCCTGGCCAACCTCGACACCTATCTGGAGGCCTTCGAGGTCAAGGTCACCGAACAGGGCGGCCATGTGCACTGGTGCCGCACCGACCAGGAGGCGCGCGACGCCATCCTGGGCATCTGCCGCAAGGTCGGGGCGAAGACCGTCACCAAGGGCAAGTCGATGATCTCCGAGGAGATCGGGATCAACGACTACCTTGAGGCCAACGGCCTGACCCCCATCGAGACGGATCTGGGCGAATACATCATCCAGCTCCGCCGCGAGCCGCCCAGCCACATCATCGCCCCGGCCTTCCACCTGTCCAAGGCGGACGTGGAGGGCACCTTCCGGCAGGCCCACAGCGACCTGCCGGCGGACCGCGTGCTGGACGAGCCCAAGGTGCTGATCGCCGAGGCGCGGCAGGTGCTGCGCCGCAAGTTCCAGCAGGCCGATGTCGGCATCACCGGCGCCAACATCATGGTGGCGGAGACCGGCTCCACCGTCATCGTCACCAACGAGGGCAACGGCGACCTGACCCAGATCCTGCCGCGCGTCCATGTGGTGATCGCCACCATCGACAAGGTGGTGCCGACGCTGGAGGACGCGGCGCTTGTGCTGCGCCTGCTGGCGCGCTCCGCCACCGGGCAGGAGGCGTCGGCCTACACCACCTTCTCCACCGGGCCGCGCCGCCCCGGCGACCTCGACGGGCCGGAGGAGTTCCACGTCGTGCTGCTCGACAACGGGCGGTCGGCGCTGCTCGGCACCGAGTTCCAGGACGTGCTGCGCTGCATCCGCTGCGGCGCCTGCATGAACCATTGTCCGGTCTACGGCTCGGTCGGCGGCCACGCCTACGGCTGGGTCTATCCGGGACCGATCGGGTCGGTGATGCAGCCGGCGCTGCTGGGGGTGAAGGAGGCCGGGCACCTGCCCAACGCCTCGACCTTCTGCGGGCGGTGCGAGGCGGTCTGCCCGATGCGCATCCCCCTGCCCAAGATGATGCGACACTGGCGGGAGAAGGAGTTCGAGCAGAACCTCCAGCCCGCCGCCATGCGCCGGGGGCTGGCCCTGTGGGGCTGGTTCGCCCGGCGCCCGGCGCTGTACCACGCCGCCACCCGCATGGCGGTGCGGGCGCTGGGGGCGCTGGGCCGCGGCAAGGGACGCTTCGCCCGCCTGCCGTTGGCCCAGGGCTGGACCCGGCACCGCGACATGCCGGCGCCGGAGGGCAAGACCTTCCAGCAGATGTGGGCCCAGAAAAAGGCAGCCGAACGGAAAGCGGCCGAAAAGAAGGGGACGCGCTGACCATGGCCGACACCAGCTCCGCCCGCGCCCAGATCCTGGGCGGCATCCGCAAGGCGCTGAACTCCGCCGAGGGGACCGAGGAGGCCCGCCGCCGTCTCGCCACCCACCCGCGCAACCTGATCCCGGCCCGCGCCCAGCTCCCCCACGACCGGCAGGTCGAGCTGTTCGCCGCCATGGCCACCGAGGTCTCGGCGACCGTCGAGTTGCTGGGCGGGATGGCCGAGGTGCCGGGGGCGGTGGCCGACTATCTGGCGGGGCTGAACCTGCCCGCCGAGCTCCGCGTCGCCCCGGACGCCGCGCTGGACGCCATCCCCTGGGACCAACGCCCGACCCTGACGGTGACCAGGGGGCGCGCCCGCGACAGCGACGGTGCGTCGCTGACCGGCGCCTTCGCCGGGGTGGCGGAAACCGGCACGCTGATGCTGCTGTCCGGGGCGGAGCGGCCGACCACGCTGAACTTCCTGCCCGACACCCACATCGTCGTGCTGCGGCGCGGCCAGATCGTCGGCACGATGGAGGACGCCTGGGACCGGCTGCGCGCCGCCGGGGGAGAGGGCTCCCTGCCCCGCACCGTCAACTTCATCACCGGGCCGTCGCGGACCGGCGACATCGAGATGCGGATCGAGCTGGGCGCCCACGGGCCGCGGCGTCTTCACATTCTGCTGGTGGAGGATTGACACGGCTGAGCGTTCAAGGGTTTATCGGAGCGTTGTCCGTGCCGGAACCCCTGTTTCACCGTGCTTGATCCGACCCGCCCTTCGACCCGCGCGCCCGAACGGGCCGCGCCGAGGTCCCTGCGATGAGCCGCCGCCGCTCGGTCTCCACCGAGGAACGGCGGCTGTGGCGGATCGCCATGCGCGACGCGGAGCCGATGCCGGGCCGGACCATCGAGGACCCCGATCCCCCCGCCGCCCCGGCGGGCGAGCCGGAGCCGGTCGCCACCACCGCCTCCCCGCCCCCCACCCTGCCGCCGCGCGGCGGCGTGCCGAAGGGTGGGCGCCCGTCGCAGCCGCCGCTGAAGGTCGGAAACCTTGACAACATCGACCGCCGCACCGCCGACCGCTTCTCGCGCGGCGAGATGGAGATCGACGGGCGCATCGACCTGCACGGGATGAGCCAGGCCCAGGCCCACGGCGCCCTGTCCGGCTTCGTCCACCGGGCTTGGCACGAGGGGCGGCGCTGCGTGCTGGTCATCACCGGCAAGGGCACCTACACCGGCGGGGCCGGCGTGCTGCGCCAGTCGGTGCCGCGCTGGCTGGCCGACGCCGCCCTGCGCCCGATGGTTCTGGCGGTGCGCCCGGCGCAGCCCCGGCACGGCGGCGACGGGGCGCTGTACGTCCTCGTCAAGCGGCGGCGCGACCATCACCGATAGGACGGGGCCGCCATGACACCCTTCGGCGAACGGGTCCGCGCGCTGCGCGAGGGCAAGAGCGTGACGCTCAAGCAGATGGCGGCGGACCTCCACATCTCCTCGGCCTACCTGTCGGCGCTGGAGCATGGCAAGCGGGGCCAGCCCTCCCCCCAGCTCGTCCGGCAGATCTGCGCCTATTTCGGCATCATCTGGGACGAGGCGGAGGAGCTGGAGCGGCTGGCCGACCTGTCGCACCCGCGGGTGACGGTGGACACCGCCGGGCTCAATCCGAAGGCGACCGAGCTGGCGAACCGGCTGGCCGAGCGCATCCACGACCTGGACGACGGCACGCTGGACCGGCTGCTGCTGCTGCTGGACGAGGCGCCGGCCCGCGGTGGTGCGGCGGTGCGGCGGCGGGCGGCTCCGCGGCGGCGATAGGACGGGAAAGCCGCGTAACGCCCTGAATTGCCTTGTGGGTTAATCGGTCGCACCTTGGGCATAGGCAACCGGACGTTTCGCGTTCGCTTTCACCGCGCCGAATCCCGTACCATCCGCTCCGGGGTTCCCCAGATCCAGGCTTGACCAGACGGGATTATCGCATGACCGCCGAGGTCGGGTCCGTAATGCCGGGGGACGGCGTCACGGACGCCCTGTTCCGCTCCATCTTCGACAGCGCGTCGGTCGGCATGATCGTGGCCGGGCCGGACGGGCGCATCCTGGCCGCCAACCCCGCCTTCGCCCGCAGCCTGGGATACCGGCCGCTAGACATGGCCGGCCAGCATCTGGCCGACGTCACCCATCCGGAGGACTGGGCCTGGGAAAGCCTGCGCTTCGATCGGGTGGTGCGGGGCGAAGCGGCGCCGGCTCCCTTCGAGAAGCGGTTCCTGCACGCCGACGGCGGGGTGATGCGCGCCGCCATGCGCCCGTCCTGCCTGCACGGACCCGACGGGCGGGTGCGGGCGTTGGCCGCGGTGATCGAGGACGTGACGACCGCCCGCGCCGCCGAGGAGGAACTCCAGCGCAGCGAGGCGCGCAACCGCGCCATCGTCGAACAGGCGGTCGAAACCATCCTGACCGTGGACGCCCGCGGCGTCATCCTGGCCGCCAACCAGGCGGCGGAGCTGCTCCTCGGCTACAGCCCGGACGAGCTGACCGGCCGGCACATCGCCGTCCTGATGCCGCCGGAGGAGGCCGCGCAGCACGGCGCCCACATGCGCCGTTACAAGGAAACCGGGGTGCGGCAGGTCATCGGCGTCGGGCGGGAGGTGACCGTTCTCCGCCGGGACGGCACCGCCATGGTCGTCTGGCTGTCCCTGTCGGAGATCGACCTGCCGGGCTTCCACGTCTTCGTTGCGATGCTGCGCGACCTCAGCGCCTTCAAGGCCGCCGAGCAGGCGCTGATCGAGGCCAAGGAGGCGGCTGAGCTGGCCAACCGCGCCAAGACCGCCTTCCTCGCCAACATGAGCCACGAGTTGCGCACGCCGCTGAACGGCATCCTGGGCTTCGCCGACGTGATCCACCAGCAGATGCTGGGGTCGCTGGAGAACCCCATGTACGTCACCTTCGCGGCGGAGATCAAACGGTCGGGCGAGCTGCTGCTCGCCAACATCAACGACCTGCTGGAGATGGCCACCATCGAGGCCGGTCAGGTCGGTCTGGAGGAGGCGCTCTGCGACTTCCGCGACGTGGTGGTGTCCTGCGTCCGTCTGGTCGCCAAGCGGGCGGAGCGCGGCAAGCTGCACGTCGAGGCCGACATCGCCAGCGAGCTGCCGCCCCTGCTGGCCGACCCGCGGGCGCTGAAGCAGGTGCTGCTGCACCTCCTGTCCAACGCCATCAAGTTCACGCCGGAAGGCGGGCGCGTCGGCGTGTCGGCCCGCGTGGATTCCGTGGGCGCCCTGGTGGCCGAGGTGTTCGACAGCGGCGTCGGCATTCCGGAGGACCGTCTGGAAACCGTCTTCCAGCCCTTCTTCCAGGGCGATTCCTCACTGGCCCGCCGGTTCGAGGGGATCGGGCTGGGCCTGTCCATCGCCAAGTCGCTGGTGGAACGGCACGGCGGCCGGCTGGAGATCCGCTCGCTGGAGGGCGCCGGCACGTCGGTGGTCATCCACCTGCCGAAGGACCGCTTCCTGACCGATTGGTGAGGTCCAGCCGGCGTGTGATCCCGATGGCGTCGAGGAAGGCCTCGTCGTGGCTGACCACCAGCAGCGCCCCGTCATAGGCGCGCAGCCCGGCTTCCACCGCTTCGATGGACTCGATGTCGAGGTGGTTGGTCGGCTCGTCCAGGATCAGCAGGGGCGGCGGGACGGCACCGCCGAGGACGCAGGCGAGGCCGGCGCGCAGCGTCTGCCCGCCGCTGAGGGTCGACACGCGCTGCAACGCGGCGTCGGCGCGGAACATGAAGCGGGCCAGCGACGCCCGGCAGGCGTTTTCTCCCGCCTGCGGATTGAGGCGCCGGAAATTGTCCAGGATCGTTTCCGACGGATCGAGAAGGCTCACCCGCTGGTCGAGCATCACCGCGCCGGCAACGACGCGGACCGTCCCGGACCAGGGGGCGCGATGGCCGGCGACGAGCGTCAGCAGCGTTGTCTTGCCCGATCCGTTGGGGCCGGTGACGGCGACGCGCTCCGGCCCGGTGATGGTGAAGGACAGGTCGCGGACGACCGGCCTTCCCGCTTCGTAGCCGGCGGAGACGCCGTCGAGCGTCAGCACGGTCCGCCCGGGTGGAAGGCCGGTGGGCGGCAGCACGACCGACAGGGGTTGAAGGATTTCGATGCGCGCGCGGGCGGCGGCCACGGCGTCGAGCGCGTCGGCCTTCTGCTGGGAGGCGCGGCGGGCGTTGTCGCCGCCGGTGGCCTCGCTGCGCTCCTTCCGGCCGCCGAGCAGGATGCGCGGCAGGTCGCCTTTCGCCGCCTTCCGCTGCCCCGCCCGGTCCTTGCGCGCTTTCCGTTCGGCGGTGGCCTGCGCCGTCCGGGCCGCCTCCGCCACACGTTTCTCGGCATCCGCCAGATCGTGGCGGGCGGCGTCGAGAGCCTGCGCCCGGGCGGCGCGGTAATGGCTCCAGTTCCCGCCATAGCGGGTGGCGCCGAGGGTGGTCAGCTCGACGATGGCGTCCATGCGGTCGAGCAGGTCGCGGTCGTGGCTGACCACCACCGCCCCGGCCCGCCAGGAGGCCAGCAACCCGATGACCGCCTCCCGCCCCTCACGGTCGAGATCGTTGGTCGGCTCGTCCAGCAGCAGGACATCGGGCTCCGGAAAGATCGCCGCCGCCAGGGCGGCGCGCGTGCGCTGCCCGCCCGACAGGCGCGTCAGCGGCGTCTCGGGCTCCGCCTCCAGCCCCACCCGGCCGAGCGCCGACCGGATGCGGCCTTCCAGCGTCCAATCCACCTCGGCCAGCGCGTCGGCGTCCGCGTCGCCCCGCTCGGCACGGCGCAGCAGGTCCAGCATGGCGGTCGCGCCGAACAGCCCGGCGACCGTGTCGTCCGGTCTCACCAGCAGGTTCTGATTCAGGATTCCCAGGCTGCCGCGGACGGACACCGTCCCGGATTGCGGGCGCAGCGCGCCCGTCATCAGCTTGAGAAGGGACGATTTCCCGGTGCCGTTGCGTCCGACGAGCCCGGTCCGTTCAAGGCCGAAACCCAGGCTGATGTCGGATAGGACGGAACGCCCGTCAGGCGTGGACCAGGACAGGTTCGCCAGGGTGATGGCGGGCGGCGTGATGGAAGCAGGCATGGACGCGGATTTCCCCGAAGACGAAACGAACGGACGTTGCGGTCGGGTTGAAATCCATCGTTCTGCGCATCCTGCCGTGGTGAGACGCCGGCCATCCTAAGCCCAGCCGGGCCGCCGATCAAGGCGGGTGGATTCTTATAGCCCTCTCCCCTCCGCTCACGCGCAAACTTCGTTTGCGCTGACGCGACAGGCGGACCGAAGGTCCGCCGAAAGCGGGGAGAGGGTGCCCGCGAAGCGGGCGGTGAGGGGGTTGCGCGTGGCGGTACGTCCGGCACAAGCGCAACCCCCTCACCCTAACCCTCTCCCCAGAGGGGAGAGGGGATCACAAATGAAATAGTCTTGAGTTGTCTTACAGAATGAACTTGGACAGGTCGGCGTTCTTGGCGAGGCCGCCGACCTGGGAGCGGACGGTCTCCGCGTCGATGGTCACGGTCTGGCCGGCCTTGTCGCTGGCGGTGAAGCTGATGTCCTCCAGCAGCCGCTCCAGGACGGTGTGCAGGCGCCGCGCCCCGATGTTCTCCACCGTCGCGTTGATCTCGGTGGCGAGGCGCGCCAGCTCGTCGATGGCGTCGTCGGTGAAGACGAGATCGACCTCCTCGGTCTTCAGCAGCGCCTTGTACTGCTTGATCAGGCTGGCTTCCGGCTCGGTCAGGATGCGGCGGAAATCCTCCCGCTCCAATGCCTTCAGCTCGACGCGGATCGGCAGGCGGCCCTGCAGCTCCGGCAGCAGGTCCGAGGGCTTGGACAGGTGGAAGGCGCCCGACGCGATGAACAGGATGTGGTCGGTCTTCACCGCGCCATGCTTGGTGCTGACGGTCGTGCCCTCGATCAGCGGCAGCAGGTCGCGCTGCACGCCCTCGCGGCTGACGTCGGCACCGCCCTTGTAGTCGGAGCGGGCGGAAATCTTGTCGATCTCGTCGAGGAAGACGATGCCATTCTGCTCCACCGCCTGGATCGCTTCCGAAACGACCTTTTCCTGGTCAAGCAGCTTGTCCGACTCTTCCGCCATCAGGACGGTGTAGCTCTCGGCGACGGTCATGCGCCGGGACTTGGTGCGCCCGCCCAGCGCCTTGCCGAAGATGTCGTTCAGGTTGAGCATGCCCATCTGGGCGCCCGGCATGCCGGGGATGTCGAAGGTCGGCAGGCCACCGGCGGTGTCGGCCACCTGAATCTCGATCTCGCGGTCGTTCAGCGTGCCCTCACGCAGCATCTTGCGGAACTTCTGCCGCGTCTCCGGGCTGGCGTTCTCGCCGCACAGCGCGTCGACCACGCGCTCCTCGGCGCGCAGCTCGGCCTTGGCGGCGACCTCCTTGCGCAGGCGCTCCTTGGTCAGGCCGATGGCGGCCTCCACCAGATCGCGAACGATCTGCTCGACGTCGCGGCCGACATAGCCGACCTCGGTGAACTTGGTCGCCTCGACCTTCAGGAAGGGCGCCTGGGCCAGCTTCGCCAGACGGCGGGCGATCTCCGTCTTGCCGACGCCGGTCGGGCCGATCATCAGGATGTTCTTGGGCAGAACCTCCTCGCGCAGCCCCTCGGGGAGCTGCTGGCGGCGCCAGCGGTTGCGCAGCGCGATGGCGACCGCGCGCTTGGCCTCGTGCTGGCCGACGATGTAGCGGTCGAGTTCGGAGACGATCTCGCGCGGGCTGAAGGCGGCGGTGGCGGCGGCGATGCTCGGGGCGGTGCTGGGGGCGGACATGGCGTGGGACCCGGTCTGAGGGTTAGAGCTTTTCAAGCGTGACGTTCTCGTTGGTGTAGACGCAGATGCCGGCGGCGATCTTCATCGCCTTGCGGGCCACGGCCTCCGCGTCCAGACCATCGACGTCGACCAGCGCGCGCGCCGCCGACAGGGCGTAGGCGCCGCCGGACCCGATGCCGATGAGGCCGTCCTCCGGCTCCAGCACGTCGCCGTTGCCGGTCAGGATCAGGCTGACGTTGCGGTCGGCCACGGCCATCATGGCCTCCAGCCGGCGCAGGTAGCGGTCGGTGCGCCAGTCCTTGGCCATCTCCACGCAGGCGCGCAGCAGCTGGCCGGGGTGCTTCTCCAGCTTGGTCTCCAAACGCTCGAACAGGGTCAGCGCGTCGGCGGTGGCGCCGGCGAAGCCGCCCATCACCGTGCCGCCGGCGAGCCAGCGCACCTTGCGGGCGTTCGATTTCATGACCGTCTGGCCGACGGACACCTGGCCGTCGCCGGCGATGACCACCTGCCCGTTCTTGCGGACCGAGAGGATGGTGGTGCCGTGCCACTGGATGGGATCGTGGGAAGTCATCGGGACCGTGGTCTAAGGAAGAGGCGCCCGTGCCCGAACGGCCCGGCGCGACGCCGGCCGACATAGGCACATCGGAACACGGGTCTATGTGGGGGGACGGCGGGTCCCGTCAAGTCTGCCGTCACGGGCCGGCATCCCACGGGACGGAATTGGCCGGGGAGCGAGCTGCGTGACCTCCACCCCCAGGCGGGCCAGCGCCTCCATCACCGGGACGAAGGCGGACAGGCCGTGCGCGCCGCCCGGCGGCGGAGCGGAGCGGGCGACGCCCAGCAGGTTGCCCGCCTCGTCCACCAGCGGGTCGCCCGGAGCCGGCTCCGGCCCGGTCAGGTCAGCCTGGAGCAGCGTCGCCTCCACCCCCGGCGCGGCTTGCGGATCGGCGCGCCGGGCCGCCAGGATGCCGGATGCCGTCTCGTCGCCCCGCTCCAGGACCGCCGTCACCGGTTCGCTGACCGCCGGGGCGTCCAGACGCAGCGGCGCCGCGCGCAACCGGGCCGGCACGCGGACCAGGGCGATCCCGCCGGAGCGGTCCCGTGCCATCACCGTGCCGTCCAGCGACACCCCACGGGACGGCGCGACGGTGACGGTCGCGTCCAGCCCGGCGTCGAGCGTCAGCAGAAGCGACTGGCCGTCCAGTTCCCCCAGCACGATCCCCCGGCCCTTGCGCTCCTCCGGTCCGACGCGCACCGTGGCGGCGGACACGCGGGCGGTGGGATCGTCGGCGTAGCCCTGGAGCGGGTCGGCGACGCGCAGAATCAGGGTCGGCGGGCGGGTGTCCTCCAGGACGGGCGCCGGTCCTCCGGAGGCGCCGCCGGGATCGACCATCACCGTTTCGACCGCCGTGGTTGACACCACCGCCGGCCCGGTTGACACACGCGGAGCGGCACTTGACACTACCGCCGCCCCACTTGACACTACCGGGGCCTCACTTGACGCTCCCAGGGGGGCGGTTGACACTCCTCCCCGCCCACTTGACACTATCGCGGGGCCACTTGACGCTATCGCCCCGCCCCGCGACACCGCGGCGCGGAAGCCGGGGTCGGCGCCCAACGCCTCCACCGCCGTACCGAAGGCCTCCTCGATCAGCAGAACGTCGCCCTGCGGCACGCCGCTGTCCTTGCGGGCAATCCCCGTGGTGGTGACGCGGTGGACGAGCCGCCCCGTCACGGCGTCGTAGACCGCCCAGTCCACCCGCAGGCTGCCGACACCGGACACCCCCTCGCTGCGGCCGGTCAGCCAGCTCCGGCGGCGGCACAGGTCGCTGTTCACCGCGCGCAGGTCGCCGCGCAGGATGAAGCGGGCGCGCTTGCGGTCGAACTCCGCCTCGTAGTCGCTGCCCTGGACGCCCGCGACGTCGTAGCCGGCGTCGGCCAGAACCTCGGCGAAGCGTTCTTGGAAGGTGGAGTTCTCGTGAAGGCTGCGCCCGCTGGTCCAATAGACGTCCTCGTAGGGCGGCCAGCACTCCAGCGCCCAGACGTAACGCCCCGTCACCATGCCCCGCCGCATCGAGCCGAGCGAGAGACCGTCGAAGCGGACCGGCTCCGTCGAACCGCGGGCGACGGGCGGCGTCTTGCGGGTCTGCGGCAGCTCCCCGCCCATGCAGGCGGCCAGCGCCAGCAGGGCGGCGAGGGACAGAAAAAGGCGTCCGGGCGTCGGCATGTCCGGTGGCATATCCCATTATGCGCGTTGAGCGTGCACACAAGCATGAACACACACGCATTATGCGGCATCGCCGCCGACGGTCATAGGCGTTTTCGGAGGCTGCGCCTCTGGCGCGCCCGCGCGCTTCCTGATAAAACCCGGACTCATGGACCAGAGCCTTGCCAATGGCGTCCGCCGCGCCTCGATCGAGCGGAACACCACCGAAACCCGGATCCGGGTCGCCGTGAATCTGGACGGCACCGGCGTCTATGACGTGAAGACCGGCGTCGGCTTCCTCGACCACATGCTGGAGCAGCTGTCGCGCCACAGCCTGATGGACCTGTCGGTGGCGGCGGAGGGCGATCTGCACATCGACGCCCACCACACGACCGAGGACAGCGGCATCGCCATCGGCCAGGCCGTGGCGAAGGCGCTGGGCGATCGCAAGGGCATCCAGCGCTACGGCCACGCCTACATCCCGATGGACGAGACGCTGACCCGCGTCGCGCTGGACTTCTCCAACCGGCCCTACCTGATCTGGAAGGTGTCCTTCAGCCGCGACAAGATCGGCGACATGGACACCGAGCTGTTCCGCGAGTGGTTCCAGGCCTTCGCCATGGCGGCGGGCGTGACGCTGCACGTCGAATGCCTCTATGGCGAGAACAACCACCACATCGTGGAAAGCTGCTACAAGGCGCTTGCCCGCGCGCTGCGGGCCGGGATCGAAATCGACCCGCGCAAGCGCGACGCCGTGCCCTCCACCAAGGGGACGCTGGGCGGCTCCCTCTAAAAAACCGGCGGCTTCCATAAGGCCGGCTCTCTGTCACAAGGTCCTCGTTTCATGGAAACCGTTGCGCTGATCGATTACGGCTCCGGCAACCTGCGTTCCGCCGCCAAGGCTCTGGAGCGCGCGGCGGCGGGGTGCCACGCCTCCTTCCAGGTCCTGGTGACCTCCGACGCCGACGCGGTGCGCAAGGCCGACCGCGTCGTCCTGCCGGGCGTGGGCGCCTTCGCCGACTGCAAGCGCGGCCTGTCGGAGGTCCCCGGCATGCTCGACGCGCTGGATGAGGTGGTGCACCGCAAGGGCCGCCCCTTCCTGGGTATCTGCGTCGGCATGCAGCTGATGGCGGAGCGCGGGCGCGAATACGGCGTGACCGAGGGGCTGGGCTGGATCAAGGGCGAGGTGGTCAAGCTGGAGCCCGCCGACCCGACGCTGAAGATCCCGCACATGGGCTGGAACGAGCTGGACGTGCGCCGGGAGCACCCGCTGCTGGCCGGCCTGCCGGAGCGGGCGCACGCCTATTTCGTCCACTCCTACCGCTTCGCCGTGGAGCGGCCGGAGGACGTGATCGCCAGCGCCGATTACGGCGGGCCCTTCGCCGCGGTGGTCGGGCGCGACAATCTGGTCGGGACCCAGTTCCACCCGGAAAAGAGCCAGGAGACCGGCCTCGCCCTGGTCGCCAACTTCCTGACCTGGCGGGTCTGACCATGGCCGACGTCACGGTCGAACGCATCGACACGCTGAAGACCGGCGACCTGCACGACCTGTGCGACGCCGCCGACGACGCCGTCAAGGCCGGCGGCGGCTTCGGCTGGGTGGCGCCGCCCGCCCGCGAGATCATGGAACGCTACTGGAAGGGCGTCCTGGTGGTGCCGGAGCGCATCCTGTTCGTCGGTCGGCTGGACGGCGTCATCGCCGGCTCCGCCCAGCTCGTCAAGCCGGCCCGCAACAACGAGGCGCAGGCCCACGCCGCCACCCTGACCACCAGCTTCGTCGCCCCCTGGGCGCGCGGCCACGGGCTGGCCCGCCGCCTGACCGTGGCGGTCGAGGAGGAGGCGCGGGCCTCCGGCTTCCGCGTCCTGAACCTCGACGTGCGCGAGACCCAGACCGCGGCCATCGCGCTGTACGAGGACCTGGGCTTCAAGCGCTGGGGCACGCATCCCTTCTATGCGCTGGTGGACGGCAAAAGGCTGGCCGGTCATTTTTATGTGAAAGACCTCACCCCCGACACGCTTCACGACACGCCATAGGACGAGACACCGCGATGATCATCTATCCCGCCATCGACCTCAAAGACGGTGCCTGCGTTCGGCTGCTGCGCGGCGAGATGAGCCAGGCGACCGTCTTCAACACCGAACCCGCCGACCAAGCCCGCCTGTTCGAAAGTCAGGGCTTCGAATGGCTGCATCTGGTCGATCTGAACGGCGCCTTCGAGGGCAAGCCGGTCAACGGCCAGGCGGTCGAGAGCATCCTGGGCGCCGTGACCATCCCGGTGCAGCTGGGCGGCGGCATCCGCGACCTGAAGACCATCGCCATGTGGCTGGAGAAGGGCGTCAGCCGGGTCATCCTCGGCACCGTCGCCCTGCGCGAGCCGGAGCTGGTCCGCGAGGCCTGCCGCGAATTCCCCGGCAAGGTCGCCGTCGGCATCGACGCGCGCGAGGGTTACGTGGCGGTCGCCGGCTGGGCCGAGACCTCGACCATCAAGGCGCTGGATCTGGCGCTGAAGTTCGAGGACAGCGGTGTCGCCGCCATCATCTACACCGACATCAACCGCGACGGCGCCATGGGCGGCGTGAATGTCGAGGCGACCTCCGACCTCGCCTTCCACCTGACCACCCCGGTGATCGCGTCGGGCGGCGTCTCCTCCATCGACGACCTGATCGCGTTGAAGAAGGAGGAGGACACCGGCATCCAGGGCGTCATCTGCGGCCGCGCGCTCTACGACGGGCGCATCGACCCGAAGACGGCCTTGGACCTGCTCTCCCCCACTCCTGTCACCGGAAAGGCCGGCTGATGCTCAAGATGCGCGTCATCCCCTGCCTGGACGTCAAGGACGGGCGGGTCGTCAAGGGGGTCAACTTCGTCGATCTGATCGACGCCGGCGACCCCGTGGAGCAGGCCCGCGTCTATGACCGGGAGGGGGCGGACGAGCTGACCTTCCTCGACATCACGGCCAGCCACGAGAACCGCGACACGATCTACGACGTGGTGCGCCGCACCGCCGAGCAGGTGTTCATGCCGCTGACCGTCGGCGGCGGCGTGCGCACGGTCGAGGACATCCGCAAGCTGCTGCTGGCCGGCGCCGACAAGGTGTCGATCAACACCGCGGCCATCCACCGTCCGGAGTTCGTGCAGGAGGCGGCGGAGAAGTTCGGCGCCCAGTGCATCGTCGTCGCCATCGACGCCAAGCAGGTCGAGCCGGGCCGCTGGGAGATCTTCACCCACGGCGGACGCAAGGCCACGGGCATCGACGCCGTGGAATGGGCCAAGCGCATGGAGTCCTACGGCGCCGGCGAGATCCTGCTGACCTCGATGGACCGTGACGGCACCAAGAGCGGCTTCGACCTCGCCCTGACCCGCAAGGTGGCCGACGGGCTGCGCATCCCGGTCATCGCCTCGGGCGGCGTCGGCACGCTGGACCATCTGGTGGAGGGCATCCGCGAGGGCCACGCCACGGCGGTTCTGGCGGCCTCCATCTTCCATTTCGGCACCTACACCATCGGGCAGGCCAAGGCGGCGCTCGCCGAGGCCGGCATCCCGGTGCGTCCGGCGCGGCCAGTGTCTTCCACGGCGGAGGCCGCTCATGTCTAACGATGAGGCGGCCGTCAACGCCGAGGTCCTGGACCGGCTCTACGCCACCGTCCAGGCGCGCAAGGGCGCCGATCCGGAGACCTCCTACACCGCCAAGCTGTTCCACCGCGGCACCGCCAAGATCGCCCAGAAGGTCGGCGAGGAAGCGGTGGAGACCGTCATCGAGGCGGTGCGCGGCGACAAGGCGGCGATGGCCTCGGAATCGGCGGACCTGCTCTATCACCTGATGGTGCTGTGGGCCGACGCCGGGCTGGAGCCCGCCGCGGTGTGGGAGAAGCTGGCCCAGCGCGAGGGCACCAGCGGCATCGCCGAGAAGAACGCGCGCAAGGCTTAAATCGATAAAAGGCGGAAGGGGAAACGACGCGATGGCCAAGACCTACGATCCGAACAACGTCTTCGCCCGCATCCTGCGCGGCGAAATCCCGTGCAAGAAGGTCCTGGAGACCGAGCACGCGCTGGCCTTCCACGACATCAACCCGCAGGCCCCGACGCACATCCTGGTGATCCCGAAGGGCGCCTATGTCGACATGGACGACTTCAGCGCCCGCGCGACGGAGGCGGAGATCGCCGGCCTGTTCCGCGCGGTCGGCGAGGTGGCGCGCGGCGCCGGTGCCGCCGAGCCCGGCTACCGCATCCTCTCCAACTGCGGCGAGGACGCGAACCAGGAGGTCCCGCATCTGCACATCCACGTCTTCGCCGGCCGCCGCCTGGGCCCGATGATCACCAAGGGGTGATCACCCAAGGGGCACGACGATCCACGTGAAACATCGTCTCGAATGGAAAGGGCGCCGGGGAAACCCTCGGCGCCCTTCTCATTTTGGTCCGGCTTTTTCGCTCCCCTGCCGCGTTCACACCATGGCGCGGATCTGCCGCTCCGCCGCTTCGCCGTCGATGCGGCAGTAGACGGCCTGGACGACGCTGAAGGCACCGAAGGCGAACAGCCCGGCCGCCACGATCCCAAGCAGCCAGGGGCCGTAGGGCTGCTGCTGAAGGAACTGCAGCGCCTTGAGCAGCCCGCCGGACTCCGACGAGTCCGACTGCCACGCCGCCACCAGGAAGAAGCTGCCGACCACCGCAAAGACCAGCCCTTTGGCGGCGAAGCCGAAGCGGCCGATCGGGCAGATGACCTTCATGGTGTTCGGATCGGCGTCCAGCTCCCGGCGGAAGCTGGCCTTGTAGGCCTTGACGGCGTGGGCGACGGCCGCGCCGATGATGGCGGCCCCGACCGCGGCGACCAGGACGCGGCCCATCGGCTTGGTGAGCAGCCACGCCGTCCAGTCATGCGCCGCCGCCTCGCCGTCGCCGCTGCCGCCGCCGCGCCCGGCCAGCAGCTTGATGGCGAAGATTGCCAGACCGGCGTGGATCACCCCGGCGACCACGAAGCCGGCGCGAACCACCAGCCCCTTGGGCGAGGTCCCGAGATGGTCGACGTCCAGCACCGCCTGCATGACCCGCCACAGCGCGTAGCCGGCCAGCCCAAGCGCCGTCAGCGCCAGCAGGACCGAGCCGAAGGGATTCTGGAACAGTTCGACCAGCGCGCCCTTGGTGTCGGTCGGCCGATTGCTGCCGTAGGCCGCCGTGACGGCGAACCAGCCGACGATGAGATAGACGAGGCCGCGCGCGGCGTAGCCCAGCCGCGCCAACCCTTCGATTTCGTTGAGCCTGTCGATTTGCCGTTGCAGCGGGGTCATGGCCCCCTCCCCCGTGTGTCAACCAGAACCGCCAAGATCGGCGCTGGTTGACACAACCGAAACCGCTGCGCTTCGGTTCCTCAGAGGAGAAGCGGGCGGCGGTCAGCTCGCCGGGGCGACGGTCTTCGGCAGCAGGACGTAATACTCCCCGGCGCTCTTCATCACACCGGCCTTCTCCTCGGCCTCCGCACCGTGGCCCCAGAAGACGTCGCCGCGGACCGGGCCGCGGATGGCCCCGCCGGTGTCCTGGGCGATCAGCAGACGGCGCAGCCGGGTCTGGGCGTCCAGCGGGTCCTCGGCGTCCAGCCAGACCGGCACGCCGTAGGGCAGGAACTTGGAATCGATGGCGAGGCTGCGCCCCGGCGTCAGGGCGACGTTCTGGGCGCCGTTCGGCCCCTCCCCCTTCAGCTCCTGGAAGAAGACGTAGGAGGGGTTCTTGTTCATCAGCGCCGCCGCCTCGCCGGGGTTGGCCTGGAGCCAGGCGCGGATGGTCTGGAGCGACACGTCCTCGCGCTTCAGGGCGCCGCGGTCGATCAGCTCCCGCCCGATGGCGACGTATTTGTGGCCGTTCTGGGCGGCATAGCCGACGCGCGTCTCGGTCCCGTCGGGGAAGCTGACCCGGCCCGACCCCTGGATGTGCAGGAAGAAGGTGGCGATCGGGTCCTGCAGCCAGACCAGCTCCAGCCCCTTGCCGTTCAGCGCCCCGGCCTCGATGGCCGCGCGGTCCTCGAAGGGCTTCAGCCGGCCCGCGGTGACGCGCCCGGCGATGCGCTCGCCCTTCCAGCGGTCGGCGAACTCGCCGAGGTCGACCATCACCAGATCGGCGGGGCGCTTGTAGAGCGGCACCGGAAAGGCCGGGTCCGGCGTCCGGCTGCCCTTCAGCTCGACCTCGTAATAGCCGGTGAAGAGACCGCGCCGCTCGGCGTTGTTGGCCGCGGCGTAGGGGGTGAACCAGGTCTCGAAATAGGCCCGCGCCGCCGCGTCGTCGCCGGGTGGCAGCTTGGCCAGCTCGGCGCAGGGGGCCTGCCAGTCCGCCGTCTTGCCGCCGACCCCGTCCGGGCCGATGGAGCGGTCGGCGGCCAGCGCCTTGACCTTCGCGCAGGAACGCTGGAAGGCCGGGACGGCCTCCGCCACGCGGTCGGCGCTCCAGCCCGGCAGCGCGGTGAAGGCGACCGGGGTGAGGACCAGCTTCTCGGGCGGCGGGGGCGGCGGCGCCTTGGCCTCCTCCTCCTTGCGCTCGCAGCCAATGAGAAACGCCGCGGCAAGGACTGCCGCGGCGCTGAGACGAACAACCGGATGGGAGAGCATCAGAACCGATCGGTCATTGAGGGGTGCGGGTTTCGACAAGCGCCCAGTTCGGGTCGCTGGCGCGGGTGTTGCGGGCGAAGGTCCAGACGTCCACCGCCTCGACCACGGCGTTCGGATCGCCGTCCACCACGGCACCGGCGCTGTTGCGCACGACGTTCATCTGCTCCGACACGAACTTCACGGTGACCAGCGCGGTGCGGCCGTCCATGCGGGCCTCCACCACATCGGCGTCGGTGATCGTCTCGATGCGCGTTTCCAGCGTCTCGCCCGCCGCTTGGCGCTCGCGCACCGCGCGGGCGAAGTTGTCGTAGACCTCGTCGGACAGCAGCGGGCGCAGGGTGGCCGTGTCGCCCTTGGCGAAGGCCTCCACGATCATCTGGAAAGCGCCGCGGGCCCCCTGAAGGAAGTACTTCTCGTCGAAGCTGGGGTCGGCAGCCTTGATCTGCTCCAGCGCGGTGGCCAGCGACACCGGCTCGTCGGGCGACGGCGCGGCGTTCGGCACGGGCCGCTCGCGGTTGGGCATCGCCACCACATTGTCGGGCTGGTTGTTGGGGCGGGCCGTGAAGGGGTTCGGCCGCTGACGTTCCTCACCGGTGCGGCGGCCGAGCACGCTGCGCAGCCGGTACACGAGAAACGCCGCGATCATCGCGAAGATCAGGATCTCGACGAACACAAACCCATCTCCCATCATCCATCCTTCCGGGTGACTGAAGGCCGGCCCCGAAAACACCGGCCCCGCTTGATCCACTACTGGACCCTCCGGCGGGTGAGCATTAAGTGTACCGGAACGGTGCCGGGACCAAGTCCCTGCTCGCTCTCTCCGCCGAGGATTCCACCCGATGGCCCGTGCCGGAGCTGTTCTCCCAACAAAGATCGGGTGCGTACCCTGGTGTAGATAGGCCCTTGGGGTTGAAAGAGCAAGGACGGCCATGAATCCACTGTTGCTGTTGTTCCTTCTGCTGCCGATCGCGGAAATCGCGACCTTCATCGAGGTCGGCGACTGGATCGGCGCCGGCCCGACGGTCGGGCTGGTCATCCTGTCCGCCGTCCTCGGGTCCGTCCTGATCCGTTGGCAGGGCCTGTCCGTGCTGAAGCGCGCGCAGCAGGCGGCGGAACGTGGCGAGAGCCCGGTCGGCGCCGTGTTCGAGGGATTCTGCGTCGTCGTCGCCGGCCTGCTGCTGATCATCCCCGGTTTCCTGACGGACATCGTCGGAATCCTGCTGTTCGTGCGCCCGATCCGCAACGCTCTGGGCCGCTGGCTGTTCGACCGTATGAAAGGCGCCACCTCCTTCCAGATGCACGGCCGGACTTGGAGCGGCAGCGGCCCCGCCGGCCCGCAAGGCGGCCCGCGCAACCGCCCGCCGCCGGGTGTGATCGACGTCGATTACCAGGAGGTCGACCCCGACGGCGGCCGCCCGGGAAGCGGCGGTCCGGCGGACCGTGACGGGTCGGACGACATGCCCAAGCTGGGTGACTCCCGCTGGGCGCCTCCCGGTTCGCCCCACCGCAACGACCGCGGGTGAAACGCACCGGTTTCACTTTGTGGAGCCCGCGGTTCCGTGCTAGCCAGCGGGTCTTGAAGACCTTTCCATCGTGATGCCGCCCAGCGGCCAGGAGTTGTCCATGTCCGATCAGCAGATCAACGGTCAAGATCAGGAAGCCGCCTCGTCGCTGCCGATGCATGTGCTGGCGCAGTATGTGAAGGACCTGTCCTTCGAGAACCCCAACGCCCCGCAGAGCCTGCTGCCCGGCCAGCCGCAGCCGCAGGTCAACATCGGCGTGGACGTGCAGGTTCAGCCGATGGGCGAGGACGTCTACGAGGTCGTGCTGAAGCTGCATTGCGAGGCCAAGCAGGCCGAGGCGACGGCCTTCCTGGTCGAGGTCGCCTACGGCGGCCTGTTCCAGCTTCCCGGCCTGCCGCAGGAGCATCACCGCCCGGTCCTGCTGATCGAGGCGCCGCGGATGCTGTTCCCGTTCGCCCGCGCCATCGTCGCCGGCTGCACCCAGGACGGCGGCTTCCCGCCGCTGATGATCAACCCGATCGACTTCGTCGACCTGTACCGCCGCCAGACCGCCGGCCAGCAGGCCCAGGCCGAAGAGGCGCCGCAGTCGCCGTTCTGATGACGCGGTTCTGACAGCGCCGTCCTGATCCGAGCCATTGGTTTCGGACAAACAAAAAGGCGGGAGGCTCCATCGGGCCTCCCGCCTTTTTTCATGCCCTCCCCCAGCCTTGGACCGGATGGGGGAGAGGCGACCACCGACTACTGGTTCATGGACTCGAAGAATTCCGAGTTCGACTTGGTGTGCTTCAGCTTGTCGACCAGGAAGTCCACCGCGTCGGTCACGCCCATCGGCATCAGGATGCGGCGCAGGATCCACATCTTGGAGATGGTGCCCTTGTCGACCAGCAGCTCCTCCTTGCGGGTGCCCGACTTGGAGATGTCGATGGCCGGGAAGGTGCGCTTGTCGGAGAGCTTGCGGTCCAGCACGATCTCCGAGTTGCCGGTGCCCTTGAACTCTTCGAAGATCACCTCGTCCATGCGGCTGCCGGTGTCGATCAGCGCGGTCGCGATGATGGTCAGCGAGCCGCCCTCCTCGATGTTGCGGGCCGCACCGAAGAAGCGCTTCGGGCGCTGCAGCGCGTTGGCGTCGACGCCGCCGGTCAGCACCTTGCCCGAGGACGGAACGACGGTGTTGTAGGCGCGGGCCAGACGGGTGATGGAGTCGAGAAGGATCACCACGTCGCGCTTGTGCTCGACCAGCCGCTTGGCCTTCTCGATGACCATCTCGGCGACCTGGACGTGGCGCGTCGCCGGCTCGTCGAAGGTGGAGCTGATGACCTCGCCCCGCACGGAGCGGGCCATGTCGGTCACCTCTTCCGGACGCTCGTCGATCAGCAGGACGATCAGGTAGGCTTCCGGGTGGTTGGTCGCGATGGAATGGGCGATGTTCTGCAGCATCACGGTCTTGCCCGTGCGCGGCGGGGCGACGATCAGCCCGCGCTGGCCCTTGCCCAGCGGTGCCACGAGGTCGATGATGCGGCCCGTGTAGTTCTTCTTGGTCGGGTCGTCGACTTCCATGCGCAGCCGCTCTTCCGGGTAGAGCGGGGTCAGGTTGTCGAAGTTGATGCGGTGGCGGACCTTGTCCGGCGCATCGAAGTTGATCGTGTTGACCTTGAGAAGGGCGAAGTAGCGCTCGCCGTCCTTGGGCGCGCGGATCTGACCTTCCACCGTGTCGCCGGTGCGCAGGCCGAAGCGGCGCACCTGGCTGGGGCTGACGTAGATGTCGTCGGGGCCGGGAAGATAGTTGGCCTCCGGCGAGCGCAGGAACCCGAAGCCGTCCTGAAGAACCTCGAGCACGCCGTCGCCGTAGATCGGAACATCGTTTTCCGCCAACTGCTTGAGGATGGCGAACATCATGTCCTGCTTGCGCAGTGTGCTGGCGTTCTCGATCTGCAATTCCTCCGCGAACGCCAGCAGTTCGGCGGGGCTCTTGCACTTCAGCTCTTGGAGATGCATGGGGGTGCCTTAAGGGAATCGGTCATGCGAGGGGGAGTGCCAGAGGTCCCGGGCCGGCGCAGGGTGCGTCGGTTGAGCGTCGGACGGCGCTGAAGGCTGGGAATGCCTGTCGGACGTCGCGCCCAGATCGTTGGGGAGGGACGGAACGGCGGATGTGGGATGGGTGCCCGCGAGGCTTGCCGCCCCGTGGTGGGAAAGATGGTTAGCGGAACGCCGTCTGCAAGTCAAATGAAAGCGAATTCTTGGAAACGGGGCGGAATCTTGCGCGATTTCGTCCGGGTCACGATGCCGCATCCCCTGTTATCCAGGCCACCGGGACACGACCTGGACGTTCAGGACAGAAGCGGTTTGGCAGGACAGAAACGGTTAGGTTGACATCATGAGCCCGCATGACCGTTCCGCACCCGGAACCATCGTCGCTCCCGAAGCTTCCGCCGACCCCCTGCCCTGGCACGCCCAACCGCCGGACCAGGCCTTGGCCGCGCTGGACAGCCCCGACGACGGGCTGACGCCCGACGAGGCGGCGAAGCGTCAGCGGCGGTACGGCCCCAACCGGCTGACCCCGCCGCCCCGCCGGTCGGCGCTGATGCGCTTCCTGGCGCAGTTCGACAATCTGCTGATCTACGTGCTGGTCGGCGCGGGAATCGTCACGGTCCTGCTGGGCGAGTTCGTCGACGCCGCGGTGATCGCCGGCGTCGTGCTGATCAACGCCGCCATCGGCTATGTCCAGGAAGGCAAGGCGGAGCAGGCGCTGGACGCCATCCGCAGCATGCTGTCGCCGCAGGCGGTGGTTCTGCGCGGCGGCCATCAGGTGACCGTCCCGGCGGAGGATCTGGTGCCCGGCGACCGCGTCCTGCTGGCCTCGGGCGACAAGGTGCCGGCGGACCTGCGGCTGGTCCGCGTCAAGGGGCTGCGCGTGCAGGAGGCGGCGCTGACGGGAGAATCCGTGCCGGTCGCCAAGAGCGCCGACGCGGTGGCCGCGGACGCGCCCCTGGCGGAGCGCGGCGGCATGGCCTATTCCGGCACGCTGGTGGCCCAGGGACAGGCCACCGGCGTCGTGGTGGCCACGGGGGACCGGACGGAGCTGGGCCGCATCGGCACGCTCCTGGCGGGCGTGGAGGAGCTGACCACGCCGCTGCTCGCCCAGATGGCCGTCTTCGGGCGCTGGCTGACCATCGGCATCCTGGCGCTGACCGCGCTGACCTTCCTCTACGGCGCGCTGGTCCAGGGGGAGCCCTGGCCGGAAATGGTCATGGCCGCGGTCGGTCTGGCGGTGGCGGCGATCCCGGAAGGGCTGCCGGCGGTGATGACCATCACGCTGGCCATCGGCGTCACCCGCATGGCCCGGCGCAACGCCATCATCCGCCGCCTGCCGGCGGTGGAAACGCTGGGCTCGGTCGGGATCATCTGCTCCGACAAGACCGGCACGCTGACCCGCAACGAGCTGGTCGTGCAGACCGTGGTGACCACGGCGGGCGATTGCGCGGTGACCGGCACCGGCTACCGCCCCGAGGGCGAGTTCCGCCGCGACGGCAAGGCCCTGGACCCCGCCGCCGATCCCGTCCTGGCCGAGCTGGCCCGCGCCGCCCTGCTGTGCAACGACGCGGAGCTTCAGCGCGGCGAGGAGGGGTGGACGGTGGCCGGCGACCCGACCGACGGCGCCCTGCTGGCGCTGGGCATGAAGGCCGGGCTCGACGCGCGGGAGGAGACGGCCCGCCGCCCGCGTACGGACGTCATCCCCTTCGAATCCGAACACAAGTACATGGCCACCCTGCACCACGACCATGAGGGGCACGGGCTGCTGTACGTCAAGGGCGCGCCGGAGCGCGTTCTGTCCATGTGCGCGCACGTACGGGCCGCGGACGGCGGCAGCGCGCCGCTCGACATCGCCCATTGGCTGGCGCGGGTGGAGGATCTGGCGGCGCGCGGCCAGCGCGTCCTGGCGCTCGCCGGTCGCCCCGCTTTGCCCGGCCAGACCGTGCTCGACATGGACGATGTACGCGAGGGGCTGACCCTGCTCGGCCTGTGCGGCTTCATCGACCCGGCGCGGGAGGAGGCGGTGGCGGCGGTGGCCGAGTGCCAGGCGGCGGGAATCCGCGTCAAGATGATCACCGGCGACCACGCCGGCACCGCCCAGGCCATCGGGCGGCAATTCAACCTGTCGGGCGACGCGGTGTCGGGAAGCGAGCTGGACCGGCTGGACGACGCGGCGCTGGTCGCTGTGGCGCGCGAGGCCGACGTCTTCGCCCGCACCACGCCGGAGCACAAGCTGCGCCTCGTCCGCGCGCTCCAGACGGCCGGCTACACGGTCGCCATGACGGGAGACGGGGTGAACGACGCCCCCGCGCTGAAGCGCGCCGACGTGGGCGTCGCCATGGGCTGCAAGGGGACGGAGGCCGCGAAGGAGGCCGCCAGCATGGTGCTGGCCGACGACAACTTCGCCTCCATCGCCCACGCGGTCGAGGAAGGGCGGACCGTCTACGACAATCTGCGCAAGACGATCCTGTTCATGCTGCCGACCAACGGCGCCCAGGCGCTGGTGATCCTGGTCGCCGTGCTGGCCGGCTACACCCTGCCGATCACGCCCGTCCAGATTCTGTGGGTCAACATGGTCACGGCGGTGACGCTGGGCCTGGCGCTGGCCTTCGAGCCGCCGGAAGCCGCGGTGATGAAGCGCCCGCCCCGCCCGCAGGACGAGCCGATCCTGCCCGGCTTCCTGATCGGACGCATGGTGCTGGTGATGGTGCTTCTGGTCGCCACCAGCTTCGGATTCTTCCTGCTCCACGAGGGACACGGCGACCCGACGCCGGTCGCCCGCACCATGGCCGTCAACGCGCTGGTGATGGGCGAGATCTTCTTCCTGCTGAACGCCCGGGCGGTCACCGCCTCGGTGCTGAACCGGCGGGGGCTGTTCGGCAGCCGCCCGGTGTGGATCTCCATCGGGCTGATGCTGGTCTTCCAGCTCGCCTTCACCTACGCCCCGCCCCTGCAAAGCCTGTTCGGCACGGCGGCGGTGGACTGGACCCAGTGGGTGGCCATGACGGCGGCCGGTCTGGCGATCTTCCTGGCGGTAGAGGCGGAGAAGGCGGTCACCCGCCGGATGATGGGGCGGCGGGGCTGACCGCCGCCCCGTCCCGTCAGAACGGCTTCACGATCACGAAGATGACGATGCCGATCATCAGCAGGGTCGGCGCCTCGTTCCACATGCGGAAGAAACGCTGCGGGCGGGTGTTGCGGTCCGCCTCGAAGTCCTTGCGCCAGCGCGCCATCATCATGTGCGTGCCGGTGAGCGCCAGGACGAACAGCAGCTTGGCGTGCAGCCAGCCCTGCTTCATCCAGGCCGGCTCCATCACGATCATCGTGATTCCGAACAGATAGGCGGCGCCCATCGCCGGATTCATGATGGCGCGCAGCAGGCGGCGCTCCATCACCTTGAACCGCTCCGAGGATTCGGAGCCCGGCGCCGTCTCGCAATGATAGACGAACAGCCGCGGCAGATAAAGAAGCCCGGCCATCCAGGCGATGATGCTGATGACGTGCAGAGCCTTGACCCAGAGATAAAGCACTGGAATCCCCTTCCCTTCCCGTTGCGCACTTTTTGGAACCTGCCGGGGCTTAGCCGCGGTTCGGCCAATCCTTGATCAGACGGGCCAGCTCGGCGACATGGTCCGGCGGCGTTGTCTGGATCACGCCGTGGCCCAGGTTGAAGACGAAGGGCTTGCCGGCGAGCGTCTCCAGAATCTCCGACGCGGCGGTGCGCAGGGCCTCGCCACCGGCGGCGAGCATGATCGGGTCGAGGTTGCCCTGCACCGGCAATCTGGATTGCAGATTCCCGGCCGCCCAAGCCACCGGGACGGTGGTGTCGAGCCCGACCGCATCCACCCCACTGCCCGTGACGTAAGCCTCATAGGAGAGGCCCGCACCGCGCGGGAAACCGATGACCGGAATCGCAGGGTGGCGCGCCTTGATGAGTTCCACGATCCGCCGCGTCGGCTCGATCACCCAGCGGTGGAATTCGCCGGCCGGCAGGACACCCGCCCAGCTGTCGAACAGCTGCACGACCTCGGCCCCGGCCTCGATCTGGGTGCACAGATAGTCGGCGGTCACCTCGACCAGCAGATCCATCAGCGCGCCGAACCCGGCGGGATCGCCGTAGGCCCAGCGCTTGACGTGCGCGTACTCCTTGGACCCCGCCCCTTCGACCATGTAGCAGGCGATCGTCCAGGGCGCCCCGGCAAAGCCGATCAGCGTGGTGTGCGCCGGAATCGCGCGGGAGAGGCGGCGGACGGTCTCGTAGACCGGCTCCAGCCGCTCGTGGAAGCGGTCGCGCGACAGGCGCTTGAGGTCTTCCACGCTTCTCACAGGGTCCAGCTTCGGGCCCTCGCCCTCGAGGAAGGCCAGGGACTGGCCCAGGGCGTGCGGCACCACCAGGATGTCGGAGAACAGAATCGCCGCGTCCATGTCGTAGCGGCGCAGCGGCTGCAGGGTCACCTCCACCGCATGGTCGGGGTTGTAGCACATGTCCAGGAAGCTGCCGGCCTTGGCGCGCAATTCCCGATATTCCGGCAGGTAACGGCCGGCCTGGCGCATCAGCCAGAAGGGCGGGCGCGGACGCGCCTCGCCGGCGAGGGCTGCGAGCATCGGCTTGGCAATCTTGGTCACGGCCTCGGACACGGCGGATCGTTCCCCTATGAGTGAATCGGGTCTGCAGGTTGTCTCCCCTCTACTCAGTATTCTTTTTAAAGAGAGAAAGGAAGAAGGGGTGGTGGGTGCCTGTGGAAAACGGGAATCCCCGCTTTGCGCGGAATCGTCCACAGGCCGGACGGCGCGCTGTGGACGAAAATCGGATTCTGTGGACGACTCCGGACGCTTTCTCCGGAAACGGCGGAAATGCTATATCAGGAAGCCTGGGAATCCCGTGGATAACATGGTCCGCGGGAGTCATTGTACCCATGTTCCGGAGAGGGCGCGCGGATTGTCCCGAAGGGGGCGCCAGCGGGGGCGACGAGTCCCGCCCGGAGGGACAGAATCCAGGAGATCCCCGTTGTCCACAGATTCGGACGGGTTCTCCACAACACGTTGGGGACGGATGAGACAGTTCCACCTGCATCTTGTGTCGGACGCGACCGGCGAGACGATCAACAGCGTCGCCCGCGCCTGCGTCATCCAGTTCGACGATGTTCGCCCGGTCGAGCATTTCTGGAATCTCGTGCGGACCGAGCGTCAGCTCGACATGGTTCTGGAGGGCGTCCAGGAGAATCGCGGCCTCGTCATGTTCACGCTGGTCGACGAGAAGCTGCGCCGCCGCCTCCAGGACTTCTGCCGCGAGGTGCAGGTCCCCTGCATCCCGGTGCTCGACCCGCTGATCAACGCGCTGGCCGCCTTCCTCGGCGTGGAATCGCAGCGTCAGCCCGGCCGCCAGCACGCCTTGGACGCCGAGTATTTCGGGCGCATGGACGCCATGGACTTCGCGCTGGCCCACGACGACGGCCAGTCGAGCTGGGACCTGCACGAGGCCGACGTGATCCTGATGGGCGTGTCGCGCACGTCGAAGACGCCGACCTGCATCTATCTGGCGAACCGCGGTATCAAGGCGGCGAACATCCCGATCGTTCCCGGATGCCCGATGCCGCCGGAGATCGAGAAGCTGACCCGGCCGCTGGTCGTCGGCCTGACCAAGGACCCCGACCGTCTGGTGCAGATCCGCCGCAACCGGCTGAAGCTGCTGAACCAGAACGAGTCCTCGACTTACGTCGATCCCGAGGTGGTGCGCGCCGAGGTTACCGACGCCCGGCGCATGTTCACCCGGCGCGGCTGGCCGGTGATCGACGTGTCGCGCCGCTCCATCGAGGAGACGGCGGCGGAGATCATGATGCTGCTCGCCCGCCGCCAGTCCGGCGGCCTGCCCGGCGTCGTTCCAGGCGTCGTTCCCGAGGGGCCGGTGACGTGAGCGGAGCGGCTCCCAGGGTCGTCCTCGCCTCCGGCTCCCGCACGCGGGCGGAGATGCTGGAGCGCGCCGGGGTGCGCGTCGCGCTCGCCCCCGCCGCGGTGGACGAGGAGGAGATCAAGCTGGCCGCCCGCGCCGAAGGCGCGCCGGTCGAGGATGTCGCCGAGGCTCTGGCCGAGCTGAAGGCGCAGCGCGTCACCCGCAAGCATCCCGGCGCCCTGGTGATCGGCGCCGACCAGATGCTGGAGTGCGAGGGCCGCTGGTTCGACAAGCCGGCCGACCGCGACGCCGCGCGGGCCCAGCTTCAGGACCTGCGCGGCAAGACGCACCGGTTGGTGAGCTGCGCCGTGGTGATCCGCGACGGCGAGCGGCTGTGGCACCATGTCGACCGCGCCCGCCTGGCCATGCGTCCCTTCAGCGACGCCTTTCTGGACTCCTACCTGAACGCGGCGGGCGACGACGTTCTGGGGTCGGTCGGCGCCTATCACTTGGAAGGGATGGGTGCGCAACTCTTCCACCGGGTGGACGGCGACTTCTTCACGATCCTCGGGCTGCCGCTGCTGCCGCTGCTCGGGTTCCTGCGGGTGCATGGGGTGATTGCGGAATGACGATCAGCGGCAAGGCGAAGCTGGCCGGGGTGTTTGGCTGGCCGATCAGCCATTCGCGCTCGCCCCGGCTGCACGGCTATTGGCTGGAGCAGTACGGCATCGACGGCGCCTATGTGCCGCTGGCCGTGCCGCCCGACCGCATCGAGCAGGCCATCCGGGCCCTGCCCGCGCTCGGCTTCCGCGGCTGCAATGTGACGGTGCCGCACAAGGAGGCCGCCTACCGCACGGTCGACCGGCTGGACGCCACCGCCAAGCGGATGGGCGCCGTCAACACCATCGTGGTCGGCGAGGACGGGTCGCTGGAGGGCCGCAACACCGATGGCTTCGGATTCATTGAGAATTTGAGGAGCGGCGCGCCGGGCTGGTCCGCCGCGGACGGTCCGGCGCTGGTCATCGGGGCCGGCGGTGCGGCACGCGCCGTCGTCGCCTCGCTCCTCGACGAGGGCGCGCCACGGGTCTGGCTGGTCAACCGCACACGGGCCCGGGCGGAGGAGCTGGCCGCCGACATCGGCGGCGCCATCGAGGTTGCCGATTGGGTTTCACGTGAAACCCTCCTCGAAGGGGCGGCGCTGGTGGTGAACACGACGACGCAGGGCATGGCGGGCCAGCCGCCTCTGGAGCTGGACCTGCGTGCCCTGCCCGGTTCGGCGGTCGTCACCGACATCGTCTACACGCCCCTGATGACTCCGCTGCTGGCCGCGGCGCAGGCCCGCGGCAACCGGGTGGTGGACGGCGTCGGCATGCTGCTCCATCAGGCCCGCCCCGGCTTCGCCGCCTGGTTCGGCCGGGAGCCGGAGGTGACCGAGGGGCTGAAGACGGCTGTTCTCCAGGGCTGAGGTCGCGCGATGATCGTCTTGGGACTGACCGGCTCCATCGGCATGGGCAAGAGCACGGCGGCGCGCATGCTGAAGCGCATGGGCGCGCCGGTCTGCGACAGCGACGCGGTGGTGCATGGCCTGCTGGGGCGCCACGGCGCCGCGGTGCCAGCCATCGACGCGGCCTTCCCCGGCGTGGTCGTGGCGGGTGCGGTGGACCGGCGGGCTCTGGGCGCGGCGGTCTTCGGCAACCCGGCGGCGCTGAAGCGGCTGGAGGCGATCCTCCACCCGGCGGTGCAGGCGGCACAGCGGCGCTTCCTGAGGCAGGCGGCGCGTCGCCGCGTCCGCGTGGCGGTGCTCGACATCCCCCTGCTGTTCGAGACCGGCGGGGAGCGCAAGGTGGACCGCACCGTGGTGGTCACCGCCCCCTTCCTGGTGCAGAAGTCACGGGTGCTGGCGCGGCCGGGCATGACGCCGGAGAAGTTCGCCGCTATTCTGGCCCGGCAGATGCCCGACGCGGAGAAGCGGCGGCGCGCCGACCATGTCGTCAACACCGGCGACGGGCGGCGGGCCACCCGGCGGGCGCTGCGCAACATCCTCGCCGACGTGAAGCGGCGCCGCGGACGGCAATGGCCGCCGCGGGGATACCAGCCCGGACAGGTGGTTCATGCGTGAGATCGTCCTCGATACGGAAACGACCGGCTTCAAGCCCGAGGAAGGGCACCGGCTGATCGAAATCGGCTGCGTCGAGCTGCACAACCACGTCGCCACCGGCAAGACCTTCCACTGCTACGTCAACCCGGAGCGCGACGTGCCGCCGGACGCCGTGGCGGTGCACGGGCTGACGACGGAGTTCCTGTCGGACAAGCCGCTGTTCAACGACGTGGTGGCGGAGTTCGTGGCCTTCATCGGCGACGCGCCGCTGGTGATCCACAACGCGGCCTTCGACATGCACTTCCTGAACTGGGAGCTGCGGATCGCCGGCTATCCGGTGATGCCGAAGGACCGGGCCATCGACACGCTGCTGATGGCGCGGCAGAAGTTCCCCGGCGCGCCGGCCACCCTGGACGCGCTCTGCAAGCGCTTCGGCGTGGACAATTCCAGCCGCACCTACCACGGCGCGCTCCTCGATGCCCAGCTTCTGGCCGAAGTGTATCTGGAGCTGCGCGGCGGGCGTCAGGCCGGTCTGGCGCTGGCCTCCGGCCCGGCGGCAGGCGGTCCCGCGGCGATCCGCATCGACCGCCCCTACCGCGCCCCGCGCGCCCACGCGCCGAGCGAGGAGGAATTGGCGGCCCATGCGGAGCTTCTGAAGAAGCTGAAGAACCCGCTCTGGGCCGCCGAATGAGTTGTTCCCTCTCCCGTCTCGGGAGAGGGTGCCTGCGAAGCAGGCGGGTGAGGGTCGCACGAGGATCAAGGCACTGGTCCTTGCCAACACCCTCACCCTCCCACACTCGCGCGTGGGTCCCTCCCTCTCCCGGGGCGGGAGAGGGCTTTGAACCTTACGGCAGCAGCACCGTGGACCCGGTCGTGGCGCGGGACTCCAGCGCCCGGTGGGCCTCCGCCGCGTCGCGCAACGCGAAGGTCTGGCCGACGTTGATCGTCACCCCGCCGGAATGCACCACCTCGAACAGGTCGGCGGCGCTGGCCATCAGGTCGTCGCGCTTGGCGACGTAGCTGAACAGGGTCGGGCGCGTGACGTAGAGCGAGCCCTTGGCAGCCAGGACCTGGAGGTCCAGAGGCGGGACCGGGCCGGACGCCGCGCCGAACAGCACCATGAAGCCGCGCGTCCGCAGGCAGTCAAGGCTGTCCATGAAGGTCGTCTTGCCGACGCCGTCATAGACCACCGGCACGCCCTGCCCGTCCGTCAGATCCTTCACGCGGTTCACGAAGTTCTCGCGCGTGTAGACGATGGGATGGTCGCAGCCGGCGGCACGGGCCAGCTCCGCCTTCTCGTCGCTGCTGACCGTGCCGATCACGGTGGCGCCCAGATGCTTCGCCCACTGGCAGAGGATCTGGCCGACGCCGCCCGCGGCGGCCTGGACCAGAATGGTGTCGCCCGGCTGCACCGCGTAGGTGGAGCGCAGGAGGAACTGCGCGGTCATGCCCTGGAGCAGCATGGCGGCGGCCTGCCGGTCCTCGATCCAGCTCGGCAGCGGGATCAGCCGGTCGGCGGGGGCGAGGCGGGATTCGGCGTAGGCGCCGATCAGCGGCGCGTAACCCACCCGGTCGCCGGGCTTCAGCGTCGTCACGTCCGGCCCCACGGCCTCGACCACGCCGGCGCCCTCGGTCCCGATGATGGCGGGAAGCTGCGGCAGCTTGTAGGCGCCGGAGCGGTGATAAGTGTCGATGTAGTTCAGCCCGACGGCGGTCTGGCGCAGGCGCACCTGACCGGGGCCGGGGTCGCCCACCTCGATCTCGTCCCAGCGCAGCGCTTCGGGTCCGCCGTAGTCGTGGATGCGGATCGCGTGAACCATGGTGGTTGGTCCCTTCCGTTTTTATAGAAGCTGAAGCTCCAGCGTATCGCCGGCCTGGTCCGCTGTCACCCGGTACCGCCGCTCATGGCGGAGCAGCCAGTCCTTGGTCCGCAGGCCGCCCAGGCCGGAATAGCCGCCGGGCGCGCCGCCGCCCCCGACGATGCGGTGGCAGGGAATGATCACCGGGATCGGATTCGCCCCGCAGGCCCCGCCGACGGCGCGCGGCGCCGTTTCCAGCATCCGCGCGACGTCGCCGTAGGTCAGGACGCCGCCGTAGGGAATGGCCCGCATCGCCGCCCAGACCTTCTGCCGGAAGGCGGTCCCGCGGGGGGCCAGCGGCAGGTCGAACTCCAACCGCGTCCCGGCGAAATAGTCGCGGAGCTGGCGCGCCGCCTCCTCCAGCACGGGGTCCGGCCGGTCGTCGCCCAGCCGTCCCCAGTCGAGCGCCAGGACGGCACCGTTCGCGCTGGTCAGGGTCAGCAGGCCCAGCGGGCTGTCGACGGTCAGGCTGCCGGTCGTCGTCATGGCGGTCATCTCCCGGTCAGGGCGGCGGCCAGCGCGTCGGGCGCGGTCACCGGCGGGGAGCAGGTCATGCCGGTGCAGACATAGGCGGTCGCCACCCCACCCTGCATGCCCTTGCCGTGGGCCGGGTGCCCGGCGGGCAGATCCGTCCCCGGCGGCAGGACGCTGAGGATGCGGTCGGGAAGCGGACGGTCGAGCACCGCCCGGCGCAGCGCCGCGGTGTCCGACGCCCGCGGGTCGCCGACGATGACGATCTGCAGGGCCTTCTGGAGAAGCTCCGCCGCGTTCAGATAGGTCGGCAGCGGGAAGAAGTTGCGGCTCAGCTCGCCGGAGAAGGAGGCGGCCAGGGCGTCCGCCCGCTCCCGGTAGGCGGCCTCGCCGGTGCGGTGGTGCAGGGTCGCCAGCACGGCCAGCATGGTGCCGTTGCCGCTGGGCGTCGCCGCATCGCCGGCCGACTTGGTGCGGACGATCAGGTCATCGGCGTCGTCCGCCGTGTAGAAGTAGCCGCCGGCCTGGGAGTCCCAGAAATGCGCGTCGAGCACCCGCACCCAGGCCCGCGCCTGCTCCAGCGGCTCCGCGTCGCCGGTCGCCTCGTGCAGGGCGAGTGCTGCGCGCGCCATGTGGGCGTAGTCGTCGAGCGTCGCCCGGTGCTTGAGCTGCCCGGCCCGCCAGCTGTGCAGCAGACGCCCGTCCTCGGTCATGCGGTCGCGGACGAAGGCGTAGGCGCGTTGCGCGGCCGCGATCCATTCCGGCTCGTCGAAGACCATGCCGGCCTGGGCGAGGGCCGCGATCATCAGGCCGTTCCAGTCGGCCAGCACCTTGTCGTCCCAGCCCGGCTTGATCCGCTTTTCGCGCTCCCGCCAGAGGATCGCCCGCTGTTCGGCCAGCGTCGCCTCGGTCTCGGCGTCCAGCGCCTCGATGCGGTGCAGCCGGTTGAGGATGGTCGCCCCCTCCCAGTTGCCCTGCGGCGTGACGCCGTAGGCGCGCTTGAAGACCTCCCCGCCGGAGCCGAGGAGACGGTCGATCTCCTCCTCGTTCCAGATGTAGAAGAGTCCCTCCTCGCCCTCGCTGTCGGCGTCCTGGGTCGCCGCGAAACCGCCGCCATCGGCGATCATCTCGCGCAGCGCCCAGCCCACCGTTTCACGGATGCGCGTCTCGAACAGCGGCTCCCGCTCCGCCTGCCAGACCAGGGTCATCAGGTCGAGAAGCTGGGCGTTGTCGTAGAGCATCTTCTCGAAATGCGGCACCAGCCACATCTCGTCCACCGAGTAGCGGGCGAAGCCGCCGCCCAGATGGTCGTAGATGCCCCCCTGGCTCATATGGGCCAGCGTGTTGGTGACCGCCTCCCGGTAGGGTTCCTTGCCGGTGCGCAGCCAGGCCCGCCACAGCAGCGTGAAGATCGGCACCTGAGGAAATTTCGGGGCGTGGCCGATGCCGCCGTGGAAGGGATCGACCTCGCGGACCAGCCGGTCGGCGATCTGGTCGAGCATGGCGAGGTCGACCTCCCCCGCCGCCCGGTTCTCGGCCAGCTTGCCCAGCGCGTCCTTCAGCGCGGCGACGTTGCGGGTCACGTTCTCCGGCTTGTTGCGGTAGGTCTCGGCCACGCCGCGCAGCACGTCGGGGAAGCCGGGGCGCCCGTAGCGCGAGGCCGGCGGGAAGTAGGTGCCGCCCCAGAAGGGCTCGGCCTCCGGAGTCAGGAACATGGTCAGCGGCCAGCCGCCCTGCTGCCCCAGCATGGCCAGGGCCGACTGGTAGATCTGGTCGACGTCGGGCCGCTCCTCCCGGTCCACCTTGATGTTGACGAACAGCTCGTTCATCAGCGCGGCGATTTCCGGGTTCTCGAAGCTCTCGTGCGCCATCACGTGGCACCAGTGGCAGGCGGCGTAGCCGACCGACAGCAGCACCGGCTTGTTCTCGCGCTTGGCCCGTTCGAAGGCGTCGCGGCCCCAGGCCATCCAATGGACGGGGTTGTCCTTGTGCTGGAGCAGGTAGGGGCTGGTCTCCCGGCCAAGCAGGTTCGCGGGCATCGCAGGCGTTTCCGGTCTGTGGCGTGGTTGGGAATAAACTGGCGCGGCGGTGCCGTTGCGCCAGGGCTTCCTATCTGTATAGTGGGGCATGAGCCGAAGCGGCGCTCAACCCTTAATTTCCCGCGCACCGCGCGCTCTCCAAGGGAATGGGGCCATGAAGATCACCATCGACATCGACTGCACATCCGAGGAGGCGCGCCACTTCCTGGGCCTTCCCGACGTCAAGCCCATGCAGGACGCCATGATGCAGGAGATCCAGGACCGCATGCAGGCCTCCCTGCTCGCCATGGATCCCGAGACGATGATGAAGACGTGGCTGCCGGCGGGAATTCAGGGCATGGAGCAGCTTCAGAAAATGTTTTGGTCCCAGATGGCCGCCGCCATGGGACAGGATGGACGCAAGTGACCGATCCGAAGCCCTACTTCGAAGCCCATGTTTTCTCCTGCACCAACCGCCGCCCCGACGGACACAAGCGCGGCTCCTGCGCCGCCCGGGGTTCCGAAAAACTCCGCGACTACATGAAGGCGCGAGCCCGCGAGCTGGGCCTGGACGGCCGGGTGCGCATCAACGCCGCCGGCTGCCTGGACCGGTGCGAACTGGGGCCGGTGCTGGTCGTCTATCCGGAGGGCGTCTGGTACACCTACCGCTCCTTCGCCGATGTGGACGCGATCCTGGAGACGCACCTGATCGGCGGTGGCCGTGTGGAACGGCTCATGCTGAAGCCGGAACAAAAAGAATTGCTGCCGGAACAGGTCGGCTGATCGTTCCGGAACCGGCACGATGATCTTTGGCACAATGATCCCGACGATCTTTGCCCTCGCCACCGCCCCCGGCCGCGCCGGTGTGGCGGTGGTTCGCGTTTCGGGCCCGGCCTCCGGCGACGCGCTCGCTGCCCTGACCGGCAAGTCCCTGCCCAAACCCCGCATGGCCACGCTCGTCCGGCTGCGCGATCCCAAGACCGGGGAGGCGCTGGACGACGCCCTGGTGCTGCGCTTCACCGCCCCCCGCAGCTTCACCGGCGAGGACGTGGTCGAGCTGCACCTGCATGGCGGGCGCGCCGTGGTCGCCGGCGTTGTGGAGGCGCTCTCCGCCCTGCCCGGCCTGCGCGTCGCCGAACCCGGCGAGTTCACCCGTCGCGCCTTCGAGAACGGCAAGCTCGACCTGACCGAGGCCGAGGCGGTGGCCGATCTGGTGGACGCCGAAACCTCCGCCCAGCGCCGTCAGGCCCTGCGACAGATGGAGGGCGCGCTCGGCAAACTCTACGACGGCTGGCGCGAGAGGCTGACCCGGTCGCTGGCCCACATCGAGGCCGACATCGACTTCCCCGACGAGGATCTGCCGTCCGGTGTGTCGGACGCCGCGCGTCCCGTGCTGGACGCCTTGGCCGCCGAGATCGACGCCCATCTCGACGACCGTGGCCGCGGGGAACGGCTGCGCGAGGGTCTGCACATCGCCATCGTCGGCGCGCCCAACGCCGGCAAGTCGAGCCTGCTGAACGCCCTTGCCCGCCGCGAGGCCGCCATCGTCTCGGCCCGCGCCGGCACCACCCGCGACGTGATCGAAGTCCATCTCGACCTCGGTGGCTACCCGGTGGTGCTGGCCGACACGGCGGGCCTGCGCGAGGCGGCCGCCGACGAGGTCGAGGAGGAAGGCATCCGCCGTGCGCTCGACCGGGCTGCGCGTGCCGACGTGAAGGTCGCCGTGTTCGACGCCACCGCCCTGCCCACGCTGGACCCGGCGACGGTCGCCCTGCTCGACAAGGACACGGTGGTGGTGCTGAACAAGACAGACGTTGTCGATGCCGCGGTGCCGACGGTCGGCGGTTGGGAGGCCGTTGCGGTCTCCGCCCGGACCGGTGCCGGCCTGCCCGAGTTGGAGCGGCGTTTGACGGCGTTTACCGCCGACCGGCTGGCTGGCAGCGGCGCCCCGGCGCTGACCCGTGCGCGGCACCGCTCCGCCTTGGAGGGGTGCCGGGATGCCCTGCGCCGCGCCTTGACCGCCCCCCTGCCGGAGCTGATGGCCGAGGATGTGCGACTGGCGAGCCGCGCCCTCGGCCGCATCACCGGGCGTGTCGATGTCGAAGATTTGCTGGATGTGATCTTCCGGGATTTCTGCATCGGCAAGTGAGCCGAGCGGGGCGTGACAAACGCGCCGCGCCGCTCTGTTTCACGTGAAACACGGGCTGCGCGGCGTCGCGGCGCTTGGCGTCCGGCGCTGACTCGGCTATGGTCCGGCCATGCGAACGTTCGACGTCATTGTTGTCGGCGGAGGCCACGCCGGTTGCGAGGCTGCCGCCGCCGCGGCGCGCATGGGTGCGCGCACCCTGCTGCTCACCCACAAGCTGGACACCATCGGTGAGATGTCCTGCAACCCGGCCATCGGCGGGTTGGCGAAAGGCCATCTGGTGCGCGAGATTGACGCGCTCGACGGCGTCATGGCCCGCGCCATCGACCGCGGCGGCATCCAGTTCCGCATCCTGAACCGCAGCAAGGGACCGGCCGTCCGCGGCCCGCGCGCCCAGGCCGACCGCAAGCTGTACCGGCAGGCGGTGCAGGCGATCCTCGCGGAACAGCCGAACCTGTCCATCGAGGCCGGCGGCGCCGAGGACTTGACCATCGGCGAGGATGGGCGGGTCACCGGTGTGGTCACCGGGTCCGGCGAGACCCTCGCGGCGGGAAGCGTGGTGCTGACCACCGGCACTTTCCTGCGCGGTCTGATCCACATCGGTGAGGAAACCACCCCGGCGGGTCGCGTCGGCGAGGCGCCGTCCATCGGCCTGTCCGACACGCTGGCGCGTCTGGGCTTCCCACTCGGCCGGCTGAAGACCGGCACGCCGCCCCGGCTCGATGGCAAGACCATCGATTGGGACGCTCTGGAGAAGCAGCCCGGCGACACGCCGCCCCCGCCCTTCTCCTACCTGACAGACCGGATCGACACGCCGCAGATCGACTGCGCGATCACCTGGACGACCCCGGAGATGCACGCGCTGATCCGCGGCAACCTCCACCGCGCGCCGATGTACTCCGGCCAGATCCAGAGCACCGGCCCGCGCTATTGCCCGTCCATCGAGGACAAGGTGGTGCGCTTCGCCGACAAGGAGCGCCACCAGATCTTCCTGGAGCCGGAGGGGCTGGACGACGACACGGTCTACCCGAACGGCATCTCGACCTCCCTGCCCCGCGACGTCCAGGTCGGCTTCCTGAAGACGATGCCAGGGCTGGAGCGGGCGGTGATGATCCGCCCCGGGTACGCCATCGAGTATGACTTCGTCGACCCGCGGGAGCTGAAGCCGACGCTGGAGACCCGCCGGACCCCCGGCCTGTTCTTCGCCGGCCAGATCAACGGAACCACCGGCTACGAGGAAGCCGCGGCGCAGGGATTGATGGCCGGCATCAACGCCGCCCTTCTGGCCGGCGGCTCGGCGGAGGGCTTCGTGCTCGACCGCGCCGACGCCTATATCGGGGTGCTGGTCGATGATCTGATCACCCGCGGGACCAACGAACCCTACCGGATGTTCACCTCGCGCGCCGAGTACCGGTTGATCCTGCGCGCCGACAACGCCGACCAGCGGCTGACGCCGAAAGGCCTCGCGATCGGCTGCGTCGGGTCGGCGCGGCGCGATGCCTTCACGGCGAAGGCTGAGGCGCTGTCCGCCGGCCGCACGCTGGTGCGTGCGCTCCAGGCCACCCCGGCGGAGCTGCAGCGGCAGGGCATCGCGGTCAACCAGGACGGTGTGCGCCGGACCGCTGCCGATCTGCTGCGCTACCCGGACCTCGATCTTGCCACCCTTGCCCGGCTGTGGCCGGAGCTGTCGGCAGTCCCCGCCGATGTTGTCGAGCAGCTGGAGATCGACGGGAAGTACGCCGGCTATCTCGACCGGCAGGAGGCCGACATCCGTGCCTTCCGCAAGGACGAGGCGCTGGAGCTTCCCGATGATCTCGATCCCGACAGCATCGGCAGCCTGTCGGCGGAGATCCGGCAAAAGCTCCGGCAAGCCCGCCCTGCGACTTTGGGGGCGGCGGCCCGCATCCCCGGCATGACGCCGGCGGCGCTGGTTGCCCTGCTCCGCCACGTGAAACGGCGCGACGTGAAGGTGGCCGTCTGATGAGCCTGTTCGATGCCGCGGCCTTCCAGGCTGAGACCGGTGTTTCACGTGAAACGCTCGACCGCCTCGCCGCTTACGAGGCGACGCTGCGCAAGTGGCAGCCGAAGATCAACCTCGTCGGCCCCTCCACCCTGCCCGACGCTTGGCGCCGGCATTTCCTGGACTCCGCCCAGCTTTACCCGCTGCTGCCCGAAGGGACGCGGGTGCTGGTCGATCTCGGCAGCGGAGCCGGCTTTCCCGGCCTCGTCCTTGCCATCCTCGGCGTGCCGGAGGTCCATCTGGTGGAGAGCGACTCCCGCAAATGCGCTTTCCTGCGCGAGGCTGCGCGGGTGGCGGGAGCGTCGGTTACCGTACACAACAAGCGGATCGAGGCGGTGCCGCCGATCGCCGCCGATGTGGTGACCGCCCGCGCCCTGGCGCCACTGAACGACCTGCTGAGCTGGGCCCATCCCTTCCTTCAGGACCGGGGTGCGGCACTGTTTCCCAAGGGGCAAAATGTGGCGGACGAATTGACCGATACCACCAAATATTGGAAGATGCGGACCGAGCGTTTCGACAGCCGCACCGACCCCACCGGAACCATCCTGCGTGTGAGTGGTATCGCCCGTGTCTAAGACCGCGACCCTGATGCATTCCCGCTCCGAGGCTTCCCGAGAGGCTGACATGCCCTCCGTCCTTCCCTCCGCCCGCGTCATATCGATTGCCAATCAGAAAGGCGGCGTGGGCAAGACCACGACCACCATCAATCTGGCAACCGCTCTGGCCGCCATCGGCAAGCGCGTCTTGGTGATCGACCTCGATCCCCAGGGCAACGCCTCCACCGGCCTCGGCATTCCGCGCGCCGAACGTCGTGTCGGCATCTACGACGTGCTGTTCGACGGCATGCCGCTGGAAGACGCCGCGACGGTGTCGACGGTGCCGAACCTGTCGATCATCACCTCCTCCGTCGATCTGTCCGGCGCGGAGGTCGAGCTGGTCACCTCCGAGCGGCGCGAGTTCCGGCTGCGCGAGGCGGTGGACAAGAGCGCGCTGGAATACGACTACGTGCTGATCGACTGCCCCCCGGCGCTCGGCCTGCTGACTCTGAACGCGCTGGTCGCCTCCCACGCCGTGATGGTGCCGCTGCAGTGCGAGTTCTATGCGCTGGAGGGCCTCAGCCACCTCGTCCGCACCATCGAGCGGGTGAAGCGCGCCTTCAACCCGGACCTGGACATCCATGGCGTCGTGCTGACTATGTTCGACAAGCGCAACAACCTGTCCGACATGGTGGCCGCCGACGTCCGCGGCTTCTTCGGGGAGAAGGTCTACGACACCGTCATCCCGCGGAACGTGAAGGTGTCGGAGGCGCCGTCCCACGGCAAGCCGGTGCTGATCTACGACATGCGCTGCCCCGGGTCGCAGGCATACATCCATCTGGCCGGCGAGGTGCTGCGCCGTGAGAAGAGGCTGAGCGCGTGATGGAGGATACCAAACGTTCGGACGGCGGTGCCCGCCGTGCCAGCCTGGGCCGGGGCCTGTCCGCCCTGTTCGGCGAGGCGGCCGAGGATTACTCCGCGCTCGACAAGGTGCGCCAATCCAAGCAGGTGCCCATCGAGTTCATCCATCCCGGCAAGTACCAGCCGCGCCGCACCTTCGACGATGAGGCGCTGCAGGGGCTGGTCGAGTCGATCCGCGACAAGGGCATCCTCCAGCCCCTGCTCGTCCGCCGGGACCCGGAGACGACCAACTCCTACGAGCTGATCGCCGGCGAACGTCGCTGGCGGGCTGCGCAGATCGCCGGCCTCCACGAGGTGCCGGTCGTCATCCGCGAGCTGTCGGACCGTGAGGCGCTGGAAATCGCGCTGATCGAGAACATCCAGCGCCAGGACCTGACGCCGCTCGAAGAGGCCGAGGGCTACAAGCGCCTGATGGAGGAGTTCGAGCACACGCAGGAGGATCTGGCGCGCTCGGTCGGCAAGAGCCGCAGCCACGTCGCCAACATGATGCGCCTGCTCGCCCTGCCCGACCCGGTCAAGGGCATGGTGCAGGACGGGGCGCTCAGCGCCGGCCATGCCCGCGCGCTGCTCACCTCCTCCGATCCGGTCTCGGTGGCGCGCGAGGTGGTCAAGCGCGGCCTGAACGTCCGGCAGACCGAAGACCTGATGCGCGGCAGTGCGCCGGTCAAGGCCAAGAAAGCGAGTGGTGCGCGCGGCGGTGCCGCCACCGACCCGACGCTCAAGGACGTCGATCTGGTGAATCTGGAGGAAGAGATCTCGGCCCGGATTGGGCTGAAGGTCGCGATCACCCCGCAGGGCAAGGGCGGCTCCATCACCATCCATTACCAGACGCTCGATCAGCTTGACGACGTGCTGCGGCGCCTTGGTGGTGAGTAGGAAGTCGCGGAACCAAACTGTCACTTTAGTGAAACGGCACTAACATGAAATCCCCCTAAACAGGGTCGTCCGGCCGCAGCGACGCGGCCGGAGCCGACACAGAGGGGAGATTCATGAAGCCCATCCACGGCCTGTGCCTTGCCGGCCTCACCGCGGCCCTGCTGGCCGGTCCTGCTTTCGCAGACCAGAAATTCCCGGCGGAGCTGGCCGGCCACGGTGTCATCGACGCGGCGACCTTCGTGGCGCCGCCCGCCGACGCGCCGGACCTGTTCCGGACCTCCGGGAAATTCACCGCCGCCGACCGCAAGCGCGTCGACCAGCCCCGCAGCATCGACGGCACGTCCTTCCTGTCGGCGCCGGGCGCGCCGCGCGCCACCGGTATGGCGCTGCCCTTCAACGGCCAGCCGGTCCAGGGCTTCTCCGGCATCAAGGCGCTGGGCGATGGCAGCTTCCTGGTGCTGACCGACAACGGTTTCGGCAGCAAGGGCAACTCGGCCGACGCCATGCTGACGGTGCACAGGCTGACCATCGACTGGAAGACCGGCGCGGCGGCGGTGGCCGAGACGCTGTTCCTGCGCGATCCCGACCGCAAGGTGCCCTTCCCCATCGTCACCGAGGCGACCAAGGAACGCTACCTGACCGGCGCCGACTTCGACGTCGAGAGCGTGCAGATCGTCGGCGACCGGATGTATTTCGGCGACGAGTTCGGCCCCTACATCCTGGTGACCGATCGCACCGGCAAGCTGCTGTCCCTGCATGAGAGCAAGGTTGACGGCAAGCCCGTGCGTTCCCCCGACCATTATGCGGTGTCCACCCCGGCGGTGCCGGGCGCTGTCGGCTTCGAGGTGCGCCGCTCGCGGGGCTTCGAAGGAATGGCCGCTTCCAAGGACGGCAAGTTCCTCTACCCGCTGTTCGAAGGTCCGCTGTGGACGGGTGGTGCCTGGGAGACCAAGGACGGGCGGGAGTACCTGCGCATCGCCGAATTCGACGTCGCCAAGGGTGACTTCACGGGCCGCAGCTTCAAGTACCTTCTGGAGGCCAACGGCAACAACATCGGCGACTTCAACATGATCGACGCCACCACCGGCCTGATCATCGAGCGCGACAATGGCGAGGGCAACCCGGCCCAGGGCTGCACCGGCCAGCCGACTCCGGACTGCTTCAACGTCCCGGCGCAGTTCAAGCGCGTCTACAAGATCGACTTCGCCCAGGCCGACGCCGAGGGTTTCGTGAAGAAGGTCGGTTACGTCGACCTGATGGACATCGACGATCCGAAGGGCGTCGCCCGGCTTGGCGGCGGCAAGGGCACGTTCACCTTCCCCTTTGTCACCATCGAGAATGTCGATGTGGTGGACGCCGAGCACATCGTCGTCGGCAACGACAACAACCTCCCCTACTCGTCAGGCCGCGCGCTGGGCAAGCAGGACCACAACGAGCTGATCCTGCTGCGCGTGCCGCAGTTCCTGGCCGCGAAGTAAGGGCCGGCGAAGTAAGGACGAACCTCAGCGCCGCGCCAGCGAGGCGAGCTGGAAGAGGACGCGGGCGCAGAGCGTCTGGTCGGGCATGTTGGTGCGCTTGCAGTCCGCCTCGGCCTCGACCAGCCGCTCCAGCGCCTGCCGGACCAGCGGCGCCGGCCAGCGGCGGGCCTGACCGGTCAGCCGCGGCTTCATCTTGAAGAACACCGGCGGGCGCAGCGCCTCCACCGCGGCGTCCGCCGACTTGCCCGCCGCCACCTGCCCGGCGACCAGCTGCAGCCGCTGGAAGTGGCGCTGGGCGGCGCGCAGGATCGGCACCGGGGACATGCCCTCGGCGAACAGACGGGCCAGCGAGCGGTCGAGCGTCGCGAAGTCGCCCTCCGCCGCCGCCCAGATCGGCTCGTCCAGCGACAGGGCCGCGCTGTCGCCGACGCAGGCCTGGGCATCCTCCAGCCGCACGCGCGTCTCCGTGCCCATGTAGAGCGCCAGCTTCTCCATCTCGCCGCGCGCCACCATGCGGTCGCCGACCAGGTTGCCGGCGAGGAAGGTCAGCGCGTCGGGATCGGCGGTCAGGCCATGGCCGTGCAGGATGTCGGCGATGACCCGGCCAAGCGCGGCCTCCTCCTCCACGTAGCAGGGAATGGCGACGGCGCCGTCGGCCCCTTCGAACAGGGTGCGCAGCTTCGACCGGTTGCCGAGGTCGCCGGCTTCGACGAGGACGAGGCTGTCGCCGGGCGGCAAGGCGGCCAGGAAGGCGGTGAAGGCGGCGGTGACGTTGTCCTCCGCCTCGCGCACGCGGATCAGGCGGCGGCCCCCGGTGAAGGACAGGGCGGCGGCCTCGTCGGCCAGACGCGCCGGATCGTCGGCGACGGCGCGGCCCAGCATCTCGGTCACGCGGAAGGGGTCGGACAGGTCGGCGACCACGGTGCGGCCCAGACCCATGGCGCGGTCGCGCACCAGACCGGTGTCCGGGCCGTAGAGCAGGACCGCGCGGATCTTGGGATCGGGGTTGCGCAGGAAGCCGTCGATCGCCCGGGCTTGCAGCTTCACGAAAACACCGTCGGTGGCGGAGGACCGGCCTCCGGTTGTCCAGTGCGGATCAGAGCTTGCGGCCGAGCTGGGCGGACACGCGGGTGGTGATCTCGTTGGAGATTTCCAGGATCGCGCGGTCGTAGGCGTTCTCGACCGTGGCCAGGGCGCCGTACTGCTGCTCCAGCACGTTGTAGCTGATGTAGGATCGCGCGTTGGCCTGGAACAGGATCTTTCCCGTCGCCGCGTCGATGAGCTGGTAGGGGGCGTTCACGACGAGCTGGGCCCGGGTGGCGGTCGCGTCCTTCTGAAGGGACAGCTTCTGCTCCGACGCGGTCAGCGCGGTTTCCAGCCGGTAGCGCGGGGCGGCGGGGCGGCCATCGGCGTAGAAGCGGTCGATCAGAAGGTTGCGCAGCTTCTGGCCGTAGCGGTCCTTGATGCCGCCGATCTCGACCTGCTGGAGCTCGGCGGTGCCGATGCTGTTCGCCCCGAGGTTTCCATACATGGGCTGGAAGCCGCAGGCCGCCGTGGCGAGCACCGCCGGCGCGATCAGGGCGAGGGTCAGAAGCCCCCGCCGCCGGACGCCGGCTTTGCCGTTGTGGCTATTGTCGTTATGGAGGTCAGACGACGACATTGATCACCCGGTTCGGGACGACGATGACCTTGCGCACCGGCTTGCCCTCCAGGGCGCGCTGGACGTTCGGATCGGCCAGGGCGGCCTGCTCCGCGGCGTCCTTCGCCATGTCGCGCGGCAGCTCCAGCGTCGCGCGCAGCTTGCCGTTGACCTGCACCGCCATGGTGACCGAATCCTCGACCACCAGGGCCGCGTCGGCCTGCGGCCAGGGCTGGTTGACCAGCAGCGTGGCATGGCCGAGCTGCGCCCACAGCTCCTCGGCGAGATGGGGCATCATCGGGGCGATCAGGCGGACGGTGGCCTCGAAGCCTTCGCGCAGGACCCAGGCCTCGCCCTCGCCCGCGCCGTCCAGCTCGGCCAGGGCGTTGGACAGCTCGCGCACGCGGGCCACCGCCTTGTTGAAGCGGAACTTCTCCAGGTCTTCCGAAATGCCGGCGATGGCCTTGTGGACCAGACGGCGCGTGGCCTCGGCCTTGGCGCTGAAGGCGTCCGGCTTCGGCGCACCGGCGGGCGGCAGCGCGACCGGCGATTCCGTCACCATGCGCCACAGGCGGTTGATGTAGCGCCAGGCGCCGTCGATGCCGGCTTCCGTCCATTCCAGGTCGCGTTCCGGCGGGCTGTCGGACAGCATGAACAGGCGGGCGGCGTCGGCGCCGTAGGTGCCGATGATGTGCGCCGGGTCCACCACGTTCTTCTTCGACTTCGACATCTTCTCGACGCGGCCGACCGTCACCGGGCCGTCGTTGTCGTTGCGGATGTAGTCGCCGAGATCGTTCTTGCGGATGTCGGTCGGGGCCAGCCAGGCGCCGGTGCCGGCGTCCTTGTAGGTCTCGTGGTTGACCATGCCCTGAGTGAAGAGGCCGGCGAAGGGCTCCTCCACGTTCAGGTAGCCGCACTGCTTCATCGCCCGCGTCCAGAAGCGGGAGTAGAGCAGATGCAGCACGGCGTGCTCGATGCCGCCGATGTATTGGTCCACGGCCAGCCAATAGTCCACCGCCTCGCGCGTGAAGGCGACATCCTCGGCCTTGGGCGAGCAGAAGCGGGCGAAGTACCAGCTCGACTCGATGAAGGTGTCGAAGGTGTCCGTCTCGCGCACCGCCGGCTTGCCGCAGGTCGGGCAGCTCGTGTGCTTCCAGGTCGGGTGGTGGTCCAGCGGGTTGCCGGGCTTGTCGAAGGTCACATCCTCGGGCAGGACGACCGGCAGATCCTGCTGCGGGACCGGGACGATGCCGCAGCTCTCGCAGTGGATGACCGGGATCGGGCAGCCCCAGTAACGCTGGCGGGAAACGCCCCAGTCGCGCAGGCGGTACTGGGTGGTGCGCTCGCCCTGCCCCTGCTCCTCAAGCCGCTTGCCGACCTCCTGCTTGGCCTGCTCGACCTCCATCCCATCGAGGAAGCGCGAGTTGCGCAGCAGGCCGGGGCCGGTGTAGGCCTCGTCGCCGACCGTGAAGGTGGCGGGATCGGCGTCCGCCGGAACGACCACCGGCGTGACCGGCAGGCCGTACTTGCGGGCGAAGTCCAGGTCGCGCTGGTCGTGGGCCGGGCAGCCGAAGATGGCGCCCGTGCCGTATTCCATCAGCACGAAGTTGGCGACGTAGACCGGCAGTTCCCAGGACGGGTCGAAGGGATGCACCACCTTCAGCCCGGTGTCGAAGCCGCGCTTCTCGGCGGTTTCGATCGCTTCCTCGCTGGTGCCAAGACGGTTGCACTCGGCGATGAAGTCGGCCAGCGCGGGATTGCCGGCGGCCAGTTCGGCGGCCAGCGGGTGGTTGGCGGAGATCGCCGCGAAGGAGGCGCCGAACAGCGTGTCGGGCCGGGTCGTGAAGACCTCCAGCTTGTCCGCCCGCCCGACGAGGTCGAAGCGGAAGCGCACGCCGGTGGACTTGCCGATCCAGTTCTCCTGCATCAGGCGCACGCGCTCCGGCCAGCGGTCCAGCGTGTCCAGCCCCTTCAGCAGCTCGTCGGCGTAGGCGGTGATCTTGAGGAACCACTGCGACAGCTTGCGCTTCTCGACCAGCGCTCCGGTGCGCCAGCCGCGGCCGTCGATCACCTGCTCGTTGGCGAGGACCGTGTTGTCGACCGGGTCCCAGTTGACCCAGGACTCCTTGCGGTAGGCCAGGCCTTCCTTGAGGAAATCCAGGAACATCTTCTGCTCGTGGCGGTAATACTCCACGTCGCAGGTGGCGATCTCGCGGTCCCAGTCGATGGACAGGCCCATCGTCTTCAGCTGGGCGCGCATGGCCGCGATGTTCTCGCGCGTCCACTTGGCCGGGTGGGTCTTCTTCTCCAGCGCGGCGTTCTCCGCCGGCAGGCCGAAGGCGTCCCAGCCCATCGGGTGCAGAACGTTGAAGCCGCGGGCCCGCTTGTAGCGCGCGATCACGTCGCCGATGGTGTAGTTGCGGACATGCCCCATGTGGATGCGCCCCGACGGGTAGGGGAACATCTCCAGCACATAGTACTTCTCACGGGAAGCGTCCTCGCGCGCGGTGAAGCAGCCCTGCCGCTCCCACTCGCCCTGCCACTTCGCTTCGGTTTCCTTGACATTGTAACGCGACATGACCGCAGACGCCGTTCCGTGAATTTCGTGGATCTAGACACATAAGGCGCCGACGGCGGGGCAACAGGCGGCGGACCGATGCCCGCGCCCCACCCCGCCCGGCGCCCCCGTTCAGCGCGCCGCGGCCTGCTGGGCGACGCGGATCTGGCGGGCGCGGGTCAGCACCGCGTCCTCCAGCGTCGTCGCCGTCTCCGGGCCGACCGCGCTGTCGCGCCAATCCGATCCGGCGCGCTGCTGCTTGAACACCGACACCCGCACGCCGTCGGCGCGGAGCTGGCGGTCCATGATGTAGAGGTTGACCTTGAAGCGCTCGTTCGGCGTGTCCGGCGGGGTGTACCAGTCGGTCAGGATGACGCCGCCGAACGGGTCGGCGGAGACGATCGGCATGAAGGACAGCGTGTCCAGCGAGGCGCGCCACAGGAAGCTGTTGACGCCGATGCCGTTGGGATCGCCCTGCTCGGCGCCGTTGCGCTTGTTCTTGCCGAACAGGCTGAAGCCGCCGTCGGTGCCGAGAAGGCTGCCGAACTTGTATTCCTTCTTGATCTGCTCATCGACGGTTTCCGTCTGGCCGCCCCAGCTGGAGCAACCGGCCACGGCGAGCGACGCCGCGAGCACGACGGGGGCAAGGCGAAGGACACGGGAACGGCGCATGGTCGGAACCTGGATCAATAAATTCGGGGTACCGCGCACGATACCGCGGCGGATGCGGGTGAAAAGACCATAAAAGCCCGCCCGCGGCAACAGCCGATGCGGGGCGCCGCCTGTGCCTTTGCTGTGTCCGGGGGCGGGGCCGGCCCCCCCGGCGCGGGTCCCTGTGCGCCGCGGAATCCCGACCGCGGCGCACAATCAAGGTGTGTTCCGTCGGACACACTGTTCCTTCATTGCTGCAACTTTGCGATTTCCGGCTTGCTGGCGTCCCCGCATCTGCGTACCACAGAGCCAGCCAGGACGTTAACCGGGCTGAAAATTCTGCTGCCAGGATGGAGGCAACAATCATGAACCGTTATCTGCTCGCGGGCTGCGCCGCTGCCGCTCTGGCTCTGGGTGCCGGCGCCGCCAACGCTCAGGCCAAGTTTGAAGTCAAGGTCGGCGGCGACGCCTACTTCGAAGGCGGCTACGTCAACGAAGACCGCGACGAGGGTGCCCGTTCGGTTGACTTCCGCAACCGCTTCCGCGTCATCGTGACCCCGACCGCCAAGGCCGACAACGGCCTGGAGTACGGCGGCCGCATCCGTATGCGCGCCAACTCGGGCGCCAACAACGCCCGCACGATGGACGCCGACCGCGGCTACATCTTCGCGCAGGGCGCGTTCGGTCAGGTCCAGATGGGCGTGACCAACTCCTTCAACGACGCCACCTACGTCACCGCTCCGCAGGATTACCTGCAGCTCGGCATCTATGACGGCGTCGCGGCCTGGATCGGCCAGACCTCGGACATCGGTGGCGGCCTCGCCGGTCTGAACGGCTCGCTCCTGAGCCAGTCGCTGGTCGTCGAGAACAACGCGACCAAGATCGTGTACTTCTCGCCGCGCTTCGCCGGCCTGCAGGTGGGCGCCAGCTACACCCCGCGCAACGACGACTCGCACGCCTCGGTCAACCGCGCCGACCTGACCCCGGTCACCGCCACCGGCCGCGGCTTCTCGACCACGTTCGAGGACCTCGTCGAAGTCGGTGCCAACTACAGCAACACCTTCGGCGGCGTTTCGCTGAAGGCCAGCGCTGGCTACTACTGGGGCAACGCCGCCGGCACGACCACGGTCGGCGCCAGCGTCGAGGACCTGAACGCCTGGCAGGTTGGCGCCCAGGTTGGCTACGCCGGCTTCTCGCTCGGCGGTTCGTACACCGACTTCGGTGAGTCGGGCCAGATCCAGACCGCGACCTCGGACAACGAGAAGAGCCGCCTCTGGGTTGTCGGCGCTCAGTACACCGCCGGCCCGATCGTCGTCGGCGCCAACTACAAGAACGGCAAGGACGCTGGCAGCCTCTACACCGCCGGCAGCCGCAAGCTGGAAGTCTACGAGTTCGGCGCGGGCTACACCGTCGCTCCGGGCCTGACCCTGCAGGCTCAGTACGACTACTTCAAGGCCGACAGCGACCTGAGCACGGCCGCTGTGGACCTGGACAACGACGGTCACGTCGTCCTGCTCCGTACGGTCCTGGCGTTCTAATCTGCGGTCATCCGTGGATGGAGAAGGGCGGTGGCTTCGGCCACCGCCCTTTTTTCTTTGTGCTTTCCTCGTGTTCGTCGCGCTGCGCCTTTTCCGTGCACCGTCCGCGTCCGGCCCGCTGCCCAGATGGCGCATTTCTGTGCGTAAAGTTTGTTCACCGCGCTCAAAATCTGGACGGTCAATGTGCTATATTTACGGCATGCGGGAAAAACAGTTGATGATCAAATACTTATGACTGTGTCAGAATGGCCACTGTGTTACAGTTGAACCGTTTCCCCTGTTAAATCGCCCTTGCCGGGTAAACGAACGGGTGGCTTAGTAATTGGTGGGAAGCACAACCGCACGGCTCCAGTCTCCTTGGGGGCCTGCTAGAAGGATGGACCATCAATGAAGCGTTCTCTTGTTACGGGCTGCGCAGCCATCGCGATCATCGCCTGCAGCGGCGTGGCTTCCGCCCAGACCAAGTTCGAGGTCAAGATCGGCGGCGACGCCTTCTTCCAGGGCGCCTATGTCGAACAGGACCGTGACGAAGGCACCCGCTCTACGGAGTTCGCCAACCGCTTCCGCGTGGTCGTCACGCCGGTCGCCACGGCCGACAACGGGCTGGAGTACGGCGGCCGCGTCCGCATGCGCGCCGCCAACGGCGCCAGCAACGTCCGCACGATGGACGCCGACCGCGCCTTCATCTTCGTGAACAGCGGCTTCGGCACCCTGCAGGCCGGCACGATCAACGGCCTGTCGGACGAGTTCGGCATCATCGGCCCGAACGTCGAGGGCATCGCCGGCGGTCCGGACAACAACACGGTGGAGTTCCTCAACGGCTCGTCGACCTACGGCCTGCTGCCGACCACCACCAACAACTTCCGCGCCCTCGCCTCAGGCGATGTCGGCACCAAGATCATCTACCTGACCCCGACCATCGCCGGCTTCCAGGGCGGCGTCTCCTACATGCCGCGCTCCGGCGACTCGCACACCTCGATCAACCGTCGCCAGGACAACGGCGGTTTCCAGGATGTCGTCGAGGCCGGCGGCACCTACACCAACGAGTTCGGCGGCTTCAGCGTCGCGGCCAGCGCCTTCTACCAGTTTGGCGATGCGGTCGATAACGGCGTCGGCGCCGCCGCCACCCGCTTCGAGAAGCTCAGCTCGGTTCATGCCGGCCTGAACGTCGGCTACGGCGATTTCAAGATCGGCGGCAGCTACGCCTACAGCGGCGACAGCGGCTACGACAAGTCGATCACGACGAAGCAGAAGCAGGATATCTGGATCGTCGGCGCCCAGTACACCACGGGTCCGTTGATCCTGGCCGCCAACTACTCGCATTCGCGTGGCAACGACGTCGAAACCCAAACGACTCCGGCCAAGGCTGACCTGTATCAGGCCGGCGTTACCTACACCGTCGCGCCCGGCCTGACCACGGGTCTGGAGTACAGCTATCTCGACCTGAAGACCGATGCCGTGGGGCTCGACGACCGCGCGCACATCGTCATGATCGACACCCGTCTGGCCTTCTGATCGGCCTTGCGGCAGCTCTGACGAAAACGGCGGCGGATACCCATCCGCCGCCGTTTTCTTTGGTCGCTGGTTCTTACTTCTTGGTCGCTGGCGCCGCTTCGGTCTCGCAGAGCAGCAGGATCGCCGCGTTCTCCATCGGGGTCCAGACGGCCAGCAGGCGCTGCTTGGCCTTCTCCGCCGTGTAGGCGGTGGTTCCCGGATCGCGGATGGAGCGGACCTTCACCTCGCCCAGCTTCCAGCCAGCCTTGCGGAAGCCGCCCAGCGTGGATTCGAGGATCTGGTCACGACGGGCGTCGTCGTCCTTCTTGAACTCCCAACCATAATTTTCCTGCTTGGTGCAGCGCCGGTTGAGGTCGGCGGCGGCGGCGCCCATGAAGTCCTTGTAGGTGCCGTCGTCCTGCAGCGGGAACGGTTGCACGGCGAAGGGCGCCTGGGCGATGGCCGACCCCGCCGCCGTCTTGGGAGCTTCCTTGGGGGCCTCCTTCGTGGCGGCCTCCTTGCCGGCGGCGGGCTTGCCGCCATTCTGGCTCCCGGCGTTCGGATTTCCAGCGTTTTGGGCAAGGGCGCTGCCGGCCGTGAACGGCGCGGCCCCCAGAATCAGCGCCGACAGGATCAGGGGACGCATCCAACCACGCATGCCGTGTTCTCCTCGGGGTGCTTGCGTTTCGTCGGCCCGTCCGTTACCACGCCCTCCGGTTCCTGTACAGGCAGGCGCCATAAAAGGGGGAGGACCGGCATGTCCGCTTCGCACACCGACACACCAGACGGCACCGTCACGGCCCGGCTCGAAGCCGTCCGCCGCTCCATCCAGGACGGCTGCGCCGCCGGCGGGCGCGCTCCCGGCGCGGTGACCCTGGTCGCCGTCTCCAAGACCCACCCGGTCGAGGCGGTGGAGGAGGCTCTGGCCGCCGGCCAGCGCGTGTTCGGCGAGAACCGCGTGCAGGAGGCCAAGGCGAAGTTCCCCGCGCTGCGCGAACGCTTCCCGGACCTGGAGCTGCACCTGATCGGCCCGCTCCAGACCAACAAGGTCAAGGACGCGGTGGCGCTGTTCGACGTGATCCAGACGGTGGATCGGCCCAAGCTGGCCGAGGCGCTCGCCGAGGAGATGGTGCGCAGCGGGCGACGCCCGCGCTGCCTGATCGAGGTCAACACCGGCGAGGAGCCGCAGAAGGCCGGCATCCCACCGGCGGAGCTGGACGCCTTCCTGGCCGCCTGCCGGGACCGCTGGCACCTGCCGGTGACCGGGCTGATGTGCATCCCGCCGGTCGACGAGGAGCCGGCGATGCATTTCGCCCTGCTCGCCGACATGGCGCGCCGCGCCGGCCTGCCCGAGGTCAGCATGGGGATGAGCGGCGATTACGAGACGGCGATCCGCTTCGGCGCCACCCATGTGCGGGTCGGCACGGCGATCTTCGGCGCCCGCCCCTATCCCGCCGCCGGATAGCGCCGCCTAGCCCGCCGGGTCAGCCACGGTCAGCGCGGTGCCCGGCGCGCAGTCCTTGAGAAGCCGCAGCAGGTCCGGCAGGGGCAGCGCGACGCAGCCCGCCGTCGGCGCCCGGTCGGGCCGCGCCACATGCATGAACACGGCGCTGCCCAGGCCCGGCACCACCGGGTCGTCGTTGTGCCCCATCACCACGATGACGTCGTAGACATGGTCGTCGCGCCACAGCTCCTCGTGGCTGGCGGTGTAGGGACGCTTGACCGGGCGGTTGTAGGCGGGGTCCGCCGGATCGTCGCACCAGCCGTCGTCGAGCGCGATGGGCGACGCCGGCAGGCCCGTCTCCGGCCGCTCCAGCCGGTCGGGGCGCCACAGCACGCGGCGCAGCGCGAAGCGCCCGACCGGGGTGGCGCCGTCGCCCTCCCGCTTGTCGGCGCGGATGCCGCCGCGGCCCAGCACGCAGCGGAACGACCCGCCGGGCCAGTCGAGACGGCCTGCGGACGGCGGGTCCTCAAGACGAACCGTGATCTCCATCGCCCTTCCCTCACCCGTTTCCGAGGGCACCGCGCTCAGCCGGACACCCGCAGGCTGGGCGCCTGGGTCTGCGCGGCCCGCCGACCCTGCTCGTACTTGGCCAGATTGCGCATCATCGTCTCAGACAGCATGTCCGGTGTCACGGGCGCGAAGGCGTTGCTGTTGGCGGCGGCCGGGACGGCGTTCGCCTGTGCCGGCGCGTTGGCTGGCGCGCTTCCGGCGGTGGCGTCCGGTTGGGCCGCCGGCGCCGCGGCTTCCGTGGCCTTCCGGGCGCCGGAGGGGGCCGCCGTTGCGGCGAAGCCGATGGTGGAAGGATGCGGCTTCGCGGCGTATTTGGCCATCAGGCTGTTCGCCAGCGGGGTGTCGCGCGCCGGCATGCGCGAGGGATGCGGCGCGTCCGTCAGGCCATCGCGCCCGGATCCGGTCACCGCCGCCCCCACCCCATGCGACGGCGCTGCGGCGCGCTTGGCGTCCGGCAGCTCCGCCGTGACGGTGCGGGCCGGCTGTGCGGCCGGCGCCGCAGCGGCCATGGCCGGTGCCGAGGTGCCGGCGGCGGAGTCCGGCAGGGCGGCGACCGCAGTGGCTCCGGATGTGCCGACGGGCGGATGGCCGGCGGCGGCGTCCCCGTCGAAGCCAAGCGACGCCATGATCTGCCCGCCGATGTCCTTGCCCTGGGCCTGTTCCACCACCGCGTTGGCGATGGACGCCATGCCGCCCAGCGGGCCGCCGAACAGGATGCCGCCGATGACCTTGGACGACGGCTTGATCGTGTCGCCGGTGATCTCGCGATAGACGGTGTTGACGAGCGGGATGTGCTGGAGCGGGTTGATGATGTCCAGGAAGTCGCCGAAGGACATCTCGGCTTCGGCCTCGTACCGGTCGGGACTGTCCCGGCTTTCCATCACCGTCACGGAAGACGTCGTTTGGGCCGGCGACCGCTCGCGCTGCACCGGCCGCGAAGCGGCGGTGGCGTCGATGGTGGTGGCGTCGATGGCCATGGGCGGTCTCCCGTCGCGGTGTCCAGCCCTGTCCTAAGCAACCGGCGTGCCAGTTCTTCGGGCTGGAATCCCGTCGCCACGGGCGCCTTCGGTTCCGGTCCGGACCGTGACCCGGCAAGAGCTGCCGGGCAAGGGGCGTTTCCTGCCCCCTGAAGACTCGATTCTCAGAAGATGTGGTTTCAGAACATGTGCCCGCTGCGCTCCGCCTTGGTGCGCAGATAGCCTTCGTTGTGGCCGTTGGACGGGAAGATGTGCGGAACGCGCTCGACCACCTCGATCCCGCAGCGGGCGAGCTGGCGCAGCTTCTCCGGGTTGTTGGTCATCAGCCGCACGGCGGTGAAGCCGAGCTGGCGCAGCATCTCCGCCGCCGGCAGATAGACCCGCTCGTCCGCCTCGAACCCCAGGATCTCGTTGGCGTCCACCGTGTCGAAGCCGCGGTCCTGGATGCGGTAGGCGCGCAGCTTGTTGACGAGGCCGATCCCCCGCCCCTCCTGCGCCAGATAGAGCAGGACGCCGCTGCCCTGCCGGGCGATCTCGGCGATGGCGCCGCGCAGCTGCTGGCCGCAGTCGCAGCGCAAAGACCCCAGCAGGTCGCCGGTGAAGCATTCCGAATGCAGGCGGGCCAGCACCGGCTCGCCCGCCACCGGGTTGCCGACGATGATCGCCAGATGCTCCGGCCCGCCGTCGATGGGGCGGAAGGCGGCGATGCTGGTGTTCTCGGCGCCGGACAGCGGGACGCGGGCCTCGGCCACCCGGCGCAGCGTGCGCACCACATGGACGCGGTAATCGGCGATGTCGCGGGCGCGGACCAGCAGCAGGTCGTGCCGTGCCGCCCATTCCGCGGCGCTGCCGGTGTGACCGGCGGCCGTGTGTCCAGTAGCCGGTGCGACGATGGCCGCCGGCAGCAGACGCGCCAGCCGGGCGAGGTCCACCGCCGCGGTTTCCCGCGACCCGGGGTCCATGGCCGTGGCGGTCAGGCCGTCCGGCATGTCGCCGTCCGGGCGGTGTTCCGGATCGGCCAGCGCATGGGCCTCGTCCGCGGTCAGGCAGCGGGGAAGCGACAGGGCGACGACGCCCGTCCCCTCGCCCATCAGCTTCAGCACCGTGGCGCGGCGGCGGGTGACGGCCAGGACCGGCGCGGCGCCGGTGAGCTGCACCAGCCGCTGCACGGCGTCGATCGCCACGGATTCCACCGACACCGCGGCGCCGACGCTGCCGTCGGCGGTCTCGATGGCGACGGCCTCGCCCCGGCGCAGGGCGGCCGTGGCCCGGTCCACCGCGCGCATGGCGGCTTCGTCCATGGGCAGGACGGCTTCGGGCGGGGCGGAGTCGGAAGGAGCGTCGGCGTACATAACGGAGGCTTCGCGTGCTGCGCCCCGAAGGGCGAAAATCCCGACATGGGTCGGAGAGCGCCGGAAGCAAAGCGCAGGTGGCGCACCCCTGTCCAGCAAATCCCGCGCGCCACACCGTTGCCGAGGGTGCAACGATGGCGCAAAGCGCCGCCGGTGCGGGCGAATCCGGCTTGCGCTATGCTCGCCGTCCCCTCTCCTTCCCCCCTTGCACGCGAGAGCCATCGCCATGGCGGACCAGCCGGCCCTGCATCTCCTCCTCCCCGCCAACCGGGCGCCGGACGGCTACGCGGACCGTTTGGCGCTGGCGCTGGAGGCGCAGGGGCAAAAGGTCCTGCGCCACGCCCTGCCGGGCGATTACCCGCGGCTCGACCCCTCGGCGGTGCTGGCGGCGGACATCGCGCTGTCGCGCCTGCCGGACGGCACGCGGGTGCTGGTGGACGGCGGCGCCCTGCCCGGCCTCGCCGCCGCCCTGGCGATGGACAGCCGGCGCCTGAGGCTCGTCGCGCTGGTGGAACGGCTGCTCTGGTTGGAGCCCGGCCTGACCGAGGAGGAGGCCGCCGCCCGCCGCCATCTCGAGCAGGGCGCACTGGCGCTGATGCGCGCCCTCGCCGTGCCGGACGCGGCGGCGGCGCGGGCGGTGGCGGAGCTCGGCCTCGCCACAGAGGCGGCGGTCGTCCTTCCCCCGGACGCGGCGGCGGCGGCCCGGCTGGGTAGCCTGTGGGGCGCCTGACGCTTGTCCCCCGCTTGTCTTCGGACCTTCCGATAAGGCTAGGGCAATCCCGCGCGGGCCATGATAAGTTCCGCGCCCGGAGCCACCGGTGAACGCCCCCGAATGACGCTTGCGAAACGCATCCTTCTGATCGACGACGACACCGCCCTCCGGCAGTCCCTCGCCGAGCAGCTCCAGCTTCTGGAGGAATTCGAGACGGTGGAGGCCGGGGACGGCGCCTCCGCCCTGGCCGTGGCGCGGGAGGGCGGTTTCGCCGCCATCCTGCTCGACGTCGGGCTGCCGGACATGGACGGGCGCGACCTGTGCCGCCTGCTGCGGCGCGAGGGGGTGCGCTGCCCGATCATCATGCTGACCGCGGCGGCCTCCGACGCCGACACCATCCTGGGGCTTGATTCCGGGGCCAGCGACTACGTCACCAAGCCCTTCCGCATGGGGGTGCTGCTGGCCCGGCTGCGCGCCCAACTCCGCGTCCACGAGCAGAGCGAGGACGCCGTCTTCGCCATCGGCCCCTACAGCTTCCGCCCGGCGGGCAAGCTGCTGCTGGCGGACGGCGGCGCCCGCAAGATCCGCCTGACCGAGAAGGAAACGGCGATCCTGAAATACCTGTACCGGGCCGGCGGCGCGGTGATCGGGCGGGAGACGCTGCTCGGCGAGGTGTGGGGCTACAACGCCGGGGTCACCACCCACACGCTGGAAACCCACGTCTACCGCCTGCGCCAGAAGATCGAGCGCGATCCGTCCAACGCCGAGATCCTGGTGACGGAGCCCGGCGGCTACCGGCTGGTGCCCTGATCCCCGGTTCGCCGATCCCCGGCCCGCCACCGCGCGGAACCATCTTCCTGCTTGCCCATTGAAAAGATTGATTTCCGCGCCGCCCCGGCGCGGACCCCCGTCGGGCAAGGAGATGACGTCTTGGTAGCCATCGTCGATCACGGCAGACCGGCAAGGGCCATCCATCCCTTGCACGCGGTGCTGCTCGCCGCCTCCCTTCCGTTGTTCCTGGGGGGCCTGCTCTGCGACGTCGCCTATTCCAGGAGCTTCGAGATCCAGTGGAGCAACTTCGCCGCCTGGCTGATCGCCGGCGGCATGGTCTTCGCCGGTTTCTCGCTCCTCTGGGCCTTCATCGACCTGTTCCGCGCCGGCCGGCGCCGCGGTCGCGGGCTCGTCTACTTCGTCCTGCTGCTCGTCACCGTCGCGCTTGGCCTCGTCAACGCCTTCGTGCACGCGCGGGACGCCTGGGGAATCATGCCGGACGGTCTGATCCTCTCGGCGGTCGTCACCGTCACCGCCCTCCTGGCGACCTGGTTCGGCTTCTCCAGCTTCCGCATGGGCCTGCGCACGGGAGACACGCGATGACACGCTCCAGCCTGCTGGCCGCCGCCGCGCTCGTCGCCCTGCTGGCCGCCTGCGACGACAACAACCCGTCGCCGCCCGTCTACGGCGCCAACCCGCCTCTGCCCGAGCAGCAGTACGGGCTGCTGCCCAGCATGAAGATCGCCAACCCCGCCAACTGGGGGGACCGGAAGCCGACCGTGCCGGAGGGCTTCACCGTCACGGCGATCGCCACCGACCTCGGCATCCCGCGCCAGACCCTCGTCCTTCCCAACGGCGACATCCTGGTCGCCGAAGGCCGGGGCGGCTCGGCCCCGCCGCTGCGGCCCAAGGATTTCATTGCCGGCATCATCAAGGCCAAGGGCACGACCCCGGTTCCCAGCGGCAACCGCATCACCCTGCTGCGCGACGCCGACGGCGACGGCCGGTACGAGGAGCGCACGGTCTTCGCCGACCACCTGAACGCCCCCTACGGGCTGGCCTTTGTGAACGGCCAGATCTACGTCGCGAACCAGGACGCGCTGGTGCGCTTCCCCTACCGCGACGGCCAGACCCGCGCCGAGGGGCCGCCGGAGAAGGTCACCGACCTGCCCTCCTACATCAACCATCACTGGACCAAGTCGCTGGCCGCCAGCCCGGACGGGCGGTTCCTCTATGTCGGCATCGGCTCCAACAGCAACATCACCGAACGCGGGATGCCCGCCGAGGCCGACCGCGCGATGGTCTGGGAGATCGACGCCCAGACCGGCGCGCACCGGCCTTACGCCACGGGCCTGCGCAACCCCACCGCGCTGGCCATCCAGCCGGGAACCGGCACGCTGTGGGCGGTGGTGAACGAGCGCGACGAGCTTGGCCCCAACCTCGTCCCCGACTACCTGACCTCGGTCCGCGAGGGTGGCTTCTACGGCTGGCCCTACAGCTATTGGGGCCAGAACGTCGACCCGCGCGCCCAGCCGCAGAAGCCCGAGATGGTCGCCGCGGCGATCAAGCCGGACTACGCCCTGGGCTCGCACGTCGCCGCGCTCGGCGTGGCCTTTTCCTCGCCGGCGATGGGCGAGCGCTTCGCCGACGGCGTGTTCGTCGGCGAGCATGGCAGCTGGAACCGCAGCGTGCCCAGCGGCTACAAGGTGATCTTCGTGCCCTTCCGCGACGGCGCCCCCGCCGGCGATCCGGTCGAGGTGGTGACCGGTTTCATGGGCGAGGACGGCCACACCTACGGCCGGCCGGTCGGCGTCACGGTGGACCCGAAGGGAGCTCTGATCGTCGCCGACGACCTGTCGAACACGGTCTGGCGCGTCGCGGTGAGCGATCGCTCGCCCACTGCGGAAGGACCGGCGGATCTGGGCAGCGCGACGACCGATGGGAACGGCTCGTCCAACTGACTCCGGGGAACCGGGTCAGGGCCGCTTGCCGGGCGGTCCTGACCGGTCGGAGATGGTGACGGCGACCGGATAGCCCATCCAGCGCTGGCGCTTGCCTTCCAGAGCCGCCCCGCCGCGGGTCGGCCCGGCCGGCCGGCCGCCGCCCCACAGGCCGCGGCCGCGCGGCACGACGGGCAGCAGACGGATCTTGCGCCCGACGATGGCCAGCCGGCGGCGCCAGTGGGCGACCAGCTTGGGCGAGGTGCCGACCCGCCGCGCGATCTCGTGATCGGCCAGCAGGGCGCTGTTGGGGTCCTGCAGCAGGTCGAGGATGGCGCGGCGCTTGTCCAGGCTGGTGTGGCGACTGTGCTTGCGCTCCAGTGCTTTGCCGAGGTCCCAGAGCTTTTCCGCGGTTTCGCGGGCGAGGCCGCGCCAGCGGTCGGCCTCCTCGCGCTGACGCTCCATGTCGCCGTTGCTCTTTTCCAGCTGCCGCTTCAGCCCGGCCACTTCCAGCTCCAGGTCGCGCACCTGCCGGCGCAGACCCTGGACGAGCTGGTCGGGCGGCGGCGGACGGTCGGGCGGCGGGGCGCTGGCGGTGGGCGGCGGCTCCGGGGCGGTCGAGACCGGACGGGCCCCGCGGGCGAGATCGCGGAACGACAGGCCGGCCCTCGACAGCATGATGCGCGCGGCGCGCAGAGCGGACTGGGCCTCGCCCTGATGCTCCGACTCGGCCATGGCGAGGACTTTGGCGAGTTTGTCTGGGTCCATCCGAGGGGGCGGGGTCCGGAGGCGAGTTTTCGCGTCGATGGGCGAACGGGCGCAAACTACCACATCTTATTGGATTGGGCACCTCCGCATCTCGGCGGTGCGGCACGCCTTTTCCTCTTACCCCCGTCTTGCGCCGTCCCCCTTCTATCGAGGCAGAATGTCCGCCTGCCTGCCGTCGGACCGGCCTATGGACGCGCCGGAGGGTCGTTTCGTGAAACAACCTTTTCACTCGACTCGCGAGGGTCCTACCGCCAAATTGTCGGTACCATGACGGCACGAACCGTTTCCGACGCCTGTTCCGGTGCGCCCGACACCCCGCCGGACTTCACCGTCCGCTTCTGGGGCGTGCGTGGCAGCATCGCCTCCCCAGGGCCGGACACGGTCCGCTACGGCGGCAACACCCCCTGCGTCGAGCTGCGCTGCGGGGACGCTCTCCTGGTCCTCGACGCCGGCACCGGCCTGCGCCCGCTGGGCGAGGCGCTGATGCGCCGGGGGGAGCCGGTGGACGTCGATCTGCTTCTGACCCACAGCCATCTCGACCACATCTGCGGCCTGCCCTTCTTCGCGCCGGCCTTCGACGCGGCCAGCCGCGTGCGGATCAGGGCCGGCCATCTGGAGCGGGAGCGGACGATGCGCTCGGTCCTGGAATGCATGATGTCGGCGCCGCTGTTCCCGGTCCCGGTGGAGATCTTCCGGGCCGACTGCACCTTCCACGACTTCGTCAGCGGCGAGACGCTGACGGTCAAGCCGGGCATCACCGTGCGCACCACCGCGCTGAACCACCCGGACGGGGCCACCGGCTACCGCGTGGAGTTCGCCGGGCGCAGCCTGTGCTACGTGACCGACACCGAGCATCCCGCCGCCGGGCGCGACCCCGCCGTGATGGAGCTGGTGCGCGGCAGCGACCTGCTGATCTACGACTGCACCTACACCGACGCCGAATACGCCGCCCGCGTCGGCTGGGGCCATTCGACCTGGGAGGAATGCCTGCGCATCGCCGACGAGGCCGATGTGAAGCGCGCGGTCATCTTCCACCACGATCCCCGGCGCAGCGATGCCGAGCTGGACGTCATCGCCACCGCCGCCGAGGCCCGGCGCCCCGGCACGCTGGTCGCCCGCGAAGGCATGGCGCTTCCCCTCTGATCGGCAACTATCCCGTTGGACAGTGATGCGCCGACGACACGGCCAAGCCTCCGTTCGCGTCCCGTGGCCCGTTGTCACTGCCGGATCGTGTGACAATTATGGTATGAAAACCGCCTGCAACCGCAGAGAGAACTCTGGGGAGACGCATGCGGCATCTTCTGCGCTTATCGTTGCTGGGCCTGCTCGCCGGCGGAACGCTCGCCGGCTGCGCCTCCACTCCGGGTCCCCAGGCCTCGTTCGATGGCGGCCCCCGCTCGATCACCCTGCACCATCCCGCCAGCGGCGAGACGGTCAGCGTCACCTACCGCCGCGCCGACGGCTATGACCCGCAGGCCCTGGACCGCATCGCCACCCTGTTCCGCGACCGCCGCACCGGCGAGACGGTGCCCGTCGATCCCACGCTGGTGGAGCTTCTCGCCGACCTGCGGGACCGCTGCGGCGCCGGCCCCGACACGCCGGTCCACATCACCTCGGGCTACCGCTCGCCGCTGACCAACGTCACGCTGGCGCGCAGCAACCCGAACGTGGCGGAAAACAGCTATCACCTGCGCGGGCAGGCCGCCGACATCTCCATCCCCGGCGTCCCGCCCCGCCGCCTCGCCGACGAGGCCGCGGCCCTCCAGCGTGGCGGCTACGCGCTCTACCCCCACACCGGCCACGTCCACGTCGACACCGGCCCGGTCCGCACCTGGAGCCCGAAGGGCGGCGATCCCCGCATCCTGGAGGCCAGGGCGACCCCGGCGAAGGCCGCGTCGGGCAAGGCGGTCGCCGCCAAGGCATCACCCGCTCCGCGGACGCAGGTCGCGGCGGCGGAGCCCGCCCCGCCGAAGCGCACCCTGGCCAAGGCCGCGCCCGCCTCCGCCCCGGCGAAGGGCGGCGACGGCGACTTGGCTCGCGTCCGCATGGTGCTGGCCTCCCTCAAGGAGCAGCCGGACGCGTCGGCGAAGAAGAAGCCTTGAGCTTTACCGATACGGGTCCGCGGCGTCCCGCAGGCCGTCGCCGAGGAAGTTGAAGCTCAGCACGGTCACGATCACCGGCAGCACCGGCAGCATCAGCCAGGGATACAGCGCCACCACGTTGATGTTCTGCGCCTCGGTCAGCAGCACCCCCCAGCTGGTGATCGGCGGGCGCAGGCCGAGGCCGAGGAAGCTCAGCGCCGTCTCGCCCAGGATCATGCCGGGAATGGCCAGAGTCGCCGAGGCGATCAGGTGGCTCATGAAGCTGGGCAGCAGGTGCCGCCCGATGATGCGCGCCGGGCTGGCCCCCATCAGCTGGGCGGCGGTGGTGAAGTCCTCCTCGCGCAGGGCCAGCAGCTTCGACCGCACGGCGCGGGCGAGGCCCGTCCATTCCAGAAGGCCGAGGATCACCGTGATCCCGAAATAGATGAAGATCGGGTTCCAGGTGACGGGCAGGGCGGCGGACAGGGCCATCCACAGCGGCAGCTCGGGGAAGGAGCGGATGATCTCGATCAGCCGCTGGATCAGGTTGTCCACCCAGCCGCCGTAATAGCCGGCGATGCCGCCGATCACGATCCCGAGCACGAAGCTGACCGCGACGCCGATCAGCCCGATGGTCAGCGAGATGCGCGTCCCGTAGATCATCCGCGACAGCAAATCCCGCCCCAGCCGGTCGGTGCCCATGAGGAACAGAGTCCCGCCCTCGGCCGGGCAGGCGAGGTGCCAGTCGGTCTCCACCAGCCCCCAGAACGCGTAGCGGTCGCCGCGGCAGAAGAAGCGGATCGGCTGCACCTTCGTGGGGTCGGGCGTGTACTCCCGCTTCAGGATCTCCATGTCCAGGCGGTAGGTGTAGCCGTAGACGAAAGGGCCGACGAATTGCCCCTCGTGGAACAGATGCACGGCCTGCGGCGGGGCGTGGATGAAGTGGGAATTGCGGCTGTCCACCGCGTAGGGGGCCAGGACCTCGCTGACCAGGGTCGAGGCGTAGAGCAGCAGCAGCACGATTCCCGACGCCACCGCCAGCTTGTGCCGCCGCAGCTTCCACCAGACCATCCGCCATTGCGAGGCGGTGGTGAAGCGCTCCTGCTCCGGCGACAGCCGCTCGACCTCGTCGGGGTCCCAGGGAGCGGTGTCGACGGTGTGGGGCAAGGGGGTGTTGGCCAAGGGGCTGTTGGGAAGGGAGGCGCTCATCGGCTGGCTCCCCCGCTCAGGCGGATGCGCGGGTCGAGGGCGGCCAACGCCAGATCGGACAGGAAGACCCCGATCACCGTCAGCACCGCCAGGAACATCAGGAAGGAGCCGGCCAGATACATGTCCTGGCTGCGCAGCGCCTGGAGCAGCATCGGCCCGGTCGTCGGCAGCGACATCACCACCGACACGATGGCGGCGCCGGAGACGACCTGCGGCAGCAGGTTGCCGATGTCGGACACGAAGGGGTTCAGCGCCACGCGCAGCGGGTACTTCACCAGCGCCCGGCCCGGCGGCAGGCCCTTGGCCCGCGCGGTGACGACGTAGGGCTTGTGCAGCTCGTCCAGCAGGTTGGCGCGCAGGCGGCGGATCATCGCCGCGGTGCCGGCGGTGCCGATGACGATCACCGGAATCCACATGTGCTCGAACACGCTCATCGCCTTGGCCCAGCTCCAGGGCTGGCCGATGTAGCGCGGGTCCATCAGCCCGCCGATCGAGGTGCCGAACCACACGTTGGCGAAATACAGCATCACCAGCGCCAGCAGGAAGCTCGGCGTCGCCAGCCCCAGGAATCCCAGGAAGGTCAGGACATAGTCGCCCAGGCTGTACTGCCGCGTCGCCGAATAGATGCCGATGGGGAAGGACACCACCCAGATGAACAGGATGGTCGCGAAGGACACGATGGCGGTCAGCGACAGCCGGTCGCCCACCACGTCCGATACCGGCAGGTTGTATTCGAAGGAATAGCCGAAGTCGCCGCGCAGCATGCCGGCCAGCCACAGCGCGTACTGCTCGTGCATCGGCCGGTCGAGCCCGTAGGTCTCGCGCAGCATGGCCAGCCGGCCCTGGTCCATGCTCTCGCCCCGGCTCTGCATCTCGTTGACCAGCGTCGTCAGATAGTCGCCGGGGGGAAGCTGGATGATGACGAAGGTGATGACGCTGATCGCCAGCAGCGTCGGGATCATGATGAGGATGCGGCGGATCACGTAGCCCAGCATGGCCTCACCCCTTTCCGTCGAACCAGAAGCCGTCGGGCCGGTAGAGCCCGAAATGCGCGCCGGGGTCGTAGTTGAACAGACCCTCCTCCGGCACGTTGCGCAGGGTGCGGCGCGCGACCACCGGCTGCGGCACCCCGGCCACCGTACCGATGGTGAAGACCTGCTCGGTGTTGAGCGTCAGGATGCGCGTCCAGGCCGCCGCCCGCCCGGCCTCGTCCGGCGCGTCGCGCCAGGCGCGGAAGGCCTCCAGCAGGTCGCGCGCCTCGGGCATGTCGGGGCGCTCGCCGTCCTTGCCCATAGTCTGGAAGAACTGGCCCCATTTCGGCCACTGGTACTTGGCCTGATCGACCGGCACCAGCTCGGCCGGGCTCATGTCGGCGGTGGCGATGGCGTTGTCCAGCCCGCGCGAAATCGACATGCAGGTGTCGCCGGCGAAGATGCGGTTGCGGAACACGTCGAGCTGCGAGGAGCGGATGTAGAGCCGCGCCCCGATGCGCCGCCAGCCGTCGGCGATCAGCTCCAGCGCGTCGGTCTCCTCCGTGCTCTCCCCGGCGGTCTCCACCACGATCTCCAGCGGGCGGCCGTCGGGCAGCAGGCGGACGCCGTTGACGTCGCGCGTCGTCAGGCCGATCTCGTCGAGCAGCCGGTTGGCCTGCCGGACGTCGAACTGCGCCCAGCGGTCGCGGTAGGCCGGCGTCCAGAGCGGCGAGACCTCCAGCACCGTGTTGTTGGTGGGGATGGCGAGGCCGTAATAGATGACCTGGTTCATCTCCTCACGGTCGATGGCCAGCGACAGGGCGCGGCGGTAGCGTACGTCGCGGTTCAGCGCGCGCCACACCGGGTCGTTGCAGTTCAGGTTGGGGAACAGCGCCATCTGCGCCCCGATGCCGGTGCGCCACAGTGTGACCCGTTGGTCGTTGCGCTTCGCCCCCTGCTTCAGGAAGGTGTAGTTGTCGAACCGCAGATAGCGCGCCTGGAGGTCGCTCTCGCCCGCCCCCGTCTTGGCCGGGACGATCTTGGCGTCGGCCACCGTCATGATGATCCGGTCGATGTAGGGCAACTGCCGCCCCGCCGGGTCAACCCGATGGAAATAAGGGTTCCTTACGAAGATGAAACGGTCCGCCGGCGGCGCGGTCGTCGGCACCCAGGGCTGCAGGGTCGGCAGGTCCGGGTTATCGAACTCGGTCAGATTGTCCTTGCGGTTGTGAAGCTGCTGCCAGCTTTTCTGCCGTTCCGCCTCCACCCGCTGCTTCAGCTCCAGCGGCTCGGTGAAGCGGGGGTGGAAGCGCCGCAGGTAATGGGCGGGCGCGTAGATCTCCACCGGCTTGGCCCCGGCCAGCATGGGCAGGAAGAAGGGGTTGGGGCGGGTCCATGTGTAGCGCACCGCGGCGGCGTCCAGCACCTCGAACTTCGGCGCCTCCCCGGCCACCAGCATCTCCGGCGGCGGCCCGCCGGGGTAGCGCTTGGGGTTGTTCGCCATGTCCTCCCACCAGTAGCGGAAGTCCTCCGCCGTGAAGGGATGGCCGTCCGACCAGCGGTGGCCGCGGCGCAGCGTGAAGGTGAAGATCCGCCCTTCCTCCACATCCACCCGCTCCAGGATGTCGGGCACGATGCGCAGGCTTGGGGTCAGCGCGACCAGCCGGGCGTAGCTGTAGACGTAGATCAGCCGCGTGTCCTTGGTCCGCGCCATCAGCAGGCGCAGGTCGCCGCCATGGCGCCCCGGCGACTGCCAGGGCCGATCCATCGGCTCGACCAGCGGGGTGAGCGGCAGCCGCTTCTCCACCGGTGGCAGCGACCCGGCGCCGACCGCGTTCTCCAGCATCGGCGTCTCGACCGCGTCGAAGGCGCTGAGCGCCAGGAAGGCGAGAAGGAGCAGGGCACGTCGCCGCCATTCTCCCTCTCGCCCCCGCTCACGCGCAAACGAAGTTTGCGCTGACGCGACAGGCGGACCTTCGGTCCGCCGAAAGCGGGGAGAGGGTCGGGGTGAGGGGGTCGCCCGTGTGCGGAACGCCGCGCCACGGTCAACCCCCTCACCCTTCCCTCTCCCCGGGGGGAGAGGGTATTGGGCATCAGAGTGGGAACAGTCCACATCATCACGCCACCTCCCGCACGCGGACAGCGGCGTCGGCGCGCACGCAATGGCCGCCGCCGAGATCGACCAGATGGGGCTGGTGGTCGTCGTCGATGGTGAAGGGGGCGGGCCAGCGCGCGGGGTCGGAGGCGCGGCCCTCCTCCAGGTCGGTCAGCGACAGCGGGCGGCTGGGGTCCGGCTCCGGCACGGCGGCCAGCAGGGCACGGGTGTAGGGGTGGACCGGGTTGCGGAACAGCGCCTCGCGCGGCGCCGACTCGACGATCCGGCCGCGGCACATCACCAGGATGCGGTCGGCCATGTAGTCCACCACGGCCAGATTGTGGCTGACGAACAGGTAGGTCAGGCCGAGCCGTTCCTTCAGGTCCTTCAGCAGGTTCAGCACCTGCGCCTGGATCGACACGTCGAGCGCCGACACCGGCTCGTCGAGCAGCAGAAGCTCGGGCCGCAGGGCCAGCGCGCGGGCGATGCCGATGCGCTGGCGCTGGCCGCCGGAGAAGCTGTGCGGGTAGCGGCGCAGATGCCGCGCGTCCAGCCCGACCAGCCCCATCAGCTCCTTGACCCGCGCCGCGCGCTCCGCCTCGTCGCCGATGCCGTGGATGACCAGCGGTTCTTCAATGATGTCGAAGACGGTCATCCGCGGGTTCAGCGAGCCGAAGGGGTCCTGGAAGACGAACTGCACCTTGCGGCGGAAGGCGGTCAGGGCCGCACCCTCCAGCCCCAGCACGTCGACAATCCGGCCATGGTCGTTGAAGCGCACGCTGCCCGCATCCGGGGTCAGGGCGCGCATCAGGATCTTCGACAGGGTGGTCTTGCCGCAGCCCGACTCGCCGACCAGCCCGACGCATTCGCCGCGCGCGATGGCGAAGCTGACATCGTCCACGGCCAGCGTGCCCGCCCCGGCCTTGGCGCCGAACCAGCCGGCCTTGCGCGCGCCGTAGCGCTTGCGCACCCCCTCCACCGCCAGCAGCGGCCCCGCCGCGTCGGCGCCGGGTGGCCAGGGCTGGTGGTCCTTCTCCAGCAGGCTGCCGCCTTCCGACGTGCCCCCGATTGAGATGGAGCGGATCGGCACCAGCCGTTCGCCCGGCGCCATGTGGAAGCGCGGAACGGCGCGCAGCAGCGCCTTCAGGTAGGGGTGACGGGGGTCGGCGAAGATGTCCTCGCGCGTGCCGGATTCCATGATCCGCCCGCGGTGCATCACCACCACCTCGTCGGCGAGGTTGGCGACCACCCCCAGGTCGTGGGTGATGAGCAGGACGGCCATCCCGAGATCGGCCTGGAGGTCCTTGATCAGCTTCAGGATCTGCGCCTGGATGGTGACGTCCAGCGCGGTCGTCGGCTCGTCGGCGATCAGCAGGGCGGGGCGGCAGACCAGCGCCATGGCGATCATCGCGCGCTGGCGCAGGCCGCCCGACAGTTCGAACGGGTAGGTGTCCAGCGCCCGCTTCGGGTCGGGGAAGCGCACCCGGCGCAGCATGTCCTCGGCTTGCGCGCGGGCCTGCCGGGCGGTCACCCGCTGGTGCAGCCGCACCGCCTCGCTTACCTGATCGCCCACCGTGTGCAGGGGCGACAGCGAGGTCATCGGTTCCTGGAAGATGATCGAAATGCGGCCGCCGCGCAGCGCCCGCATCGCCGTGCCGTCGGCCTTCAGCCCGGCGATGTCGACGGGACCGGCGCCCTCGTTGACGATTCCGTCGTCGAACAGGATTTTCCCGTCCGCGATGGTGGCGTTGCGGGGCAGGATGCGCAGGATCGACTGCGCCGCCACCGACTTGCCCGATCCGGACTCCCCGACCAGGGCGACGGTGGACCCCGCCCGCACCCGGAAGGACACGCCGCGCACCGCGTGGACCACGCCGCCCGGCACCTGGAAATCGACCTTCAGGTCCTCCACCCGGAGCAGCGTGCGGCTCATGGCGCCGGCCTCTTCTCGTTGGCGCTTTCCTCGTTGGGGTCCTCCGGCGGCTCGATGCCGAGGGCGATCAGGTTGTCCACCGTCACCGGGGTCAGCGCCACGCCGTTGCGCCCGGCGGCGAGGGCGGCCTGTTCGATCACCGCGTCGAAGCCCTCCAGGTTGCTGTCGAAGCGGAGGGTCGTGCCGCCGCCGGTCAGCGCCGCCTGCATCCAGCCGTCGTCGCGCCCCCGCTTGGTCGCGTAATAGCGCAGTTTCAGCCCGGACAGCGCGTCCCAGCGGATGGCGCCGCCCAGCGGCCCGTCGGCCCGCAGGCCCTCGCCGTCCATGGTCATGCGGGTCAACTGGCGTTGCAGGGTGCGCGCCGCGAAGACGGCGAACAGCAGCGCGCAAGCACCCAGCGGCACGGCGATCCAGGGAATGACCGGCAGGAAGGCCAGCGGCAGCACCGTCAGCGCCAGCCCCGCCCCGGCCCGCGCGTAGTCGCCGGCCAGCGCCCCGGCGGGGTAGCGCATCTCCGCGACGGTCGGCGTCTCCCCGGTCGAGGGTCGGGCCATGGGCAGCTCGGCCATGTCTCAGCGAAGTCCTTCTGCGGCGAACGCGGTGGCGAACAGGGTGTCGGCGGATAGCCAGCGGACCGCCGGATGACGGCGGGTCACGGTCAGGTAACGCGCGGTGAAGGCCCAGGTTTCGCCGTCCATCGCCAAATGATGGGTCAGCAGGCCGGTCGCCTCCGCCGCGTCCACCGCGCCCAGCCGCCGGGCGCGCAGATGGGCGACCGCCATGCCCAGCGACTCGGCGTCGCCCAGGAAGCGCTTGCCGTCCTTCCAGGCCACCGGGTCGATGTGTGTATTGACACACATCATGTTGACGGTTGACACACGTCGCGGCCCGAACACCGACAGGCCGGCGAAACCCGCACCGGGCAAACCGGCCACCACGCCGGGCGCGACGCGGTTCCAGGGCGGCACCAGGACGGGCAGGGCGCGCGGCCCAAAGAGGCGCTCCAGCACGCTCCGTCCTTCGGCCAGCTCCGCCAGGACGGCCGCGGCGGACCGGTCCGCGCCCAGCTCCGCCTTCTTTGCGGGGGGAGCGGCGTGGTTGGCGTGCGACCAGCCGTGCTGAAGCACCGTGACGGTGGGAGCCGCGTCGACAACGGGGGCGAGGGCGTCGGTGACGTCTGCCGGGATGACCGCCAGGGCCAGCGGCGCGCCGGTCTCGACGGACAGCGCGGTCATCCGGTCGAGCGCGGGCGTCGGCTCGACCGCGTCGTCGTCGCGCCACCACAGGGTGGCGGTGCGCCCGGCGGCGGCCCAGGCGTCCAGCTCGGCGGTCAGCGCGTCCCAACCGGCGCGCGGCCGGCTGTCGGAAGGGGCGGTCATGGTCATCGCCTGTTCTTGTTCCCTCTCCCCTCCGGGGAGAGGGTTAAGGTGAGGGGGATGCGCGTGTCGTTACGTCCGGCACACGCACACCCCCTCATCGGCCCTCCGGGCCACCCTCTCCCCAGGGGGAGAGGGTTAAAGAAAGCGTGCGCGATGGCCGTCATCAGCATGGCCCCCGCACTGGAAAAATCCAAGCGTCCTGATTGGTTTAGCGCCGGTGGCCCGGATCGTTTCCTTGGCGGTCGGCCACCGCGTCCCGCAGCAATCGGGCGGTGGCGGCGGCGCCGTCCAGGCGCAGCGGGATGGCGGGCGGCGGGGGCAGGGCGAGCGCCCTGGCCACGCCCGCGGCCAGGGTCTCCGGGGTCAGGGTGGCTTCGTCGACCACGGCCAGCCGGCCCCGCTCCTCCAGCAGGCGGGCGCGGGTGGCCTGCTCCGTCTCGCTGCCCGCGGCGAAGGGGACGAGGACCGCCCGGCAGCCGGCCTGCAGCACGTCGAGCACGGTGTTGTAGCCGGCCTGGCTGATCGACAGGCGGCAGCGGCGGAGCAGGGCTGGGAAGTCGGGCCGCGCCCGCTCCACGACGGTGCCCGGCGGGGCGTCGGCGGCGAGCGCGCGGAAATCCTCCTCCGGCACGTCCGGCCCGGCCAGCAGGCGCCATGGTGCGTCAAGTCCGGCCAGAGTTGACGCACGCATCGCCAGCGCCGCCCGCAGCAGCGGCAGGCCGACCGCTCCGCCGCCCACCGACACGATCACCTCGCCGGTGCCGTCGGCGCCCTCGCTGTCGCTGCCTTGCGGGGCCGCGACATAGCCGGTGTAGCGGATGCGGTCGGCGATCCGGGCGGCGGCGGGGAAGGTCGCCGCAAAGGGGATCAACTCGGGGTCGCCATGGACCAGCACATGGTCGAACAGCCGTTCCACCGTCGAAACGGTTTCCTCCAGCCGCTCCGGCTTGGCCTTGGTCACCAGGATGTCGCGCACCGACGCGGCGGTGACCGCCCCGCCGGCCTTGGCGGCCTCCAGCAGCGGTAGAAGCTCGAACCGGAAGGCGCGGCGCCCGAAGGGAAAGGATTCGACCAGCAGCGCGTCGGGCCGCACCCGCTCGTGGGTCTCCAGAACCGCCGCGCGGCGCCGGGCGCGCCACGCGTCGTCGATGGGCCGGTCATGCTCGTCCAGCAGGGTCTTGAAGCTGCTGTCGGCGGCGCGGGCGGGGGGAAGCTGGACGATCTCCGCCGCCGGGCCGTAATCGATCCCCGGCACCGGGTGCCCACCGCGCAGCACCGTCACCGCCATGCCCGCCTCGGCCAGCCCGCGGGCGATCAGCGCGGCGCGGCGGTCGTGGCCGATGCCCAGCAGATGCTGGACATGGAAGAGAACATGCATGGGGTGTCCGGTCGCCAAAAGGTCAGGTTGCCAAATCTTCAGATCGCCTGGGCGGCCAGCACCTCACGCAGGCGCGTGGTCGTCTGCTCCAGGCGGTGGGCCAGGGAGCGCATGATTTCCAGCCCCATCTGCGGGAAGTCGGCGATCATCTGGAGGAAATGATCCTTCGGCACGCACAGCGCCTCCAGATCGGAGCTGGCGCGGACGGTGGCGGTGCGCGGCACGTCGCACAGGATGGCGATCTCGCCGACGATTTCGTTGGAGCCCAGCGTCGCGACGGTCAGCGGCCCGCCGGGGCCGGTCACGATCACCTCGGCTTCTCCACGCAGCAGGATGTAGGCACAGGTGCCCATCTCGTCCTGCTCGAACAGGATGTCGCCCGACCGGAAGCTCAGCCGTTCGCTGGTGAAGGCGAGAAGCTTGAGCTTGGAAGTGTCGATGTTGGCGAACAGGGGAATCCTGCGCAGGCAATTGACTTCTTCGGCGATGCTCATGCCGTCTGCCTCCTCAACGTCGCCGGATTTATTCGGCGGACACCAATTCATGCAACAACGTGCCGGGCCTGTTCAACTCATCGAAGCGGCCATGCTCGGCGATTCGACCGTCCTTCATCACAATGACTCGCTCGAACGCCCGTGCCAAGCCGGCACGCTGCAGAACCCACACAAGACCACACCCTTTGCGTTCCCCCAGGATCGCGGAATGCACCTTGCTCTGGCTGCTGGTGTCCAGACCGCTGGTCGCCTCGCTCAGCACCAGCAGGTCGGGGCGCTTCAGCAAGGCGCGGGCCAGCGCCGCCTTCTGGCGCTGCGCGGCGGACAGGCGCGACCCCGCCACCCCCACCGGGTGTTCCAGCCCGACCTCCACGATGGTGTCGCGCAGGTGAAGCTGGTCCACCAGCTCCGCCACGATGCGGCCCACCTTGGATTGCACCTGCGCCTGCCCGTAGACCATCTTGCCGAACAGGATGTTGTCCTGGATGCTGGCCGCGGCGTTGTAGGCGTCCGGGTCGAAGAAGGCGACGGCGTGCTTCAGGTCGGCCGGCAGGTCGCTGGCGAAGAGATGCCGCGCCTGCAGAAGCTTCTTTTCCAGGTCCGGCGTCATCAGGCCCAGACGGTGGCGGGCGCCGATCAGCTTGAAGGGCAGGGTCATCAGCCGCGTCCGCTCCTCGGGCCGCAGCGCGCCCAGCCCTTCCTTCGCGGTGCGCGCCAGGATGGCCTGGTACTCCGGCAGCTCGGCGAAGCCGATGAAGGAGAAGCGCTCGAAGAACTCGTGGCCGGGCGGCAGGCCGGCGAACAGCTCGACCATGGTCTCCGCCACCTTGTGGCCGGTCTCCAGGATGGTGTCGATCAGCCCCACCTTGTCCAGCACATGCAACATATAGGGATTGGAGGCCAGCGCGTCAGTCTGGAAGATCGGCCCGACCGGCGTTCCGAACAGCAGATTCTCCGCCAGCGTGGCGTTCACGGCGTAGCGGTCGGGGTCGAAGCGCTCGACCAGCCGCCCCAGCTCCGGGTTGTTCAGCATCATGGCGCGCATGGCGTCGCGGGCCTCCAACACGCGGGCGGCCACGTCGGGGCGGTGCTCCGGATCGACGGTGCGGTTGAGGCCCATGCCGTACACGTCGTCCTGCAGCGAGACCATCGTCACCACCCGCAGGATGCGCGCCTTCAGATCCTCCGGCCCGTCGCAGCCGGCGGCCGCGTAGTCGATCCAGTCGGCGTGCACGTCGTCGGTGGCGTTGCCGGACAGCACCGACTCGGCCATCCGCTTCTTGCGCCGCTCCTCGGCTTCCTCGCTTTCGCCATTCTCGCGCAGCGGCCGGTGGCGCAGCCCGTAGACGAGGTTGTCGTAGAGCGAGGCCGAGAACAGGTAGGGGGCGGCCCCGACATAGGCGGCGCGCCGCCCGGTCACGCTCTCCGGCAGTTCCGCATAATCATGCTCGCCCAGCCGGATCTGCCCCGACGAGGGCAGCAGCACGCGCGCGGCGAGCTGCGCCAGCTCGTCCCGCCCGGAGCCGACGCCGATCAGCGCGGTGTGGCCGTCCAGCGGGATGTCGCAGGTCACCCCCTCCAGGATGGGCGATCCGCCGTCCTCCCCGAACCCGACGTTGTGGAAGGACAGGCTGCCCGTGAAGGGGACGTCCTCCTCCTCGCGCAGCAGGCGTTCGGCCAGCAGGTCGGGGACGTGGAACTGCTCCACCACCTGCTCGTACTTGATCCGGTTGTCCTCCTTCTGCTGGTACCAGTCGAGGAGTTCCTTCCAAGGAGCCGCCAAGTCCTTGTAGGCGGCCAGCACCGCGACCAGCGCGCCGAAGGAGAGTTGGCCGTGGATCACCAGATAACCGCCGATCGAATAGAAGAAGAACGGGGTGAGTTGGTTTATGAAATTGTTCAAAAATTTGACAAAAAACTTTCTTTGGTAAATCTCGAAACGGATGCGGTACACGTCGCCCAGGCGGTGGCTGAGGTCGGCGAGGTGCCAGGACGCCGTGTTGTGGGTGTGAACCTCCTGGATGCCGGACACCGTCTCGCCGATGCGATCGGCAATCTGGCGCATGGCACGTACGCGCTGTTTGCCAAGCTGATTGACCTTGCGCTGAAGCCGTGGGATGAGCCAGCCTTGGAACGGGTACAGCGACACCGCCGCTGCTCCCAGCACCGGGTCCTGGACGAAGATGAAGGCGATGTAGACCAGCAGCGTGCCGCCCTGGAACACCGGGATGGCGATGGCGTCCCCGATGAAGCCGCCCAGCGGTTCCACCTCCGCCGTGATCATGGGGATGATCTCCCCGGACGACATCTTCCGGAAGCGGGGCAGGGGGAAGCGCAGGACGCGCACGTACAGCTCGTACCGCAGGCGTCGCAGCATCCGCTCGCCCAGGCGGCCCTTGTAGGTGTTTATGACATACTTGAACGCGCCGTTGACCAGCACCAAAGTCAGGAACAGTCCGCATAGGACGAACAGGTAAGTCACCTGATCGAGATGGAAGCCGAGGAAGGATTCAGGCAGCTTCTTCCCGGCGATCGCCTCGTTGACGATCCGCTTCGGCAGGTCGAGCGAGGCGTAAAGGAAGGGGAAGGACGCCAGGGTCATCAGGGTCAGCACGATCTGCTGACGGACGCTGTGCCGAAGGATGAATCGGAAGATGCTGGATTCCATAGCGCCATTCTACGCAAGGGGACGCCGGTGCCGGGAGCAGGCAGACACCTTACCCCCTCTGCCGCTTGGCCGCTGAGGATATGGTGAGCCCGCAAGCGGTCCGCCGCCAATCCGGCGGCGGCACGACGCACACCCGTTCATCGGCCAAGCCGCGGCCGGACACAAGAGGCCAATCGGGAGAGGTAGGAAGTCTATGAGCGAACGTCCGACCTCGGGCCGCGTGCTCATCTACAGCCATGACACGTTCGGCCTCGGCCATCTGCGCCGCTGCCGGGCCATCGCTCATGCGCTGGTGGAGCGCTACGGCAACCTGTCCGTGCTGATCCTGTCCGGCTCGCCCATCGTCGGCAGCTTCGACTTCCGCACGCGGGTGGACTTCGTGCGCATCCCCGGCGTCATCAAGCTGCGCAACGGCGAGTACACGGCGCTGAACCTGCATCTGGACATCGACGAGATCCTGTCGATGCGGGCCTCGCTGATCCGCCACACGGCGGAGATCTACCAGCCCGACCTGTTCATCGTGGACAAGGAACCGCTCGGCCTGCGCGGCGAGGTGCGGGAGACGCTGGAGCTTCTGAAGGGCCGCGGCGTGCCGCTGGTGCTGGGCCTGCGCGACGTGATGGACGAGCCGGCCCTGCTCGCCCCGGAGTGGGAGCGCAAGAAGGTCCTGCCGGCGCTGGAGAACCTGTACGACGAGATCTGGGCCTACGGCCTGCCGCAGATCTGCGACCCGCTGGAGGGGATCGAGGTCCCGCAGTCGGTGCGCGACAAGATGGTCTACACCGGCTACCTGCACCGCACCGTGCCGCCGGCGGTCCCGCACGGCCCCGGCCTGCCCGACGAGCCCTACATCCTGGTCACCCCCGGCGGCGGCGGCGATGGCGAGGCGCTGGTCGACTGGGTGCTGCGCGCCTACGAGAGCGATCCCGGCATCCCCTACCGCGCCGTGCTGGTGTTCGGCCCCTTCATGCAGCCCGACCTCCAGGCCGAGTTCCTGGCCCGCGCCGAGGCCCTGCCCAACGTCGAGGCCACCGCCTTCGAGGCGCGGATCGAGCGGCTGATGCAGGGGGCGGTGGGGGTGGTCGCCATGGGCGGCTACAACACCTTCTGTGAGATCCTGTCCTTCGACAAGAAGGCGCTGATCGTCCCGCGCGAGGTGCCGCGGCGCGAGCAGACCATCCGCGCCGCCCGCGCGCAGGAGCTGGGGCTGGTCTCCGTCCTGATGGACGACGGGGTGCGCGACGCCGCGGCGATGGCGGCGGCGCTGCGCCGGCTGCCCTGGCAGGCGCCGCCCTCCTCGGTGGTGGTGCCGGGCCTGCTCGGCGGGCTGGAGAGCGTCAACCGCCTGTCGGCGCGCTACCTGCCGGAGTCGGCCTCGGCCCCGACCCAGGGTCCGTCCCAGCCCCCTTGCGCGCCCGAACGCCAGATGGCCGCCGGGGACGCCGCGTGACCGTTGCCGTCATCGTCAAGGGCTGGCCCCGCCTGTCGGAAACCTTCATCGCGCAGGAGATCCTGGGGCTGGAGCGGCGGGGGTTGCGTCAACTGATCGTCAGCCTGCGTCAACCGACCGACAAGGCGGTGCACGAGCTGAACCGCCGCGTCACCGCCCCGGTGACCTACCTGCCCGAATATCTGCACGACGCGCCCGCCCGCGTGCTGCGCGCCCTGGCCGCGGCGCGGCGGCTCCCCGGCTGGCCGGCGGCGCGGGCCGCCTGGCTGGCTGACCTGCGGCGCGACCCCAGCCGCAACCGCGCGCGCCGCTTCGGCCAAGCCTGCGTGCTGGCGGCGGAGCTGCCGGCGGACGTCACCTGGCTGCACACCCATTTCCTGCACACCCCGGCCAGCGTCGCGCGCTACACCGCGCTGCTGACCGGCCTGCCCTGGAGCTTCTCCGCCCACGCCAAGGACATCTGGACCTCGCCGGACTGGGACCTGCGGGACAAGCTGGCCGAGGCGCGCTGGGGCGTGACCTGCACCGCGCTCGGCCTCGCCCGCCTGCGCGAACTGGCGCCGGAGCCGCAGCGGGTGGAGCTGCTCTACCACGGCCTGGACTTCAGCCGCTTCCCAGCCCCGCCGGACGCGCGCCCGGCGCGCGACGGGGCCGACCCCGCCGACCCGGTGCGGCTGCTGTCGGTCGGGCGGGCGGTGGAGAAGAAGGGCTTCGACCTGCTGCTCGACGCGCTGGCCCGCCTGCCCGCCGGGCTGCACTGGCGCTGGACCCACATCGGCGGCGGCGACCGGCTGCCCGCGCTGAAGGCGCAGGCGGCGGCGCTGGGGCTGGAGGGGCGGCTCGACTGGCAGGGGGCGAAGGCCCAGGACGCGGTGATCGTCCAGTACCGCCGCGCCGACCTGTTCGTCCTGCCCTGCCGCACCGCGCGCGACGGCGACCGCGACGGGCTGCCCAACGTGCTGATGGAGGCGCAGAGCCAGGGGCTGGCCTGCCTGTCCACCCGCGCCGCGGCGGTGGCGGAGCTGATCGAGGATGGGGTCACCGGCACGTTGGTGGCCCCCGAAGACCCCGTCGCGCTGTCCGGCGCGCTCGAGTCGCTGATCCGCCAACCGGCCCGCCGCGCGGCGCTGGGTGCGGCGGGTGCCGCGCGGGTGCGGCGTGACTTCGGCAGCGATTCGGGCATCGACCGGCTGCACGATCGTTTCACAATCGGAAATAGCCAGACAACTCTTATGCCATTCGGAGGATGCTGTGCATTGCACGGCGGCTGATGACGGGATAGAGTGCGGCTTTGCTCCACCTTTGCGACGTCATGTCGAGTCTGTACGCCTCTTCCGAACCGGACGCCCTCTCCTTCATCGACTTCGACGACGACAGGGACGCCGTGGCGACCAGCCACGAGCTGTCGCTGACGCGCAGCAAGCTGGGCGACATGCTCGACCTGCTGCCCGCCGGGCTCCTGATCCATCAGGAAATGGGCATCGTCTTCGCCAACCAGGAGGCCGCGCGCATTCTGGGCCAGAGCGGCGACGCCCTGGTCGGGCGCCACTTCCTGGATTTCGTCGAGGAATCGGGCATCGACGACCAGCGGGACGCCTTTCTGCGTTGCCTGCGCAACCGCGAGCTGGTGCGGTCCCAGGACGGGGTGATGATGTCCGCAGACGGGCGGCGCACCTGCGTCCAGGTCAGCATGTCGCCCCTGCCCTGGGACGGGCTGCCGGTCATCTATGTCCTGATCAACGACGTGACGGCGCTGAAGGAGTCGGAGGAGCGGCTGCGCCGGCTCTCGATCACCGATCCCCTGACCGGCGTGTCCAACCGCCGCCACTTCGTCGAAGCGGCGGAGCAGGAGCTGGCCCGCGCCCGCCGCTATGGTCGGCCGGTCACCCTGCTGATGCTCGACCTCGACCATTTCAAGAGCATCAACGACACCCACGGCCACGCCGTGGGGGACGAGGCGCTGCGCACCTTCACCGCCGCCTGCCGCGCCCTGCTGCGGGAGAACGACCTGCTGGGCCGCACCGGCGGCGAGGAGTTCGCCATCCTGCTGCCGGAGACCGACATCGCCGGGGCGCGCATGGTGGCGGAGCGCATCCGGCGCCGCACGGCGGAACTGACGGTACCATCGGGCGCGGAGACCGTGCGTTTCACCGTATCGATCGGCGTCGCCTGCTGCGCGGCCGGGACGCGCGACGTGGACGCCATGCTGTCCAGCGCGGACGAGGCGCTGTACCGCGCCAAGGCCGCCGGACGGAACCGGGTCGTCTGCGCGCGCGAACCGACCCCGTTCTGAGCGTCCTTTCCACCCTGACACCGGGGCCGCGATGCGCATCGCCTTCTACGCCCCGCTGAAATCCCCGACCCACCCGGTGCCTTCGGGCGACCGGCGCATGGCCCGGCTGCTGATGGCCGCGCTGGAGGGGGCCGGGCACAGGGTGACCCTGGCCAGCACCCTGCGCAGTTGGGACGACGGGCGCCGTCCGGGCCGGGCGGAGCGTCTGGCCGCGCTGGGCGCGCGCTGCGCCGACCGCCTGACGGCGCGCTGGCGGGACGACCCGCCGGACCTCTGGTTCACCTACCACCTGTACCACAAGGCGCCGGACTGGATCGGCCCGGCGGTCAGCCGCCGTTTCGGCATCCCCTATGTGGTGGCGGAGGCGTCCTTCGCGGCCAAGCGGGTCACCGGCCCCTTCGCCGCCGGCCATCGCGCCGCCGAGGCGGCGATCCGGCAGGCGGCGGCGGTCATCAACCTCGCCGGCCACGACGCCGAGGGGGTGCTGCCGCTGCTGCAGTCGCCGGACCGGCTGGTGCGGCTGCGGCCCTTCCTCGACACGCGCCCCTTCGCGGACGCCGCCGCGGAGCGCGACCGGCACCGGGCGGCGCTGGCGGCGCGTTACGGCCTGGACCCGGACGTTCCGTGGCTGCTGGCGGTCGGCATGATGCGCGGCGGCGACAAGGAGCGTTCCTACGAGATCCTGGCCGAAGCCCTCTCTCCCTTCCCCGCCCGGCGAGGGAGGGCCGGGGTGGGGGCGAGTGCCTTGCCTCCCCATCACCTCCTCATAGCCGGTGACGGCCCCGCTCGCCCCCGGATCGAGGCGCTGTTTGGGGGAGGTGCACCTGCCCCCACCCCGGCCCTCCCCCCGGCCCTCCCCCGCTGGGCGGGGGAGGGCGTGTTGATCCTTGGCCAGCAAGGCTCTTCCGATCTCACCGCGCTCTACGCCGCCGCCGACCTGATGGTCTGGCCGGCGGTGAACGAGGCCTACGGCATGGCCCTGCTGGAGGCCCAGGCCGCCGGGCTGCCGGTTGTGGCGGGGCGCACCGGGGGCGTTCCGGACGTCGTGCGCGACGGGGTGACCGGGCTGCTGCCGCCGGTGGGCGACGCGGAGGCCTTCGGCACCGCCGTCCGGGCGCTGCTCGACGACCCGGGGAAACGCCGCCGCTTCGGCGAGGCGGCGCGCCGCATCGCCGCGGCGGAGCACGATCTGACCAACGCGGTGGAGGTTCTGGACACCGTCGTCCGGCGCGCCGTGCGGAAAGGGAACCCATGACCGACCTCATCATCCTGCGCCACGGGCCGACCGCCTGGAACGCCGCGCACCGTCTCCAGGGCGGCATCGACGAGCCGCTGTCCGACGCGGGCCGCGCCCGAGTCGCGACCTGGAGGCTGCCGCCGGACGTGTTGGGCTATCGTTGGGTCGCCAGCCCGAAGCGGCGGGCCTGGGAGACCGCCCGGCTGCTCGGCCTCGACCCGGCGCCCGAACCGCGCCTCGTCGAGATGGGCTGGGGCGAGTGGGAAGGCCGCCTGCTGGAGGAGCTGCGGTCGAGCGGCGCCCTGACCGCGGACCGTGAGCGGATGGGCCTCGACTTCCGGGCGCCGGGCGGGGAAAGCCCGCGCGACGTGCAGAGCCGGCTGATCCCCTGGCTGGCCGAGGTCGGTGCCGGCGGCGTGCCGACCGGGGCGGTGGCCCACAACGGGGTGATGCGGGCGCTCTACGCGCTGGCCACCGGCTGGGACATGGTGGGCAAGCCGACCCACCGCCTGACCGACGGCTGCGCCCATCGCTTCCGGGTCGCGGAAGATGGGACGCCGTCGGTCGTGGCGATGAACGTGCCTCTGACGGTGATGTAACTCAGCCCATCACACGGCGAGATCGACCATCACCGGCACATGGTCGGAGGGCTTGGGCTCCCAGCCGCGGGCCTCGCGCAGGACGCGGTGGCCGGTCAGCGCGTCCTTCAGCGGCGGGGTGACCCAGATGTGGTCCAGCCGCCGGCCGCGGTCGGAGGCCGCCCAGTCCTTCGCGCGGTAGCTCCACCAGGTGTAGAGCTTTTCCGTGGGCGGAACGAAGTGGCGCAGCGCGTCGACCCAGCCGATGGACGCCTGCATCGCCGTCAGCTTCGCCACCTCCACGGGCGTGTGGGAGACGATCTTCACAAGCTCCTTGTGGCTCCAGACATCGTTCTCCAGAGGCGCGATGTTCAGGTCGCCGACCATGACCATGCGGCGGTCCGGGCTGCGCCGGGTCGTCCACCACTCGGTCATTTCGTCCACGAACTGAAGCTTGTGGGCGAACTTGTCGTTCTGTTCCGGGTCCGGAATGTCCCCGCCCGCCGGGATGTAGACGCTGTGCAGCTCGATCCCGCCGGGCAGCTCGGCGAAGACGTGGCGGCAGTCCTGCTTGCCGCACCAGTGCTGCACGTCGCGCGACGCGAAGGGCAGCTTCGACAGGATGGCGACGCCGTTGTAGCTCTTCATCCCGTGGATGTGGGCGTGGACGTAGCCCTTCTCGGCCAGCGGGGCCATCGGGAAGTCGGGGTCGACGACCTTGGTCTCCTGCAGGCAGATGACGTCCGGCTGCGCCTCGTCGATGAGGCGCAGCAGCAGGTCCATCCGCATGCGGACGGAGTTGATGTTCCAGGTGGCGATGCGCATCGTCCAGTGATCCGTATTGCCGAGGTCAGGCGATGGTGACGGCGATGCTGCCGACGCCCTCGACCGCGCCTTCCAGCCGGTCGCCGGCGACCACCGGGCCGACGCCCTCCGGCGTGCCGGTGTAGATCAGGTCGCCCGGCTGAAGCTCGACCAGACCCGACAGGTAGGAAATCGTTTCGGACACCGACCAGATCAGGTCGGCCAGATCGCCCTTCTGGCGCAGCTCGCCGTTGACCGACAGCGTCACCGATCCCTTGTCCGGGTGGCCGATGTCGGCGGCGCGGCGCAGCGTGCCGCAGGGAGCGGACTGGTCGAAGCCCTTGCCCATGTCCCAGGGCTTGCCTTCCTTCTTCGCCGCGTTCTGCAGGTCGCGGCGGGTCATGTCCAGCCCCACGCCATAGCCGTAGACATGGTCCAGCGCGCGCTCCACCGGGATGTCGCGCCCGCCGGTGCCGATGGCCACGACCAGCTCGATCTCATGGTGCAGGTTGGCGGTCCGGGGCGGGTAGGGGATGGCGGTGCCGTCGGCGACGATGGCGTCGGCCGGCTTCATGAAGAAGAACGGCGGCTCGCGGTCCGGATCGGCGCCCATCTCGCGCGCGTGGGCGGCGTAGTTGCGGCCGACGCAGTAGATGCGGCGGACCGGGAACGGATCGCCGCCGGCGACCGGAACGGTGGGCTGGGGCCACAGGGGAATGGCGTAGGCCATGGCGCGCCTTTCTTTCGGAGGGGTGCGGTTCGGGCAACCACCCTACCGGAAAGAGCACCAGAAAAAAGCCCCAGCCGTTGGGCCGGGGCTTTGGCGCGAAGACGCCCGGTCTGGGGGGGACCGGGCGTCGGAAGCTCCGTGTTCGGAACCCGTCTGCGGCAGGGGAATGAACCGTTGGCGGGCAACCGCGCCGGCATGCCTGTTTCCGGGGGTCCGGGGTCAGGAGCGCGATCACTTCATAGGGCTAGAGGTGGAGCCGCTTCCGGGCGGAACCAATGCGTAGCAGGAATGGGTGCTATGCATATGATGCGGATTGTGTGGTTCTTGCTGACAAAATCGGCACCTGCCTGCATTTTACACGACCAATAGACTAGTCAATAAACGACGGCTTTCACGTTGACCGACATCGACCGCCCCACCCCCTCGGACCGGCGCACCCGCCAGCGTCCGAGCAAGACCGGAAAGATGGCCCTCGGCCCTCTGCCGGAGCTCGTCGGCTACAATCTGCGCAAGGCGCAGGTGGCTGTGTTCCAGAGCTTCCAGAACGCCGTGGCGCCCCACGACATGACGCCGGGGCAATTCGGCGTCCTGATCATGATCAAGGAGAACGAGGGCTTGTCGCAGTCCGACCTGGGCTCGGCGGTGGGCATCGACCGTTCGACCATGGTCGCGGTCATCGACCGGCTCGAGTCGCGCGGCCTCGTCATCCGGGCGCCCTCGCCCAACGACCGCCGCTCCTACGCGCTCCGCCTGTCCCCGGAAGGGGAGAAGCTGCTGGACGAGCTGATTCCGCGCATCCAGGCCCACGACAAGGCCATGGTGAAGGATCTCTCGGCCGAGGAGCAGGCGCAGCTCATCGACTTCCTGCGCCGCATCTCGCGGGCCGGCTGAGGCCGTCGGGGCAAGGGCGGCGTGCCCAATTCCTGGGCACGCGGCACCCACCGATTGTTGACCTAATCTATTGTCCTGAAACAAATTTTCAGGAAAGGCGCCGCCGCGCCCGGTCGGCGGCGGCGCTTCCGAAGGCGCGCAGGATCGCCGCCGACAGCGGGTTCTCCCAGAACCGCCATTCCGGGTGCCATTGCACGGCCAGCGCGAAGGCCGGCGCCCCCGCCACCCGCACCGCCTCGACCAGCCCGTCCTCGGCCATCGCCTCCACGATCAGCCCGTCGGCCAGCCGGTCGACGCCCTGACCGTGCAGGGAGTTGACGGTCACCGCCGCCTCGCCGCCGGCCAGCCGTTCCAGCAGACCACCGGGGGTCAGCCGCACGCTGTGCGACGGCCCGTACTGCACGGCCAGCGGCGCCTCCTTGTCCTCGCGGTGGTTGGAATAGCCCGGCACCTCGTGCACCCGCTGGTGCAGCGTGCCGCCCAGCGCCACGTTCAACTCCTGGAAGCCGCGGCAGATGCCCAGCAGCGGAACGCCCATCTCCAGCGCGGCGCGGATCAGCGGCAGGGTGGTGTCGTCGCGCTCCGGATCGTGCAGGGTGCCCGGCTCGCTGGGCGATCCGCCGTAGCGGTGCGGCTCGACGTTCGACGGGCTTCCGGTGACCAGCAGCCCGTCGAGCCGGCCGGCCACCTCGTCCATGTCCAGCGCCGTCCCCAGCGCCGGGATCAGCAGCGGCATGCCCCCGGCCCCGTCCGACACCGCGCGGACATACTTGTCGCCGACGACGTGGAAGGGATGCTCGCCCATCATGCGGGCGCAGGCGGGAACGCCGATCAGCGGCTTGCGGTTCATGGTGGGGAGGACCTCCAGACAGGATTCCGGACCGCTCCGGAAGGCGGCGGACAGGCGATTATGCGCCGCCGCCGCGCGCCGCGCCAGAGGCCCGCCGCCAAGCACAAAGGGGATGCGGGGACAGAATTGTGTTGATTCGCATGCGAATTTGTCCCATATGCCCCCTCCTCCGCGCCACCTGCGCGGAACATCTGCTGATGGGGGAGAACGATGGCGAAGACCGCTTCTCTCTTCCAATTGGGGATGGACTTGGGAAGCGATCCAAGGAAAGCCCAAACGGAAGGTCAAAACTCCAACCGGACCAACGTGACTTCTGGTCCCTGGAGGGAATCTCAAGACGACCGCAAGGACCATTTCATCGTCCGCGATGGCAAGGTCTGCGCCGGCACCCACCTGATCGTCGATCTGTGGGGCGCCGAACGTCTGGACGAGCTGGACCATGTCCGTTCCACGCTGATCGAGTCCGTCGAGGTGGCGGGGGCGACGCTCCTGCACATCCACCTGCACCATTTCACGCCGAACGGCGGCATCTCCGGCGTGGCGGTGCTCGCCGAGTCGCACATCAGCATCCACACCTGGCCGGAACGCGGTTACGCCGCGCTGGACATCTTCATGTGCGGCGACGCCCAGCCCATGAAGGCCATCCCGGTGCTGGAGCGCGCCTTCAAGCCCACCGGCGTGAAGTGCGACGAGCTGCTGCGCGGCGAAACCGGGTCATGAGCGACTCCGGCTCCGGCTGGTACGACGAGACGCTGCATACGGACGTGGCCCAGCGCCTGCGCATGGGCCGCGTCCTGCACCGCGACCGCACCGGCCTCCAGGACCTGGTGATCTTCGAGAACCCGGTGCTGGGCCGCGTGATGGCGCTCGACGGCGTCGTCCAGACCACCGAGGGCGACGAGTTCGTCTATCACGAGATGCTGACCCATGTGCCGATCCTGGCGCATGGGCGCGTCCGCCGCGTGCTGATCGTCGGCGGCGGCGACGGCGGGATGCTGCGCCGCTGCCTGGAGCACAAGGCGGTGGAGCGGGTGACGATGGTGGAGATCGACCGATCCGTGGTCGACCTGTCCATTGCCCATCTGCCGTCGATCAGCGCCGGCGCCTTCGACGACCCGCGCACGGATCTGGTGATCGCCGACGGCTGCGCCTTCGTCAAGGAGACGGCGGAGCGGTTCGACGTCATCATCGTCGATTCCACCGACCCCCACGGGCCGGGCGCCGTCCTCTTCACCGAGGACTTCTACGCCGACTGCAAGGCCCGGCTGACCCCCGGCGGCGTGCTGGTCACCCAGAACGGCGTGCCGTTCCTCCAGCCGGGCGAGCTGACGGACAGCCATCGGCGGCTGGGCCGGCTGTTCGCGGACGCGAGCTTCTTCGTGGCGCCGGTGCCCAGCTACTACGGCGGCTTCATGGCCTTCGGCTGGGCCACCGACGACGCGGCGCTGCGCCGCCAGACGGCGGAGGCGATCCGCCCGCGCTTCGCCGCGGCGGGGCTGGCCACCCGCTACTACACGCCCGACATCCACGTCGCCTGCTTCGCCCTGCCGGCCTTCATGCTGGACGCGCTGAAGCAGGGCTCATTGAAATAGGGCTCGTTGAAACAGGGCTCAGGGCGGCTGGAACCCCGGCGGCTTGGCCGCCGCCGGGCAGGCGTTGGCGGGCAGGGTTTCCGAATCCACGAACTGGGTGGCGGCTGCGACCGCGCAGTCGTCCGATGCGGTGACCAGATGCCCGGCGCTGCGGAAGACCAGATGCCGGCTTTTCGGCAGGGTCGCCGCGGCGCGCTCCGCCCACTCCGGCGGGGTCAGCGGGTCGTAGGCTCCGGACAGCAGGAGGACCGGCACCGGGCTGGCCACCGGCAGCCGCTCCGACGCCTCCTGCGCGGCGGCGGGCCATTGGGCGCAGACGCGCCGGCCGGGGTCGTCGGCGGTGACGGCGCCGTAGGGGGCGAAGCGGCGCGCGGCGTCGGCCAGCCGCAGCGGGTCGGCGGGATTCACCGTCTCCCGGCATTCGATGGAGAAGGCCATGCCCTCCGCCGAGTCGGGGTCGCCCAGCCAAGGGGCGGGCACCCAGTCGGTCAGGCGGTCGTACCGCCCGCGCCACGCCCGTTCGATCAAGGCGGGCAGGCGGGGCACGCTCTCGCCCTCGGCCATCGCCTCCAGCAGGGCCGACAGGGCGGCGGCGCTGTCCATGCGCGCCCAGCGCGGAATCTCCGGATCGCCCACCGGCACGTCCACCGGGGCCTTGCCCAGCCGCTCCGCCAGCTCCAGCAGATGGCGCTCCAGGTCCGGATAGGCGGCGCGGCACACGCGGTTGGCCGCGCAGTCATCGAACAGCCGCTTGAACGCGCGGTGCACCAGCCAAGGCGCCTCCTCCGTCGCATTGACGTCGGGCGGGTAGATGGAATCGAGCACCGCCGTGCGCACCCGCCCGCCGTGGCGGCGCAGGATCTCCAGCGCGACCCGCGTGCCGTAGGACACGGCGAACAGGTTGACCCGCTGCGCGCCCAGCGCCGCGGCGACGTCCATGGCGTCGTCGGCGGCGATGGGGGTGGTGAACATGGCGCCGTCCAGCCCGGCGGCGGTGAAGCGGTCGCGGCAGGCGGCGATGGCCGTCCGTTCCAGAGCGGCGCGGCGGTCCCGCGACACCGGGCGCAGGCGGGGCGAGGCGCCCAGCACGTCCAGCTCCGGGCAGTCGGTGTCCGGCTCGGCCCGCCCGGCGCCGCGCGGGTCGAACAGCACGACGTGGCGCGACCGGCGGAACCCGGCGGTCAGCGACCACCACACCTCCATCCGCTCCTCCACCGCCTCGCCGCTGCCGAAGGGGGAGGCGCCGGGGCCGCCCTCCAGGAACAGGACCGGGTCGGGGGACGGCTGCTTGGCGGTGGACAGCAGGACGACGACCGGCAGTCGGAAGGCCCGCGTCGCCGGCCGGTCGCGCCGGTCGGGCACGCCGACGGTCCCGCACAGCGCGGCCTCCCCCTCCGGCACGGAGAACGAGCAGGGGCCGGGCACGAAGCGGGGGTCGGCCCGGGCCGGCGCCGGGGTCAGCGTGGGCGCCAGCGCCACCGCCAGCAGGGCGGCGGCCAGGGTTCCGAACCACCGATGATGGGCGCGTCTCGTCACGCGGGTCGATTGTCCTCAGCAGCGAAAGGGCGGGCGGGGATCGGCCGGGCGATGGCCCGTCCACCGGTCCCACCCCTTTTGATGCTTTCTCTTTGACCCAGCGGGGCGGGCTTGTCCAGGACAAGAGGGGTCCCGTCCGTCCAGGCCCCCATCCCTCCAGGCCCCCATCCCTCCGGGCCTGGGCGCGTTCAGCCCCGCGACGAGCCCATCCGGACGGCGCCCCGCTCCGCCGGCTTGGCGCGGCTCCGCTCCCGCCACAGGGCGGGGATGGCGAGGCTGGCGACGCTGGCGAGCAGCAGGACCGCCTTGGTGAGCTGGTTGAAGGGGCCGCCGAACAGGTCGATCAGCAGGATCGCGTAGGCGACCAGGACGTGGAACAGATAGACCTGCAGCGAGTGCCGCCCCAGCAGCCGGAGGAAGGGCAGGTTGAACAGCGCGGTGAGCAGCCGGGCGGTGCCGGCGGCGACCGGGTGGGACGACCGCGGCCCGGCGATGAGCAGCCAGGACACGGCATAGGCCAGCGCCGCGAAGTTCGCGAGGTAGACGAGGCTGAACTCGGTGCGGTCGACGTAGCGCAGGAAACGCTCGCCGACGATCGGGCTGACCAGCTCATGGACGAAGGACAGGTGCCAGGCCGCGCAGACCACCACGGTCGCCAGCGCCGGAACCAGCCAGGGCGGCCGCTCGACCGGGAACCAGCGGTCGGTGTCGAAGCGGCCCCGCTGCACCGCGCTGCCGATCAGCAGCCCGGCGACGTAGAGCACCTGCCAGGCGAGCGGGTTGAACGGCCCGCGCACCGCCAGACCGTCGCTGAGCCGCCCCAGCCCGTCGTCGAGCGCGCTCAGCACCGGCACATGCAGGCCCATCTGCACGGCGGCCCACAGCGCGGCGCTGCCCAGCGCGACCTTGCGGGCATGGCCGTCGAGGATCAGGCGGAGCAGCAGCGGCGTCGCCGCGAGGTAGAGGATGTACTGGATCAGCAGATCCGTGAAGGTCGGGGAGTGCAGGAGAAGCGCGCTCGCCAGCAGGGTGCCGGGCTCCAGCCAGGCCAGATGCCCGAGGAAGCCGCCCAGCGGCTCCCGCGCGCCGGGGACCAGCACCACCATGGCGGTGACCAGCGCGATCACCAGCATGGTCGAGACGTACAGCTCGCGGGCGCGGGCGAACAGGCGGCGCCGCGCCGCCTCGGGCGAGCGCTGGGTCCAGACGCGGGTGTAGTACATCCCGGCGACGATGCCCGACAGCAGCACGAAGCCCTGGGCGTCCTGCACATAGCCGAGTTCGGCGTGGTTGACCTTGGCGAGCAGGACGCCGCCGGCCAGCACCACGTGGTTCACCATCATGAAGACGAGGAAATACCCCCGCAGCCCGTCGAGCGTCGCGGAACGGCTCATCGGGCGGCACCCTGCGGCGGCGGCCGGGTGGCGGGGGAATCGGCCGTTTTCATCGGTGCGTGCCGCATCTGTGGCGTCTCCGTTGCTGGCGTTGGCGCTCCTCGGGTCGCCCCATATTCGCCGTTAACGGATCGTTAATCCTTGACCGCTGCCGTCCGGGGAGCCTTTTCAACCAAAGGCTTCCCCGGACCTGTTCCGGATTCGGCTAAGCGTTCAGGCCGCCGTCCACCGTCAGGGTGGCCCCGGTGATCTGCCGCGCCGCCGGGCTCGCCAGGAAGGCCACCGCCGCCGCCACGTCCTCCGGCTGGCCGTACCGGCCGAGCGGCGTCTGCGAGCGCAGGATTTCGGCATGGTCGCCGTTCGCGGGATTCATATCGGTGTCGGTCGCGCCCGGCTGGACCAGATTCACCGTGATGTCGCGCGGGCCGAGTTCGCGGGCGAGGCCGTGCGTCAGGGCGATCTGCGCCGACTTGGTCATCGAATAGACGGTGACGCCCGGGGCGGTGATGCGGTCGGCGAGGCACGAGCCGATGAAGACGATGCGCCCCCCGTCCTTGAGATGCGGGATGGCCGCCTGCGCCACGAGCACCGCCGCGCGTACGTTGACGTCCAGGAGCGCGTCGATGTCGGCGAGGCTCATCTCCGCGACCAAGCCCTGGCGGGCGATGCCGGCGTTGTTGACCAGGATGTCGAGGCCGCCGAGCGCCTCCACCGTCCGGCCGACCAGGACCGCCATGGCCGACGGATCGGCGCTGTCGGCCTGGATGGCGACGGCGCGCCGGCCCTTCGCCTCGATCGCCCGGACGACCTCGGCGGCGCGCTCCGCCGACCGCTCGTAGGAAATCGCCACATCCGCGCCCTTGTCGGCGAGCGCCAGAGCGATGGCGGCGCCGATGCCGCGCGAACCGCCCGTCACCAGGGCGCGCTTTCCAACCAATTCACCCATCGGCTGACCCATGACCCATCCTTTCTGTGTCGTTCGATACAGAAATAGCTAGAGGCTGCCGGTGCTCCGGTCAATGATTTTTATGATGATCGATACAAAAATGGAACGCCGCCGCCCGCGGCCATTGCCCCCACGCCGCGGCGGGATTAAATAGTGATCGATGCAGAAATCACCCCCGACCCCGCCCACCGAAGACAGGACCACGGCAATGCCGCCCGCACGCGGGCGCGGACGACCCCGCGCCTTCGACCGCGAGGCCGCCCTGACCCAGGCGACCCGCCTGTTCTGGAGCAAGGGCTACGAGGCGACCTCCATCGCCGACCTGACGGAGGTCATGGGGATCGCCTCGCCCAGCCTCTACGCCGCCTTCGGCTCCAAGGAGGCGCTCTACGTCGAGGCGGTGAACCATTACCGCAAGAGCTACGAGGGTCTGGTCTGGGGGCGCTTCTTCGCCGCCGCCACGGCCCGCGAGGCGGTGATGGCGCTGCTGATGGACTCGGCCGCGGCGCTCACCGGCTGTCGCGGCGACATCCCGCGCGGCTGCATGGTGACGCTCTCCGCGGTCGGCAGCGAGGGGCACGCCGAGCTGGGCGAGGTGGTGCGGTCGGCGCGCGCCTCGGCGGTCGGCATCCTGACGGAGCGTCTGGCGCGGGCCGTGACCGAGGGCGAGATCCCGGCCTCGGTCGATCTCCACGCGCTCGCCCGTTTCGTGCAGACGGTGCAGGCCGGCATGTCGATCCTCGCCCGCGACGGCGCGGAGCGCGCCGAACTGGAGGCCGTGGCCGAGGTCGCGATGCTGGGCTGGGACGCCCGCGTCGGCGGCCGCCCGGCCGCTTGAGCGTTCCGGACGCGCCCGGTGTCACCCACGGGGAGTGGCTTCGCCTGCCAATGAACAGGCGAAGCCGACAAGGTTGCCGTCAGGTGGCTTTGATCACCTCTTGCCAATGGCGGTGCAGACGCGCGACGTCGCCGCTGGTCAGGATCGGCATCGCCTCCTGCAACTGGTCATCGGACCAATCCCACCACCTCATCTCAAGCAGCAGCGCGATGAGATCGTCGTCGAAGCGCTTGCGGATTACCCGGGCGGGGTTGCCACCCACGATCGCGTAGGGTTCGACGTCCCGCGTCACCAGCGCCCTCGTGCCGATCACAGCGCCGTCGCCGATGGTGACGCCGGGCATGACGATGGCCTCCGAACCGATCCAGACGTCATTGCCGACCACCGTGTCGCCGGCGGGCCGATAGCCATTCCGCGCGCCAGCGAAGGCCGGCACTTCGGGCATCCAGAAGAAGGGAAAGGTGCTGACCCAGTCGTTCCTGTGGCCTTGGTTGCCCGCCATGATGAAGGCCGCGCCGGACCCGATCGAGCAGAAGCTGCCGATCACCAACCGGTCGACGCCCTCGTCCGGGAGAAGGAACCGGGCGCAGTCGTCGAAGCTGTGACCATGATAATAGCCGGAATAATAGCTGTACCGGCCGACGATGATGTTCGGGTTGGTGACCTGCTGCTCCAGCACCATGCCCTTGAACGGGCTTTCGAAGACGTTTTCCATCAAACCACTCACGGCTTGTGAGCCGCCGATCCGGCGGCTTTCTGCCTGCGCGCGGGCGCAGACACACACCGCGGGCTCCCATCCAGGGCGCGCGCGTTCAGGCTCTGCGCGTCGGGCGCGTCAGAGCAGGATGCCGGTGGTACTTGGGCTCGCCTTCATGACGGAACTCTATAGGGCGGGCAAAGCGGATCGACAAGGCGGATCGACAAGGGCGAACGGGGAGCAACCCAACCGTTTGGTCCGGCAGTCGGGAATCACGCTTGACGGAAATCATCCGATAACGGATTAATTGCTCCTCTGCACCAAGGAGAGGAGTCATGCAGACCTTGTGGAACGCCCTGCTGCGGCAGTGGCTGGACCGCGACGGCGACGATGCCGGCGTGGAGACGCTGAGCGCCCATCTGCGGCGCGACATCGGGCTGGACGGAACCGAAGCGGGCTATGTCCCGGCCCAACATATCCGGGAACGGAACCTTTCGGATGCCCGGTCATTTTTGACGTTGCAAGCGTATCGCTGACAGGCGATACCCGATCCTGCGGTTTCCCTTCGGGCCCGCGCCTTCCTTCAACCCCTGCCTTCTTCAACCCACGGAGACCACGATGAAAGCCATCGTACCCACCACCCCGAATCGCCGACAGGGCGATTGGTCCAACCATACCACCAAGCGAGCTACCGGCTCCCTTCTTCAACCCAGCGCATTGGAACGCGAATTCCGGATATCGAGAGGAAGCCATGTGTGTCTTTTTGGGGTTTTGCGGTCGTTCGGTCTTCGTTGAGCACGCCCACTGGGCCTCTCCGGATCGTTTTTTCGACGCCCGGCGGGATAACGGGGAATTCGTGGTATGGCTTGGACGCCTGAACATCATCTACACACCGGCCCGATGGGGTCCTCGCTCGGGGAGGGTCGCTGATGCCGGCCCATATTCGCCCTGACGTGGTTCGCCCTGACGAGGTGACCACCGTCGTCCATGTGCTCGAGGCGTTTCGCAAGCTCGATCCCGACCTGCCGATCCAGTACGCGCTGTCCTTCATGACGATCGCGCAGAACGAAGGGATTTCCATCGGCGAGCTTGCGGAACGCCTGGGCATCGCCCAATCCTCCGCGTCGCGCAACGTCGCCGCGCTCAGCCGCTGGCACAGCTTCGGGAAGGCCGGGCTCGACCTCGTCCAGGCCCAGGAAGACCCGCGCGAACGCCGCCGCAAGATCGTCACGCTCACCGACTCCGGCCGCGCCTTCCTCGAGGAGTTGCGCGCCATCGTGAAGCCGACCGTCCACACCCCGTCCGAACCGCGCCGCGCCCGTTCGGCCTGAAATACCCTGTCCGTCAGCAGCGCTTGACCGGGGTGGCCCATCCTGCCACACCAGCCCCGGACCCACCGACGGACCCGCGCGCCATGACCTCCTCCGCCTGCCCCTGCTGTTCGGGCCTTTCCTTCGAGACCTGCTGCGGCCCGATCCTGGCCGGCGCGCCCGCCGCGACGGCCGAGGCGCTGATGCGGTCGCGCTACACCGCCTTCGTGCGCCACGACCTCGACCATGTGGAGCGCACCCACGCGCCGGAGATCCGCGAGGACTTCAACCGCGCCGAGGCGGAGCGGGTGGCCGAGGAGTGCGACTGGCAGCGGCTCGACGTGCTGCGCGCGACGGAGGAGGGCGACGAGGGCACTGTCGAGTTCCTCATCCATTTCCGCCGCGACGGCCAGGACATGCGCCACCACGAGCGCGCGTCCTTCCGCCGTGTCGACGGCCAGTGGCTCTACAGCGCGGGCGAGGTGAACCCGAAGGGCGAGCCGCGCCGGGTCGTCAAGGTGGGCCGCAACGAACCCTGCCCCTGCGGGTCGGGGAAGAAGTTCAAGGCCTGCTGCGGCCGCTGAGGGCGGACCCGGACCATGGAACCACGCTTCGCCTGCACCGCCTGCGGAAAATGCTGCCACGGGCTGCTGCCGCTGACGCTCACGGACGCGGTGGCCCACGCCGTCCGCTTCCCGCTGGCGCTGGTCTGGACGGTGGTGCGGTCGAACGCGAAATCCTACGACCTCGCCACCCGGCTGGGCACCAGCGTGCGGCTGCCCAACCGCAAGACGGTGGCGGTGCTGATCCAGCCCACCGCCTATCTGCCGAACCACTTCCCCTGCCCGGCGCTCCAGGCCGACAACCTCTGCGGCATCCACGCCGACAAGCCGTCGCGTTGCCGGACCATGCCCTTCTACCCCTACCGCGAGGAAAAGGATCAGGCCGACCTGCTGGTCCCGCGCAAGGGCTGGGAGTGCGACGTCTCGGCGGAGGCACCGGTCGTCTATCGCAACCACGCCATCCTCGACCGCAAGGACTTCGACCGCGAGCGTGCCGACCTGCTGGAGCAGGCGCCGGTCATGCGCACCTACGCCGACTATGTGCTGAAATACATGCCCTGGATCGTCAACGATCTGGCGAAGATGGCGGCAGCCCCGGCGGGGGGAAAGCTGGTCACCAGCCTGTCCTCCTTCCTGACGGCGACGCGGCGCACCGACGCGCGGGAATTGGCGGCGGCCCAGGCGCCGTTGATGCAGGCGATGGCCGAGCGCACCCGGACCGATCCGGCGCTGGCGGAGTTCCACAAGAACTACGCGGGCTGGGCGAAGGAGATGGAGCGGCTGGCGCAGCGGGGGTGATCGCTCCGTCGTCAGACAACAGGGTCTTCACGGATTTCGTGGATTTGAACACGGATTTCACGAAATCTCTTTATCCGGTCCATCCGTTCCTGAATCCGCGAAATCCGTGAAAAATCCGCATCTTTTCAATCAGGCGGCGATCCCCAGCCCCTGGCGCAGCAGCCCGACTAGCGCGCGCACCGCCCGTTCCTGCTGATCCAGCGTCAGGCCGGAGCGGCCGGGCTGGTCGGCGACCTGCTCCGGCAGCGGCGGCAGGTGGATGAAGCCCATGGGAATGTCGAGGTCCGCCGTCTCGATCAGGTGGCGGGCGCGGTAGAACAGGTGGTTGCAGACGAAGCCGCCGGCATGGTCGCTGAAGGTCACCGGCAGGCCGGCGATGGCCAGCTCGCGGACCAGCGTGGGGACGGGCAGGGTGGAGCCGTAGGCGGTTGGCCCGTCCGGCTCGATGGCGTCGTCGGTGCGCACCACCCCGGCGTTGTCGGCCTGCTCGCTCTCGTCGCGGTTCCAGGCCAGCCGCTCGATCTTGATGTATTCGGACCCGGCGGCCAGCCCGAAGCACAGGGCGGCGGCGGGCTGGTGCTCCTCCAGCAGCGCGGCGAAGGCCGCGCCGCAGGCGTCGTACTCGACGGGCAGGACCGCGGTGACGATCCCCGGCTCGCCGGCCAGCCGCTCCATGAGAAGCGCCGTCGGGTTGACGGCGTGATCCCCGAAGGGCTGGAACCCGGTGAGCAGGATGGGAGCCGTCACGGCGGACGCCTTTCGGTCGGTGGGGCAGGGACCAAAGCTATCGCGTTCCAAATCCCCTCTCCCCTCTGGGGAGAGGGTTAGGGTGAGGGGGGTGCGCGTGTCGATGTGTCCGGCAAAAGCGCACCCCCCTCACCGGCCCTTCGGGCCACCCTCTCCCCGCTTTCGGCGGACCGAAGGTCCGCCTGTCGCGTCAGCGCAAACTTCGTTTGCGCGTGAGCGGAGGGGAGAGGGTTACGGTTCAGGGACGCAGAAGGCCGATGATGTCCTTCACGCCGTTCAGGTTCGCCTCGGCGATGGCCGCCGCGCGCTCGCCGCCGCGGCGCAGCAGGCGGTCGATCTCCGCCTTGTCGTCCAGCAGCTCCTTCATGCGGGTGGTCATCGGGGCGAGCTTGGCGACCGACAGGTCGACCAGCGCCGCCTTGAAGCCGGAGAACTGGGCGCCCGCGAACTGCTGCACCGTCTGCTCGCGCGTCTGGCCGGACAGGGCGGCGTAGATGGTCACGAGGTTGTCGGCCTCCGGACGCTTCTCCAGGTCGGCCACAGTGTCCGGCAGCGGCTCCGGATCGGTCTTGGCCTTGCGGATCTTCGTCGCGATGGTGTCGGCGTCGTCGGTCATGTTGATGCGCGAATATTCGGACTCGTCCGACTTGCTCATCTTCTTGGTGCCGTCGCGCAGGGACATCACGCGCGTCGCCTCGCCCAGGATCTGCGGCTCGGGCAGCGGGAAGAACTCGGTGTCGTAGCGGCGGTTGAAGGCGCCGGCGATGTCGCGGGCCAGCTCCAGATGCTGCTTCTGGTCCTCGCCCACCGGGACGTGGGTGGCCTTGTAGAGCAGGATGTCGGCGGCCATCAGCACCGGGTAGGAGTAGAGGCCGAGGTTCGCCATGTCCTTCTGCTTGCCGGCCTTCTCCTTGAACTGCGTCATGCGGTTCAGCCAGCCGAGCGGCGTGTGGCAGGAGAGGATCCAGGCCAGTTCCGAATGGGCCGGGACGAAGGACTGGTTGAAGAGGATGTTCTTCTCCGGGTCGATGCCGGCGGCGATGTAGGCCGCGGTGACCTCGCGGATGTTGTTGCGCAGGACCTCCGCGTCCTGGTCGATGGTCAGCGCGTGCAGGTCGACGACGCAGAAGATGCACTCGTAGCTGTTCTGCAGCTCGACCCAGTTGCGCAGCGCCCCCAGATAGTTGCCGAGGTGAAGCTGCCGGGTCGGCTGCATGCCGGAGAAGATGCGGTTCACGGGAGGACTCTCGCTCGAAACTTCTGGAAGGCGGCTGTTATCGCGCCGGAACCGGGCGGGGTCAAGACACGGGCGGCTCCAATTCCGGAGTGTCCTTGCGCAGGAAGCCCTTCAGGTCGGCCAGATCGGTGGCGCCGGTCAGCTGCGCCAGCGCCCCGAACACCGCCACGCCGGCGCCGACCAGCAGGGCCAGCGCGCCGAAGCGGACCAGGGTGGACGCCGCCTCCAGCCATGGCGCCAGGGCCGACGCCCCGACCAGCAGCGCCGCCCCCATGCCCAGCGCCGCCGCGGCGATGCGCGGCGCGCGGCCGAGGAAGCGCCCGTCCAGCTGCAGGAATCCGCGGCGGCGCAGCGCGTGGGCCAGCAAAGCGAGGTTCAACCAGGCGGTCAGCCCGGTCGCCAGCGCGATCCCGACATGGCCCAGCACCGGCATCAGCGCGACGCCCAGGGCCAGATTGGCCACCGTGACCACCACGGCGACGCGCACCGGGGTCGCGGTGTCCTGGCGGGCGAAGAAGGCGGCGTTCAGCGCCTTGACGATGACGTGGGCGGGGATGCCGATGGCGTAGGCGCCCAGCGCCCAGGCGGTCGCCTGCGCCTCCGCCGGGCCGAAGGCGCCGCGCTCGAACAGCACCGAGACGATGGGCGCCCCGGCCACCCCCAGCGCCACCGCCGCCGGCAGGCCGAGCAGCAGGCTGAATTCCAAGGCACGGCTGAGGTAGTGGCGGACCATGCGCTCGTCCCCCGCCGCGGCGTGGCGGGCCAGCACGGGCAGCAGCGCGGTGCCGATGGCGATGCCGATGACGCCCAGCGGCATCTGGTTCAGCCGGTCGGCGTAATAGAGGAAGGACACCGCCCCCGACGGCAGCAGCGAGGCCAGCACGACGTTCAGGAACAGGTTGATCTGCATGACTCCGGCGCCGACGGCCCCCGGCCCGACCAGCCGGAACAGGCGGCGCATCCCCTCGGTCATCCGCGGCAGGGTCAGGCGCAGCGTCACCCCCGCCGCCCGGCAGGCCCAGCCCATCCAGACCAGCTGCACCACGCCCGACAGCGTCACCGCCGCGGCCATCGCCCGCCCCGGCTCCAGCCCCAGCCGCGGCGCGGTCAGCAAGGCGGCGATCAGCGTCAGGTTGAAGGCGATGGGGGCGGCGGCGAAGGGGCCGAAGCGGTCCAGCGCGTTCAGAATCCCGCCCAGCAGCGCCACCAGCGAAATCAGCGTCAGATAGGGGAAGGTCAGCCGCGCCATGTCCACGGCCAGCGCGAACTTCGCCGGCTCGTCCACGAAGCCCGGCGCCAGGAGGTGCATCAGCGCGGGCATCCCCAGGATGGCCAGGGCGGTGAAGGGCAGCAGCACCGTCAGCAGGATCGTCAGCGCCTGCTCGGCGAAGGCCACCGCGGCGGCGCGGCCGTTGCGCTGAAGCTCCGCCGCGAACAGCGGGACGAAGGCGACGCTGAAGGCCCCCTCCGCGAACAGACGGCGGAAGAAGTTCGGCAGCTTCAGCGCCACGAAGAAGGCGTCGGCCACCGGCCCGGCGCCGAGCACCGCCGCGGTCAGAATGTCGCGGGCGAAGCCGGCCAGCCGGCTCAGCAGCGTCAGGCTGCCGACGGTGGCGATGGCGCGGGCGAAACTCATCCGGCAGCCGCCCGATTGTCCGCCGAACCCTGCGGCAGCGCTGCCAAAGAACCCGCAAAAGTTTGATTATTCTCTACTTTTTGTATCATTGGTCGCCGGTTTGTCCATTGAAGGGGGAGATCGGCTGGCGCATAATGACCTTTGGGCAGTGTTTGAGGTCGGCAGTGCGACGAAGGATCGCTTTTCCGCGGGGAATGGAGGCCCGTCTCGTTCTTCCCGCCGTCGCGGTCGCCGTCGCCATCGCGGCGCTGTGGTGGACGCTGCTGACCCGCATCGACCGCGAGGAACGCTTCCTCGACCAGACGACCCGCCAGCACACGGCGGCGATGGCGCAGTTGGTCGAGGAACAGGCCATCGCCACCTTCCGCCGGCTGGACGATCTTCTGATCGACGTCGCCTCCCATGTCGAAAAGGACATTCCGCTCCTGATCCCCACCCGGCGGTCGTTCGAGGAAGGCTTGGCCGCCTCCATCCGGATTTACGACGCGAACAGCTGGCTGTCCATGGGGTTGGGGCGGACCACCACCCGCAATCCCGTGCTGGAGTGGGAGGAGTTCGCCCGGCACAAGTCCGGCGCCCACCGGAAGGGGAACCAGAAGGGGTTCGTCATCGGCCTGCCCTTCGTCAGCCCGGGCACGTCGGACGTGTTCATTCCCGTGTCGCGCCGGCTGGAGGGGGCGGACGGGACGTTCCGCGGCGTCGCCGTGATCGACGTCCCGGCGGAAATCTTCTCCCGCTTCTATGGCCGGTTGGACCTGCCGCGCGACAGCTCGGTCGCCATCGCCCGCGCGGACGGTCCCCTGCTGGCCCGCCAAGCCCTGCAGGACCAGGTGTTCGGACGCAGCTTCCGCGGCTCCGGTCTGTGGCCGGAGGCCGGCAGCGGAACCGTCCGGCACCATCGCGTCGTCAGCCCGGTGGACGGGGTGGAGCGTATCTACGCCTTCCGCGCCTCCGCCGACTACCCGCTGATGACGGTGGTCGGGGAGTCGGTGGACACGGTGTTCGGCGCGTGGCGGCAGAACCGCTTCTATTCCATCATCTGGGCCGCCGCCGCCACCGCGGTGATCCTGCTGTTCACCACCGCCTTCCTGGTGGAGCTTCAGCGGAGGCGCCACGGCGACCGGGCGCTGCGCATCCGCAACCGCGCGATGGAATGGAGCGGCGACGGCATCCTGATCGCCGACGCCACCCGGCCGGGCGTGCCGGTGGTCTACACCAACCCCGCCTTCTCGCGGCTGATGGGGATCGCTCCCGGCGCCGCCGACGGGCGCACCGCGCGGGAGGTGCTGGGCGGCCTGATGGAGGACGAGGCGGGGCTGTGCCCGCTGTGCGACGGCGCCGAGGGTGCCGGGGACACGCGCGCCGAGTTCGTTCGTCCGGGCGCCGCCGTGGGACGCGGTGCGCCGGAGGTCTGGCTGGAGCTGCGCGCCTCGCCGGTGCGCGGCGCCGGGGGGACGCTGGTCAGCGTGATCGCCACCGTCCGCGACATCACGGAGCACAAGACCGCCCAGGCCGCGCTGGCCGAGGCGCGGCGGGAGGCCGACCGGGCCAACATCGGCAAGTCGAAGTTCCTGGCGGCGGCCAGCCACGACCTGCGCCAGCCCGTGCAGTCGCTGATGCTGCTGATGGAGGCGCTGTCCGCCCGCGCCACCGATCCGGCGATGCGCAAGATCCTGACCACCATGGACCGCGCGCTGGGCGCCCTGAAGATGCTGCTCGACGGGCTGCTCGACGTGTCGCGGCTGGAAGCCGGGGCGGTGGAGCCCAAGCGCACGGTCTTTCCGGTGACCGAGCTGCTGGACCGCATCGCCGCCAACAGCCGCCCGGTGGCGGTGCGCAAGGGGCTGCTGCTGCACATCATGCCCTGCGGCGCCCATGTGGACAGCGACCCGATGCTGCTCGGCCGCATCCTGCAGAACCTCGTCGAGAACGCGCTGCGCTACACCAACCGGGGGCGCATCCTGGTCGGCTGCCGGCGGCGCGGCGGGGTGCTGCGGATCGAGGTGTGGGACACCGGCATCGGCATCCCCACCGACCGGCAGGAGGACATCTTCCAGGAGTTCGTGCAGGTCGGGAACGCCAGCCGCGACCGCGACCAGGGGCTGGGGCTGGGGCTCGCCGTGGTGCGCCGGCTGGCCGGCATGCTGGACCACCCGGTCAGCCTGCGCTCCGAACCGGGGCGGGGGTCGGTCTTCCGGGTGGAGGTGCCGCTCGCCGATGCTCCGGCCCCGGCCGAGACGCTGCCGGAGGACTTTCCCGTGACCGCCCGCATGCGGGCCGGTGCCCGCGTGCTGGTGGTCGAGGACGACCCCATCGTCCGCGAGGGGCTGTGCGCGATGATCCGGCAATGGGGGCACGAGGCGTTTCCCGCCGACAGCTTCGGCGAGGCGGTGGAGGCCCTGCGCCGCCACCCCGATCCGGACGTGATCATCGCGGACTACCGGCTGGGCGAGGGGCACACCGGCACCGAAACCATCCGCGAGGTGCGCCGGCGGTCGAAGCGCCCGATCCCCGGCATCCTGGTGACCGGCGACACCACCCCGGAGCGTCTGGCCGAGGCGGAAGCCGGCAAGTTCAGCATCCTGCACAAGCCCGTCCTGGCCGACGACCTGCGCCGGGCCATCGCCCTGGCTCTGGCCCCGGCCCCGGCCAGATTGACCCCACAGGCGCCGCGCGAACTGGTCGACTGAGCGGGCCTTTTCCCGCCCCGATCCCGTGTCATGCGCCGGGCGTGCGGCAGCCTGTGCCTGTTTGCCCATTGCGCCGGACCCGTCCCTTTGCTTGTTTGCCTGTTTCGGAGGCAGCGTCCGCGGTCTCCGACCCGAAAGCGTTCGATAAAAAGAACCTGTTCCCGGAGAGAGGAATCCACCCATGATCCGTGCGAAGCTGGCTGTGACCGCCGCCGCCGTCGCCCTGGGGGCCGGCCTGTGGGCCGGGGCCGCCCAGGCCGACATCACCATCGCGCTGGCCGGTCCGATGACCGGTGCCGCCGCCGCCTATGGCGAGCAAACCCGCGCCGGCGTCGAGGCCGCCGTGGCCGACATCAACGCCAAGGGCGGGCTGCTCGGCCAGAAGCTGGTCCTGACCATCGCCGACGACGCCTGCGACGCCAAGCAGGCGGTGGCCGCCGCCAACAAGCTGGTGAGCCAGAACGTCGCCGCGGTGATCGGCCATGTCTGCTCCGGCGCCTCCATCGCCGCCTCCAACGTCTATGGCGAGGAGGGGATCGTGATGATCTCCCCCACCGCGACCAGCCCGCAGCTCACCGACCGCGGCCTGAAGAACGTCTTCCGCGTCTGCGGCCGCGACGACCAGCAGGGCGAGGTGGCGGCCAAGCTGATCGCCGACCGCTACAAGGGCAAGAAGGTCGCCATCGTCCACGACAAGCAGGCCTATGGGCAGGGCCTCGCCGACGACGTGAAGCGCCGGCTGAACGCCGCCGGGATCACCGAGGCGACCTTCACCAGCATCACCGCCGGCGAGAAGGACTATTCCGCCCTCGTCACCCGGCTGAAGTCGGACGGCGTGGACGTGCTCTATTACGGCGGCTACGACCAGGAGCTGGGCCTGATCGCCCGTCAGGCGGCCGACCAGCAGTTCCGCCCGCAGATCATCGGCGCCGACGGCATCCAGCCGCAGTCCTACTGGAACATCGCCGGCGACACGGCGGAAGGCACGCTGTTCACCTTCTCGCCCGACCCGCAGCGCAACCCCGCCGCCAAGCCGGTGGTCGAGGCCCTGCAGGCCAAGAACATCCGCACCGACGGCTTCACCCTGTTCGCCTACGCCGCGGTGCAGACCTACGCCGAGGCCGTGCAGAAGGCCAACAGCGCCAAGTCCGACGCCGTGGCGAAGGCGCTGCGCGCCGGCCCGTCCTTCGACACGGTGGTCGGGTCGCTGTCCTTCGACGACAAGGGCGACCTGAAGCAGCCGGGCTATGTGTTCTGGGCCTGGAAGAACGGCGAGAAGGTCCAGGTGGACTGAGTCCATTCGGCCGATTCGGAAAGGAAGGAAGGCGGGGCCGCGGTGCCCCGCCTTTTTTCTGTCGGCCTGATTCCTGGCCCGCCTGAATCCTGATGGTCGGCGATTGCCAAGGGCCGGCGCGAACCTTTTTCCCCGTTCCGGTGTTTGCGCTGGGGTAACCACACACCGTCACGAACACCGCCACCAACAGCGCCATTGGGCAGGGAGACCGCGATGCATCGCCACGCCGGACGCCGTTCGCGCAATCGCAGGACCGCCGGGATCATCCTGTGCGCCGGCCTTCTCGGCCTCGGCGCCTGCGCCTCGCTGGGGCCGCCGCGCACCGCGGAGCCGGCACCCGGAGCGGTGGCGGCGCTGGATGGCATGGTGAAGGGACCCTGCAACCGCCCCGTCGCCTCCGTCCTCGCCGGGGAGGGCATTCCGGTCGGGCAGTTCCGGACCGCGATCTACAGCGAGGCGCGCACCGGGCCGAGCGCGCGGGTGTCGCAGTACGAGATGTGGCTCTACCCGCGGGACAAGGCCGGCGTCCTCATCGTCAAGATGGACGAGACCTGCCGCCCGATGCAGGTCTACACGCGGGAAGGCGGCAACGTGCAGGCTTTCAAAGCGGGGTAGCGTTGCCTCGGCGACTGAGAATCGCCCAGGCCAACCGCTCTCTGGCAATCGCCGACTCCGAATCCGGAGCCGGGTGAGTTGGCAATCGCCGACGGACCTGTCGCCGGCTTACCCGCGCGCGGCGGGGAGGATCTTGCGCTCCGGAATCGGCGGGGGCGACGGGTACAGCAGCACCCCGGTGTCGGAGAACTCCACCCGCGCCGCCTCGTAGACGGCCAGCGCCAAGTCCAGCGCGACGCGGAACTCCGGCTTGAAGTGCTTCAACTCCTTGTAGCCGCCGCCGAATTGGGTGAAGAGCGCCTTCCAGGTCACCGGAATCGGGTCGCGCAGCACGTGCAGTCGGTAGGCCAGCCAGACATAGACGTCGATCGCCATCGAGCAGCCGCCGATGTGGCGGATCGCCGGCTCCCAGATCGGCACGGGGGAGCGCTTCAGCGCGGCGAAGAAGGTTTCCGACAGCTGCACCGTTTCGCGCCACAGCGTGCCCTGGCCGTCGTCGTCGCGCAGGCGGATGCCGCCGTTGACGATGTTCTCCTTGGCGAAGCCCTCGGCCCCGTCCTTGTCCCAGAAGAAGGTCAGGCGGCACAGGTTGATGCGGGTCGCCTGCTCCTGCACCGCTTTGTAGGTGGAGCCGCCGGCCGACACGCCCATGCGGTCGAGCCAGTCGTTCATCGAGCGGCCCAGCTCGATCTCGCGGCTGTTGTCCTGGATGGCGCGGGTCTGGAGATAGAGCAGGATCAGCCGCGCCTTGGCGCCGTAGGGGACGCCGACCGGCATCAGGCTGCCGTCGCGCTTGCGCTCCTTGCCCGGCTCGACCAGCAGGGTGACGCGGCCCTGGTCGCGGCGCCATTCGGCGTCCGGCGCCAGCTTCCGGTGGGGCAGGCTGGTCAGGCAGAATCCGGAATAGGTGATGCCCAGCGCGTTGGACTCGTCCTCCAGCACCGCCGCCGCGACATCGACGACGCTGGCCCGCTTCGGGTCCACGAGGTTCCGCGCCTCGCGCCGGCCATGCGTCATGATGAGTTGGTGCACGTCGCCCATAGGTCCCCCCGTCCATTCTGCCTGCAGTCGATCATGCACCGCCGGGAGAGTCCATTTGGCGATCGCCGACGAGGCTAATTGAGACCTAATTGCTGGAGTCTATTTGCTAGGTCGGCGATTGCCTGGGGACGACTCGGGGGTGCGTCGGCGATTGCCAGAAGACTCGTCGGCGTTCGCCAAGGGTCCTTGTGGGAATCATTGATGACTCGGCACGACTCGGGCATTGGTCGGCGATTGCCAAGGCCGGGTGGAGCGGGCGAGTCGCGACTCGGGATTTCATGGGGTGGTCTTGCCGATGTCTGGCCGATGTCCGGGCCGGTGGTCGGCGATTGCCAAGGCGCCGCAGCGGGCCGGTTTGGCAATCGCCGACTCCTCCCTCTCCCGAACCGGGAGAGGGAAGGGGCCCACGCGCAGCGTGGGAAGGGTGAGGGTGCGGGCAAGGATCGGCTCGTTGATCCTCCGAACGACCCTCACCCGGCGCCTTCAGCGCCCCCCTCTCCCGGGGCGGGAGAGGGATTGTGTGGCCGATGTTGGCATGGTCGGCGATTGCCAAGGCGCCGCCCCTCAGGCCGGGCACCCCTGCCTTGCGGGACCATGCGGGCACGAAACGCCAGCGCGGCTGTTTACGCTTGGCCCCCGCGGCGATGGGGGCGTGCTTTGGGAGATCCGCGAGATGAGCGACGAGGGTTTCACGGACCGCGTCCTGGACGGCGTGAACGGGCTGGACGGAACCGCCCGCCGCAAGGCCGTCGCCCTGGGCGCGGAGGTGCCGGCCCTGCGCGACGGGCTCCAGGTGCCCAGCTCCCGCATGGTGCTGATGCCGGCGCTGGGCGCTCTGTGGGCCGCCGGGCTGGGCATGGAGAAGCCGGGCTGGTCGCGCCTCGCCCGGCAAGGGCTGCTCGCCATCGCGCTGGGGACGGTGGCCGGTAAGGGGATCAAGCGCGTCGTCTGCCGCGCCCGCCCGAACGAGGGCCGCGACCCCAGCCGCTGGGGCAAGGCCGACGGCAAGCACGCCTCGTTCCCCTCCGGCCACGCCATCAACGTGTCGGCCCTGACCACGGCGGTCGGGCTGAACCGCGGCCTGTCCCCGGCGACCATGGTCAGCCTGGGCTTCGCCGCGGCGGTGGGCTGGTCCAGCCTCGCCACCGAGCGGCACTGGGCGTCCGACTACGCCGCCGGCATGGCGACCGGCGTTCTGGCCGGTCTGGCCGCCAAGGCGCTCGACGGCTGGGCGGAAGACCAGCTTTCCTAAAGCCCCGTCCTCACCCCGCCGGATCGGCGAGCGCGTGCAGCAGCCGCTCGCGGATCTGGGCCAGCTTGCTCTCGTGGGTGACCTTGAGGCCGAAGACGTCCTTCACATAGAAGACGTCGATAGCCTTCTCCCCGTAGGTCGAGATCTTCGCGGACGAGATCTGCAGGGTCAGGTTGGTCAGCGCGCGGGTCAGGTCGTAGAGCAGGCCGGGGCGGTCGCGCCCGTTGACCTCGATCACCGTGTGGGTGGTGGAGGCGTTGTTGTCGATCAGCACGCGCGGCGGCACGTGGAAGACGCGGGTGCGGCTGGCGTGCGGGGCCTTGCGCTTGGCAAGGTCGTGCAGCGGCTTCAGCTGGCCGGACAGCACCTTCTCGATCATCACCGACAGCTTGGCGAGCTTGTCGCCGCTCTCGAAGGCGCCGCCGCCCGCCGCGTCCTGCACGGTGAAGACGTCGAGCGCCATGCCGTTGGTCATGGTGAAGATGCGGGCGTCGACGATGTCCGCCCCCGCCGCCGCCAGCGCCCCGGCGAGGCGGGAGAACAGGCCGTGGTGGTCGGTGGCGAAGATCGTCACCTCGGTGATCGCCCGGCCGCGGTCGATGCGCGTGTTGACGGTCAGCGGCCGCTCGTCGCGCAGCGCCTCGCGGACCAGCCGCGCCTGCCGGCCCAGCGTCTCGGCGTCGAAGGCCAGCCAGTAGGCGGGGTAGCCGAGCGCGAGATGCCGGTCGAAATCGGCGTCGTCGAAATCGGTCAGCTCGGCCCGCAGCGCCGCCTGGGCGGCCTGGATGCGGCGCCCGCGCCCTTCGACCGACAGGCCGCCGGACATCACCTCCTCCGAGCGGTTGTACAGCTCGCGCAGCAGCGTGGCCTTCCAGTTGTTCCAGCGCTGCGGCCCGACCGCCCGGATGTCCGCCACCGTCAGCACCAGCAGCAGGCGCAGGCGCTCCGGCGACTGGACGAGCGAGACGAAGTCGCGCACCGTCTTGTCGTCCTCCAGGTCGCGCTTGAAGGCGGTGTAGGACATGGCGAGGTGCCAGCGCACCAGCCAGGCGACCGTCTCCGTCTCCTCCGCCGTCAGGCCGAGCCGCGGGCACAGCTTCTCCGCCACCCGCGCGCCGAGGATGGAATGGTCGCCGCCGCGGCCCTTGGCGATGTCGTGCAGCAGCACGGCGACATAGAGCGCGCGCCGCGACACCACCTTGTGGATCACCTCCGACGACAGCGGCAGCTCGCCGGCCAGCTCGCCCATCTCGATCTTGTGCAGGATGCCGAGCGCGAACAGCGTGTGCTCGTCCACCGTGTAGACGTGGTACATGTCGTACTGCATCTGCGCGACCACCCGGCCGAAGTCGGGGATGAAGCGGGCCAGCACCCCGGCCTCGTTCATGCGGCGCAGCGTGATCTCCGGGTCCTTGCGGCCGGTCAGGATCTCCAGGAACAGCCGGTTGGCCTCCGGGTCGGCGCGCAGCTTCGGCCCCACCACCGACAGCGAGCGCGTGATGGCGCGCAGCGCGTTGGGGTGGATGTCGATGTCGTTCTGCTGGGCGGTGTGGAACAGCCGGATCATGTCCAGCGGCTCGTCCTTGAACTGGCGGTCGCTGCGGACGTTCAGCCGCTCGCCGTCCACCACGAAGCCGTCCACGTCCTTGCGGCGGGCCAGTGCGGCCAGCCGCAGGATGTTGAACTTGGGCGGGCGCTTCGATTCCGCCTCCAGCGCCGCGCAGAAGATGCGGGTCAGGTCGCCCACGTCCTTGGCGACCAGGAAGTAATGCTTCATGAAGCGTTCCACGCCCTTGGTCCCGGCGTGGTCGGTGTAGCCCATGCGGTTGCCGATCGACGTCTGCACGTCGAAGGTCAGCCGGTCCTCCATGCGCCCGGTCAGGTAGTGCAGGTGGCAGCGCGCGGTCCACAGGAAGTTCTGCGCCTTGGCGAAGCGCTGCGCCTCCTCCGGCAGCAGCACCTTCTTGCCGACCAGATCGTCGACGTCCTCGACCCGGTACAGGTACTTGGCGATCCAGAACAGGGTCTGCAGGTCGCGCAGGCCGCCCTTGCCGTCCTTCAGGTTGGGCTCCAGCACATAGCGGCTGTCGCCCAGCTTCTGGTGGCGGTTGTCGCGCTCGGCAAGCTTGGCCTCGACGAACTCCGGCCCGGTGCCGGCCACCACCTCGCGGTCGAAGCGGCGGCGCAACTCGGTGAACAGCTTGCGCGGCCCCCAGAGGTAGCGGGACTCCAGGATGGCGGTGCGGATGGTGACGTCGGCCTTGGACTGGCGGATGCAGTCGTCGACGCTGCGCACCGCGTGGCCGACCTTCAGCCCGAGGTCCCACAGGATGTAGAGCATGTACTCCACCACCTGCTCCACCCGCGGGGTGCGCTTGTAGGGCAGCAGGAACAGCAGGTCGATGTCGGAGAAGGGCGCCAGCTCGCCCCGGCCGTAGCCGCCGGTGGCGACGATGTCGAACACCTCGCCGGAGGTCGGGTTGGGCGAGGGGAAGATGTGGGTGACCGTCAGGTCGGCCAGCGAACGCACCACCCCGTCGGCGAGGTAGCAGTTCTGCCGCACGCAGTCCTCGCCCGATCCCTTGGCCTCGAAGCGGGCGCGCACCTCCGCCCGCCCGTCGTTCAGCGCGCCGCGCAGGCGGGCGATCAGGGCGGGGCGCAGCTTGTCGCCGGTCCCATGCTCCGCCACCAGCGTCTCCAGGTCCTCCGCCAGCTTGCGCCGGGACAGGATCGCGCGCTTGTTGGGGATGTTGGCGGTGCCGGCGTCCTTGGTGTCGGACGCGTCGGCCGAGGTGGCGCGGGTGGAGAGCATCGACAAAACGTGAGCCTTCCCAGGGATGCGAGGGATGCGACGAACCGTGCGGCGTCCCGACTATAACGGGAAAGAGGATAATTCGCACGCGGCACACCAAAAGTGGCTGCCGTCTGTTTCCTGCATGATCCCATTCGGAGTGCCGCTGTGATGGCCGTCACTGACGCGCTCCATTCCAAAGAGGTAAGGAGTCGTCCGTGAGACACGCGCGAGGGAGGCCATTGATGATCCCGAACCCCGGAACGGCACGGCGGGAGCTGGCGAACCTCGGGAACGCCCTGACCCTGGCGGAGCGCGGCCTGCCGCGCCACACCCCGGCCGAGCTGATGGCCTGGCTGGTTCACGCCCTGGCGCTGTGCCCCGGCTCCATCGGCGACGCGCTTCTGTTCGAGATCTGCGGCACCGCCACCGACGCCAAGGCGTCCGACGCCGTCAAGATCGCCCAGATCCGCAAGGGCTGGGCCGCGGTGGTGCGGGCGCAGTTCCGCCTGCGCGGGCTGACCGTGGTCGGCGGCGGAGGCGACTGGCGCGCCTGCGCCGCCTGACGGACGGCGTTTCTTCCCGTCTTATTCCTCGCGCACCGACAGGTGGATGTTGGCGCCGCCGTTGCCTTCGAGAATCTCGGCGGCTTCCACCTCGTCCTCCACCTCGGCGGTGCGCACCCACAGGATGACCCCGCCGGCCTCCAGCGCGCGGCTGAACTCGTCGGTGTCGGGGTGGCTGGTCAGCTCGTCCAGGTAATCCTTGATGGCGACGCCGCCCAGGCCGGCGGCGACGATGGCCGCCAGCGGCGCGGCGATGGGACCGCCGACGATGGCGAGAAGCCCGGCGGTGGTCAGGGGGAAGGCGTATTTCAGCTCGCCCACCAGCCCGGTCAGGGCCTCGTCCGACGGGGCCTGCGGGCGCTGGTCGGCGGCCTCCAGCGAGGTGTGGCTGGCCAGCACCGACAGGTCGTCGCGGTCGAAGCCGGCGTCCAGAAGGGCGGTCACGGCCTTGTCGAAGGCCTCGCGGGTCTTGAACAGGGCGACGACCTCGCGCACCTCCCGGACGCCGTCCTGGCCGTCGGTGATCGGGCCATCAGTGTTGTCGGGCGCTTGCGTCACGGCGGTCTCCTTCAGCTTCGGCTGCTCGTTCTACGGGCATCGAACAGTCTAACGAAGCGGTCATCGCGGCACCAGCGCGGGCGTGCTAGGGTGCCGGCCCGACCTCGCCCGTCACAACGCAACCGGTTGAAGACCCGTGTCCGACGCGCCCGCCACCGTTTCGCCCATCACCATTCCCCCTGACGCCACCCCGATGATGGCGCAGTATCTGGAGATCAAGCAGGCCCATCCCGACTGCCTGCTGTTCTATCGGATGGGCGATTTCTACGAGATGTTCTTCGAGGACGCGGTGAACGCCGCCCGCGCGCTGGACATCGCGCTGACCAAGCGCGGCCAGCATCTGGGCGAGGACATCCCGATGTGCGGCGTCCCGGTCCACAGCCACGAATCCTATCTGCAGCGCCTGATCCGCCAGGGCTTCCGCGTCGCCATCTGCGAGCAGATGGAGGACCCGGCGGAGGCCAAGAAGCGCGGTTCCAAGTCGGTGGTGAAGCGCGGGGTCATCCGCATCGTCACCCCCGGCACGCTGACCGAGGACAGCCTGCTCGACTCCCGCGCCTCCAACTGGCTGGCCGCGGTGGCGGAAGCGGCGGGCGGGCTCGGGCTGGCCTGGCTGGAGCTGTCCACCGGCGAGCTGGTCGTGCAGCCGGTGGAGCGCGCCGGCCTCGGCGCCGCGCTTGGCCGCCTCGACCCGCAGGAGGTTCTGGTCTCCGAGAAGCTGTGCCAGAGCCCCGACCTCTACGAGCTGTGGGGCGAGTGGAAGTCGCGCCTGACCGTGCAGCCGACCCCGCGCTTCGACAGCGAAAACGGGCGGCAGCGGCTGCTCACCCTTTACGGCGTCGGCACGCTGGACGCCTACGGCCAGTTCTCGCGCGCCGAGGTGGCGGCGGCCGGCGCTCTGGTCGCCTATGTGGAGCTGACGCAGAAGGGCCGCGTGCCGCGCCTGTCGCCGCCGCGCCGGCTCGGCCCCGGCGCCGTCATGGAGATCGACGCGGCGACCCGCCGCAACCTGGAGCTGACCCGCACGCTGACCGGCGAGCGGCGCGGCAGCCTGCTCGCCACCATCGACCGCACGGTGACCGGGGCGGGGGCGCGCCTGCTCGCCGCCCAGCTCTCCGCACCGCTGACCAACCCCGCGGCCATCGCCAAGCGGCTGGACATGGTCGAATTCGCGCTGAACGAGGAGCGGCTGCGCGGCGACCTGCGCGAGGCGCTGCGCCGCTGCCCGGACCTGGAGCGCGCGCTGTCCCGCCTGACGCTGGGGCGCGGCGGCCCGCGCGACCTCGCGGCGGTGCGCGACGGCCTGGCCCAGGCCTCGGCCATCCGCCTGCTGCTCAACGGGCATCCCGGCGGACCGCTGCCCGACGGGCTGGGCGCCGTGGCCAAGGGGCTGGGCGAGCACAGCGAGCTGGTCAATCAGTTGACGCAGGCGCTGGCGCCGGAGCTGCCGCTGCTCGCCCGCGACGGCGGCTTCATCGCGCGCGACTATTCCTACGCGCTCGACGAGCTGGTGACCCTGCGCGACGAGAGCCGGCGGCTGATCGCCGGGCTTCAGGTCAAGTACGCCGGCATCGCCGGGGTGCCGGCGCTGAAGATCAAGCACAACAACGTGCTCGGCTACCACATCGAGGTGACGGCGACCCACGCGGACAAGCTGATGTCCGAGAAGGGGCGCGAGGTCTTCATGCACCGCCAGACCATGGCGAACGCCGTGCGCTTCGGCACGGTCGAGCTGTCGGACCTGGAGCGCCGCATCTCCGAGGCCGCCGACAAGGCGCTGGCCGTGGAGCTGGAGCTGTTCAACGACCTCGTGGAGGAGGTGACCAGCCGCGCCGAGGCCATCGCCCAGGCCGCCCACGCGCTGGCCGCGCTGGACGTCGCCACCTCGCTGGCCGAGCTGGCGGCGGAGCGGCGCTACCGCCGGCCGGTGGTGGACGGCAGTCTCGCCTTCTCGATCAAGGGCGGGCGGCACCCGGTGGTGGAGGCGGTGCTGGACGCCGGCAACGCCGGTCCCTTCGTCGCCAACGACTGCGACCTCGCCCCGGACAACCGGCTGTGGCTGCTGACCGGCCCGAACATGGCCGGCAAGTCGACCTTCCTGCGCCAGAACGCGCTGATCGCCGTGCTGGCCCAGATGGGCGGTTTCGTGCCGGCGGAGAGCGCGCACATCGGGGTGGTGGACCGGCTCTACAGCCGCGTCGGTGCCGCCGACGATCTGGCGCGCGGCCGCTCCACCTTCATGGTGGAAATGGTGGAGACGGCGGCCATCCTGAACCAGTCCGGCGACCGCGCGCTGGTCATCCTGGACGAGATCGGGCGCGGCACGGCGACCTTCGACGGCCTGTCCATCGCCTGGGCCTGCGTGGAGCATCTGCACGACGTCAACCGCTGCCGCGCGCTGTTCGCCACCCACTACCACGAGTTGACCATGCTGGCCGGCAAGCTGCCGGGCCTGTCCTGCCACACCATGCGCATCAAGGAATGGCAGGGCGACGTGGTGTTCCTGCACGAGGTGACGGCGGGGGCGGCGGACCGCAGCTACGGCATCCATGTGGCGAAGCTGGCCGGGCTGCCCGGCGCCGTGGTCGGCCGCGCCGAGGAGGTGCTGACCATCCTGGAATCGGGCGACCAGAACGCCGCCATCCACCGTCTGGCCGAGGATCTGCCGCTGTTCAGCGCCGCCCTGAAGCGCCCGCCGCCCGCCCCGGCCGCGCCCGCCGCCGCCCCGCCGGAACCGTCGCGGGTGGAGGAGGCGCTGAAGTCCATCGACCCGGACAGCCTGACGCCGCGGCAGGCGCTCGACGAGTTGTACCGTCTGCGGGGATTGTTGTCTTAAACGGGAATGGCTTCCCCTCTCCCGCCCCGGGAGAGGGAGGGACCCACGCGTCAGCGTGGGAGGGTGAGTGTGCTGCCAAGAATTCGGTGTCTTGATCCTCGCACGACCCTCACCCGCCCGCTGCGCGGGCACCCTCTCCCGGGGCGGGAGAGGGATCGGACGCCAAATGCGATGGTCCAAACGCGATGGCGTTGATCCCACCGGTCAGGATCACGCCCGCTCCACCGAGTCCTCGTCCAGCGGGGCGCCGCGGTCATGGATGGGGGTGACATGACGTTGGGCGACAGGGCGTTGGTCGATGGGGCGTTGCGCGTGGCGCAGCTTCTCCTCCACCGCCTCGTTCACGAACTGGTCGAGCGAGCGGCCCTCCCGCTCGGCGGCCTTCGACGCTTCGGATTCCAGCGACTTGTGCAGATGAACCATTCGGTGCCTCCCCCAACGCGGAACGGACTCTGTCCGGTGCTTCAGATGGGAAGTCCGCGCCCGCGCTGCGAGCGGTCTCACCCGGAAGCGCCGTCCCGATCCGAAGCGTCCGGTGGGGCGCTTGCGGGCGGCAGGACCGGCTTGGCGTGCAGCGCGCGGGCGGCGACGGCCATCGGGTCCTCGCCCGGCGCGCAGGGATGGCTGGCGGCCAGCAGGGCCTCGGGCACGCTGGCGGCGATGTAGTCGGCCACCGTCTCATGCACCGGGATGATCATGGCGATGCGGGTCAGGTCGACCACCTTGCGCACCTGCCCGGAGGCGCAGAGCAGGGACAGCGCCTTGCCCGCCGACAGGGCCTCGCCATTCATCACCAGCAGCAGGCCGACGCCCGTGCTGTCGATGAACTCCAGCCCGGTCAGGTCGAGGAGGTGGCGGCGCTCCGTCCCATTCTTCACGTCGGCGATGGCCTGCCGCACCGGGGCGGCGTCCTGGCTGGTGAAGCGCCCGGTGAGCACCAGACGGGCGAAGTGCCGCTCCTGCTCCTTGCGATATTGCACGGCCCGCATCCCCTCCTGACGTCCGGCGGCCATGATCCGGTGCCGGGCACAGGCTGGGCAAGCGGGCGGCGTCGTCGGGTCCTGCGCGATGTTGACGCAGGGCGGCCCCTTTTTGTCACGGCTTCCTTGTCCCTTGACGGCGCGCCGCGGCGGTCCTACAAGCGGGGGTACGTGGTGATTTGGTCGACCGGCTTGCGGGCCACGTAAAACAACCCGCTAAAAAGGTCCGAGCCGCGTCCGCGCCTCGACCCGATCGGTCGGGGCGTTTTTTGTTTTGCCGGTCTGCCCCGCCGGCGGACAGAGGAGACAAAGCGGCCATGGCGCGCACCGATCATCGCAATCCGAACGTCGCGGGGCTTCGCCCGCGCTCCCGTCTGGTCCATGGCGGCGTCCGCCGCTCGTCCTTCGACGAGACCTGCGAGGCGCTTTACCAGACCTCCGGCTTCGTCTACGGCTCGGCGGAGGAGGCGGAGAGCGCCTTCGTCAACGACGGCTCCCGCCACGTCTATTCGCGCTTCCGCAACCCGACCACGGCGATGTTCGAGGACCGGCTGTGCGAGTATGAGGGGGCGGCCTGGGCCTACGCCACGACCAGCGGCATGGCCGCGGTGCACGGCGCCCTGTGGTCGAACCTGCGCACCGGCGACCGCATCGTGGCGCCGCGCTCGCTGTTCATCTCCTGCTACTGGGTGATCAAGGAGCTGTCGGCCCGCTTCGGGGTCGAGGCGGTCTTCGTCGACGGCACCGACCTGTCCCAGTGGGAGGAGGCGCTGGCCAAGCCGACCAAGGTCGTCTTCCTGGAGACGCCCAGCAACCCGGGGCTGGAGGTCGTCGACCTGCGCGCCGTCAGCGCTCTCGCCCACAAGGCCGGAGCCAAGGTGGTGGTCGACAACGCCTTCGCCACGCCGGTGCTGCAGCGTCCGTTCGAGATGGGCGCCGACGTCGTCATCTATTCGGCGACCAAGCACATCGACGGCCAGGGCCGCTGTCTGGGCGGCATCATCCTGACCAACGACAAGCAGTACGGGTCGGAGGTGATCCACCCTTATCTGCGCCACACCGGCCCGACCATTTCGCCCTTCAACGCCTGGCTGCTGCTGAAGGGGCTGGAGACGTTGGAACTGCGCGTCTCGGCGCAGAGCGCGTCGGCCCTGACGGTGGCGGAATTCCTGGAAGGCCACGCGAAGGTGGAGCGGGTGCTCTATCCGGGTCTGGCCAGCCACCCGCAGCACGACCTCGTCCGCAGCCAGATGACCGGCGGCGGCACCATGCTGTCCATCTTCCTCAAGGGCGGCAAGGAGGAAGCCTTCCGCGCCCTGAACGATCTGCGGATGGTGATGATCTCCAACAACCTGGGCGACTCCAAGAGCCTGGTCACCCACCCCGACACCACCACCCATTCCAAGCTGACGGTCGAGGAGAAGGCGGCGGCGAACATCCGTCCCAACCTGCTCCGCCTGTCCGTTGGGCTGGAGGACGCCCAGGACATCGTCGAAGACCTCGACCGCGCGCTCGCTTCCCTGTAAAGACTGGTCCCGGAACCAAATGCTGCAGTGCAGCGTTGGCGTCCGGGTCACGGTTTTTTCGGCTCGGCCGGGGCTTTTGGTCCGGCCGGGCCCTTTGGTGAGGTGGAGCGAATGGCGAGACGCAAGGCCGGCAACGGCGAACCGACGCAACGCTTTCTGACGGTGGCGGGCGATCTGACCCGGACCGGCGTCAAGACGGGCGAGATGGGGGTGGCGGCGGCCCAGACGATCGGCTACCGCACCGCGATGATGGCGGCGGCCATGAACAACCCCATCGACCTCGCCAACCCGGAGTTCGTCCGCATGGGCTCCGAGAAGGTGGAGGCGATGGTCGAGGCCACCCACGCCGTCGCCAAGGGCATCGGCGAGATGCAGCACGCCTGGATGACCCTGATGCAGGGCCAGCTTCAGGCCGCCATGGTGATGGTGACCGGCCTCGGCCAGTGCCGCAACCCCGCCGACCTGATGGAGTTGCAGCGCCGCACCGTCACCGAGACGGTCGAGGCCGGCATCCACGCCGCGCTCTACATGGTCGAGTCGGCCACCGCCCTGACCCAGGCCGGCATGACCCCCGCCTACCGCACCGTCCGCGCCAACGCCCGCCGTCTGGCGAAGCTGCACGGATAGGTCCGCGCTTCCTCATAAGGGCACGAAGGCACAAGGGCCGTCACATCGGTCCTTGTGCCTTCGTGGTTGGAAATTACCGCTCCGGCCTCACTGCCCCAGCACTTCGAAGCTGGACGGGGCGGGATCGATCACGCGGGGGCCGCTGGGGGTGACCTCCAGGACGGCCAGACCGCGTTCCACGACGCCGTCCGCGCGCAGGCGGAAGACGCCGTCCATGCCTTCGAAGCCGTTGGGGTTGTTCAGCGCCGCGCGGTCGAAGCGGCCCGACGCGTCGGGCATCTTGGCCAGCACGGCGGCAATCGCCGTGGCGTCGTAGGACAGGGTGGCGATGCGCGGCGGCTTGCGCCCGTAGGTCCTTTCGAAACGCGCCTCGAAGTCGGCGCGGCTCTGCGGGGACGGGGCGGCGAACCAGGCGCCGGCCAGGGCGGGTTCCTGGCCCAGGCCGGGCTCGTCCCACAGGCCGGTGCCGAGCAGCTTGACCTGCTGGGTGTTGAGCCCGTTGGCAGACAGCGCCGACGCCAGCCCCTGGGCGCGCGGCCCGCCTTCGGCCAGCATGACCGCCTGCGGCTGCACGCCGGCCTGAGTCACCTGCCGGGCCGGCTGGGCGAGGTCGGTCACCGCCGGGTCGTAGCGCTCGACCTGCGCCACCTGCCCGCCGAACTGGCGCGAGGCCGCCTGCACGGCGTTGACCACGGCGTCGCCATAGGCGGTGCGCGGGGCCAGCGCGACGTAGCGCGTGGCGCCGCGCGAGCGGGCGAAGCCGACCACGCGGGTCACCTGATCGGCGGGCACGAAGCCCAGCACGTAGGTGCCGTTGCCGGCCTGGGTCCAGTCGTTGGTGAAGGCCAGAACGTCCACGCCCGCGGACTGGGCGACCGGCTTCACCGCCGCCACGTCGGCGGCGAACAGCGGGCCGAGGATCAGGCTCGCCCCCTCGGCGATCGCCTGCCGGGCCGCGTCGGCAGCACCGGTGGGCGTGCCCTTGGTGTCGCGGGGCAGCAGCTCGAACCGGTCGCCGGCCAGATCGAACAGCGCCATCTGCGCCGACTCCAGCATGGCCTGCCCGATGGCGGCGCTGGACCCGGACAGCGGCAGCAGGATCGCCACCTTCAAGGTCTGCGGGGCGGCCGGAACGGCGGCGACGGGCGCTTGCGGCGCTTGAGTCGGCGGCGCCGGGGCCTTTACAGTCGAGCAGGCCGAAAGCGTGCCGACAACCAACAGGGCGGCGGCAGCCCGCTGCCCCCAAGCGCGCGAGAAAGGTGTCGTCAAGCGTGCCACCAACGATCTCCACATCCGGTCCGGCGCCCGAGCCCGTTTCCGGGCCCGGCGTCTCTGGTGACGCTGAAGGTAGCGAGCCGAGGGCCGCAAGTAAACTCGGCGCCGGCCTTTATGTGGTCGCCACCCCCATCGGCAACGCCGCCGACATCACGCTGCGCGCGCTCGACACGCTGCGCCGCGCCGACGCCATCGCCTGCGAGGACACGCGGGTGACGGCGAAGCTGATGGGCATTCATGGCATCCACACGCCCTTCGTCTCCTATCATGAACACAACGCGGCAAAGATGCGTCCGGTCCTGATCGGCCGCATGAAAGCGGGCGAAGCCATCGCGCTGGTCACCGACGCCGGCACGCCGCTGGTCTCCGACCCCGGCTACAAGCTGGTGCGGGAATGCGTGGCGGAGGGGGTGGCGGTCACCACGCTGCCCGGCGCCTCCGCCCCGCTGGCGGCGCTGGTGCTGTCCGGCCTGCCGACCGACCGCTTCCTGTTCGCCGGCTTCCTGCCCAACAAGAGCAGCGCGCGGCGCGCCGCCGCCGGGGAGCTGAAGGGCGTTCCAGCCACGCTGGTCTTCTTCGAGTCGCCGCAGCGCCTGCCCGAGTCGCTGGCCGACCTCGCCGACATCCTCGGCGCGCGGGAGGCCGCGGTGGCGCGGGAGCTGACCAAGCTCTACGAGGAGGTGCGGCGCGGCACCCTGCCGGAGCTGGCCGCCCACTACGCCGAGGCCGGCCCGCCGAAGGGCGAGGTCGTGCTGGTCATCGGCCCGCCCGGCGAGGAGGCCACCCCGACCGAGGCCGACGTCGACGCCCTGCTGCGCGAGGCGCTGACCCGCCTGTCGGTCCGCGACGCCGCCGCCGACGTGGCCGCCCGCACCGGCCAGAACAAGCGGACCGTCTACGCCCGCGCGCTGGAGCTGTCGCGGGAGGGGAAACCATGAGCGCGCCGGGCGCGCTGCGCCGCCGGGCCGAGAATTACGGCCGCTACGCCGAGCAGCTCTGCCGGCTGGCGCTGCGGCTGAAGGGTTACCGCATCCTGGAAAGCCGCCTGCGCACACCCATGGGAGAGATCGACATCGTGGCCCGGCGGGGCGACACTCTGGCGATCGTCGAGGTCAAGGCCCGCGGCGACTGGGACACCGCGAACGAGGCGGTCAACGCCCGCCAGCGGGGCCGCCTCGCCCGCGCCGCCCACGCCTATCTGGGGGCCAACCCCCAGTATGCCGGCTATGTCTTGCGCTTCGACGTCATGCTCGTTACCCCTTGGTCCTGGCCGCGCCACGTCCCGGACGCGTGGCGAGCCTGACGCGAAGGCTGATGAAGAGGAAGGACGCCGCCCGTGACCAGCCGCGCCGAGGCCCGTGACATCCTGCGCCGCGTGGGGCAGCAGCCGGACGAGCAGATCGATCTGGCCGAAGCCGCCCTGGCGCTGGGCGCGCTGGAGGTGCCGGGCGCCGCGCTGGCCGACTACCGCCGTCACCTCGCCGACATTGCCCACGATCTGGCGGAACGCGTCTCGCCCACCCTCGACGGGCTGGAGGCCCGCATCTCCTGGCTGCACGAGGTCATCGTGGAGCGCCACGGCTACGCCGGCGACCAGGACACCTACGACGACCTGCAGAACGCCAACCTGCTCCGCGTCATCGACCGCCGCCGCGGCCTGCCGGTGGCGCTGGGCATCCTGTATCTGCACGCCGCCCGCTCGCAGGGCTGGACGATGCTGGGGCTGAACTTCCCCGGCCATTTCCTGGTGCGGCTGGAGGCCGACGGCGCCCGCGCCATCCTCGACCCCTTCAACGAGGGGCAGGTGCGCACCGCCGTGGACCTGCGCGACCTGCTGAAGGCCACCGCCGGCAGCGCCGCGGAGCTGGAGCCCGGCCATTACCAGACGGTGTCCAACCGCGAGATTTTGTTGAGGCTCCAGAACAACATCAAGCTGCGCCACCTCTCCGCCCGTGACGTGCCGCGCGCGCTGGATGTGCTGGAGGCGATGCGGCTTTTCGCCCCGGCCGAGGCGTCGCTGTGGCGGGAGACCGGGCTTCTGGAGGCCCACAACGGCAACCTCGCCGCCGCCATCGCCGCGCTGGAAACCTTCCTGGAGCTGACCGCCAGCGAACGGCACCGCCATCAGGTCGCCGCGCTGATCCAGCAGCTCAAGAACCAACTGAACTGACCCCACTTCAAAAGCCCGTTTCGGAGACCCGCAGGATGAGCCTCGCCGTCGCCTTCCAGATGGACCCCATCGAGTCCATCAACATCGACACCGACTCGAGCTTCATGATGGCGCTTGAGGCGCAGAAGCGCGGGCACACGCTCTACCACTACCACCCGCGCGACCTCAGCCTGACCGGCAACGTCCTGACCGCCCGCGTGCGCGAGATGACCGTGGTCCGCAAGAAGGGCGCCCACTACACGCTGGGCGAGCCGCGGATCGTCGACCTGTCGACCATGGATGTGGTGCTGATGCGCCAGGACCCGCCCTTCGACATGGCCTACATCACCGCCACCCACATGCTGGAGCACATCCAGCCCAAGGTGCTGGTGCTGAACGACCCGGCGGAGGTGCGCAACGCGCCGGAGAAGCTGTTCGTCACCCATTTCCCCGACCTGATGCCGCCGACGCTGATCACCAGCGACAAGCAGGCCGTCCTCGACTTCCGGGCGCAGCACAAGGACATCATCGTCAAGCCGCTGTTCGGCAACGGCGGGGCCGGCGTCTTCCACCTGAAGCCGGACGACGAGAATTTGGGCTCGCTGCTGGAACTCTTCACCCAGCTCTACCGCGAGCCGGTGATCGTCCAGAAGTATCTGCCGGAGATCCGCCAGGGCGACAAGCGCATCATCCTGATCGACGGCGAGCCCGCCGGCGCGGTCAGCCGCATGCCCCAGGAGGGCGAGGCCCGCGCCAACTTCCACGCCGGCGGCAGCGCCAAGAAGACGGAGCTGACCCCGCGCGAGCAGGAGATCTGCAAGGCCATCGGCCCGGTGCTGCGCGCGAAGGGGCTGGTCTTCGTCGGGATCGACGTGATCGGCGACTACATGACCGAGATCAACGTGACTTCGCCCACCGGCATCCAGGAGATCAACCGGCTCGACGGGTCGGCGCTGGAGGCCACCCTGTGGGACGCCATCGAGCGCCGCCACCGGGACAACAAGGGGGCCTGAGGGCGGAAGCCCTCAGCACCCCCCCGCCGGCCGGTCAGTCCGTGAAGTAGCCGGGCTGGCCGAGGTCGGCGACGAGGCCGGTCTCGCGCGGCTCCCACCCCAGCAGGGCGCGGGTGTGGGCGCTGGAGGTCGGGCAGTCGATCCCCGCGAAGAAGGCGAACCACCCGAAATGGGCGGCCGCCTCCTCCGGCGTCTTCGGCACCACCGGCAGGCCCAGCCGCGCGCCGATGGCTTCGGCAACGCGGCGCAGCGGCACGCCCTCCTCGGCGATGGCGTGGAACGGGCCGCCCTGGGCGCCGGCCTCCAGGGCCAGCCGGTACAGCCGCGCCGCATCGCGGCGGTGCACCGCCGGCCAACGGTTCCCACCGTCGCCGATGAAGGCCGAGACTCCCGTCCGGCGGGCGATGTCGTGCAGGATGCGCGCGAAGCCGTGGTCGCCGACGCCGTGGGTCGAAGGCGGCAGGCGCACGACGCCGACCCGGACGCCGCGGGCGGCCAGTTCCTCCGCGGCGAGTTCGGTGCGGCGGGGCAGGGCGTCAGTCGGTGGCCGGTGCGGATCGCTCTCGACCACCACCGGCCCGCGCGCGGCCACGACCGCGCCGGCCGTCACCAGCAGGGGGCGGTCGCTGCCCTCCAGTGCTTCGCCCAGCGCCAGGATCGCCCGGTGGTCCTCCCGGCAGTTTTCGGCGAAGCGCGAAAAATCATGGTTGAAGGCGGTGTGGATCACGCCGTCGGCCGTGGAGGCCCCGGCGCGCAGGCTCTCCAGGTCGTCGAGGGAGCCGCGGTGGACCTCCGCCCCAACCGCGGCAAGGGCCGCCGCCGCCGCGTCGGAGCGGGCGAGGCCGAGAACTTGGTGCCCGTTGGCGAGCAATTCCTGGACGATGGCCGAGCCGACGAAGCCGGTGGCGCCGGTGACGAAGACGCGCATGGGGAAACCTCTTCCGATCAGGGTCGGACGCCACTGTCGGCAAGGGGCTTATCCTGGTAAAGTCGTGACGTTATCGGGGTATAATGACCAACAGGACGGGCCGGCGCGTCATGGCGGAGAACGGAACCGGGCACTATGGTCACGGCGAAAGCCGGCTGGGCGCTTATCTGAAGGACCGCCGGGCGAAGCTCGATCCCGCGGCCTTCGGCTTTTCCGCGGAGCGTCGGCGCACCCGCGGCCTGCGCCGCGAGGAGGTCGCCCAGCGCGCCAACATCAGCACCACCTGGTACACTTGGCTGGAGCAGGGGCGCGGCGGAGCGCCGTCCGCCGACGTGCTGGAGCGCATCGCCCGCGCCCTGATGCTCACCGACGCCGAGCGCGAGCATCTCTTCCTTCTCGGCCTCAACCGCTTGCCGACGGTGCGTTATCCGGTGGGGGAGGCGGTCACGCCGCGCCTGCAGCGGGTGCTGGACGCGCTGAACCCCAGCCCCGCTTTGATCAAGACGGCGACCTGGGACGTCGTCGCCTGGAACCGCGCCGCCGCCGCGGTGCTGACCGATTACGGCGCGCTGCCGGCGGCCCAGCGCAACATCCTGCGGCTCATCTTCTGCGACCCGCGCGTGCGGGCCGCCCAGTTCGATTGGGAGGGCGTGGCGCGGTTCGTCGTCGGCGCCTTCCGCGCCGATACGGCGCGCGCCGGTGCCGCCGAGGCGGTGAAAGCCCTGGTCGAGGATCTGTCGCGCCAGAGTCCCGAATTCGCCGCCCTGTGGACCGCGAACGACGTGAGCCATTTCGGGGAGGGGATCAAGCGCCTGCGCCATCCCACGCTGGGCACGCTGGAGCTGGAATATTCGGCCTTCGCCGTGGACGGGCGCCCAGACCTGACGATGCTCGTCTACAACCCGGCGTCTCCGGAGGACGCCGAGCGGGTGCGGGCGCTGCTGGCCTGACCCGTCACGGGCCGGCGCTGACAGGGCGCCGTACGAGGTCCAGGTACCGGTAATCCAGCCCGTTTTCGCTCAACAACGGGCCGCGCTCCGTCTCCACCCACTCCGGCCCCAGCGGCGGCATGACGGTGTCGCCTTCCACATCCCGCTCCACGCGGGTCAGGTGGACGATGTCGGCGAGCGGCAGGGTTTCGCGGAACAGCGCGGCGCCGCCGATCACGCCGACCTCCGGGACGCCGCGGCCGCGGCACCAGTCCAGCGCCGCTTCGAGGCCGCCGAACCAGCGCGCCCCGTCCCGCTCACCCGGCGGGACGCTGCGGCTGACCACCAGATTGTCGCGGCCGGGCAGGGGCTTGCGGGGCAGCGACTCCCAGGTGCGCCGGCCCATCAGGACCGGCTTGCCCATCGTCAGCTCCCGGAAGCGCTTCAGGTCGCCGGGCAGGGACCAGGGCAGGGTGCCGTCGCGGCCGATCACGCCGTTGCGCGCCGCGGCCACCACCAGACTGATGCGCATCCCAACCCCTTTCCCTGCCGGTTCGCCCCCACCTTACGCCGCGCGGAGCTGCTGGAGGAAGCCCCCGACCTCGCGGTGCAGCGTGTCGAGCTGATGGCCGAGCTGGCGCGACATCTCCAACACGTCGCGGGCGGTGGCGCCGCTCCGGGTCGCGGCACCGGTGACGCCGGTGATGTTGGCCGACACCTCCTGCGTGCCGCCCGCCGCTTCCTGGACGTTGCGGCTGATCTCGCGGGTCGCCGCCCCCTGCTCCTCGACCGCGGAGGCGATGGAGGTGGCGATCTCGTTCACCCGCAGGATCACCTGGGTCACGCCCTGGATCTCGCCGACCGCGTCGCCGGTCACCGTCTGGATGTTGGCGACCTGGGCGGCGATCTCCTCGGTGGCCTTGGCGGTCTGGTTGGCCAGCGCCTTGACCTCGCTCGCCACCACGGCGAAGCCCTTGCCGGCCTCGCCGGCGCGGGCCGCCTCGATGGTCGCGTTCAGCGCCAGAAGGTTGGTCTGGCTGGCGATGTCGTTGATGAGCTGGACGACCGCGCCGATCTTCTGCACCGCCTCGGCCAGCCCGCCGACCTTGTCGTTGGCCCGCCCGCTGAGGGTCACCGCCTCGCCGGCGATGCGCGACGACTCGGCGACCTGACGGCTGATCTCCTGGATCGAGCCGGCCAGCTCCTCCGACGCGGCGGCCACGGTCTGCACATTGGCGGAGGTCTGCTCCGTCGCCGCGGCGACCGAGGTCGCCAGCTCGTCGGTCTGGGCGGCGGCGCGGTTCATCTCGGCCGCGCGCTCCTCCATCGTCGCCGCCGCGTCGGACACGGTGCGGACGACGGCGCCGATGCTCTGCTCGAAGCTGGCGGCCAGCGCCAGCATGGCGCGGCGCTTCTCCTCCTCGGCGCGCTGGGCCGACGCGGCCTGCTCGGCCTCCAGCCGCTGCTTGTCGCGGGCGTTGGTCTGGAAGACCAGCACGGCCTTGGCCATGGCGCCGATCTCATCGCCGCGCTCGGCCTCCGGAAAGCGGGTGGACAGGTCGCCGTCGGCCAGCGAGCGCATCTTGGCGCCCAGCCCGCGCAGCACCCCGCTGATGTCGGTGCCGACCCAGGCGATCAGGCCGATGGCCGGCACCGCCAGGACCAGGATGACCGCGGCCAGCGTCCACAGCTGCTCCAGGAAGGCGGTGCGGATGTCGTCGATGAAGATGCCGGTGCCGATGAAGATGTTCCACGGTTCGAAGCCGCGGACATAGCCCAGCTTCACCGCCAAGTCGCTGCCGCCGACCGTGCGCGGCCAGTCGTATTCCAGCAGGCCGTCGCCGGTGGCGCGGACCATGCGGATGAACTCCACGATCATATGGACGCCGTTGGCCGACTTCAGCGGCTTGACGTCGGCGCCGATCAGCTTCGCGTTGACGTGGGCGAAGCCGTAGCCGTCCATGGTGTGGGCGAAGAGATACTCCTTGCCGCCGGCGTAGCGGATGCCGGCCACCGCGGCCTTGAAGCGGGCCTGCGCCTCTTCGCGGGTGATCTTGCCGGCGGCGGCGTCCGCCTCCAGCGTGGTGGCCAGGGTGACCCCGGTTTCCACGATGCTGTGCAGCGTCTCCAGCCGGTCGGCGTGCATGCGGCTGTAATTGAGATAAAGGCCAGCGCCGGCGATGGCGAAGGATGCGACCGAAGCCGCGACGACGAGCGCCCACAGCTTGGCCCGAATGGAAAGCTTCGTGAGGGTCATGGGATGTCTGCCTGAAACTGTCTGCCCTTTCCCGCGTCCCGGCAAGCGACGGTTGTTTGCCCTTGTCTTAACCGGGACCCCAAGGATGGCCGACAGTCACAGGAAACTTATAAACGGACGTATAAGAATGCGGGGCGCCCCGGGCACTGGGCGCCTTTGTCACACCACGTTTCCGGGTATTGGCGCGGTCAGGCCAGAAGAGCCCCCAGCACGGCGTTCAACCGCTGCCGCCCCTCGTGCGTGGCGCGCAACGTGTCCTTGCCGACCTCCAGGAATCCGCCGGCCACCAGACGCTCCAGCGCCGCGGGATCGACCAGCCCGTCGAGGTCGCGGCCCGTCTCCTCGACCAGCCGGGCGCGGGCCACCCCCTCGCGCAGGCGCAGCCCCATCATCATCAGCTCCGACCCGCGCGACTCGCGGGCGACCGGTTCGGGCGCGGCGGCGCCGTGGCCGTCGCGCTCCACCCGCTCCAGCCAGATTTCCGGGGCGCGGTGGGCGCGGGTGGCGAATTTCTCGCCGTCCAGGGTCAGCCGGCCATGGGCGCCGGGACCGACGCCGACGTAATCGCCGTAGCGCCAGTAGGTCAGGTTGTGGCGGCTCTCCTCGCCGGGCCGGGCGTGGTTGGAGATCTCGTAGGCGGGCAGCCCGGCGCGGTCGAGCAGGCTCTGCGTCGCCTCGTAGAGGTCGCCGGCCAGATCCTCGTCGGGCAGCACCAGATCGCCCCGCGCGTGCAGGGGGAAGAAGGCCGTGCCCTCCTCGATGGTCAGCTGATAGACCGACAGGTGACCGACCGCATGGTCCAGCGCGCGGGTCAGCTCCGCCTCCCACGCCGCGACGGACTGGCCGGGGCGGGCGTAGATCAGGTCGAAGCTGAAGCGGGGGAAGGTGCTGGCGGCCAGCGCGATGGCGCCGGTCGCCTCCGCCGCGCTGTGCTGGCGGCCGAGGAACCTCAGAGCGGCGTCGTCCAGCGCCTGGATGCCCATCGACAGCCGATTGACCCCGGCGGCGCGGAAGGCGCGGAACTTGTCCGCCTCGACCGAGGTCGGGTTGGCCTCCAGCGACACCTCCAGGTCGTCGCCCACCGTCCAGCGGGCGGCGATGCGCTCCAGCACCGCGCCGACCGTCGCCGGCTCCATCAGCGACGGCGTGCCGCCCCCGAAGAAGACCGAGGTGACCCGGCGGCCGGGCGTTGCGTCCGCGTAATGATCCAGCTCCCGCACCAGCGCGGCGCGCCAGCGGCCATGCTCGACCCGGTCGCGGACGTGGCTGTTGAAGTCGCAGTACGGGCACTTCGCCTTGCAGAAGGGCCAGTGGATGTAGATCCCGAAGCCAGGATCAGGAATCACTTGAAGCATCGCTCCACAAGCTGGCGGAAGGCGTCGGCCCGGTGGCTCATCTCGTGCTTCCTGGCCGGGTCCATCTCGCCGAAGGTGATGTCGTAGCCATCCGGTTTGAACATCGGATCGTAACCGAAACCATGCGCGCCGCGCGGCGGCCAGACCAGCGTGCCGGGGCAGCGGCCTTCCACCGTCTCGACATGGCCGTCCGGCCAGGCGAGCGACAGGGCGCAGACGAACCAGGCGCTGCGGTCGGTCTGGCCCTTCAGCCCGTCCTCGACCTTGCCCATGGCCATCTGGAAGTCCTTGCCCGGACCGGCCCAGCGAGCGGAGTAGATGCCCGGATCGCCGTTCAGCGCCGGCACCACCATCCCGCTGTCGTCGGCCAGCGCGACATGGCCGGCCTTGGCGGCGGCCAGGGCCTTCAGCTCGGCGTTCTCAATGAAGGTGGTGCCCGTCTCCTCCGGCTCCGGCAGGCCAAGCTCGCCCGCGGACACGAAGGAGGCGGCGTAGGGGCCGAGCAGCGCCGCGATCTCGCGGACCTTGCCCTTGTTGTGGCTGGCGATCACCAGCGTGCCGCCCGTGAAGCGGCGGGGAGGCGTGGTCATGGGAGGGTTCCTTCTGTCACAAACCGTTGCCCCCACCCTGACCCTCCCCCGCTCTCGCAGGGGAGGGGAAATCGGCCCTCCCCTGCGAGAGCGGGGGAGGGAGGGACCCGCGAAGCGGGAGGGTGGGGGCAATCCGCAACCGCGCCTTTACTTCACCGCGATCGCCGCCTTCTGCAAGGCCACCAGCTCGTTGATGCCCTTGCGGGCGAGCGCCAGCAACTCCATGAACTGCGACTCGGCGAAGGGGCGCTCCTCGGCGGTGCCCTGGACCTCGACGATGCCGCCGTTGCCGGTCAGCACGAAGTTGGCGTCGGCCTGCGCGGTCGAATCCTCGGCGTAGTCGAGGTCCAGCACGCTGGCGTCCTTGTAGATGCCGCAGGAGACGGCGGCCACATGGTCGGTCAGCGGCATGGTCTTGAGCGCGCCGATCTGCATCAGATGCTGGAAGGCCAGATGCAGGGCGACGAAGCTGCCGGTGATGGCGGCGGTGCGGGTGCCGCCGTCGGCCTGGATGACGTCGCAGTCGATCTTGATCTGCTTCTCGCCCATGGCGGCGCGGTCGGTGACGGCGCGCAGCGCGCGGCCGATCAGGCGCTGAATCTCCTGGGTGCGGCCCGACTGCTTGCCCTTGGCGGCCTCGCGGTCGGTGCGGCTGTGGGTGGAGCGCGGCAGCATGCCGTATTCGGCGGTGACCCAGCCGAGGCCGGTGTTCTTCAGGAAGCGGGGAACGCCCTCGTCCACGCTGGCGGTGCACAGGACGTGCGTGTCGCCGAACCGCACCAGGCAGGACCCCTCGGCGTGCTTGCTGAAATGGGGCTCAAGGGAAATGGTGCGCAACTGGTCGTGGGCGCGGCCGGAGGGACGCATCGGGCATGATCCGCGAATCTGTTGAAATCGGCGGCAAGCTAGCGCCCGATGCCCCCGCCGTCCAGCGCGCAACCGGGGCGCACGTTGATTCGGCGGTGACACCTGCCTAAATTCGGGACGCCCCTTTCCGTGCCCCAACAGCATCGTCCGGTCCCCGCCCCGCCATGATCACCGAGCTGAACCAACGGTCCCGCGAGATCTTCCGGCTGATCGTCGACGCCTATGTGGCGACCGGCGAGCCGGTGGGCTCGCGCACGATCTCGCGGAGGCTCGGCATGGCCCTGTCGCCCGCGACCATCCGCAACGTCATGGCCGACCTGGAGGAGCAAGGGCTGCTCTACGCCCCCCACACCTCCGCCGGCCGCATCCCGACCGAGGCGGGGCTGCGCCTGTTCGTCAACGGCCTGCTGGAGATCGGCAGCCTGAGCGAGGACGAGCGCGGCTCCATCGAGGCGAAATGCGCCTCCTCCGGGCGGTCGCTGCAGGACGTGCTGGGCGAGGCGTCCACCCTGCTGTCCGGCCTGTCGCACTGCGCCGGGCTGGTGGTGGCGCCGAAGACCGACCGGCCGCTGAAGCACATCGAGTTCGTCTCGCTGGCCCCCGGCCGCGCGCTGGTCGTGCTGGTCAACGAGGACGGGCTGGTCGAGAACCGCGTCATCGAGGTGCCGGTGGGCGTGCCCGCCGCGACGCTGCAGATGGTGTCGAACTTCCTCAGCGCGAAGCTGGTCGGCCGCACGCTGGACGAGGCGCGGCAGGCCGTGCTGCGCGAGATCGAGGACCAGAAGACCGAGCTGGACGAATTGTCGCAGCGCGTGGTCTCCGCCGGACTCGCCACCTGGGCGGGCAGCGGCGGGCAGAACAGCGGCCAGCTCATCGTGCGCGGCCAGGCGAAGCTGCTGGAGGACGTCACCGCCCTGTCGGACCTGGAGCGCGTGCGCGCCCTGTTCGAGGCGCTGGAGACCAAGGAGACCATGCTGCGCCTGCTCGACGCCACCGGGAAGGGCGACGGGGTGCAGATCTTCATCGGCGCGGAGAATGTGCTGTTCGGCCATTCCGGCTGTTCGCTGATCATCTCGCCGTTCCAGAACAGCCGCGAGCAGGTGATCGGGGCCATCGGCGTGATCGGCCCGACCCGCATCAATTATGCCCGGATCATCCCGCTTGTGGATTATACAGCCAAGGTCATCAGCCGCCTTGTCGGGTGACGACGGCTTGGCAACGCTTCCACCCACCACCAGACGACGACCAGAGACGACAACGAGAGAGCCATGAGCGAAGAGCAGAACAAGCCCGCCGAAGCCGAGGTGGAGCAGACCGAAGCCGTCCAGGACAAGGCCGCCCAAGAGAAGGCCGCCCAGGACAAGGCCGCGGACGCCGGTGCCGGGGATCGCGTGGCCCAGCTTGAGGCCGAGGTCGCCAGCCTGAAGGACCAGCTCCTGCGCCAGATGGCCGAGGTGGAGAACACCCGCCGCCGCGCCCAGCGCGACCGCGAGGACGCCAGCAAGTTCGCCGTGTCCAGCTTCGCCAAGGAACTGGTGACGGTGGCCGACAACCTGCGCCGCGCGCTGGAGGCCGTCCCCGCCGAGGGCCGCGAGAACGACGACGTGCTGAAGGGCCTCTCCGTTGGTGTGGAAGCGACGGAGCGCCAGCTCATCTCCGCCTTCGAGCGTGCGGGCATCAAGAAGATCGACCCGACCGGCGAACTGTTCGACCCGAACTTCCATCAGGTGATGTTCGAGATCGACAACACCGGCAAGCCCGCCGGCACCGTCGTGCAGGTGCTCCAGCCCGGCTACACCATCCACGGCCGCCTGCTGCGCGAGGCCATGGTGGGCGTTGCCAAGGCCGGTCCTCACGAGATGGGCGGCCAGCACGTCGATACGAAAGCCTGACCGTTCTCCGGACGGATGGCCTGGCCTCCCTCGGGACGGCAGGCGGCACGTCTCTTGCGGCGGCGCGGCGGCATGGTCCGGCGCGCCGCTTTTTTTCGTGCTGCCGCCTCACGAAGGGCATCCGCCCGCGATCCTTTGCGTACCGAAGGGCTTGCGCCGGGAGAGTCCTTCGCCTATTCGCATCGGAACCCCGGTTCGCGTCGGGGAGTCTCGCGGCGCCCCAGGAATTGCCCATTCCGGGCGGCCGCTCATTCAGGGAACCGGACCCGTGGCCAAGACCATTCTGACCGTCGACGACTCCAAGACCATCCGCGACATGGTCGCCTTCACGCTGCGCAACGCCGGCTACGGCGTCACCGAGGCGGCGGACGGCACCGCCGGTCTGGCGGAGGTCAACCGGCAGAAGTTCGACTGCATCATCACCGACCTGAACATGCCGGGCATGGACGGTCTGGCCCTGACCCGGGCCATCCGCGGCAGCGCGCTCAACCGCGCCACCCCCGTCCTGCTGCTGACCACCGAGGCCGACCCCGCCAAGAAGACCGCCGGCCGCGAGGCCGGGGCCACCGGCTGGCTGGTCAAGCCCTTCAACCCGGACAAGCTGGTCGAGACCGTGAAGAAGGTCTGCCCGTAACCGGGAAGGCGCCGAGACGGCGGGCTGGGGAGCCTTACCCCTCCCGTTCCCTCGAGAACAGGAACTCCCCCGCCGGGTCGTGGGCGGCGAAGCGCCGCTGCGCGGTGGCGCGATTGGCGACGGCGTAGCAGTAGACGCAGCCGTGCGGGCAAGTGTCGTAATCCCCGATGTCGCGGCTTTCCGCGCACAGGCAGCCCGGCCGATTGCCCTTTTCCCTGGCGGCGACGGGCCGCCCGGCGACGTCGGACAGCCGTTGCGCGTCGACGCAGCGGGCCGGCGCCGTGCCGGGAACACCGGCCAGTTCCGGCTGGGTGCACAGCGTCAGCGCCATGCCATGGTCCGCGGCGATGGCGGCGAGATCGGCCAGCAGGGCGCGCTTCTTCTCCGGGTCCGGGTCGCGCCAGGGCACGCCGGCGGCGTCCAGGTTGCGCGCCGTCTTGCGGTAGGGCTGGAGGAAGGACACCACCGCCTCGTCGGACAGGCCGCGCATCCGGCCGGCCAGCCGGGCGAAGGTCTCGCGGTGCCAGGACGGCGGCGTGGCGTCTGCCGTCACGATGGGGTCGTAGCGCCAGACGGCGGCGCGCGGCCCCCAGCGGTCGCGCAACCGGGCCATATGCTCCACCGCGCGCTCCGCGTCGGGGACGGAGCGTTCCAGAGCGGCCGGCAGGCCGGTGATGCTGTACTGGACGACGAAGGGAAAGCCGCGCTCCGACACCTCCTCCAGCGCCGGCAGGAAGGGGCCGAGATTCTTGGTCCAAAAGACGAAGCCGTCGACCACCGCGCGGGTCAGCCCGACCCGGTAGGTCTGGCCGCCGTAGGGGTTGACCATGCGGCAGTGCCCGGCCTCCAGCCGGTTCAGGAACCAGCGCCCGTAGAAGGCGGGGATGTCCGTCTTGTAGCTGGCGGAAATGATCATCGCCGAACCATGGTGGCTCGGTGGGCCGCGATCAAGGCTGGATTCGCCGGCGCTTCGGCCTAAAGTGCCGTCACAGGATCTAGGGGAGAATGCCGTGACGGGCGGACAGGACGGCCACAGCGTTGGCAACGATGCGGGCCACAGCGTGGAATGGGAAGGGGTGGTGCGGTTCCGGCTGCCGGACGGCTGGCGCCCGGAGGTGGAGGAGCATGAGGGCCACGCCGTGGCCGCCTTCCACCCGCCGACCCCGGCGGGAGGCGTGCTGCGGCTGGTCACCGACCGGGTGGCGCCGAAGGACGGGCCGGACGGCGCCGTGGCGGTGCTGCGCGAGATGGCGCTGCGCTTCGTGCGCCCCGACGACCAGCGCGCCAGCGACCGCATCGTCGAGCCCTGGGGCGACGACGGTGTCCTGGCCCAGGCGGTGATGATGACGGAGGAGGACGGCGGCACCGACGCCCATTATCTCTGGCTGGTCGGGGCGGAGCGGGACGGCAAGGCGGCGGCGGCCATGTTCAGCTACCGCCTGCCCATGGTCATGGACGGGGACGAGTCCTGCGCCGACACGCTGGCCCTGCTCGACGGGGCGATCCGCGCGGCGGAGATCCTGTAAGGGCTTCGGGACGCGTCCGGAAACAGGAAAGCCGCCCCGTCGAGGGCGGCTTTTTCGTTTCCGGCCTAGTGTCCGGCCTCGTGTCCGGCCTGATTGGTCGGGCGCGGCGTCCCCGGCGTTCCCGCGCCGGTTCGGACGCCCACCCGCTCAGGCGGCCAGGGTGCCGGCGGTCGGGGTGCCGGCGGTCGGGGTGCCAGCGGTCAGCAATGGCCGGCGCCGCCGGACATCAAGGCCTTCAACTGCGCCGCCTTCGGATCAAAGGCCATGGCCGCCTCCTCCGCCGCCAGGGCGGCGAGGCTGATGAAGCGCGCCAGATCGTCCAGGTCGCACTTCGTCGCGTCGTCCATAAGGCTGTCGAGGCAGGACTTGATGGCCAGAGCCATGTCGCGCCGTTCATCCATCATCTTGATCCCCCTATGGAATGCTGCACACGGTCCCGCTTCGGAAAGCCATACCTGCGAGCAAGAGCGGCCCCCTTACCACCGAGGGATATATCATATTTCCTTCGATTCTCCACTATTAGAATCTTCGGACAACAAAGAAACAAGGCAACCGGCAATTGATTGTGCGCAATAATGCACACCATTACTTGTTAATGAAAAGTTAACATGGCTGGGTTGCGGGGGTTTTGCTTGTGTTAAAGCCCTGTAACAGAGCGCTTCCGGGGCATTGGGGCGGCGAAGGAGGTTGGCTGCACGCCTTATGCTTCTGAATACCCCGGTATTCACTTGCGGCGCGAAGCCGCAGGCGCGACGATATGTCCCGGCGTGCACGCCACCTTTTGGTCTTTTGACGGTTGGCGGAATGACCAGGACGTTGCAGCCCGAAACGCACCTGCCTATATCTCCGGCGACAGACGTGAATCCACCCAACCGTTCCACCGACCCCAAGGGGATCGCGGCGGTGCCGGACCAAACGGGCCGCCACGCATCTGCCGAACAACAGAGGCTGAACATGAGCAAAGTCATTGGCATCGACCTCGGCACCACGAACTCCTGCGTGGCCGTCATGGAAGGCTCCAGCGCCAAGGTGATCGAGAACGCCGAAGGCACGCGCACCACGCCCTCCATGGTCGCCTTCGCGCAGAACGCGGAGCGTCTGGTCGGCCAGCCGGCCAAGCGTCAGGCGGTGACGAACCCCGAGAACACCCTCTTCGCGATCAAGCGTCTGATCGGCCGCCGCTACGACGATCCGCTGACCAAGAAGGACCAGGGCCTCGTCCCCTACAAGATCATTCCCGGCGACAACGGCGACGCCTGGGTGGAAGCCGTCGGCAAGAAGTACAGCCCGTCGCAGATCAGCGCCTTCATCCTGCAGAAGATGAAGGAGACGGCGGAGAACTATCTGGGCGAGAAGGTGACCCAGGCGGTCATCACCGTCCCGGCCTACTTCAACGACAGCCAGCGCCAGGCGACCAAGGACGCCGGCAAGATCGCCGGCCTGGAAGTGCTGCGCATCATCAACGAGCCGACGGCGGCCGCGCTCGCCTACGGCATGGAGAAGAAGGGCGCCGGCACCATCGCCGTGTACGATCTCGGCGGCGGCACCTTCGACGTCTCCGTGCTGGAGATCGGCGACGGCGTGTTCGAGGTGAAGTCGACCAACGGCGACACCTTCCTCGGCGGTGAGGACTTCGACGCCCGCATCATCGACTACCTCGCCGACGAGTTCCAGAAGGAGCAGGGCATCGACCTGCGCAAGGACCGTCTGGCCCTGCAGCGCCTGAAGGAAGCCGCCGAGAAGGCGAAGATCGAGCTGTCCTCGGCCATGCAGACCGAGGTCAACCTGCCCTTCATCACCGCCGACCAGTCCGGCCCGAAGCACCTCAACGTCAAGCTGACCCGCGCCAAGCTGGAAGCCCTGGTGGACGAGCTGGTCCAGCGCACGATCGAGCCCTGCAAGGCCGCCCTGCGCGACGCCGGCCTGAAGGCCAACGAGATCGACGAGGTGATCCTGGTCGGCGGCATGACCCGCATGCCCAAGGTCATCGAGGCGGTGAAGCAGTTCTTCGGCCGTGAGCCGCACCGCGGCGTGAACCCGGACGAGGTGGTCGCCATCGGCGCCGCCATCCAGGGCGGCGTGCTGAAGGGCGAGGTCAAGGACGTCCTGCTGCTCGACGTGACCCCGCTGTCGCTGGGCATCGAGACGCTGGGCGGCGTGTTCACCCGCCTGATCGACCGCAACACGACGATCCCGACCAAGAAGTCCCAGACCTTCTCGACCGCCGAGGACAACCAGAACGCGGTGACCATCCGCGTCTTCCAGGGCGAGCGCGAGATGGCGGCGGACAACAAGCTGCTCGGCCAGTTCGACCTTGTCGGCATCCCGCCGGCCCCGCGCGGCGTGCCGCAGGTCGAGGTGACCTTCGACATCGACGCCAACGGCATCGTCAGCGTCACGGCGAAGGACAAGGCCACCGGCAAGGAGCAGCAGATTCGCATCCAGGCGTCGGGCGGCCTGTCGGACGCCGACATCAACAAGATGGTGAAGGACGCCGAGGCCCACGCCGCCGACGACAAGAAGCGGCGCGAGTTGGTGGACGCCCGCAACCACGCGGACGCCCTGATCCACACGACCGAGCGGACGATCAAGGAGAACGGCGACAAGATCCCCGCCGCCGACAAGACCGCCGCGGAGGCCGCCGTGGCCGAGCTGAAGTCGGTCATGGACGGTGAGGATCTGGAGGCCGTGAAGGCGAAGACCGAGGCTCTGGCCCAGGTGTCGATGAAGCTGGGCGAGGCCATGTACAAGGCCGGCCAGGGCGAGGCCCCGGGCGCCGGTGCCGCCGGTGCGGCGGGCGGCGCCCCGAACGAGCCGGGCGTGGTCGACGCCGACTTCGAGGAAGTGGACGACGACAAGAAGAAGTCGGCCTAAGCGTTCGGAACCGGAGGCAATCGTTGGGCAGCCGCCCGTTGCCTCCGGTGTCACAGCCGGGAGAACCCGGCGCCATGCAGTATCGTCCGGCCCGTCATCCGTCCTGCGGTGGCGGGCCGGAGATATGATTGGTCTATTGTATGTGAAGGCGGTCGGGGCCCATGGCGAAACAGGACTATTACGAGCTGCTCGGGGTGGCGAAGGGCGCCAGCGCGGACGAGATCAAAAAAGCGTACCGCAAGATGGCGATGCAGTATCACCCGGACCGCAACCAGGGTGACAAGGACGCCGAGCACAAGTTCAAGGAAATCAGCGAAGCCTACGACGTCCTGAAGGACGAGCAGAAGCGCGCGGCCTACGACCGCTTCGGCCACGGCGCCTTCGAGAACGGGCGCGGCGGGGCCGGCGGCTTCGGCGGCTTCGATTTCGGCGGCGGTGGCGGCGGCTTCGCCGACATCTTCGACGAGATGTTCGGGGAATTCATGGGCGGGCGCCGCGGCGGCGGTGCCGCGTCGGGCCGCGGCCAGGATCTGCGCTACAATCTGGAGATCGGGCTGGAGGAGGCCTTCAAGGGCACCACGGCCAACGTCCGCGTCCCCTCCACCGTCGCCTGCGACTCCTGCAGCGGCTCCGGTGCGGCGGCGGGGACCCAGCCGGTCACCTGCCCGACCTGCCAGGGCCACGGCAAGGTGCGCGCCCAGCAGGGCTTCTTCACCATCGAGCGCACCTGCCCGGCCTGCCACGGCCAGGGCCGCGTCATCAAGGACCCCTGCAAGAGCTGCGGCGGCGCCGGGCGCCTGCGCAAGGAGAAGACCCTCCAGGTCAACATCCCCGCGGGCGTGGAGGACGGCACCCGCATCCGTCTGGCCGGCGAGGGCGAGGCGGGGTTGCGCGGCGCGCCGCCGGGCGACCTCTACATCTTCCTGGCCATCGCGCCGCACCCGATCTTCCAGCGCGACGGCGCCAACATCCACTGCCGGGTGCCGATCCCAATGACCACCGCGGCGCTGGGCGGCACGGTGGAGGTGCCGACCATCGAGGGCAGCCGCACCAAGGTGACGGTGCCGCCCGGCACCCAGTCCGGCCACCAGTTCCGCATCAAGGGCAAGGGCATGTCGGTGCTGCGCAGCCAGCAGCGCGGCGACATGTACATCCAGGCCGTCGTCGAGACTCCGGTCAACCTGACCAAGAAGCAGCAGGAGCTTCTGCGCGAGTTCGACAACGCCGGCAAGGAAGGCTCGCACCCGCAGTCCGAAGGCTTCTTCGCCAAGGTGAAGGAGCTTTGGGAAGACCTGAAGGACTGACCGGTTTCCCTTCGTTCCGACCCGTGAAGAAAGCCCGGCCCGCCGCCGGGCTTTTTTTACGCGCACCGCGTTCTTTTGCCCCAGTGGTATGACCACTTCGGCGTTGACAGCGGCGGGCGGCGGGAAGACTGTCCCGGCAAATCACGTACAAATGCGTTGATGCCACAGGCCGCGCCGCATACGCACGTATCCCTGGAAATCACAGCAATTGCCGTTGCCGATGGGGGGCATCGCGTGTATCAACAAGCGCTTAATCTCCTCAGACGGTTCGCGGAGAGGGCATTCCAGGCGGTGAGCGGCGATCTCTCCTTCGAGCAGTTGCGCGACCTGATGCATCCGGGCGGACACACCCCGATCATCCAGCGTCGCCGGGCCGTGCTGATCCATTCCCGTGTCCGCATGGTCGCCGCGGTGTTCGCCGTGCTGACGCCGCTGTGGATCGTCATCGACGTTGTGATCTTCCCCTGGCCGCTCTGGGGCTATCTCGCCGGCCTGCGGCTGGTGTCCAGCTTCGCCTTCGGCGCGCTGGCGCTCGGCTACCGGATCTGCGACGACATGGGCAGCGCGTGGCGGGGGCTGGCCCTGCTGCTGGCGGTGCCGACGGTCTTCTTCCTCGCCTCGCACCCCATGCTGAACGAGGACATGATCGCGGGAAGCGCGCTGGCGGTGGCCGCCGGCTACGCCTTCCTGCCGTTCGTGATGGTGGCGGGGCTCAGCGTCTTCCCGCTGACCGCGCTGGAGGGGCTGGCCTTCGCGACGCCGATGCTGGCGGCCCACATGCTGGCCGGTGTCTACGGCTCGCTGGTCTTCCCGTTCCCTTCCTATCTGGGCGCCCTGTGGCTGCTGGTGCTCATCATGGTGGTGGCGACGCTGGCGGCGATGAGCCAGCTGCACTTCATGATGGCCCTGGTCGATCAGGCGTCGCACGACGGGCTGACCGGCGCCTTCTCCCGCCGCATCGGCGAGGAGCTGCTGCGGCTGCAGTTCGCCCACGCCCAGCGCTCGGACCATCCGCTGTCGGTGATCTTCTTCGACCTGGACAATTTCAAGTCGATCAACGACCGGTTCGGCCACGACCAGGGCGACAAGCAGCTCGGGCGGGCGGCGGAGGCCATACGCGCGATGCTGCGCCAGTCCGACGTGCTGGTCCGCTGGGGCGGGGAGGAGTTCGTGGTCATCATGCCCAACACCTCCCGCGAGGGCGCCCTGACCGCGGTGGAGCGGCTGCACGCGCGGGGGCTGGGCAAGCGCCCGGACGGAACCCCCCAGACCGCCAGCATCGGCCTCGCCGAATACCTCCACGACCGCCCGGTGGACTGGGAAAGGCTGGTCGATCTCGCCGACCAGCGCATGTACGCGGCCAAACAGTCCGGCAAGAACCGCATCGTCGCCGACGACCGGGTCCCCGAACCGGCCTGAGGGCTTCCGTCCGGACTCCGCCGGCCGCTACGCCTCCGGCCCGCCGCGCTCCAGGATGGCGACGAAGGCCTCGACGACCTGCGGGTCGAAATGCCGGCCCGACTCGGCGCGGATCAGATCGACAACCGACGCCAGCTCCCACGCCTCCTTGTAGGGGCGGCGGTGCAGCAGGGCGTCGTAGACGTCGGCGACCGCCACGATGCGGCCCGACAGCGGAATGGCGTCGCCCGCCAGCCCGTGGGGATAGCCGGTGCCGTCGAACTTCTCGTGGTGGCTCTCGGCGATCTCCGCCCCCATCGACAAATAGCTGCGCCCGCCGACCGGGCCGGAAGCGTCGCGCAGGATGCGCCCGCCGATGGTGGCGTGCTCGCGCATCTGGGTGATCTCCTCGGGGTCCAGCTTGCCGGGCTTGCGCAGGATCCGGTCGGGGATGGCGACCTTGCCGACATCGTGCAGCATGCTGGCCAGCCCGATCAGCTCGCAGAACAGGTCGTCCGCGTCGCCCCCGCCGGCGCCCCGTGCCTGGAGTTCCCGCGCGATGGCGGTGGCCCAGCGGCCGATGCGCCGGACATGCTCCCCGGTGACCTCGTCCTTGTATTCGGCCAGCTTGCCCAGGGCGTGCACCGTGGCGACCTGGGCGAGGCGGAGCTGCTCGTAGAGGGACACGTTGTCGAACCCGACCGACATCCGGGAGCAGAAGATCTCCACCAGCCGCCGCTCAACCTCCGGCAGGCCGCCGTGCCCGGTGATGAACAGCGCGCCGGGGCCGGGGCTCTGGGTCTGGAACAGCGCGACGCTGTGGTCGTCGCGGTGCAGGCTGCGGCCCCGGGCGAAGGCGGCGGCGATGTCGGCGCAGGCCGCGCCGGGCAGCACGTCGCCGACCGGCCGGCCCGCGGCGTTGGCGAAGACGCCGGTGCCGCACAGCACCACCGCCTCCCGGAACCGGCCGTCCGGCGCCGGGCCTTTCGGATCGGGCGGCACCGCGCAGAGGAGGGCGCCGGCCGCGCGCGGCAGCAGGGCGGCGACGCGCTCCACCACGCCGGCAGCAAAGCGGTCCATGGAGCGCTGCTCGAACAGGGCGCCGGCGGCGTCGACGATCGTCTCCAGCCCCTGCCGGTTCCGTTCGATCGCGTCGATGTGCTGGTAGGAGCGCAGGGCGGCGACCGTGGTGGTGAACAGCTTCTGGGCCGTCAGCTCGCTCTTGGCCTTGTAGTCGTTGATGTCGTAGTTGACGATCACCTGCCGCTCCGGCGCCTGGCCGGGCTGGCCGGTGCGCAGGATGATGCGGACCCGCCGGTTGCCCAGCACCTCCCGGATGTGGTGGACCAGCCGCAGGCCGGCGTCCTCCGTCTCCATCACCACGTCCAGAAGGACGGCGGCGATGTCGGGATGGTCGCACAGGATCGCCTGGGCCTCGCTCCCCGAATGGGCGGACAGGAAGTGCAGGCGCCGTCCATCGAAGGTCACGTCGTTCAGCACCACGCGGGTGATCGCGTGCACCTCCGGATCGTCGTCGACGATCAGCAGCTTCCACGGGGCGGCGGCAGGGCCGGATTTCGCGGACGACGGGTCCGGAGCGTCCTCGTCGGCGAACAACAGATCGTCGTCATCGTCCTGGCTCCGGCCCTGGATGTCCGACATCGCCGCTCCCCGCCCCGCTCTGCCAAAGCTGCATGGCTACAATTCGATTCTCTTTTTCAACGTTTGTCGCGGTTCGTGTCAACTGCGCTGGCGCCGTCACACACAACTGCAGGCGGAGGGGGGCTGCGACGCGTTGTCTTCCCCCGTTTCGGCTACCGCCAAAGCGCCTGTTCCGGCGCATGTGGAGGGGTTGCGGCCCGCCCCGAACGGGGGATCATCGGGGGAAGACGCGAGGCGGACAACAACGCGAAGACGACGGGGGCAGGCCATGATACCGGACGCTTGGGACATCGAGCTGCGCGAAGGGGCCATCGCCGTGGCCCGCCATCTGATCGAAACCGGCTGTGTCCGGTACGACCCGGACCATCTGTGCCGCCACGGTTCCGGGCTGGTCAGCCCGGTCCATCTGGAGGGGCGGCGGCTGCTCTCCTACCCCGCGGTGCGCGAGGACGTGCTCGACTTTGCCCTGAGGATGATCGGGCAGGAGATCGGCGACGGCGAACTGGACGCCATCGCCGCCGCCGAGGGGGCGGGTGTGCCCTGGGCCGCGCTGATCGCCGACCGGATGGGCCTTCCCCTCGTCTTCGTGCGCAAGGAGGCGCCGGAGGGCCAGCAGGGCTACAAGCACCGGATCGAGGGGCGGGTGGAGCGGGGCTGGCGTGTGCTTCTGGTCGAGCAGATCGCCGCCGACGGCCACCGCAAGGCCCGCTTCGCCCAGCCGCTGAAGGAGGCGGGCTGCGACGTGCGCGACCTGTTCGTGCTGTTCCAGTACGGGATCTTCGACGAGATCCAGGAGCATCTGGCCCCGCTCGGCATCACCATGCACGCGCTGGCGACCTGGTGGGACGTGCTGGAGGTGGCGAACCGCGGCCATTACCTGGACGGGCAGGCGCAGGGCGAAATCCACGCCTTCCTGCACGATCCCAAGCGCTGGACCGCGGAGCATCAGGGCAGCCGGAAGAGCGAGAAGGCGGCCTGAAGCAGAGCGTGCCCCCTCTCCCACGCCAAGCGGGAGAGGGGGAAACCCTCACTGTCCGGCGATGCGGACCCATTGATGGCCGGCGCGGGCGGTCTCGCCACGGCGGGCGGCCAGGACGACGGCGGCGTAGGGCACCGCCAGCAGAAGCTGGAGCCCGGCCCAGGACAGCGCCTCCCAGTTCGGGCTGGTCCACACCACCTCGTGCAGCGCCTCCATGAAGGGAAGCTGCCCGTAGATCAGCGACTCCATCGGCACCACGCCCTCCGCCAGCACGGTCAGCAGCGCGCCGAGCAGCAGCAGGGCGGCCAGCGCCGACTCCAGCGGCAGGCGGCGGACGGCGCCGCACAGGCCGCTCGCCGGAGCATCGGCCACCGGGACGGCGGGGCGGAACAGCCCGCCGATCCCCCAGGCGGCCAGCGCGCCCGTGCCCTCCGGACGCCGCGTGGCGCGCATGGCGCCGAGCCCCAGCAGGCCGAGCGCCGGCAGGGCGAAATACCAGTTGGGGAAGTCGCGGTAGCGCCCGTCGAAGACGATCAGGAAGCTCCAGACGATCCCCAGCAGGGCGAGGACCACGGCGGCGGCCTTGCCCACCGTTTCCAGCCGCGACAGCGCCGGGCGGCCGCGCAGCGGCGCCAGCGGCTCCAGCGCCAGACCGCCGCTGCCCAGCGCCCGCCGGGCGGCCAGAAGGACGGCCAGCGAGAGCATGCCCGTCGCCGCCAGCATGACGACGGACAGCGCCACGTCCTGCGGGTAGTGCTTGCCGTGCAGGGCGCCCCAGACGGCGTGGACGTAGAGGGTGGACAGCGCCTGCGCCAGGAAGGCCAGGGCGGCGAAGGCTCCGGCGGTCAGCGGCCGGCCGCGCAGGGTCAGCCCGATGACGAGCGCCAGCGCGAGGCCGGAGGAGACGCCGAACAGCAGCCGCCATTGCCGGTTCTCCACCACCGGCCCGGCCAGGGCGAACTTCGCTTGGCGGTCGGCGGTGTAGAGGCCCCAATGGCCGCCCACCGTGCCCTCCAGCTTGGCCTTCCAGCCCTGGTCGAAGGCCTCGATCACGTTGTAGTCGAAGCCCTCCTGCTCGGCGAGGCGGACGAAGCCGTTGACGAACTTGGCCTTGTTGACCAGCCCGGTGACCGCGGCGCCGCGCGACCGGCCCTCCGTCGGCCAGCCGGTCTCGCCGACCAGGATCGGTTTGCCGGGGAAGCGCTGGGCGATCGTGCGGTAGCTGCCGCGGATGCGCTCCATGGCGCCGGCCACGTCGGTCGGCACGTCCTCCCAATAGGGCAGCAGGTGGATGGTCAGGTAATCGACGTGATCCGCGATCTGCGGGTATTTCAGCCACCATTCCCAGACGTCGGCGTAGGACACCGGCTGCTTCACCGCCGCCTTCACGCGGTCGATGTAGCCGGCCACCTGCTCCGGCGTCAGCTCGCGGCGCAGCAGCACCTCGTTGCCGACGATCACGCGGGTGATGACGTCCGGGTAGCGGTTGGCGAGGTCGATGAGGGAGGCGACCTCCTTCTCGTTCTTGTCCAGCCGCGACGACAGCCACGCCCCCATGGTGACCTGAATGCCGTGGCGGCGCGCCAGTTCCGGCACCACCTCCAGCCCTTCCAGCGAGGTGTAGGTGCGCACCCCCGCAACCTGCGGGGCGAGGGCCGCCAGATCCTCGTCGATCTGCTCCACGCTGGGGAAGGTCTGCGTCAGCGGGCTCTGCCCGTCGCGGAAGGGCGCGAAGGACACGCTTTTCAGCTTGCCGCCGGGCGGCGGTTCGAGCGGCACCGGCTGGTTCGGCAGCGACCAGACGGCAAAATTCGCGAGGCCGGCCACGAGCAGCACGGCAAGGATCGTGATGAGGCGCATGGAGGGGATGTCTACACCAAATGCGGGATCGGCAAAACGGTCTGGCGAACCGGGTTGGTTCCAGAAGGAAAACGGGCGCGCCCCCGCAAGGGAGGCGCGCCCGTCAAGGACCAACCCGGCCCAGGCGGGCCGGCTGGAGTTGATGACGTGCCATCGTCACGTCCCATCAACGAACCGCGGCCCGCTTTATTCCGGCAAATCCGCTCAGCGTTCCACAAAAGCCTTTTCGATCACGTAATGACCGGGTTCGCCGTTGTGGCCCATGGAGAAGCCCAGCTCGTCCATGATGCCGCTGGTCTCGTCGAGCATGGCCGGGCTGCCGCAGATCATCACGCGGTCGACCTCGCGGTCGAAGGGGGCCAGCCCGACGTCCGCGAACAGCTTGCCGTTGCGGATCAGGTCGGTGATGCGGCCCTGGTTGCGGAACGGCTCGCGCGTTACGGTCGGGTAATAGATCAGCTTCTGCTTCACGTCCTCCCCGAAGAACTCGTTCTCCGGCAGGACGGTGTTGATGATGTCGCCGTACGCCAGCTCGCCCACCGTACGCGTCGTGTGGGTCAGGATCACCTTGTCGAACCGGGCGTACATCTCCGGGTCCTTGATGATGCTGAGGAACGGGGCGAGGCCGGTGCCGGTGCTGAGCAGGTACAGGTTGCGGCCCGGCAGCAGGTTGTCGGTGACCAGCGTGCCCGTCGCCTTGCGGTTGACCAGCAGCGTGTCGCCTTCCTTGAGGTGCTGGAGGCGCGAGGTCAGCGGGCCGTCCTGCACCTTGATCGAGAAGAACTCCAGCGTCTCCTCGTAGCTGGCGCTGACCAGGCTGTAGGCGCGCAGCAGCGGCCGGCCGTTCACCTCCAGGCCGATCATGGTGAACTGTCCGGGATCGAAACGGAACGAGGGATCGCGCGTGGTGGTGAAGCTGAACAGCGTGTCCGTCCAGTGGTGAACGCGCAGGACGCGCTCATGAATCAGATTGCTCATGGAATCCGCAGGTCCGTTTCGGTGACCGGCATGCTGTGGCCGGTGTCGTTTCAGAAGCCAAGCCGTGCCGCATTGCAGCACATCTCTTTAACAATAAATTCGTCAACAGACCACTAATTTATACCAACAATTTTGTTGTGGCTTTTTGGTTACCACAAGACGGTGTTGCAAAATAAATGGCCTTACTCTCCGGCCGGAGGGGCGAAGAGATAGGGCGACAAACCCCGCAGATTCTCATCGACAATCAGGCGATGGTTCAGCGGCGGGAAGGCGCGCTGCGAGCAGTCCAGCCGCGGACAGAGCCGGCAATTCACACCGATGGGCGTCGCCGCCTCGGTGTTTTCGAGATCCACGCCGTCCGCATAGGTGATCTGCGCCGCGTGCTGGAGATCGCAGCCCAGCGCGATGGCGAACTGCTGCGGCGGGCTGCGGAAGCCGCCGCCGGCCTTCACCACCGTGCGGGCGATGGAGAAATAGGTGGTGCCGTCGGGCATCTGGGCCAGCTGGCTGTGGATTTTTCCCGGCGTGCGGAAGGCCTCGTAGACAATCCAGCGGGCGCAGCCGCCGCCGAAACGGGCCAGATGGAAGCCGGCCCCGGAAAAGCGCTTGGACACGTTGCCGGCGCTGTCCACCCGCATCAGGAAGAAGGGAACGCCCTTCGCCCCCGGACGCTGCAGAGTGGTCAGCCGCTGGCAGACCTGCTCGAACGAGGCGTCGAACCGGCGCCGCAATATTTCGATGTCGTATCGAACCTGATTGGCCGCCTCCCAGAAGCGGGCGTAGGGCATCAGCACCGCCGCCGCGAAATAGTTGGCCAGCCCGATGCGGGCCAAGCGCCGTGCCTCGTCGCCGGTCAGGCCGGACGACTCGACGATCTGGTTCAGCAGGTCGCGATGGCGCAGCAGGGCGATCTGGCAGGCGAGCTGGAAGTTGCGTCCGGACGGCGCCAGCATCTCCGACAGCAGGATGCGCCGCCCGTGCCGGTCGAAGCGGCGCACCGCATAGCCCATGATGTCGGACGGCAGCAGCCGGACGCGGACGCTGTGATTGTTCAGCAGATAGTCGGTCAGGCCCCGGTAGAGGTCGCCCTTCTCCAGCCGGCCCTCCTGCCACAGCTCCTCCGCCGCCGCCTCCAACTCGGCGAAATGGTTGGAATGGGCCTGGAAGAGGTCGCGCACCTCGTCCTGCGGGAAGGAGGAGGTCTGGACCAAATGCAGCTTCTCGCGGTCGGCCACCCGTTCCGACAGGGTCTGCAGGTCGTCGCGGCTGGTGCGGAAAGCCCGATAGAGCGCCACCACCGCCTGCCCCAGCGTCGGGGCGACCGCCGCCAGCTCGCGGAAGTCCTGGTTCTTGATGTCGGAGCCGTCGAACAGCGGGTCGGCGAAGACCTCACGCAGCCCGGCGACGAGGCGGCTCTCCTCGTCCTCGGCGAAGCTCTGCAGGTCCACCCCGAAATTCTGGCCCAGCTTCAGCAGCAGCGGCACGGTGACCGGGCGCTGGTTGTGCTCGATCAGGTTCAGGTAGCTGGGGGAAATGCCGAGCTGCTCGGCCATCTGGGCCTGGGTCAGCCCATGGTCGCGGCGCAGCCGACGCACCTTCGGACCCAGCATCGCCTTCTTGTCCATGGCCGTCCGAACTCCAGCTGAGCCGATTTACAATATTTACCGATTTACAGAACTTTTCAGACGGCAGTTTACAAACAGACCCTTTTACAAACAAGGGCATGTTGCAAGGCAGCGAAGGTCGTTTTAGTTGTTTTGTCAGGGCAAGCGCTCAAAAGCAGCGCAACGGTGACGAAAAGAAGGAAAACGACCATGTCGCTCGATGAAAAGACCAAGGCCGCTCTCCGCGCCGCGCGCTTCGAAGGCATCAAGCGCGATTACACCCAGGACGACGTGAAGCGCCTCAGCGGCTCGGTCAAGATCGAGTACACGCTGGCGGAACTGGGCGCGCAGCGCCTGTGGGAACTGCTGAACACCGAGCCGTACATCAACACGCTGGGCGCCCTGACCGGCAACCAGGCGATGCAGGCGGTGAAGGCCGGCCTGAAGGCCATCTACCTGTCGGGCTGGCAGGTCGCCGGCGACGCCAACCTGGCCGGCCAGATGTACCCGGACCAGAGCCTGTACCCGGCCAACTCGGTGCCGGCGGTGGTCGAGCGCATCAACAACACCTTCAAGCGCGCGGACGAGATCCAGACCGCCGAGGGCAAGGGCGACACCTACTGGTTCGCGCCGATCATCGCGGATGCCGAGGCCGGCTTCGGCGGCCCGCTGAACGTCTTCGAACTGATGAAGGCGATGATCAAGGCCGGCGCCGCGGGCGTCCACTTCGAGGACCAGCTCGCGTCCGAGAAGAAGTGCGGCCATCTCGGCGGCAAGGTGCTGATCCCCACGCAGCAGCACATCCGCACGCTGAACGCCGCCCGTCTGGCCGCCGACACCATGGGCACCTCGACCATCGTGCTCTGCCGCACCGACGCGGAGTCCGCGCAGCTCATCACCTCCGACGTTGACGAGCGCGACCATCCCTTCATCGACTTCGACGCCGGCCGCACCTCCGAGGGCTTCTTCCGCCTGAAGAAGGGCACGGGTGTCGACCACTGCATCGCCCGCGGCCTGTCCTACGCCCCCTACTCCGACCTGCTGTGGTGGGAGACCTCGCGTCCGAACCTGGAGGAGGCCAAGCGCTTCGCCGAGGCGATCCGCAAGGAGTTCCCGAACAAGCTGCTGGCCTACAACTGCTCGCCGAGCTTCAACTGGAAGGCCAACCTGGACGAGGCGGACATCGCCAAGTTCCAGCGCGAGATCGGCGCCATGGGCTACAAGTTCCAGTTCGTGACGCTGGCCGGCTTCCACAGCCTGAACTACTCGGCCTTCAAGCTGGCCAAGGGCTACGCGGCGCGCGGCATGGCCGCCTACTCGGAGCTGCAGGAGGCGGAGTTCGCGGCGGAGGCCGAGGGCTACACCGCGACCAAGCACCAGCGCGAGGTCGGCACCGGCTACTTCGACGCGGTCGCCACGGCGATCTCGGGCGGCCAGTCCTCCACCACCGCCTACAAGGACTCCACCGAGGCCGACCAGTTCCATTGATCCAACCGCGGGCCGCGTCCGGTGCCATCCGCCGGACGCGCCCCGCCTGGGACGAGACAGCACTTTGCCCCCGCAAAGTGTGAAAGGGTCATACGGCCGCCCATCGCGGCAGCCTCCCCGGCTCGGGCCGTATGACCGGTTTGCGCCGATCCTCCGGACGGTTGGCTTCGGCCCGCCGCCCCGGTGACCGGTGGTTCCCGATCCGGTGTGCGAGCCGGATCTCTTCGAACGGCTGACGCTATTGACTTCAAACGGCCGGGGGTCCGCCCCCGGCCGCTTCTTTTTGCGTTCGCCCTCTTTCATCACGGCCATTAGTTGTCACAGCCGCGCCATGACGGCATGGCTGACCTGCGCCACCCCAACCGTCATACTCGGGAAATCGTGATTAAGTCTTGAGCGCAACCGCGAAATTGCCGTGCCGGTTGCCCTGCCCGACGGTGGGGAAGCTGCGTTGCAGTGCGGAATAAGCCATTGACTTGGGACCTCGTTGCCGCCACTTGTGTTCCATGCTCACCACAAACCGATCAGGGGCGTAACTGCCCCCCCGCCGGACCTCATCGGACGAGGGCCGGCTGCGGGTTCCATCGCCGCGCAAGGCCTTGCGCGGCGTGCGCCGTTTCTTTTCCCCGACGGCGCATTCCTCGGCGATGGCCCGCGCATTCTGGTTGAACGATGAAAGGACAAGACAGTATGGATCAACCCCTCGCAGGAAAGAGCATTGCCATTCTCGTCGCCAACGGCTTTGAGGAACTGGAGATGACGGAGCCGCAACGGGCTCTCCTCAAGACCGGCGCTACTCTTCGTACGATTTCCCCCGAGCAGGGTCTGGTGAACGGCTGGCACGGCAAGTCCTGGGGCCATTACTTCCCGGTGGACAAGCAGGTCGGCGAGGTTCTGGGTGCCGACTATGACATGCTGCTGCTGCCGGGTGGCGAGCGCAGCGTCACCAAGCTCCAGCAGAGCGCCCACACCCGCCGCATCGTCGGCCACTTCCTGGACGCCGGCAAGCCGATTGCCGCGATCGACCAGGGCATCCAGCTCCTGGCCATCCCGGGCAAGCTGAAGGGCCGCACTCTGGCCGCTCCCGAGGCCGTCCGCGCCGAGCTGGAAGCCGCCGGCGGCAAGATCAGCGACGAGGCCCTGGTGGTGGACAATGTGACCATCACGGCGCTGGGCCATGACGAGCTGGCCGCTTTCGTCGAGCAGGTCGTCAAGGTCTTCTCCGAGGCTGCCGCCGTCCGCAAGGCCGCCTAAGGCCAAGCCACCGCGCCTCGACAAGGTACCCGTCTTTCCTGCGGGTTTCGTCTTGTGGGTCCACGGCCGCCGCGCGTCCAGCGCGCGCGGCCGTTGCGCGTTTTGGGGGTTCGTTTCCAGCCTTCAGGGCGACCGCGCAGCCCCGCCGACCCGGCAGGGCGGGAAGGTCAGGCATACGGTCGTCCCGGCTCCGACCCGGCTGTCGATGTGGAAGCTGCCGCCGTGCAGCGCGATCAGCGCGCGGGTCAGCGGCAGTCCCAGGCCGGAGCCGCGCTCCGTCGTCCGGTCACGGCCCTGGTTATGGCCCTGGTTGCGGCCATGCACCTGCCCGAAGGCATCCAGCGCCACCGGTATTTGCTCGGGCCGCATGCCGATGCCGTTGTCGGCGACGGTCAGCGCGATGCCGCCGTCCTCCGTCAGTTCCGCGCGCACCCGCACGCGGCCGTCTTTGGGAGGGGCGAACTTGATGGCGTTGCCGATCAGGTTGGTCAGCATCTGCCGGATCTGCGAGGCGTCGCCGTGCAGGCTCGGCAGATCGTCGGGAATCTCCATGCACAGCGTCACCGCCGCCTCGCCCGCCCGCGGCTGCATCATGCCGAAGGTCAGGTCGACCAGCAGGGACAGGTTGCAGGCCTCCTCATGCAGGTCCATCCGACCCGCCTCGATGCGCGCGAGGTCGAGCAGGTTGTTGATGAGGTCCAGCATGTAGACGCCGGCCGCCGCGATCTGCCCGGCATACTCACGGTAGCGCGGGTTGTTCGGCCCCATCATCTCGTCGTGGATGATCTGGGCGAAGCCGAGCACGGCGTTCAGCGGCGTGCGCAGTTCGTGGCTCAGATGGTGGACATAGTCGGACTTGCGCTGGTTGGCCTGTTCGGCCTCGTCGCGGGCGGCGCTCAGTTCGGCCTCGCGGGCTTTCAGATCGGTGATGTCGGCGCGGATGCCGACGGTTCCGCCCTCGTGGGTCCGCCACTCCTCGATGCGGATCCAGCGTCCGTCGTGAAGCTGCACCTCCATGGGGGCGCCGGCGCCGCGATGCTGCTCGATGCGCCGCCCGATCCAGCCCTCCAGGTCGCCGTCCGGCACCTGATAGACGCCCCGTTCCACCCCGCCGCGCAGCACCTCCTCGAAACGGGCGCCCAGCGTGATGAGGTCGGTGTTGGCGGAGAACAGCTCGCGATAGCGCCCGTTGCACAGCACCAGCCGGTCCTGGGCGTCGTACAGCACGAAGCCCTCGGTGATGCATTCGATGGCGTCGGACAGCAGATGATGGGCGCGCCGGGCCGCGCTTTCCGCCAACGCCCGTTCCGTGACGTTGCGGATGCTGCACATCACGCGGTCGCTGTCGGGCAGGGCGACCAGCCGCGCCTCGAAGAATTTGGTGCCCTCCACCGATCCGGCCTCCGTCTGGCCAGGAGGCGGCAGGGAGAACTCAAGCCCGATGACCGTCTGCCCCTCGTTCAGCCGGCCGAGCGCCGCGGCCAGTGTCCCGGCGGCGGGTTCGGGCAGCACCTCCTGCACGCGGTGGGCCAGGAAGCGCTCGGCGGGGACGTTCAGGTCGCCGGGGCTGGCGGCGGCGAAGTCGAGGATGGTGCCGTCGCGCAGCAGTTCGAAGCGGATGTCGGGATAGGCGTAGGACAGCGCGATCAGCTGCTCGTTCAGCCGCATCATCTCCTGCCGGGCGCCGCTGTCGGCGGGGGCTTCCGCCAGGATCAGCCCGCCCGGGCGCGGCGCCGGAACCAGCCGGAGATCCACCTCCAAAGGCAGGGTCAGGGGGGCATGGATGGTTGCCCGCGCCTCCACCGTCCGGCCCGCGGCGGCCTGCTCCAGCGCGGCGGGAAAGCGGCCGGACAGGCTGACCCGGACGGCGGCGGCGGGCGCGTCGGTCTCCAGGCCGATCAGCGCGCGGGCGGCGCCGTTCAGCCACAGGGTCAGGCCATCGGGATTGAGCAGCCACAGCGGTGTGGCGAGCGCGTCCAACCAAGCCAATCCGGCCACATCTTCCGGGGTCATATCCAGAACGGCCCTCTCCAGCCCGGCCCTCTCCAGCCCTGAGGGCGCCGCATCGGTGTGCGGGGCGACGGACAGGGCGGTGGTCATGGGCGGCAACATGGCAGGTCTTGCATGGCGGACATGCTATCAGAGCAAGGCAGGCCGTGAACAGGGGCAGGGGGACCGTCCGAACCGTCTATTTCCAGTCCAACCACAGGAAACAGCGGGGGACGGCCGGCGGATCAGCCTTTCGCACCACCGGAAAGCGCGGGATCGACGCTGACACCGGCGCCCGTCCATGCCTAAATCCGTACCGCCCATCAGGGGCATCGCTGCCGATCCACCCCATCGGAGGACCGCCATGGCGGACGACATCGCTCGGGATGAGCCTCAAGACGAGTCTCATGACGGCCAGATCCGCGACAAGCTGATCGCCACCAAGGAGCAGTGGGCGCGGGAGGGCCGGGGCCTGACCGGGGAGACCGCCGATCCGGCGCGCGACCGTCTGCCGCCCGGCCAGCGCTTGGTGGAGACCTGGCCGGTGCTCGATCTCGGCATCCTGCCGCGGGTGAGCGAGGCGACCTGGACCCTGGCGGTGGACGGGCTGGTCGAGAATCCCGTCACCTGGAGCTGGGAGGATCTCCAGGCCCAGCCGCCGGCGCGTGTCGTCTCCGACATCCACTGCGTCACCACATGGTCGCGCTACGACAACCAGTGGGAGGGCGTGTCCACGCGGCACCTGCTGTCGGTCGTCCGGCCGCGGCCGGAGGCGCGCTTCGTCCTCTGCCATTCCTCGGACGGCTACACCACCAACCTGCCGTTGGACGCCTTTGCGGCGGCGGACGCGTTGCTCGCCACCGGCTGGGAGGGCCAGCCGATCAGCCGCGACCATGGCGGCCCCGTCCGAGTCGTCGTGCCGAAGCTCTATTTCTGGAAAAGCGCCAAGTGGGTGAAGCGAATCGAGTTCCTGGCGGAGGATCGCCGCGGCTATTGGGAGGTCCGCGGCTATCACAATGACGCCGACCCCTGGCGGGAAGAACGTTACAGCGAGTAAGCCGCGAAGACGTCTGCCATTCCGGTCCGGAAACAATCCCGACAAAAGTCGGTGCAAAGGGATTCATGGTCGCCGGGCAAGACATTGGTCGGACCATTCCATGACATGACTTCGCAAAATCGTGGCGTCTTTCGTCCGATTTGCGCCAGATCATTTCCCTGTTCCGTAATGCTGACGTAGCCGTACGGGCGTCGGGCGACTCACATTCGGACGCAAGGGATTAACCAATGACAGTGGACTCGGTCACGATTGCCCTGGTGGGCAGCGGTGGCGCCGGCGCGATGACCGCCGGACAGATGCTGCTGGATGCCGCCGCCAACGTGGGATGGTACGGATTGATGTCGCGGTCCACCGGCCCGCAGATCCGTGGCGGCGAGGCCGCCGCCCTCGTTCGCCTGTCGCCGACACCCGTTCACGGTCCGGGAGACCGTTTCGACCTGATCGTCGCCTTCGACTGGCAGAATGTGGAGCGCTTCGCGGCCGAGCTTCCGCTATCGGACAAGAGCGTCATCATCACCGACCCCAGCCAGGGCGAGGTGCCCGCAGTCCTGGCCGCCAGCGGCGCCAGACAGGTCGAGCTGCCGATCAAGGAACTGGCCGGGCGCATCCCCGGCGGGCGCGTCAACATGGTGGGGCTGGGCGCCGTCGCGGCGATCGTCGGCCTGCCGCGCGCCGGCATCGACGCGGTGATCCAGAAGGCGCTGGGCAAGAAGGGCGACGCCGCCATCCAGGCGTCCAACGCCGGCATCGACGCCGGGTCCAAGGAGGCCGCCGGCTGGAACCTCGGCCTGGAGCTGGCCGCCCCCAACAAGGAGGGCGCCACCCGCTGGAACATCTCCGGCAACGAGGCCGCCGGGCTGGGCGCCTTGAAGGGCGGGGTGAAGTTCTGCGCCGCCTACCCGATCACGCCGGCGACCGAGATCCTGGAGTGGCTGGCCCCCAACCTCGCCAAGACCGGCGGCAAGCTGGTCCAGGCGGAGGATGAGCTGGCCTCCATCGCCATGTGCCTGGGCGCCTCCTTCAGCGGCGTGCCCTCGATCACCGCGACCGCCGGTCCCGGCCTGTCGCTGATGACCGAATGCATCGGCCTGGGTGTGGCCTCCGAGACCCCGGTGGTGATCGTCGACGTGCAGCGCGGCGGACCGTCCACCGGCATCCCGACCAAGTCCGAACAGTCCGACCTGAACATCGCCGTCTACGGCCTGCACGGCGACGCCCCGCATCTGGTGGTCGGCCCGACCTCCATCGCCGACTGCCTGTTCACCACCCAGTGGGCGGTGCATCTGGCCGAGGCCCTGCAGACCCCGGCCATCGTGCTGTCCGATCAGGCGATGGGCCAGTCCCGCGCCATCGTCGACAAGCCGGCCGACGCCCCCCACAAGGCCAACCGCCTGCTGGCGACCGACCTCGGCGGCGACGCGAAGTACCTGCGCTACGCCAACACCGAATCGGGCGTCTCCCCCGCCGCCATCCCCGGCATGCCGGGCGGCGAGCACACCGCCGACGGTCTGGAGCACGCCGAGAGCGCCCTGCCGTCCTCGCAGGCGTCCGACCACCAGAAGCAACTCGACAAGCGCCTGCGCAAGCTGACCAGCTACGACTATGGCGACGCCTGGGCCGACGTCGAAGGCGAGGGCGAGATCGCCGTCGTCACCTGGGGCTCCGCCACCGGCCCGTCGCGCGAGGCGGTGCGCCGGCTGGAGGCCGCCGGCACCAAGGCCCGGCTGGTCGCCATCCGCCTGATCTCCCCGGTCCAGCCGGCCAAGCTGGCCGCGGCGCTGGAGGGCGTCACCAAGGTCCTGGTCGTCGAGCAGACGCACGGCGCCCAATTCCACAAGTTCCTGCGTGGGCATTACGACCTGCCGGGCGCGGTGTCGGTGTTCAGCCGCCCCGGCCCGCTGCCGATCCGCGCCCGCGAGGTGCACGAGACGCTTCTTTCCCTGATCTGACCGGCCGGAGCACGAAATCCATGGATACCCATCTGACCGACGATGTCGTGGGCCCGCTGCCCGGCGACTACAAATCCGACGTGAAGCCCATCTGGTGCCCCGGCTGCGGCGACTATTCCGTGCTGGCCGGCATCACCCGCGCCATGGCGACCATGGGGCTGGAGCGCAAGGACACCGTCGTGGTGTCGGGCATCGGCTGCTCGTCGCGCATCCCCGCCTACACCAGCGTCTACGGCTACCACACGGTGCACGGCCGCTCGCTGGCCGTGGCGTCCGGCGTGAAGCTGGCCCGGCCGGAGCTGAACGTGCTGATCTTCGGCGGCGACGGCGACGGCTTCTCGATCGGCGGCAACCACTTCCTGCACGCCTGCCGCCGCAACGTCGACATGACCTACATCGTCATGGACAACCAGGTCTACGGCATGACCAAGGGCCAGGCCTCGCCGACCACCGAGGCCGACTGGTGCGAGTCGAAGCTGACCCCGGAAGGGCCGGGCGTCAACCCGATCCAGCCGGTCGCCCTGGCGCTGGCCTGCGGCGCGAATTTCGTCGCCCGCGGCTTCTCCAACAATCCGAACGAGGTCGCCCGCCTGATCGTGGAGGGCGTGCGGCACCCCGGCTTCTCGGTCATCCACATCCTGTCCCCCTGCGTCACCTTCCGCCCCGAGCAGCGCAATTGGAAGAGCACGGTCCATCCCTACGGCCGCGAGCCGACGGACGACCCGAACGAGGCGATGCGCGCCGTCCTCGAGGACGACGGGTTCGGCCTCGGCATCTTCCTCGCCGGCAACCGCCGTCCGTTCCAGCCCGAATCGGCGGCCACCCGCAGCATCGCCCAGATCGAAGAGGGGTTCGCGGTATGAAGACGAAAGTGCTGAACGGGGCCGCCAACGTCGGCCTGTTCCTCGCCCACGCGCTGGCCCTGGAGATCGAGGCGGCGGAGCGCTACACCGAGCTGGCCGACAGCATGGAGGCCCACAACAATGTGGAGGTCGCCAAGCTGTTCCGCGATCTGGCCACCTATTCGGGCAAGCACGCCGAGGAGGTCAAGCAGATCGCCCGGGAATTCGGCCCGCTGCCCAAGGTCGCCCCCTGGGAGTTCCAGTGGGACGCCACCACCGAGTCGCCGGAGGCCGCGGCCTTCGAGAACGCCCATTACCTGATGAAGCCGCACCACGCGCTGAAGATGGCGCTGCTGAGCGAGCATCAGGGCAACAACTATTACGCCTCGGTCGCCGCCGAGACCAAGGACCCGGAGGTGGCCCGCCTCGCCCGCGAGTTCGCGGAGGAGGAGGCCGGCCACGTCGCCCTGGTCCGCAAGTGGCTGGAGCGCTACCCGGCCCCGAAGGACGACTGGTCGGACGATCCCGATCCGCCCAACATCTCCGACTGAAACGTCTGAGCGTGGGGCGGAACGCCTTGAGGTTCAGGAACGGGGCGGCCCGGTGCCGCCCCGTTTCCTTTTCAGGCGATGACCGCCGTCACCGCGCGGCCCGGCTGCCCGCCAGTTCGACGAGGCGGATGAACTCGGCGCGCGTGCCGTGGGGGTCGGCCCCGCGGGCGCCGCGCGCCAGATCGGCGATCTGCGCGTAGGACATCGTCTCGCCGCCTCCCTCGCTGCGCAGCTTTCCGGCGAAGGATGCCACCGCCAGGGCGAAGCGGGCCTCGGCGGGAGCGGCCTCGACGGAGGCCAGGGCCGCGCCTTTTCGGATGGGGCGCTCGATCAGCCGGCTTTTTGACTGACCGGGCAGCGTGTAGCGCAGGCGCAGGAAACCGAACTCGTCCGCGTTTGCCGCATCCCTGGTCGTCTTGACCTTATGGCTGGCTTCGTAGCGCAGCGGATCGACGCCCTTGCCCCTGGCCCCCGGCGGCAGGAACTCATAGAGCGCGGTCACCGCATGGCCGGCGCCGACGTCGCCCGCGTCCACCCGGTCATTGTTGAAATCCTCGCGGCGCAGCGCCCGCGTTTCATAGCCGATCAGCCGGTACTGCCCGACCAGGGCCGGGTTGAACTCGATCTGGAACTTCACATTGTCGGCGACCGGCACCATGGTGGAGGACAACTCGTCGCGCAGGACCTTCTTGGCCTCCTGCATGCCGTCGATATAGGCCGCGTTGCCGTTGCCCGCCTGGGCGAGCCGCTGCATTACCACGTCGTTGAGGTTGCCCAGCCCGACGCCGAGGACCGACAGATAGACGCCGGTCTTCCGCTTCTCCGCGATCAGCGCCTCCAACTCCTTCGGATCGACGATCCCCACGTTGAAATCGCCATCGGTGCCGATCACCACCCGATTGACCGCCGTCTTGTCGAAATTCCTCTCCGCCAGCGCATAGGCTGCCTGGATTCCACCGTCGCCCGCGGTGAGGCCACCCGTCGTCAGCCCCTGGATCGCCGCGCGGATGGTTTCCTTGTCCGTTCCGGCGGTGGGCTCCAGCACCACGCCGCTGTTGGCGGCGTAGCTGACGATGGCCACATGGTCGTCCGGACGCAGATCGTCCACCAGCATCAACAGCGCCTGCTTCAGCAGCGGCAACCGGTCTTGCGGCGCCATGGAGCCCGACACGTCCACCAGGAAGACGAGGTTCAGCGCGGGTCTTTGCCTGCGGGCGACGTCGTAGGCGCGGATGCCGATGTGCAGGATGCGCGCGCCCTCCGTCCAGGGGGACGGATAGACCGCCACCGTCGGGCGAAAGGGAGCGGCGGGCGACTCCGGGCGCGGGTAATCGTAGTGGAAGTAGTTGACCATCTCCTCCACCCGCAAGACAGGGAAGGGGATGGGGTGCCCTTCGTTCAGCAGGCGGCGGACCACCGCGTAGGACGCCGTGTCCACATCGGCGGAAAAGGTGGAGACAGGCGCCTCGGCCACCGGCACGAAACCGTTCGGCGACGCCGTGTTGAACCGCCCCGGCGCTGCGGCGGCAACCTCCGCGTTGAAATACGGCTGTCTTGTGGAGGGCGCGGGGGCGGACGCCGGGTATCCCGGGCCGCCGCCGGGCGGCATCGCCGACATCGGCGCCTGGGGGGGCACCCCGCAAGCCGTCAACACCGTCGCCAGCGCCATCGCGCCGAGCAGAATCCCCACCGACCTTCGCTTCACCGAAATCTCCCTCGTTGGACTCCACGGAACACCGCGGACCACAGTTCTGAACGCCAATTTGGGAGATTTCTTGTCTGAAGAATTCGCCTTTCCGGCATTTTCCTGGCGAATTCATGGCTTGTAGGTTGATCTACGGAAATCCGCTCTCCCCATTGTTGCGGAAAAATAACCGATGGTGTCGGTGGGGCTTGTCAAAAGCGCCGAAATGCCGCAAGAGCGGGCACTTCCGGCCCGGCCGGACGGAGCGGCGCCAGCGCCACGCCGCCGGCCACCGCGCACTGCCCCGCATTCATCTGGATTCCGGAATGACCCAGCCCACCGAGACCGAGTTCGTCCAGTCACCCTGCGTCAGCGTGTGCAAGCTGACAGCCGACCGCGCCTATTGCATCGGCTGCCTGCGCACCCTGGAGGAGATCCGCGGCTGGAAGCACATGGACGCCGGCCAAAAACGCGCCCTGCTGGCCGATCTTGAGAACCGGCAGTCTGCCGCCGCGGAGTAACGTTCTACCTCTTCGTCAGGAATCCCAGATCAGGCCGCGGCACCGCGCAGTAGGGTCATGCGGTCGCGGTCGGCGCGGATGCGGTCGAGATGCTGGACCGCCACCGCGGTGATCGGCAGAGGCAGCTCCTTGGCCAGGGCTTCCTCGTAGGCGCGGACGCATTCGCCCTCGCCGCGCTGCACCTCGGCGAGGATCGCCTCGCGGTCCTGCCCCAGCACGTTGTTCTTGAGTTCCAAAAAGAAGCGGTGCGCCCCGCCCATCACGGTGCCGCCCATGTCCGGCGCCCCGCCCTGTTCGGCGACGAGGCGCTGCACCTCGCGCACGATGGCGCCGCGCTGGGCCGCCAAGTCGTTGAACAGGGCCTTCAGATCCTCGTCTTCCAAGGCTTCCGCGGCCTGACGATAGGCTTCGTGGCTGTCCTCGACGATGCGGATCAGATCGTTGAGGGTATCGACGATCTGGTCTTTTCCCATCACGGCCGGTTCATTTGCCGACATGGCCGGTTCCTCCCCTGGCAGGCTGCCCAACCACTTGAAAACCTGCCGCTCCGGTGAAGGTTCCTTGATGCATACGAAGGGTGCCCCTGTTGGGTTGGTCTGCATCGTCCGATGGTGACGAACCGCTGCTCCGCCTGTTGTCGGTCCATCCCCAACGGACTGTCCGATAACGCAACGAGGGAGAGGATCTGTGGCCAACACCACCAAGGAAACCCTGATCGACTGGCTCCGCGACGCCCACGCCATGGAAAGCCAGGCCGTCGAGATGCTGGAGCGTCAGGCGGAGCGCATCAAGAACTACCCGGACGTCCTCGCCAAGGTGCAGGAGCACATCGAGGTGTCGAACCGGCAGGCCGACCGGCTGAAGCAGTGCCTGCAGCGTCTGGGCACCGACACCTCGGCCATCAAGACCGGCGTCGCCATGCTGATCGGCAACGCCCAGTCGCTGTCCGGCGTCGTGGCATCCGACGAAATCGTGAAGGCGTCGATCTTCGACTATTCCTTCGAGCATTTCGAGATCGCCAACTACCGCGCCCTGATCTCCGCCGCGGAGCAGGCCGGGGAGCCGGAGATCGCCCGCATGCTGCAGCCGAGCCTGGACGAGGAACTGGAAATGGCGGCGTGGCTGGAGCAGCGCCTGCCGCAGCTCACCAAGACTTATCTGGAGCGCCGGGAAACCGCCGGCACCGCCGAAGCGAAGCGCTGATCGGAACGCAGCGTCAAAGCCGCGCCGGGGCATCCTCCCCGGCGCGGTTCCCATATCTCAATGCGCCGTCAGCATCGCCCGGCGGCGGACCGGCGGGCGGGCGCGCCACAGGCTGAGCAGATGGCCCGACAGGGTCAGCGCGTCCGACGCCAGCCCGAAGGCCGAGCCGGCCAGCGCGTTGTGGCCGGCCCCCACCACCGTCGAGGACAGGAAGAACAGGCGCATCCGCCCGACCGTGCTCTGCCAGCGTCCGATGGTGCCCAGGATGAAGCCCGTGGCCGACAGGGCGGACATCGGTCCCTGCCACGTCGCCGCCGCGACGGCCAGCGCCGCCGGGACGGTCAGGGCGAACAGCGCGCGCAGCCAGCGCGGGCGCCGATCCGGATAGGCGGCGGCCATCTGCACAAGGCCGAGCGCGCACATCAGCGTGCCCGTATGGGCGCCCAGGGCGAAGAAGTGAACCACGAACAGCGCGCCGGCCCCGGCCTGCGCGGTCAGGATCGCCCGCCGGTCCTGCAGCAGCGTGGACAGGACGCCCAACGCCAGACCGGCAAGCCCGCTCACCGCGACCAGCGACAGGGACGGCAGGTGGTGCAACAGGAAAATCATGGATAACGCCTTCACCCTTCGGAAAATGCTGCGCCGCAGCAAAAAGCCGCGACGAAGGGGGCGGACGCTAGGCTCGGATGGTTAACCGGCTGTGAATCGGGGTGTGATCAAGAGTGGGCGCACCGTCCCGCGGCAGCGATTCGCGATAAGGGCAAAAAGCGTTTAATGCCAACGATCTCGCGACCTGTGGCCTGACCATGGGCATACCCCTGTGGTCGGGGGCACCCCATGGGCATTTCACCTTTGCGACGTTTCCCCGGGACGGCCGGGCGGTCATTCTTCGCACCGCAAGATGACACGCCCAAGAATACCTGCCCAAACACACGCTTCTCGACGCCGTGCCTTCCCGAAACGCCGTGCCTGAGACGCCTCCTGGAATAAGACGCTCTGGATGAGATGCCCTATGACCCAGCTGACGAAACGGGACGCCGCACGTCTTCCCGCGCCACCCACCTGTTGCCATTGCGGGAAACCTTTGCGGGCCGGGGAACCGCATTGGGCCGGCGATAGCGAGAACCGCCCCTGGCATTATGGCTGCGCCGAGCGGGTCGGCCTGACCATGTCCTGGACGCGGGTCCGCCATCGCCGCGCGATCGTCGCGGGAGCTTGACCGCACCGCGCTGTTGACCCCTCGCCGAGATTCATCGGCGGGGCTTTCGAAAGGGGGAAGCATGAAGGGGACACCACACAGCATCTGGCTGTCCATGGCCAACCGGTCGGCCAGTCAGGCGATCGGTTTCTGGAGCGGCCTGTTCAACGCCGCCGCCCGGCGCAACCAGACCGCCCTGTTCAACGCCATGACCAAACCGCCCAAGGCGAAACGCCCGGCGCAGAAAAAGAAAAGCCGCTGAGGGAACCTCCCTTGCGGCAAACGCCAGAAAGCAGAAAAGCCGCCTAAGGGCGGCTTTCTTGTGCAGACCGGAAGGAATGGCGCGCCCGAAGAGATTCGAACTCCTGACCCCCAGATTCGTAGTCTGGTGCTCTATCCAGCTGAGCTACGGGCGCATTCCTGTTTGTCTTCCCGGCGGCGGCGGTGACCGTCCGTCGTCGAGGCGCGCAACTTACTCAAAAGGATTCCGGGCTGCAAGACCTTTTTTCGCCTTTTCACGCGGTCGATTGCCCGGCGGTGGGGCTTGCGGTATAAGCGGCGCACGTTTCTTTCGGAGTCCATAGCCGTGCCAGAAGCCGTTCCGTTCAACAAGCACTTCCCGGTGTCGTGGGAGGAGCTTCACCGCAACGCCAAGGCGTTGGCCTGGCGCCTGATCGACAAGGGTCCCTGGAAGGGCATCATCGCCATCACCCGCGGCGGTCTCGTCCCGGCGGCCATCATCGCGCGCGAACTGGAGCTGCGCATGATCGACACCGTCTGCGTCTCCAGCTACGACCACCAGAACCAGCGCGAGGCGATGGTGCTGAAGGGCGTGGAGGGCGCCAACGCCGGGGAAGGCGAAGGCTGGCTGATCATCGACGATCTGGTCGACACCGGGAAGACCGCGGTGATCGTGCGCAAGATGCTGCCCAAGGCGCATTTCGCCACCGTCTACGCCAAGCCGCTGGGCCGCCCGCTGGTCGACACCTTCATCACCGAGGTGAGCCAGGACACCTGGATCCACTTCCCCTGGGACATCGAGCTGCAATTCTCCCAGCCGATCGCCAAGCAGCACCGCGGCGCCTGACCGATTGCCCGGTTGACACTTGACACAAGGCTGCGTGCCTTGTGTCAAGTCCAGGCGGTCACGTCTACAGCAGCCCCGCCGAGCGGTGGCGCGGGTCGAGCGCGTCGCGCAGACCGTCGCCCAGCAGGTTCAGCCCCAGCACCGTGACCGCGATGGCCGCCCCCGGAAAGATCGCCTGGAGGGGGGCGGTGAACAGGAAGGTCTGCGCGTCGCCCAGCATCTTGCCCCAGGAGGGCGAGGGCGGCTGGATGCCCAGCCCCAGATAGCTCAGCGCCGCCTCGTTCAGCACCGCCACGGCGAACAGCACCGTCCCCTGAACGATCACCACCCCGGCGATGTTGGGCAGCACATGCACCAGCGTCACCGACAGCGGCCCGCGCCCCAGCGCCAGCGCCGCCCGCACGAAGTCCCGCCGCCACACGGCCAGCGCCGCTCCGCGCGCCACCCGCGCGAAGACCGCGGCGTTGAACAGGCCGAGCGCCAGCACGACGTTCACCGCCCCCGCCCCCAGCGCCGCCGTCAGCAGGATCGCCGTCAGCACCGCGGGAAAGGCGAACAGCAGGTCGCCCAGCCGGGCCACCGCCTCGTCCCCCAGCGCCCCCAGGCCGAGGCGGCCAGCCCCAGCGGCACGCCCAGCACAGCGCCCAGCGCCACCGCCGCCGCCCCAACGGCCAGCGAGTTGCGCGCGCCGACCAGGATCATCGAGAAGACGTCGCGCCCGAAATGGTCGGTGCCCAGCCAATGGACCGGCCCCGGCGGGCGCAGCCGGGCGACCACCCGCACCTGTTCCGCCGGGAAGGGCGTCCAGACCAGCGACAGCAGCGCCGCCCCGACCACCAGCGCGGTGAGCAGCCCGCCCAGCAGCAGACTGACCGGCAGCCGGCGCACCCGCCGGACGAGCCGTCTCATGCCGTCACCCGCGGGCGCGGGTCGATGGCCGCGCAGGCGATGTCGACCAGCGCGTTGACCGCCACCACCGTGACCGCCAGCAGCACGACGACGCTCTGCACCACGATCAGGTCGTGCTGGCCGATGGCCTGATAGAGCAGCCGGCCCAGCCCCGGCAGGGTGAAGACGTTCTCCACCACCACCGCCCCGGCGACGAGAAAGGAGAATTGCAGGCCGAGGATGGTCGCCACCGGGATCAGCGCGTTGGGCAGCACATGGCGCCGCAGGACCACGCGGCGCGGCAGGCCCTTGGCGACCGCCGTGCGCACATACTCCTCGCGCAGCGTGTCGAGCGCCGCGGTGCGGGTGATGCGCGCCAGGATCGCCGCCTCCGGCAGGGCCAGCGCCACGGCGGGCAGCAGCAGCGCCTTGAGCGCCGGCCCCACCCCGGCCTCCCACCCCGGAAAGCCGCCGGCGGAGAACCAGCCCAGCCGAACGGAAAACAGCAAGATCAACAGGATGGCGAACCAGAAGCCGGGCACCGCGATGCCCATCTGCCCGAAGGCCATGACCGCCCAGTCCCCGGCCCGCCCTTGCCGCCCGGCGGCGAACAGGCCGAGCGGGATGGCGATTCCCGCCGACAGGACCAGCGCCAGCCCCGCCAGCGGCAGGGTGATGGCCAGCCGGTCGGCGACCAGCCCGGCGACCGGGCGCGCGTAGGTCAGGCTGGTTCCGAAATCGCCGTGCAGCATGCCGCCCACCCAACCGGCGTAACGGACCGGCCAGGGCCGGTCGAGCCCCATCTGGACGCGCAGGGCGGCCACCGCCTCCGGCTGCGCGCTGGTGCCCAGCATCACCAGGGCGGGGTCGCCGGGGATCGACTCCAGCACGGCGAAGACCACCAGCGTGGCCAGCCACGCCGTCAGCGCCAGGGTGAGCAGACGCCGCACCAGGAAGGCGAGCACGCGGGTCAGCCCCCGCGGGGTCCGGTCCGGCCGCGCCGGATCACTTCCACCGGACGCCCGTCACGTCGTTGGCCTGGATCGGGCGGTTGACCCACATGCCCTGGACCGCCGACTTCTGCACGGTGGCCGAGGGCAGCATGAAGAGGAAGCCGTTCACCGCGTCCTCGGCCAGGATGCGCTGCTGCTCGCCGTAGAGGGCGTTGCGCTTGGCACTGTTCTGGGTGCGGTCCAGTTCCGCCCCCACGGCGTTGAAGCGCTCGCTGCGGTAGTTGAAGTAGTAGTCGGGGCGCCCGTAGATGTCGATGTCCAGCGGCTCCGTGTGGGCGATCAGGGTCAGGTCGTAATTCTTGCCCTTGAACACCTGCTCAAGCCAGGGCGCCCACTCCATCGGCTCGACCTTCACGCGGATGCCGACCTCGGCCAGCATGGCGGCGATCAGCTCGCCGGAGCGGCGGGCGTAGATCGGCGGCGGCAGGCGCAGCGTCGTCTCGAACCCGTCCGGAAGGCCGGCCTCGGCGAGCAGCGCCTTGGCCTTGTCCGGGTCGTAGGGGTAGAGGCCGGTCAGGTCGACGTAGCCGGCGCGGTGCGGCGGGAAGTGGCTGCCGATGGCAGCACCATTGCCGAACAGCACGCCGTCGATCAGCGTCTTGCGGTCGATGGCGTGGGCCATGGCCCGGCGCACCCGGACGTCGTCGAAGGGCTTGCGGGCGTTGTTGGTGCCGAGGATCGTCTCCCCCTCCGTCGTGCCGACCATGACGGTGAAGGCCCCGTCGTCGCGGAACTGGGGCAGCGCCTCGTAGGTGTCGAACTGCGGGAAGCTGTCGATGTCGCCGGCCTTCAGCGCGGCGACCTGGGCCGCCGGGTCGCTGATGAAGCGGAAGGTCACGCGCTCCAGCGCCGGCTTCGGCCCGTCATAGTCGGGGTTGCGCACCAGCACCACCCGGTCGCCGGCCACCCAGCGCTCGAACTTGAAGGGGCCGGTTCCGATCGGGGTCTGCTTGTTGGCACCCGCCGACTCCGGCGCGACGATGGCGGCGTCGCCCGACGCCATGTGGAAGAGGAACAGCCCGTCCGGCCGCGACAGGGTGACCACCACGGTCCGCGCGTCCGGCGCCTCGACACCGGCGATGGCCGCGAAATAGCCCTTCTGCGCGTTGACCGAATCGGCGCCGCGCGCGCGGTCGAGCGAGAACTTCACGTCCGCCGAATCGGCGTCGGTGCCGTCGTGGAACTTCGCCCCCTTGCGCAGGTGGAAGGTGTAGGTCAGCCCGTCCGCCGACACCTCCCATTTTTCGGCGAGGCCCGGCACCACCTTGCCTTCGGCGTCGATGCGGGTCAGCGGCTCGAACAGGTTGGCGTAGGTCACCTCGTCGATGGCCGCGGCCGCCCCCGCGGTGGGGTCGAGGTGTGGCGGTTCCAGCCGCATCCCGACCACCAAGTTAGTACGGGCCAGATCGGTGCGGGGGGCCGCCTGCGCGAGAACCGGGCCGGCGGCCAGCGCGCCGGCCAGCCCGAGAACCGCTCCCATGGTGATGGCGAGCGCGGTGCGCCTCTGGCGGTTCGGCATGACGGCTGTTTCCCCCAATCGTTGTCTCGGCGCGGGATGATGCGGTGAAGCCCCGCCCGAGTTCAAGACCGCAGGATGGCTTTTCCGCTCAGGCCTCCGCCAGGAAGGCGCCGTACTGGCGCGAAATCGCCTCGACCGCCGTCTCGAACAGGCGCTTGCCGTGCTCCGGCGAGGCGAGGCCGGGGGCGGAGCCGATGCGCCCGTCGGGATGGCGGCGCCGGAAATCGCGGGCGTCGTAGAAGCCGCCGGGCGACGCGGTCTCCGGGTCCATCGCCGCCGTCTTGATCGACTCGGGATAGGCGTACTGGGTCAGCGACACCTCGCTGGGCGTGGCGTGGGAGCCCTCCTTGCCGCCGAACAGCTCCCGCGACAGGCGGCCGATCTCCTGGTTCTCCCACCAATTGACCAGGGTGCAGCGCAGCTCCGGCGCCTGCCGGCCGCGCAGGGCGCGGTTCTCCGCGTAGATCTCGTAGAAGGCGGCGCGGACCGACGCGACGTTGCCGCCATGGCCGTTGACGAAGAAGAAGCGCTCGAACCCATGCTCGGCCAGCGACATCACATAGTCGCGCAGCAGGGCGATCAGGGTGGAGGGCTTCAGCGTCATCGAGCCGGCGAAGTCCATGTGGTGCACGGCCATGCCCACCGGGATGGTCGGCCCGACCATGGCCCCGGTGGCGTCGCCGACGCCGCGGGCCACCACCTCGGCGCAGATGGCGTCGGTGCCGATCAGGCCGTTCGGCCCATGCTGCTCGGTGGAGCCGATGGGCAGGATAATGCCCTTGGAGGTCTTCAGGTAAGCCTCGGCCTCGGCCCAGGTGCTGAGAAGAAGCTGCACGGTCTCTGACCCTTGCTGTGTGTTTTGCTCTGGGAAGAAGTGTAGGGCAGCGCCGCCCGCCGCCCAAGGCCGCTTGGCCGCAGAACGGCCCTGCGCCGCCCGGCGCGCTGGCAATTCCCTTCGCTCAACCATACACTCGCGTGCATTTCCCAAAGCACGGCGTCTGGTATGGTTGCGCGGATCAACACGGTTGCGTTCCAGGGCATCGAGGTTCTGGACATCGACGTTCAGGTGCAGATGTCCGGCGGCATCGTCGCCTTCACCGTGGTCGGCCTGCCCGACAAGGCGGTGGCCGAAAGCCGGGAGCGGGTGCGGGCGGCGCTGCACGCGCTCGGCCTCGCCCTGCCGGCCAAGCGGATCACCGTCAACCTCGCCCCGGCGGACGTGCTGAAGGAGGGCAGCCACTTCGACCTGCCCATCGCGCTCGCCCTGCTGACCGTCATGGGCGTGCTGCCCGATCTGGAAATGAGCCGCTACTGCGCGCTGGGCGAACTGGCGCTGGACGGGGCGCTGACCCCGGTGGCCGGGGTGCTGCCGGCGGCGATCAACGCGCTGGCCCACGACCGCGGGCTGATCTGCCCGGAAGCCTGCGGCGGCGAGGCCGCCTGGGCGGGCGAGGGGCTGGACGTGCTGGCGCCCGCCACGCTGCTCGCCCTCATCAACCATTTCCGCGGCCAGCAGGTGCTGACCCGCCCCCGTCCGCGCATCCAGGAAAGCGCCGAGGCGCCGCTCGACCTGCGCGACGTCAAGGGCAACGAGACGGCCAAGCGCGCGCTGGAGGTCGCCGCCGCCGGCTCGCACAATCTGCTGATGATCGGGCCGCCCGGCTCCGGCAAGTCGATGCTCGCGGCGAGGCTGCCGGGCCTGCTGCCGCCGCTCGACCCGGCGGAGGCGCTGGAGGTGTCGATGATCCACAGCGTCGCCGGCCTGCTGGAGGGCGGCCGGCTGCTGCGCCAGCGCCCCTACCGGTCGCCGCACCAGTCGGCCAGCCTGCCCGCCCTGGTCGGCGGCGGATCGCGCGCCAAGCCCGGCGAGATTTCCTTGGCCCATAAGGGCGTGCTGTTCCTCGACGAGCTTCCCGAATTCCCGCGCGGCACGCTGGAGGCGCTGCGCCAGCCGCTGGAGACCGGCAAGGCGGTGGTCAGCCGGGCCAACCACCATGTGACCTACCCGGCGCGGGTGCAGTTGATCGCGGCGATGAACCCCTGCCGCTGCGGCCATCTCGACGACCCGTCGCTGGCTTGCGCCCGCGCGCCCAAATGCGCCGCCGACTACCAGTCGAAGATCAGCGGGCCGCTGTTTGACCGCATCGACCTGCACATCGACGTGCCCGCCGTCAGCCCCGCCGACCTCAGCCTGCCGCCGCCCGCCGAGGGCAGCGCCGACGTGGCCGCCCGCGTGGCGCTGGCCCGCGCCGTCCAGGCGGAGCGCTACGCCGCCTTCGGCCCCTTTCCCGAGGGCCGGGCGGTGCGCACCAACGCCGAGGCGGACGGCGAGTTGCTGGAAAAGGCCGCCGCCCCCGACCAGCCGGGCCGCGCCCTGCTGACCGAGGCGGCGGAGCGGCTGAAGCTGTCCGCCCGTGGCTATCACCGCGTCATGCGCGTCGCCCGCACGCTCGCCGACCTGGACGGCGGGGGCGGCGTGCGCCGCCCGCACATCGCGGAGGCGCTCGGCTACCGCCGCATCGCCCCCGGACGATAAGCTTTTACTCCGCCGCCACGGCGTTGCCGTGGTTGGAATGATGATTCCGGTCGTGCAGGCAGCGACGCAGGCGGACGGCGGTGATGATGGCCAGCGCGCCATAGGCGATCAGATAGCTGCCCACGCCCAGCGCCACGGCCAGCAGGCCCAGCGACGGCAGGACCCACATGCCGAAGCCGAATAGCACCGACAGGGCACCCGCCACGCCCCAGGCCCATTTGCCGTGGGTGCGATGCATGCGCCACGCGGTCATGATCTTGGCGAAGCCGGTGATGACCGACCAGGCGGCGATCACGAAGATCAGCGCGAACAGGCTCGCCTCCGGCCACAGCAGGGCCACGGCGCCCGCCACCAGACTGACCACGCCGTCGAGGAGGAAGGGCAGGCTGCGCTCCTGCGCCTGGGCGGCGCGGACGCCGCCGACGATGGCGAACAGCCCGTCCATCAGCAGATAGACCGCAAGAAGAATCGCCAGGGTGGCGACCGTCGCCCCCGGCAGCAGGAAGGCCAGCAGGCCGAGCATCACCGCCGCGGCCCCGCGCAGCGCCAGCGCCCACCAGTTGCGCGCCAGCAGATCGTTCATGCCCTGGACCCGTCGGGCCTCGTACATCGCCTCCGTTGCCATGTCGCGTCTCCCCTCATCCGTTCGAGTGCAGCGGGCGCGGGTGAACGCGCCCGATACATCACGGCAACAGGATCACGAGGACTTCGTTGCGGCGGCGGGTTGTCGCGATGGCGGGATTCGCGCGACTTCCGTGCAGACCCGGTGGGGCAGATCAGTTGTTGCGGCCGTAGTCGCCCTTGCTGGGTTCGATGAAGTAGAAGAGCTTCGAGTCGAACTGCATGCCCTCGCGCGGGTTCATCAGCGCCACCTCGGTCGTCAGCCCTTGGGCGTCCAGCACCCGCCATTTGCGGAGCTGGAAGGGCCGATCCTCGAAGACCAGAGTCAGGGTGCCCTTGCCGGGGTCCTTGGTCTCGGTCAGGCTGATCTCCACCAGCCCCGGCGCCTGATAGACGCCGGTCACCGTCACGTCGCCGGACAGCCGGATGTTCTTGCGCAGGATGAAGTCAGCCAGCGTGCTGCCGATGGGGGCGCTGGACTGCTGCCGCATCTCCCCGTCCCAATAGAAGATGAAGGCGCCGTCGGCGACGACGAAGTCCTTCACCGGCGGGTCGTACTCCAGCCGCATCCGGCCGGGACGCGCGAGGTAGAAGGTGCCGGTGGTCTGGTGGCCGTTCGGGGCGACCTGCACGAACTTCGATTGCAGCGTGCCGATGCCGTTCAGGTAGCTTTCCGCCTGGGCCACCAGCGCCTGGTCCTGCGCGGACAGGGCGGCGGCGCGCGGCGCGGCCAGCGCGGAGTCGAGGACCGCGCCCGCCGTGGTGACGGAGAGAGCGACGGCAGCGGCAGACAGAATGCGGCGGAACGGGATCTTCATGATGCCTGCTAGGTAACCGGACGTTCCGGGCGGAAATGGGGCGCGGCGGCGGTGGTTCCAAGGAGAAAGAGCGCTCTACCCCCTCCCCAACCCTCCCCCTCTACGAGGGAGAGGGGGCATGGGCGAAGCGGCGGCAGTCCCCTCCCCTGCGAGGCGGGGGAGGGTTAGGGTGGGGGCAAGCCCCTACTCACTCCTCGATGTTGCGGGCCAGGACTTCGCGCTTGCCGGCGTGGTTGGGCTTGCTGACCACGCCTTCGCTCTCCATCCGCTCGATCAGACGGGCGGCGGAGTTGTAGCCGATGCGGAGCTGGCGCTGGATGAAGCTGGTCGACGCCTTGCGCTCGCGGCAGACCACCGCCACCGCCTTGTCGTAGAGGTCGTCGCCCGACCCGCCGCCGGCACCCGACCCGTCGTCGAAGGAACCACCGTCCTCGTCGTCCTCCTCGGTGATGGCGTCGACGTAGCTCGGCTCGCCCTGCGTCTTGAGGAACTTCACCACCTGCTCGACCTCGCCGTCGGCGACGAAGGGGCCGTGGACGCGGGTGATGCGGCCGCCGCCGGCCATGTAGAGCATGTCGCCCTGGCCGAGCAGCTGCTCCGCCCCCTGCTCGCCGAGGATGGTCCGGCTGTCGATCTTGCTGGTGACCTGGAAGCTGATGCGGGTCGGGAAGTTGGCCTTGATGGTGCCGGTGATGACGTCAACCGAGGGGCGCTGCGTCGCCATGATCAGGTGGATGCCGGCGGCGCGGGCCATCTGGGCGAGGCGCTGGATCGCCGCTTCGATGTCCTTGCCGGCCACCAGCATCAGGTCGGCCATCTCGTCGACGATGACCACGATGTAGGGCAGCTCCTTCAGGTCGAGCGGCTGCTCCTCGAAGATCGGCTTGCCGGTGTCGGGGTCGAAGCCGGTCTGGACGCGACGGGTCAGCAGTTCGCCGTCGGCGCGGGCTTCGCGCAGGCGGGCGTTGTAGCCCTCGATGTTGCGCACGCCGAGCTTGGACATGTTGCGGTAGCGGTCCTCCATCTCCCGCACCGTCCATTTCAGGGCGACGACCGCCTTCTTCGGGTCGGTGACGACCGGCGTCAGCAGATGGGGGATGCCCTCATAGACCGACAGCTCCAGCATCTTGGGGTCGATCATGATGAAGCGGCAGCGGTCGGGCGGCAGGCGGTAGAGCAGCGACAGGATCATCGTGTTGATCGCCACCGACTTGCCCGAGCCCGTCGTGCCGGCGACCAGCAGGTGCGGGAAGCGGGCGAGGTCGGCCACCACCGACTGGCCGCCGATGTCCTTGCCCAGCGCCAGCAACAGCTTGCCCGCCGTCTTGTCGAAGACGTCGCCGGCCAGCAGCTCGCGCAGCAGCACCGTCTCGCGCTTGGCGTTGGGCAGCTCGATGCCGATGACGTTGCGGCCCGGCACCACGGCGACGCGGACCGACACTGCGCTCATCGAGCGGGCGATGTCGTCGGCCAGACCGATGACGCGGGACGACTTGGTGCCGGGCGCCGGCTCCAGCTCGTAGAGGGTGACGACCGGGCCGGGATGGACCTTCTGCACCTCGCCGCGCACGCCGAAGTCGGACAGCACGCCTTCCAGCTTCACCGCGTTCTCGCGCAGCGCCGCCTCGTCCACCTTCTCACCGCGCACGCTGGTCGGGACGATCTGGAGCAGGTCGAGCGGCGGCAGCTCGTAGCCGTCGGCCTCCTCCAGATTGAGGGCGGCCTGCTTGGACGGGCGCCCCAGGTCGGCGGCCTTCTTGCCGCCGGCGGGCGGAGTGACCACCGGAACGGCGCGGGTCTTGGCCTCCACGCGCGGCTCCACGCTGATGGAGTCGGACAGGCGGCCGCGCGGCGCGGCGCGCAGGGTGATGGCGGCGCTCTCCTCGTCGGGCGCGTCGTCCAGCGTCGGCTCGGCGGTCTTCTTGTCCGTGGTGGCGAGGCTCGGCTCCCGGCGCAGCAGGCCGCCGGTCTGGCGGGCGGCGTTGCGGGCGGCCTCCGCGCCCTTGTCGCGTACGAAGGACACGCCGGCCCGCGCGCCCCGCCCGAGGCGGGCGAGGCCGGCGGCGGTCTCGCGCAGGCTGGCCGCCCATTCACGGATCGACAGGCCCATGGCGACGAACAGGATCAGCCCGCCGGCCACGCCGGCCACGGTGCCGACCAGCGGATTGCCGGGGCCGCCGAACAGCAGCTTGCTGACCCCGTCCAGCAGCACGATGCCGAAGCTGCCGCCGGGATGGCCGTTCAGCGGGTCCTCGCCCCCGCCGCCCATCCCGGCCAGGAACATGGCGACCAGAAGCACGCCCCACACCGCCAGCACGCTGCGGAACAGCGGGTGGCGGATGCTCTTCTGCAGGCTGAGCCGCCAGCCCCACATCATCGGCACCAGAGCCAGCAGATAGGCCGCCCAGCCCAGCGACTGGATCAGGACGTCGGCCAGATGGGCGCCGAACCGGCCGAACAGGTTGTGGATGTGGGTGTTCGCCGCCGGAACCGCGTTCCACGAGGGGTCGGCCGGGTTGTAGCTGCCCAGGATGACCATCAGCACCAGACCGACCACGCCCAGCGCGAAGCCCGCCAGCTCGCGCGCCCGCGCCACCACGAAGGCGCGCGTGGCGGGCGAGAAGAAGGGCGGCTTCTCCGGCCGCGCACCGGCGGGCCGTGCTCCGGCGCTTTTGCCGCTTCCGCTGCGGGGGCTTGCGGGTCGTGCCATGGGCAGAAGGTCCTCAAGAACGTGCTGAACCGGACCCGTCCTTCGGGGGCGAAAGACCGGGGTGACTTGGGTCGAACCGGGTTGGGCCGAACCGGGTTGGGCCGAACCGGGCGGCTCTTATCCCAGAATGCGGGCGATGGTGCTGCAGGCGTGGGCGACCGTCTCGGCGTCGTTCACCAGCGCGATGCGGATGAAGGGGGCGCCGGGGTTGGCCTCGCCGGGGTTGCAGCGGGTCAGGTAGGCACCGGGCAGCACGCGGATGCCGCCCTCCGCCCAAAGGCGGCGCGTCGCCTCCTCGCCGTCGCCGACCTCCAGCCACAGGAAGAAGCCGCCGTCCGGACGGTAGTAGCCGTAGCGTCCCTTCAGCGAAGCCTCCGCCGCGTCGAACTTGGCGCGGTAGAGCGCGCGGTTCTCCTCGACATGCGCCTCGTCCCGCCACAGGGCGGCGCTGGCCGCCAGCACCGGCAGCGGCATCCCGGCGTTGGAGTAGCTGCGCAGACGGGTGAAGCGGGACATCAGCTCCGGATCGCCGGCCACGAAGCCCGAGCGCAGCCCGGCGGCGCTCGACCGCTTGGACAGGGAATGGAAGACCAGGATGTTCGCCCAGGGCTTCCCCTCATGGGCCAGCCCCGACGCGACCTGGAGCGCGCCGACCGGCGCCTTGTCCAGGTAGATCTCGGCGTAGCACTCGTCCACCGCCAGGATGAAGCCGTAACGCCGCGCCAGCCCGATCGCCCGCTCCAGATAGGCGGCGTCGGCCGCCGCCCCCTGCGGGTTGGCCGGGGTGCAGAGGTAGAACAGCGCCGTGCGCTCCAGCAGCTCCGGCGTCAGCGCGTCGAGGTCGGGCAGGAAGCCGGTCTCGCGGGTGGAGGGCAGGAACACCGGCTCGGCCCCGGCGAGCAGCGCCGCCCCCTCGTAGGGCGCGTAGAAGGGGTTGGGCATCAGCACCGCCGGCTGGCGGCCCGCCTTGCTCGGCGGCACGGCCAGCAGGGCGAGGAGGAACAGCGCCTCGCGCGTGCCGGACACCGGCAGGACGGATTTTTCGGCGTCGAACAGCCCGTCCGGCAGGGCGTAGCGGCGGGTCAGCCAGGCGCCCACCGCCTCGCGGAACTCCGGCGTGCCGCCGACCGGCGGGTATTTGCCCCACAGATGGGCGTTGGCGCGCAGCGTCTCGTCGATGATGGCCGGCGGCTGGTGCTGCGGCTCGCCCACCGACATCATGATCGGCTCGGCGTTGGCGCGCGGCGTCACCCCGGACAGCAGGGCCGCCAGCCGGGTGAAGGGGTAGTCCGACAGCCGGTCGAGCCGGTCGTTGACGAGAGCGAAGGTGCCGAGGTCCGGGAGCGACATGCCGCCGAGAATCCTTTCCATGAGGACGGCCCGAGAAGGCCGGGCCGGCCCCGAGGGGCACGGCCCGTCAGGGGCCTCTGGGGGCCTCTGCCCGATACGAAACGGAAACGATCCTACCGGCGGTGGAGTCCCGGCACAAGGGCACAAAACCGGACGAGGCCCGGTCAAGGGAAAGCATACGCCGCCCGTTCCGGCGGCCTTGGCGCCACGGTGGAAGGACTGGCGCGCCCGGCCTCAAGTCACCGGGCAGATCATCGAGGACCCGCGGCAAGAAAAAGCGGACGCGCCTTCCCCCCTTGCGGGAGGGGCCGGGCGATGATGCCCCGCCCGGTCCGCTTCCTCCAGGACGCCTCAGAGCGCTTCGGTGTTGGTCTCGCCGGTGCGGATGCGCACGGCCTGGGCGATGTCCAGAACGAAGATCTTGCCGTCGCCGATGCGGCCGGTGTTGGCGGCCTTCTGGATCGCCTCGACCACCTGCTCGTACTGGTCGTCGGACACCGCGACCTCGACCTTCACCTTGGGCAGGAAGCTCACGGAATACTCGGCGCCGCGGTAGATCTCGGTCTGACCCTTCTGGCGTCCGAAGCCCTTCACCTCGCTCACCGTCAGGCCCTGAATCCCGAGCGACGTCAGCGCCTCGCGCACTTCGTCGAGCTTGAACGGCTTGATGATGGCCATAACCAGTTTCATGTGGCTTCCCCTTGGTATGCGTGTTTGCGGGCCCTTGCGGTCGCCCGGTCCCCCCTCGGCCGATCCCGCCGTGGCGGCGGGTTTTCCGAACGTGACTCGAGCGTGTTCGCCTCGACCATAAAAATCAATGTCTTCAAAAATCGTGCCGGTTGCAGAATCGCCCCTTTTCAGCGGTTTTTGGCTGTTTCGCCGATCGATTGGGCAGGTCGTGCCCAAGAATTACGCAAATCGGGGACCGCGACGCCGCGCCGCTGGACATCCGGAGCAAGCGGAACGATTGTTCGTACCCGTCTACACTGATCGAAGGGCAGCGCCATCATGACCGAATCGGGCACCACCGCAGCGCAGGAGATCACGACCGACGTCGTCGTGTTGGGCGGCGGACTGGCCGGGCTCAGCATGGCGGCGGCCCTGGCCACCGCGGGCGTTCCGGTCGTCTGCATCGACCGTGACAGCCCGGACCGGCAGGCGGAAAACGATTTCGACATCCGCACCACGGCGGTCGCCTACGCCTCGATGAAGGTGCTGGAGGGGGCGGGCGTGTGGAAGCACATGGAGCCCGACGCCGGCCCGATCCTGGACATCCGGGTGGCCGACCAGTTCTCGCCCCTGTTCGTCCATTACGACCACAAGGAACTGACCTGGGACGGCCAGAACCAGCCCTTCGGCTGGATTCTCGACAACAAGGACATGCGCCGCGCCCTGTTCGCCCGTGCCAAGGAACTGCCCGGCCTGCACCATCTGGCCCCGGCCCAGGCGGTCTCGATCGAGCGCAGCCGCGCCGGCGCCACGGTGACGCTGGCCGACGGGCGGGTGGTCAGGGCCCGGCTGGTCGTCGGGGCGGACGGGCGCCGCTCGCTGGCGCGGGAGAGCGCCGGGATCAAGCTGCGCAGCTGGGCCTACGACCAGACCGCGATCATCTGCACGATCCGCCATTCGGAGCCGCACAACGGCGTGGCGGTGGAGCATTTCCTGCCCAACGGCCCCTTCGCCGTGCTGCCGATGACCGGGAACCGCTCCTCCATCGTGTGGAGCGAGAAGCGGTCGCTGGTCGACATGTACCTGAAGCTGCCGGAGGACCAGTTCATCGACGAGCTGACCCGCCGGTCGGGCGGCTATCTGGGCGACATCGAGCTGGTGACCCGGCGCGACGCCTGGCCGCTGTCGGTCCTGCTGGCCGAGCGCTTCATCGCGGAGCGCGTCGCCCTGATCGGCGAGGCGGCCCACGCCATCCACCCCATCGCCGGGCAGGGGCTGAACCTGGGCCTGCGCGACGTGGCGGCCTTGGCCGAGGTGATCGTGGACGCCCACCGGCTGGGGCTGGACGTCGGCTCGCCGGAGGTGTTGGCCCGCTTCCAGCGCTGGCGCCGCTTCGACACGGTGCTGCTGGCCGCGGTGTGCGACGGTCTGGTGCACCTGTTCTCCAACAACATCCCGCCGATCAAGCTGGCCCGCGACGTCGGCATGGCCGTCGTCAACCGCCTGCCGCCGCTGAAGCGCTTCTTCATGCGGCACGCGATGGGCGTGGTCGGCGAACTGCCGCGGATGATCAAGGGCGTGCCGCTGTAAGGCGCGGCTGGTTTCTCGGGGGACAACAGGGTTTTCACGGATTGCACGGATTTTGACACGGATTGCACGGATTTTTTTTGTTCGTGCTTCAGCGCTTGCCTTTTCGATCAGCACGCACTGGGCAAGCTCAGATAAAAATCCACATGATCCGTGCTCAAATCCGAGAAATCCGTGAAGACCCTGTTGCCCGACAAGACTCCCGAACTCACCCCAGCCCGTACTCCGACAGCGCCTCGTACACCGCGGCCCCCTTGCCCAGGTGGCTGCGGTAGAGCGTGAAGTGCTCCACCCGGATCGGACCGGCGCGGAACATCCCGCGCTCCTCGACGAAGCGCCCGATCCGGTCCTTCGGCGCGTCCTTCAGCCGGGCGAGCGTGACGTGGGGCGAGAATTTGCGCTCCTCCGCCGGCAGGCCGCAGCGGACCAGCGCCGACTCGACCTTGGACTGGAGGTGCGACAAGGCGTCGCTGCGTTCCACCCCGGCCCAGAGGACGCGGGCGTTGCGGCCGCTGCCGTACACGCCCACGCCGTCCAGAACCAGATCGAAGGCCGGCGCCGCGATCTGCGCCAGCGCCTCGTCGATCTCCGCCGCCTGATCCTCCGGCACCTCCCCGATGAAGCGGAGCGTCAGGTGCAGGTTGTCCGCGTCGGTCCAGCGGGCGCCGGGCACGCCGCCGCCCAGCCCCGCCAGACGCCGGCGCACATCCTCCGGAAAATCGAGGGCGACGAAGAGACGGATCATTGGCTTTCCGAAACGGTTACGGGCAGGGGTCGGGATAGCGGGCGTTGACCGCCTCGATGTCCTTCAGCACCTCGTCCGACAGGGTGACGTCCACCGCCGCGATGTTGGACTTCAGGTCCTCCATGGTCGTCGCGCCGATCAGCGAGGACGCGACGAAGGGCTGCTGCAGGGTGAAGGCGATGGCCATCTGCGTCGGCGACAGGCCGTGGCGCCGGGCGACGTCCAGATATTCCTTCGTCGCCACGTCGGCGTTGACGGTGGCGTAGCGGGACTTGCGGTGATCCAGCGCGCGGCGGGTGCCGGCGGGAACGGCGCCGTCCAGATACTTGCCGGTCAGCGTGCCGGCGGCCAGCGGCGAATAGGCGAGAAGCCCGACATCCTCGCGCAGCGACACCTCGGCCAGACCCTGCTCGAAGGTCCGGTTCAGCAGGTTGTAGGCGTTCTGGATCGAGGCGATGCGCGGCAGGCCCTTGTCCTCCGCCAGCTTCAGGAACTGCATCACCCCCCAGGGCGACTCGTTCGACACGCCGATGTGCCGGACCTTGCCGGACTTCACCAGCTCGTCGAGCGCCGACAGAGTCTCCTCGATGGGCGTGCCGTCCTTCTCCGGCCGGTGGACGTAGTTTCGCGCGCCGAAGCGGTTGGTCGAGCGGTCGGGCCAGTGGAGCTGGTACAGGTCGATGTAGTCGGTCTGGAGCCGGCGCAGGCTGGCCTCGACCGCCGCAAAGATGTTGGCACGGTCGAGCTTCGCCTCGCCGTTGCGCACCCAGGCGAAGCCGCCGTCGCTGGCGCCGACGACCTTGCTCGCCAGAATCACCTGGTCGCGCTTGCCGGTCGCCTTGAACCAGCTGCCGATCACCTCCTCCGTACGTCCGTACGTGTCGGCGGTCGGGGGGATGGCGTACATCTCCGCCGTGTCCCAGAAATTCACGCCTTCGCCGAGCGCGTAGTCCATCTGGGCGTGGCCCTCGGCCTCGCTGTTCTGGCGGCCCCAGGTCATGGTGCCCAGGCCGATGGCGCTGACCGACAGGCCGGTGCGGCCGAGCGGACGGTATTGCATTTGTCTATGATCCTTAAAGGAACAGGGTGAGCACGCCCGTGTATCCGTACAGGCGGGCGTTGGAGATCTCGCCGCTGGCGAAGAATCCGGCCAGCGGGATGTCGCCGAAGGTCTCGCGGATCAGCGCCAGCTCCTGGCTGCCCTCGCCGAACAGGCTGGGGCCGCGGGCGATGCAGCTGACGTAGAGCGCGCCCTTCGGGGTGGTCTTCACGCGCTTCTTCAGGTTGGCCAGCATGCGGCGCATGTCGGCCTCGGCGCTCTGCTGGTCGCGGCGGGTGAACAGGATGGGCTGGCCGCTCTGCACATGGTGGGCGACGGCGATCCATCCGGCGCGCGGGTCAATGGCGATCAGATCGCGGACCAGATAGTCCGCCGTGTCGCTGCCGGCGATCGGCAGGCCGGCGAAGATGTAGCCGGACACCCGCTTGAGGTCGCGGGCCAGCAGCTCGCCGATGTCCTCCTTGAAGACCTCCAGCGCCGGGCGCCCGTCGATCTCCAGGACGACGTTGTCCTCGGCCGCGGTGATGGTGCGCACCGGGCCGATGGGCGTGCAGCCCTGGCTGAGGCCGGTGGCGACCGGCACCTGCGGCGCAAACAGCACGCCCGACACGCCGCCGTCCGCCACCGGCCCGCCCACCATCGTGGCGGTGTTGCCGGGGATGGTGAATTGCGGGAACTCGGACCGCGAGGCCGACAGGCCGCCGACCAGGAAAGCCCCGGTCGATTCCGCCAGCGAAACGACCAGCCCGGCCAAGTCCTGGTGGCGCGGGTCGGCGTGGGCGAGCGCCAGCATGGCGCCGTGCTTGTCCAGCCAGCCGCCGGCCATGCGGCGCAACGGCTCCATGTCGCCCGACACCACCGGGAACAGGCGGAAGCCCTCCGGCGGCAGGCGGGCGACCATCACGGCGATGCCCGGCTTGTCGAAGATCTCCTCGTCGTTGGCGCAGACGCCGATGCCGACCGTGCCCACCCAGTCGCGGATGCCGGTGACGCCGCGAAGCAGCGTGACCATGCTCGTCGCGTGCTCGGCCAGCGCGTCGGTGATGTAGAGGAAGCCGAGGTTGCAGCCCTCCACCGCGCCGAGCTCGTCCAGGCACGACTTGACGACGGCGCCCCATTCGGTGCCGGTGGCCGATGCGGCCTTGAAGAAAGTCTCGGTGGTGGCGGTGTCGCCGGCCAGGGTCGCCATGGGTGTCAGTCTCCGCTCTTGGCGATGCCGTCCAGAAGGCGGGCGACATGGGGCGTGATGCGCTCCACGATCACCTTCACGCCGGCCGCGTTGGGATGGATGCCGTCGGGCTGGTTCAGCGCGGCGTCGGCCGCCACGCCGTCCAGGAAGAACGGATAAAGCTGTACGTCGTACGCCTTCGCCAGATCGGGGTAGATGGCGTTGAAGCGGTCTCCGTACGCGCGGCCCAGGCTGGGCGACGCGTACATGCCGGCCAGTAGCACGGGCAGCTTTTCGCCGGTCAGCCGCTTGAGGATGGCGTCGAGGTTGGCGCGCGCCGCGGCGGGGTCGAGCCCGCGCAGCATGTCGTTCGCCCCCAGCTCCACCAGCACGGCGTCCGGCTTGTCGGCCAGCGCCCAATCGAGCCGCGACAGCCCGCCCGCCGTGGTGTCGCCCGACACACCGGCGTTGACGACGGTCACGTCGTAGCCCTTCGCCCGCAGCGCCGCCTGCAACTGCACCGTGAAAGCCTGCGGTTCGGGAAGGCCGTAGCCGGCGGTCAGGCTGTCGCCGAGCGCCAGCAGGGTGTAAGGCCCTTTCCCCGTACCACCCTGGGCGAATGCGGGAGCGGTCATGCCGATTCCCGCAACGACGGTGAGAGCGGCCAGCCCCGAGCGAAGGAGGGCCATGTTGAAATGGCGGCGCACCATGCCATATGGCGTGAGGTTTTCCCGCCCGTTCCCCCGCCCGTTCCAGAGACGCATGCCAATGTCCCGACCCGATTCCGTTGCCTCTGCCATCGTCGATCTCGACGAGGTGCATCTGAGATTGGACAGCGCGGCCGGACCCGTCAACATCCTGAGAGGCTTGAATCTCCGTATCCAGCCCGGTGAACGGGTCGGCGTGGTCGGCCCGTCGGGCTCCGGCAAATCGACCATGATGATGGTCATGGCCGGGCTGGAACGCCCCACGGGCGGGACCGTGCGCGTCGCCGGACAGGATCTGGGCCGGCTGGACGAGGACGGGCTTGCGCGCTTCCGCCGCGACCATGTGGGGATCGTCTTCCAGGCTTTCCACCTCGTGCCGACGATGACCGCGCTGGAGAATGTCGCCATCCCCCTGGAATTCGCCGGGGCCGCCGACGCCTTCGACCGCGCGCGCTCCGGGTTGGAGGCGGTCGGGCTGGGCCACCGGCTGAGCCACTATCCGGGCCAGCTCTCCGGCGGCGAGCAGCAGCGCGTCGCCCTGGCGCGCGCCTTCGTCGCCGAACCGTCGTTGCTGCTGGCCGACGAACCGACCGGCAACCTCGACATCGGCACCGGCGCCACCATCGTGGAACTGCTGTTCGACCTTGCCGAGCGGCGCGGCACGACGCTGGTGCTGATCACCCACGACCCGTCCCTTGCCGACCGCTGCGACCGGACCGTGCGCCTGATGGACGGGCGCATCGTCGACGACGGCACGGCCGCCCGCGCCGAGCGCGAGCGCGTGGCGGGGGACTGATTTTTTCGGGGGCATGGCTGAGCCGTGCCCCCTCCCTACCTCCCCCCGCTTCGCAGGGGGAGGAGATAAAGCCCTCCCCTGCGCAGCGGGGGAGGGTTGGGTGGGGGCCCGATCCGACCATTTCCCCATCCACCCGCACCCCCACACACTCCCCGGACGACGCCATGACCAACCTCGCCCTTGCCTTCCGTCTGGCCCGTCGCGAGCTGCGCGGGGGCTGAAGGGCTTCCGCATCTTCCTGGCCTGCCTGACGCTCGGCGTCGCGGCCATCGCCGCGGTCAACTCCGTCTCCGGCGGCGTGCTGTCGGGCCTGCAGGCGGACGGGCGGGCGATCCTGGGCGGCGACGTCGCTCTGCGGCAGATCTACGCACCGCCGACCGACGAGCAGCGCGCCTGGCTGGAACAGGCCGGGCGCCTGTCGCAGTCGGTGGAGATGCGCGCCATGGCCCGCTCCGCCGACGACGCGCGGTCCACGCTGGTCGAGTTGAAGGCGGTGGACGGCGTCTATCCGCTCTACGGCTCCGTGGCCCTGGCGCCGGAGGGCGACCTGCATAGCGCGCTGGCCAACCGCGACGGGCGCTGGGGCGCGCTGGTCGAGGACGGGCTGCTCGACCGGCTGGGGCTGAAGACCGGCGACACGCTGCGCCTGGGCGAGGGCGAGTTCGCCGTGCGCGGCGTCCTGACGCGGGAGCCGGACCGCGCGTCCAACGGCGCCTTCTCGCTGGGGCCGCGGGTGATGATCGGCCTGCCGTCGCTGGAGGGCACCGGTCTGCTCCAGCCCGGCAGCATCGTCTATTGGACCGCCAAGCTGGCGCTGCCGCCGGGCACCGACGTGGCGGCGTGGCAGACGGCGCTGACGGCGCGCTTCCCCGACGCCGGCTGGCGGGTCCGCGACTTCACCAACGCCTCCCCGCAGATCGAGCGCTTCATCGACCGCATGACGCTGTTCCTGACGCTGGTCGGGCTGACCGCCCTGCTGGTCGGCGGAGTCGGGGTGGGCAACGCGGTGCGCAGCCATCTCGATTCGCGCGCCCGCACCATCGCCACGCTGAAATGCCTGGGCGCGCCGGGCGATCTGGTCTTCCAGGTCTATCTGCTGCAGATCCTCGCCTTGTCCGGGCTGGGCATCCTGCTCGGGCTGCTCCTCGGCGCGGTGGCGCCGCTGGGGCTGGGCTCGCTGCTCGATCAGGTGTTGCCGGTGCCCACCCGGATCGGCGTCTACCCGGGCGCCCTGGCGCTGGCCGCGCTCTACGGCCTGCTGACCGCGTTGACCTTCTCGCTGTGGCCGCTGGGCCGCGCGCGGGAGGTGCCGGCGGCGGCGCAGTTCCGCGACGTCGTCGCCCCCGCCGGGGGCCGCCCGCGCGCGGTCTATCTGGCGGCGATGGCGCTGACCGTGGCGGCTCTGGCCGGGCTGGCCGTCGCCACCGCCCACAACAGGATGTTCGCCGCCTGGTTCGTCGGCGGCTCCATCGCCACCTTCCTCGCCTTCCGCGTGGCGGCGTGGCTGGTGGTGCGCGGGGCCGCGGCGGCGGGGCGGCCCCGCCGTCCGGGGCTGCGGCTGGCGCTCGCCAACCTGCACCGGCCGGGCAACCCGACCGGGGCGGTGGTGCTGTCGCTCGGCCTCGGCCTGACGGTGCTGGTCGCCATCGCGCTGATCGAGGGCAACTTCTCCCGCCGGGTCAACGAGACGATCCCGAAGGACGCGCCCAGCTTCTTCTTCGTGGACATCCAGCCCGACCAGTTCGAGCCGTTGAAACAGATGGTCAGCGCCCTCCCCGGCACCAGCGGGTTCGAAGCGGTGCCCAGCTTGCGCGGGCGGATCGAGACGGTGAACGGCCAGCCGGCGGAAAAGGCGCTGGTCAACCCCGAGCAGTCCTGGGTGCTGTCCGGCGACCGCGGCATCACCTATTCCGCCAGGCTGCCGGAGCATTCGGAGATCGTCGCCGGCTCCTGGTGGCCGGAGGACTACAAGGGGGCGCCGCTGATCTCCATCCACCAGAATGTGGCGAGCGCCTTCGGCATCGGTCCCGGTGCCACCATGGGAATCAACGTCCTGGGCCGCACCATCGAGGCGACGGTCGGCAACGTGCGCGCCGCCGACTTCTCGACTCTGGCCATCAACTTCGCCCTGGTCTTCGCGCCGGGCACGCTGGAGCGGGCGCCGCAGACCTGGATCGCCACCGTCCGCAGCACCCCGGCGGCGGAGCCGGAGGTGCAGCGCTCCGTCCTGCAGCGCTTCCCCAACGTCACGCTGGTGCGGGTGAAGGACGCGCTGGACACGGTGGGCACCATGCTGGGCCACATCGGCACGGCGGTGCGCATCACCGCGGGCATCACGCTGGCCGCCGGCACGCTGGTGCTGGCCGGCGCGGTCGCCGCCGGGCACCGCCGCCGGGTCTACGACGCGGTGGTGCTGAAGGTGCTCGGCGCCACGCGGGCCGACGTGCTGAAGGCGTTCCTGCTGGAATACGGTCTGCTCGGCATCCTGACCGCGGCCATCGCCGGGGTCATCGGCACCATCACGGCCTGGGCGGTGATGACCTTCCTGATGCGCTGGGACTGGACGTTCCTGCCGTCGGCGGTGCTGACCACGGCGCTGCTCAGCACGGCGATCACGCTGGCCTTCGGTTTCCTCGGGACGTGGCGGGCGCTCGGCCAGCCCTCCGCCCCGCTGCTGCGCAACGACTGAGACCGGCGGTCACTGGATTGACCGCCGGTGTCGCGCGTCACGAGCCCTGGCTGAGCGCCTCGGCCAGAGCGCGGTCGGGGTGGTTCCCGCCGACGATGAGCTGCATGGAGCCGGTCGGCACCTCCACTCCCAGCTCCTCGAAGCGCTTCTTCATGCGGCGGTTGAATTCGCGCGACACGCCCCACTGCTTGGTCGGGCGGGTCTTGAAGCGCGCGGTGATCAGCTGGGTCGAGTCGGGCTGGAACTTGTCCAGGCCCATCACCTCCAGCGGCGCCATGATGTCGGGCGCGAACAGGGCGTCGGCCTGAAGGCCGGTGCCGATGTCCTTCAGCAGCTCGATCACGCGGTCGGGGTCCTCGCGGTAGGCCACCCGCACCTCGAACAGGGCGTAGGAGAAATCCTTCGACATGTTCTTGACGGTGCTGACCGAGTTGAAGGGCACCGTGTGGATGGCGCCGGACCCGTCGCGCAGCCGGATGGAGCGGATGGAGATGGCCTCGACCACGCCGGAATGGCCGCCGCCGACGTCCACCACGTCGCCGATGGAGATGCTGTCCTCGAACAGGATGAACAGGCCGGTGATGATGTCCTTGACCAGCGTCTGCGACCCGAAACCGACGGCCAGACCGACCACACCGGCACCGGCCAGCAGCGGCGCGATGTTGACGCCCAGCTCCGACAGGGTGATCAGCGACACCATGGTCACCAGCACCACCAGGAAGGCGTTGCGCAGCAGCGGCAGCAGGGTGCGCACCCGCGCGCTGCGCTCGATCCGCGTGCCGTTGCGGTCGGTGGAGGCGAGGAAGCGCTCGATCATCGCGCTCACCACCTCCCAGGCGACGATGGAGCCGACGAGCAGGAGGCCGATGGTGACCGTGCTGCGCAGGATGCGCTGGCCGAGCCGGGTGTCCGTCCAGGCCAGCGTGTCGAAGCCCCAGCCGTAGAGGATCATCATCGCGGCACCGACCCAGATCACCGTCTTCACCACCCGGTGCAGGAAGGGCAGGTAGAGGGAGGCGCGGTCTTTCAGCGGCGGCAGGGCGCCCTGGCTCTCGGGGACCATGCGCAGGCCGCGGCGCAGGCCGCGGTTGATGCCGTTGACCAGCAGCCGGGCGATCACCGCGACCAGGATGGTGATGCCGGTGGCGCGGGCCAGATACTCGAACCCGCCATAGACGTTCAGCACCCAGACGCCGAAGGTCACCACGACATAGATGATCGCCAGAACGTGCCAGACGTCGGCGAAGCGGCGGCGGGCGGAGCGCAGGACGGCGCCCTGGCCCTCCGACTCGCGCTCCGCGGTGGCCGCCGGGTCGCCGTCGCCGGACAGCGGGTTGCCGTGCATCCAGTCGGCGACGATGCGGCGGTTCTGCAGGATCAGCGCGATCAGCATGCCGGCGATCGCCAGCCCGAGCAGCTTCAGCAGCGCGCCGTAGGCGCCGAGCGGCAGGCCCAGCACATAGGCACCCTCCGCCAGGAAATAACCGTAGACGCCGACCGCGGCCAGCCGGCGGACCCAGCGGTAGAGGCGCAGCGCGTTGGCGTCGCCCATCCGCACCATGCGCAGGGAGGGCGCGAAGGGCGAGATCAGGATGCGGGCGGCCACCAGCAGGATCTGCAGGATGACGGTGGCGTTGATGACGGCCAGGGCGACCAGCCGGACGCGCGGCCCCGGCTCGTTGACCGACAGGATGGCGTAGCCGACGACGATGAAGGCGGCGATGGGCGCCAGTTCCAGCAGCGCGCGGCCCAGCAGCAGCGGCAAGCGCACCAGCGTCGTGGTGCCCCGGCGGGCGGCCAGCGCGTTGCGCGGGCGGGCGAGCAGCCAGCCGACGAAGCGCCCGATCGCCAGACCGGCGGTCAGGATCATCGTCAGTTGGATGGCGATCTGCACCCAGCGGTCGCGGGCGGACGGGTCGACCATCTGCCGGTTCGCCCACTCGATGGCGCCGGGCAACTCCTTGAAGACGTTGCCGACCTGGACGAGCTGGCGGCTCAGCACGTCCATGCGCTCGGCCAGGAAGGACAGGGCGCTGGCGCCGATGGTTTCGGGCAGGGTGCTGGCCGCCGGGGCCTCCTCGGCCTTGGCCTGCTCCAGCCCCTTCTGCGCGGCGACCAGCGCCTTCAACTGCTCGACCAGCCGGGCGCGGGCCGCCGGGTCCTCCAGTGTCGTGATCATCGCCTGCATTTGCTCGGGCGTCGGATCGGGCGAGGCGGCGGGTTCCGCCGGGGCCGCGGCGGCGGGGGCCGGCATGGAGGCGCCCGGAACGGGGCCGGCGGCCAGCGACGGCGCGGCGAGGCCGGCGAGAAGCAGCAGAAGGACGGCGAGTGCGCCCATGCAGGGGACCGTCCACCGGGTGCGTGCGCGAAGCATCCCTGTCCTTTTCCGTGATTTCAGCAATGCGGGCGTGAAGGCCGGGGACGTTATCCCGTGCCCGCCTCCTTGCCAACCCGCGCAGTTTCAGACCTTTTTGGGACGGAATTGCGGCTGCGCCCAAGGCTCCGGCGGGCTCCGGCGAGGGGGTTAGGGGGCTCTTCCGCCAACCTGGGCGCCGTCTTGGGTCTCGTCCTGTGCGACATGGCAGGCGACTCGGTGGCCCGGCGCCACGGGGTCGAGCGTTGGGGGAACCTGGGCGCAACCGTCATGGGCGAGCGGACAGCGCAGCCGCAGGGCGCAGCCGGTCGGCGGCCGCAGAGGGGACGGCGGATCGCCGTGCAGCGCCGGGCGGGCGAGGCCGGCCGCCGCGATCAGGGCGCGGCTGTAGGGGTGGCGGGCCCCGGCCGCCAGCACCGCGCTGTCCGCCGACTCGACGATCCGGCCGAGCAGGAGGACCAGCACCCGCCGCGCGATCCGCAGGCCCTCCGCCGCGTCCTGGGTGGCGTAGAGCAGGGCCAGCCGGCGGCGGCGGCGGATCGCCCGCAGCAGGGCCAGGAAGTCCGCCCGCTCCACCCCGTCGAGCGCCGCCGCCGGCTCGTCGCAGACCAGCAGGCGCGGCTCCGGCAGCAGGGCGCGGGCCAGCCCGGCGCGCGCCGCCTCCGCCGGACGGAGCGCGCCGGGATGGAGGTCGAGGACCGCCGCGGGCAGCCCGACCTCCTCCAGCGCCTCGGCCAGCCGGGCGGCGCGGTCGGCTGAAGATCGGGTGGGCCGCAGCGACTCCAGCGTCTCGGTGAGCTGCGCGCCGATGGTCATCAGCGGGTCGAAGGCGGCCAGCGGATCGGGGAAGAGGATTTGCAGATCCCGCCGCGCCCGGCGCATCGCCTCCGGCGGGGCGGCGGCGAGGTCGGTCCCCAGCCAGGACACCTGACCGCCGACCGGCGGGACCAGACGCAGGATGGCGCGGGCCAGCACCGACTTGCCGCTGCCCGTCTCGCCGAGCAGGGCCAGCGTCTCGCCCTCGGCCAGCGCGATGGACAGGCCGTCCACGACGGTCAGCCAGCGCTCCTCCCCGCGCCAGCTCCGCCCCAGCGGAAAGGCGACGCGCAGGTCGCGCACCGACAGGATGGGCGGGCCGGAGGGCGCCGGCTCCACCGGGGGCGGGGCGGGGGTGGGGGCCTCCTCCGGTTCTTCCAGACGCCCATGGGCCAGGATCAGCCGGCGGTCGGCCAGACCGGAAGGAACCGGATCGGCCTGGATTGGATCGGCCTGGATTGGATCAGGTTGCGGGCGTCCGGCCAGCAGCAGCGCCGTTCCGGCTTCCCGCGTCCAGGCGGCGAGGTCGCTCAACAGGCGGACGCGCTGGGTGGGGTCGAGCGCGGCGGCGGGGGCATCGGCGAGCAGCAGCGCCGGCTCCGCCGCCATGGCCAGCGCCAGCGCGGCCCGCCAGCGCATCGCCTCGCCCAGCTCGTGGGAGTGGAGCGCCAGCCGGCGCGCGGCGGCGGGCACCTGGAAGCGCTCCAGCGCCTCGGCGGCGCGGCGCAGGGCGGTGCGCTCGTCCAGCCCGGACTGTCGGGAGAGCAACTCCGCGAACTGGGCACCCAGCGGGCGAAGCGGGTCCAGGGCGCCGTCCTGGGTGACCAGGATGCGCCGCCCCCGGATCCGGATGTCGCCCAGCACCGTGACGCCCTTCGGGGCCAGCCCGGCCAGCGCGCGCAGCAGCAGCGTCTTGCCCGCCCCGGCGCCACCCGACAGGGCCAGCACCGCGCCGGCTTCGACAGTGAAGCTCAGCCGGTCGAGCAGGATGTCGCGGCTGGTCAGGAGGGACAGCCCTTCCACCCGCAGCGGCGCGCCGTCGTCCGGTCCGGTGTCGTCAGGCCCGATCACTTCCGCTCCGCTCACCGGCGCCCTCCCGTGATGGCGGCCGTGGAGAAGGCCAGCCGCATCCCGTCGCCCACCCCATGCAGCGCCCACAGCGTCAGCGCCAGCAGCAGCGCCGGCCCGGCCAATGCGGCGGCGTCGCCCGCCCGCGCCGCCGCGCCGATGGCGGTTCCCCAGCCGGTCACCCCCTCCGGCAGGCCGAGGCCGAGCAGGCTGGCGAGGCTTTCCGCCATCAGGGCGCGGGGAAGGGCGGTCCAGGCCGCGGCGGCGAGCGGCGGGACGGCGTTGGGCAGGATGTGGCGGCGCAGCCGGCGCCCGTTGGGAATCCCGGCGGCCTGGGCGGCGCTCAGGAACTCCCGCCGCAGCAGGGTGCGCAGCTCGTCCCGCGCGATGACGGCCACGGCCGGGGCGGCGATCAGGGCGGTCACCACGACCAGCGGCGCCAGCCCGCGCTCCGGACCCAGCAGCCCGCCGGCCAGCGGCAGGGCCAGCGCCAGGGGAAGGCTGGTCAGCGCGGCGGCGGGCGCCATCATCGCCCGCTCCGCCCGCTCGCCCAGGGCCACCGCCGTGGCGGCCCAAAGCAGGCCCAGCGCCGCCCCGCCCAGCCCGGCGAGCAGCGCGAAGGTCAGGCTCTGGTGCCCGGCGGCTAGCGCCGCCCCCACCGGGCCGCTCCCGGCGACAAGGCCCGCCGCGACCGCCAGCATCAGCGCGGCCAGAATGATCAGCCCCGCCGCGGCCGGGCGGTGCGCGGTCAGCCGCTGCCCGGCCTTTTGCCAGGGGCCGTCGCGCCAATGAGAGTTGCTGCCGGCGGGTCCGTGCATCAGGCCGTCCGGGCGCGCGGGTCGATCCAGCCGTGCAACGCGCCGCCCAGCGCGTTCAGCAGCACGGCGAGGCCGCACAGCCCGGCGAGCGCGGCGACGGCCGTGCCGGCGTCCCCGGCCCGCGCGGCCTCGACGAACAGACGCCCGGCGCCGGAGACGCCGGTCCCGAACAGCCCTTCCACCGCCACCGCTGCGGTGACCGTTCCGGCCACGGCGCTGCGCAGACCGCCCGCCGCCGCCGACAGCCCCAATGGCAGGGCGAGCCGCCACAGCAGGGCGGAGCCGTCCATTCCGCGGCCGCGCGCCGCCAGCAGGACGGTGTCCTCCGCCCCGGCCCGCGCCCGGCCGGCGCGCGTCGCGGCCTGGGCGGCGGCGGGCAGGGCGAGGGCGGCGAGGCCCAGCAGGACGGGCGCCGTCGCGAATGTGGCGGCGAAGACCGCGGCCAGCAGGTAGCCCGGCAGTGCCGGACCCACCCCGCCAAGGACGGCGCCCACCCCGCCCAGGACACCGAGCAGGGCGCCGAGCCCGGTCCCCAGCGCCAGCGCCGGCAGGACCAGCGCCAGCGTCGCCGGCAGGGCGGCCAGCACGGCGCCCAATGCCGGCGTCCAGCCGGGTCCCGCCAGCGCGGCCACCACGGCGGCGGCGAGCGCGAGGCCCAGCAGGGCCGGCACCACGGCCAGCACCCGGCGCAGGACGAGGCTCAGCATCGGCCCCGCCGGGAGCGGGCGGCCGTGACGGGCAAAGTCGACGGGGGAGCGGACAAGCGGATCACAACAGGCGGGTCATCCGACAATGGCGGACACGAATGGAGTCCTCCTGACGGTACCCAGGTCCCGGCCGGTCGGGCAATGGAATTTCGCCTCTCGGCGGGGGGCGGGGAGGGTTGGGCGGCTGCGGTGTTGTTCGGGCATTCGCCTTCCTGGCCGGTCGCAGCCCGTCCCGGACGCACCATATGTGAACCCCCGATGCCGATCCCCGCAGGAACCCCGGTCCAGCCGCGTCCCATGCCCGACCAGCCCTCCCCATCCACGCCGCCGGACCCAACGCTCAGTATGTCGCTCTCCACGGTGGCCACTGACCCGCTGCTGGTGCCCGGCCGCACCTGCTGGCGGGTGGAGCGGGCGGAGCGGGTCGGGGTCATCGTCGATGCGGAAGATTACTTCGCGCTCGCCAAGGCGGCGATGCGGCAGGCGCGGCGCAGCATCTACCTGACCGCCTGGGACTTCGACGCCCGCATCCGGCTGACCCCGCAGGCGCGCCACCCGCGCCGCCCCGACAAGCTGGGCAACCTGCTGAACTGGCTGGCCGCGACCCGCCCGGACCTGACCATCCATGTGCTGAAGTGGGACTTCGCGGAGCTGTTCGATCTGGCCCGCTGGTCGCAGCCGCTGTTCCTGCGCGGCTGGCTCAGCCATTCGCGCCTCCAGTACCGGCTGGACGGCGACCATCCCGCCGGGGCCTGCCACCATCAGAAGATGCTGGTGATCGACGACCGGCTGGCCTTCTGCGGCGGGCTGGACATCACCGCCAACCGCTGGGACACCCGCGCCCACCGCGCCGACGAGCCGCTGCGCCGCCAGCCGGACGGCACCCCCTACGAGCCCTTCCACGACGTGATGATGGCGGTGGACGGCGACGCCGCCCGCGCGCTGGGCGACCTGTTCCGCGAGCGCTGGCGCCGCGCCACAGGCTGCGTGCTGTCGCCGCCCGCCATGGACGTGCTTGGCGGCGGTGGCGGCCCTTCCGACGGAAAACGTCCCCGGCGGCTGCGGCTGAAGGCGCGCCGGGCCGGGCCGGACAGCCCCGACCCCTGGCCGCAGCAACTCGTCCCGCTGCTCAGGAACATGCCCGTCGGCATCGCCCGCACCGAACCCGGCTACAACGGGCGCGCCGAGGTGCGGGAGGTCGAGGCGCTCTACACGGCGGCCATCGCCGCGGCCGAGCGCTTCATCTACATGGAGAGCCAGTATTTCGCCTCGGTCGCCGTGGCCGAGGCGCTGAAGGCGCGGCTGGCCGAGCCGGACGGGCCGGAGGTGATCGTCGTCAACTCCGCCCGCACATCGAGCTGGCTGGAGAACACCGTGATGCTCGGCGCCCGCGCCCGGCTGGTGAAGGAACTGCGCGAGGCCGACCGGCACGGGCGCTTCCGCTTCTACATCGCCAGGACGGAGAGCGCCAAAACCGGCAGCGTCGGCATCACCATCCACGCCAAGGTGATGGTGGTGGACGACCGGCTTCTGCGCATCGGTTCGGCCAACCTGAACAACCGGTCGATGGGGCTGGACACCGAATGCGATCTGGCGCTGGAGGCGCCGGATGGGCGTGCGGAGGGGCGCGAGGCCCGGCAGGCCATCGCCGGGGTGCGCGACGACCTGATCGCCGAGCATCTCGGGGTGGCGCCGGAAAGCGTGACGGCGGAGCTGCGCCGCTCCGGCTCGCTCATCCGTGCGGTGGAGGCGCTGCGCCGCCCCGGCGGGCGGACGCTGGAGCCGCTGGAGGACGCCGACCCCGGCCTGCTGGCCACCGCCGTCGCCGACTCCATGCTTTTCGATCCGGAACGCCCGGTCAGCGCGGCGGACATCGTGTGGCGCGTCCTGCCGTCGCGCATCCCGCGGCGCCACCACTGGCTGGCGCTGGGCGTCATCCTGGCGGTGGTCGGCGGGGTCTGGGGCTTGTGGAACCACACGCCGCTGCGCGACTGGGCGACGCTGGACGCCGTCCTGGGGGCGTTCGAGCGCCTGCGCGAGTCGGCCCTCGGGCCGCTGTGGCTGATCCTGCTCTATATCGCCGGTGGCTTCGTGCTGTTTCCGGTGCTGCTGCTGATCGCGGCGACGGCCATCGCGCTGGGGCCGTGGATGGGCTTTCCCACCGCGCTCGCCGGGGTGCTGGCCTCCGCCGCGGCGCTGTTCTGGGTGGGGCGGCTCACCGGCCGGCGCCCCATCGAGCGCTACGGTGGTGCTGTGGTGCGGCGGGCCAGCGACGCGCTCGGCGAGCGCGGCGTGCTGGCCATGGCGGCGCTGCGGGTGGTGCCGGTCGCCCCCTTCACCGTGGTGAACCTCGTCGCCGGGGCTTCCCGCATCCGCTTTCCCGACTATTTGTTCGGGACGATCCTGGGAATGGCGCCGGGAATTCTTGTCTTCAACCTGCTCGGGCACCAGCTTGAGCGTGTGTTGACGGAACCGACGCCCACCGACATGGTTCTTCTGGGGCTGGCGGCGGTGACCGCGCTGGGGCTCGGCTGGGCCGGCAACCGGCTGGTGCGGGCCCTGGCGGCGAGACGGCCGGCAACTGGGCCAACCACAGGGCCGGCCACCGGAGAAACAGCGAGGGGAGACCAACAGCGGTGATCCGATTCAGCCGAGAGCGTGTGCAGCGGATCGCCTCCGCGCTGCGCGCCGCCCGCGTCCGCCGCCCGAAGCGCCGCGTCGACAGCCGCAGCGGCCCGGTGCCGGAGGGCATGGCGCCGCTGCGCGTGGCGACCTGGAACATCCACAGCTGCGTCGGGCTGGACGCGCGCTTCGCGCCGGACCGCATCGCCGAGGTCATCAAGGAGCTGGACGTCGATCTGGTCGGGCTTCAGGAGGTCGGCTGGCACCACCGCGGCGAATCCGGGCTGGACCAATTCGCCTTCCTGGAGCGCGCCACCGGCCTGAAGGCCCACGCCGGCCCGACCAAGCACAACGCCCACGCCCATTACGGCAACGCCATCCTGACCCGGCTGCCGGTCCTGAAATGCGAGCCCATCGACCTCAGCGTCGGCCGGCGGGAGCCGCGCGGCGGCATCGACGTGATCGTCGAGGTGGAGGGGCGCCCGGTGCGCATCATCGTCGCCCATCTCGGTCTCGACCCGTGGGAGCGGGCGCGGCAGGTCGGCGCCATCGTGGACCGGCTGGAGGAACAGCCGGCCCTGCCCACCCTGTTCATGGGGGACCTCAACGAATGGGCCCCGAACTCGCCCCGCCTGCGCAAGCTGGCCGAGGCCTTCCCCGACTGGGCCAGCCCGCGCAGCTTCCACGCGCGGATGCCCACGCTGCGGCTCGACCGCATCTATGTGAACAACGGGCTGACCATCCCGTCCTACGAGGTGGTGCGCACGGTGCTGACGCGCCGCGCATCCGACCATCTGCCGGTGCGCGCCACCGTGGCGGTGCCATAACCGATATTCCCGCTCGGGTATGCCGGGCCATTGATTGCTGCAAGGCGCGTGCGCGGTTCCGCGGGCGCGCCTTTTTCTTTGGGCTTGATCCTCCTGCCTTGCCTCCTTTGCAGTGCAGCGTTGCGTGGTCTGTTTCGTGTGGCTGACTGTTTCTCATGTAAGTTTTTTGCCCGAGAACGGGTGTCGGCTATTGACCTTTCGGATAAGGAGTGGCCTATCTATTGGTTGGTCATACGACCAATGACGGCCGACCGATGACAGCACCCAGCCGACCGGGCGTGGGAACAACCGCCGAAGCGAGGACCTGTTGCTCTACCATCTCTACGATCTGCAGCACGCCGCCCTGCGCCCGATGCGCCTCCTGGCCGAAGCGACCCAGCACACCTTCCAGAACCCGTTCAGCCCGGTGTCCTACACCCGCGTCGGCCGCGCCATGGCCGCTGGCGCGGAGCTGCTGGAGCGCACCACCCGCCGCTTCCCCAAGCCGGAATTCGGGCTGAAGACCACGGTGGTGAACGGCGAGACGGTGGCGGTGACCGAGCGCATCGCCCATCGCAAGCCCTTCTGCAACCTGCTGCACTTCGCCAAGCCGGAGGGCACCCCGGCGCAGCCGCGCGTCCTGCTGGTCGCCCCGATGTCGGGCCACCACGCGACGCTGCTGCGCGGCACGGTCGCGGCGCTGCTGGCCGACCATGACGTCTTCGTCACCGACTGGATCGACGCCCGGCTGGTGCCGCTGGCGCGCGGCCGGTTCGACCTGGACGACTACATCGACACGGTGACGGAGCTGATCCGCTTCCTGGGTCCGCAGACCCACGTCATCGCGGTGTGCCAGCCGGCGGTCCCGGTCCTGGCCGCGGTGTCGCTGATGGCGGCGGGGGACGAGGCGGTGCAGCCGCGCTCCATGACGCTGATGGGCGGCCCGATCGACCCGATGGCCAACCCGACCGTGCCGGTGAAGCTGGCGGCGACCCACCCGCTGTCCTGGTTCGAGCGCAACGTCATCACCACCGTCCCGGCCTACTATCCGGGCGGCTTCCGTCAGGTCTATCCGGGCTTCATCCAGCTTTCCGGCTTCATGTCGATGAATCTGGACCGCCACATCGGGGAGCATGTCGGCCTGTTCCGCCACCTCGTCCGCGGCGACGGCGATTCCGCGGAGCAGCACCGCCGCTTCTACGACGAGTATCTGTCGGTGATGGACCTGTCGGCGGAATTCTACCTGCAGACCATCGAGACGGTGTTCCAGAAGCATTCGCTCGCCAACGGCACCATGGAGTCGCGCGGGCGCAAGGTGGAGCCGGCGGCGATCCGCCGGACCGCCGTGATGACGGTGGAGGGCGAGCTGGACGACATCTCCGCCCCCGGCCAGACCGAGTCGGCGCACCGCCTCTGCGCCTCGCTGCCCGACGGCATGCGCGCCCGCCATTTCCAGAAGGGCGTCGGCCATTACGGCATCTTCAACGGCCGGCGCTGGCGCGAGAGCATCATGCCGGCGGTGCGGGAATTCATCCGCAAGCACGATTGAGGTTGGTAGCGTTCCCTCTCCCGTCCTGGGAGAGGGAATCGGCCGGCGTCAGCGCTTCGGAACGCGCACCGGGCGCAGCTCGTGCAGCAGCCAGACCAGGCCGGACACCAGCAGGATCGCCCCGGCCTGATGGGCGGCGCCCAGCGGAATCCACACGAAGCTCAGCAGCGTGGCGATGCCCAGCCCGATCTGGACCAGCACCATCGCCGCGGTCAGCAGCGCCACCCTCCCGGCGCGGCCCGGCAAACGGGCCACCCACACCCGCAGGGCGAGCCCGAGCACCACGAGGCCGGTCAGCAGCGCCAGCGCCCGGTGCGTCAGCTGGATGGCCGCGGTGTTCTCAAAGAAATTGATCCACCAGGGCGTCAGGTTGGCGACCTCCGGCGGGATGACGTGGCCGGCCATCAGCGGGAAGGTGTTGTAGGCCAGCCCGGCGTCCGTCCCGGCGACGAAGGCGCCCCAGACGATGGTGACGCCGGTCAGCCCCAGGGCCCAGCGCGCGTGTTTGCGCAGCCGGCCGGACTCGGTCGCCCAGCCGGCCAGCGGCAGCGGGTCGAGAACCCCCAGCGCGGTGCGCAGCAGCAGCCCGTAGATCACGATCGCCGTGCCGAGATGCAGCGCCAGCCGGTACTGGCTGACGTCGGGGCGGTCGACCAGACCGCTCTTGACCATGTACCAGCCGATCACCCCCTGGAGCCCGCCGAGCAGGAACAGCCCGGCCAGCTTCGGCCACAGGTCGGCGGGGATGCGCCCGTTGACCCAGAAGCGCAGGAAGGGGATCAGGAAGACGAAGCCGATCAGCTGGCCCCAGAAGCGGTGGAACCACTCCCACCAGAAGATCTGCTTGAAGGCCGCCAGATCCATCGCCGAATTGTAGATGCGGAACTCCGGCGTGGTCTGGTAGAGGCCGAAGACGCGGTTCCATTCCGCCTCCGACAAGGGCGGCAGGATGCCGATCAGCGGCTTCCACTCCACCATCGACAGGCCGGACTCGGTCAGGCGCGTGATGGCGCCGATCACCGCCATGGCGAAGACCATCGCGCAGCAGACGAGAAGCCAATAGGCGATGGGACGGGTGGAGGCGGGGTCGCGGACGTCTTTCCCGGCGAGGGCGGGGGCGGTGATGTCGGTCACGGACGGGCGGCTCCGGATGGTGCGGAAAAGTTCCGGCGGGGTAGGGGCTTCCGGCTCATGTGGGGTGCGGCGCCGGCTGCGTCAAACGGACACGGGTTACCCCGCGGCCAGGGACATCGGTTTCGGGTGAAGGCGGCGCGCCGCGGGTGTTACAAATATCAGTCTTACCAACGGCTTCGGATGCGGGGCGGCGATGGCGGACCTCACCCTCGGCTTCGGCCTGTCGTTCCACGAGCTTTACGGGCAGGACGGGCTGGCCCGGCTCGACCGCGCCTTCCTCGCCCGGCTGTCCGACACGGACCTGGCGCTCGCCAACCGGCTGCTCTCCGCCCGCGCCCAGCCCGACCGGCTGGAGGCCAAGGCGGAAAGCGACCTTCTGATCGCGCTCGCCCCCCACGCCGAGGATTTCATCGGCGAGCTGTTCGGCGTCCGCGCCGCGCTCGACGAGCTGCGCGCCCGCCACACGGCGCTGGCGCCGCTCTACACCGCCAAGCGCCTGTTCGTTCAGCGCCGCGCCGCCAAGGCGGTGAGGCCGGAGGCGGTGGCGGCGCTCGACGGGGCGGAACTGGCCGCGCGGCTGGAGGACTGGCTGGGCGGCCCGCTGACCGAGGCCGCCTTCGCCCGTCAGGTGCTGGCCTGGATGGAGGACGAGGCGGCCCACGCCGACCAGCTCGACAGCGCCGCCCAATACGCCGCCTGGGCGGTGTTCAGCGAGGCCGGGCGCGCCCGGCACGGCGGCGGCGTGCTGTTCCAGGTGCCGCACCGCACCGACCCGCAGCGTCTTGTCCCCGTGGAGACGGTGGAGGTGCACGGCGTCACCATGATGCGCCTGCCCGACGAGGCATGCCGCGAGCGTCAGGGCTTCCACCTGACCGACCCCGGCACCGATCTGGCCGGGGCGCTGGACGAGGCCAACTACTGCATCTGGTGCCACAACCAGGGCAAGGACAGCTGCTCCAAGGGGCTGCGCGACCGCAAGACCGGGGAGTTCCAAAAGAGCGCCTTCGGCGTCGCGCTGGCCGGCTGCCCCTTGGAAGAGAAGATTTCCGAGATGCACGCGCTGAAGGCCGAGGGTGTGCCCATCGGGGCGCTGGCCGTGGTGGTGGTCGACAACCCGATGTGCGCGGCCACCGGCCACCGCATCTGCAACGACTGCATGAAGGCCTGCATCTATCAGAAACAGGAACCGGTGGACATCCCGCAGGCGGAAACCCGCACGCTGAAGGACGTGCTGGAACTGCCCTGGGGCTTCGAGATCTACAGCCTGCTGACCCGCTGGAACCCGCTGGACCTGCGCCGCCCGCTGATGCGGCCGGACAGCGGCTACAAGGTGCTGGTGGCCGGGCTGGGGCCGGCGGGCTTCACGCTGGCCCACCATCTGATGAACGACGGCCACACGGTGGTCGGCATCGACGGGCTGAAGATCGAGCCGCTGCCCGCCGACCTCTCCGGCGTCCTGCCCAGCGGCACGCGGGTGCCCTTCCGGCCGATCCGCGACGTGCGCGACCTCTACGACCGGCTGGACGAGCGGGTGATGGCCGGCTTCGGCGGCGTCGCCGAATACGGCATCACCGTGCGCTGGAACAAGAATTTCCTGAAGGTGATCCGGCTGTTGCTGGAACGCCGGGCGCGCATGACGATCATCGGCGGGGTGCGCTTCGGCGGCACGCTGACCATCGACGGGGCGCTGGAGCTGGGCTTCGACCACATCGCGCTGTGCATGGGGGCGGGCAAGCCGACCGTCGTGCCGATGGCGAACCGGCTGGCCCGCGGGGTGCGGCAGGCCTCGGACTTCCTGATGGGGCTGCAACTGACCGGAGCGGCCAAGCCGGACAGCATCGCCAACCTGCAGGTCCGGCTGCCCATCGTGGTGATCGGCGGCGGGCTGACCGCCATCGACACGGCGACGGAGGCGCTGGCCTACTACCCCGTCCAGGTCGAGAAGTTCCTCTCCCGCTACGAGGTCCTGGCGGCCGAGCGGGGGGAGACCGCGGTGCGCGCCCGCTGGACGCCCGACGAGGCCGAACTGGCCGACGAGTTCCTGGCCCACGCCCGCGCCATCCGGGCGGAGCGTCTCGAAGCGGGGGAGCAGGGGCGCGAGCCGCGCGTCGCGGCGCTGCTGCAATCCTGGGGCGGTTCGACCATCGCCTATCGACGGCGGCTGATCGACAGCCCCAGCTACACGCTGAACCACGAGGAGGTGGCGCACGGTCTGGCCGAGGGCATCCGCTTCCTGGAATGCGCCGCCCCGCGCGGGGTGGAGATCGACGAGACGGGCGCCGCGCGGGCCATTCACCTTGCCATCAACCCGGTCGGGCCGGACGGGGTGGTGGCGCCCGCCGCCGTGGACGCACGGCTTCCCGCCCGCACCATCCTGGTCGCCGCCGGCACCCAGCCGAACACCGTCCTGGCCCGCGAGGAACCGGAGTGGGTGGAACTGGACGGACGCTGCTTCCGCGCCATCGACGAGGACGGCCGACCGGTGACCCCGGAGCGGCAGGCCAAGCCGAGCCAGGCCCATGTGCTGATGGCGCGGGCGCCCGACGGGCGGTTCCTCAGCTTCTTCGGCGACCTGCACCCGTCCTTCGCCGGCAACGTGGTGAAGGCGATGGGCGGGGCGAAGCGCGGCTATCCGGTGGTCAGCCGGGCGCTGGCCCGCCGGGCGCCCAGTTCGGTGACGCCGGACGCTCTGGTGCGGCGCCTGAACGCCGACCTGCGGCCCCTGGTGCACAGCGTCAACCGCCTGACCCCGACCATCGTGGAGGTGGTGGTGAAGGCCCCGGCTGCGGCGCGCCGTTTCGAACCCGGACAGTTCTACCGGCTGCAGAATTTCGAAACGCTGGCGCAACGGATCGGCCGGACCACGCTGGCGATGGAGGGGCTGGCCCTGACCGGCGCCTGGGTGGACAAGGACGCCGGGCTGCTCTCGCTGATCGTCCTGGAGATGGGCGGCTCGTCCGACCTTTGCGCCCTTTTGAAGCCCGGCGACCCGGTGGTGGTGATGGGGCCGACCGGCGCCCCGACCGAAATCCCGGAGGGGGAGACGGTGGCGCTGGTCGGCGGCGGCTTGGGCAACGCGGTGCTCTTTTCCATCGGGCAGGCCTGCCGGGCGCGCGGCAACCGCGTCGTCTACTTCGCCGGCTACAAGCGGATGGAGGACCGTTACAAGACCGACCAGATCGAGGCCGCGGCCGATCGCGTCGTCTGGTGCTGCGACGAGGCGCCGGGATTCACGCCGACGCGCCCCGGCGATCTGAGTTTCGTCGGGAACATCGTGGAGGCCATGCGCGCCTACGCGGCGGGCGGGCTGGGGCCGGCGGACATCCCGCTGGAGACAGTGGACCGCATCGTCGCCATCGGCTCCGACCGCATGATGGCGGCGGTGGGGGCGGCCCGGCACGGCGTGCTGAAGCCCTACCTGAAGCCCGGCCACGCGGCCATCGGCTCCATCAACTCGCCCATGCAATGCATGATGAAGGAGATCTGCGCCCAGTGCCTGCAACGGCACACCGACCCGGCGACCGGCGAGGAAACGGTGGTCTTCTCCTGCTTCAACCAGGACCAGAGCCTGGACCGCGTGGACTTCGCCAACCTGAACCAGCGGCTGCGCCAGAACGCCGTCCAGGAAAAGCTGACCGCCCAATGGATCGACCGCGGCCTGCGGTTGACCGGCCAGCGGAAGGGGTGAGGGGGAGACGTTCTTTCCCCTCTCCCGTCCCGGGAGAGGGTGGCGCCGAAGGCGCCGGGTGAGGGTAAGGTCGAGAATCAAGGCGCTGATCCTTGGCATCACCCTCACCCTTCCCACGCTGCGCGTGGGCCCCTTCCCTCTCCCGGGGCGGGAGAGGGGGTCTGCGTCACGCGCCCGTGGCGGTGCTGACCGCCGCCTGGGGCAGCGGCGTGGTGGCGCTTTCGAACAGGTCGGCCTCGGCGGCCCGGCGCTTCACCAGACCCGGAAGCTGCGTCTTGACCCCGTTGACCGTGGCGTAGACCCAGCGGCCGAACTGGCCGGCGGCGCCTTCGTAGTCGCCCTGGTTCAGCAGGCGCAGCAGGGTCGAGCATTGCAGGCTGCCGGCCCCCAGGTTGAACACGAAGGAGGCCAGCGCGCCGCGCTGGTCCGGGTTCAGCGCGACGGTGACCAGCTTGTCCACCTGGGCGGCGGCGGAGGTCAGGTCCGACTTCAGGAAATCGTCGGCCTGGGCGGAGGTGATGCTCTGCCCCAGCTCGACCCCGGCGGTGTGGCCGTAGCCGATGGTCGGCACACCCGCCGGGCACAGATAGGCGTTGAGGTAAAGACCCTCGAAGTGCTTCACGAGGTTGACCGCTTCTTCGCAAACCGGCGTCGTCATGTTCGTCATTCCCCCAGCTTGTCGTGGACGTGCATCGGCACGGACGGTTCGTGCAGGGGGAAGCCTATCGGAAGCGATAATCACTTAATAATGGTTTATTTTTTCACATTTACCCGCGGTGGAGGAGGTGTGCGGGCCGTCAGGTCCAGCGGAATTCGGCGGCCACCGCGCGGGTTTCCCCGGGCGTGATCAGGCGGTGGGTCGCCAGCTTCACCGAATGCAGCTTGCCGTCCAGGTTGGCCTGCCAGAAATCGAGGAACCGGCGCAGCACCGGGTAGCCGGGAGCGATGTCCAACTCTTGCCAGAGATAGCTCTGCAGCAGGTGCGGGTGGTCCGGCATGTGGTACAGAATCTCCGCCGTGGTCAGGCGGTAATCGCGAAGCTGAAGACCCAGACTGGCCATGCTCTGCCTCCGTGATGGTGGAACCGGTGGCGTCCTTCCGCTGCGTCCTGATGATTCTTTTGTGAAAGTGTGCCGTTCGCGGCTGCGGCAGGCAACAAAAATTTTTCTTCTTTTTCAACGCATTAGCAGCAAGACGGGGCGACTGCTGCCAGGAATCGCACCGATTGCCGCAACGACCCTCTTGAATCAAAACCGCAGCTCGATTAGCTGTCTGGCACTCGCCGGGGGAGAGTGCTAACAGCCCCGAGCCCGGCGCCAATCCTTTCAATAAGCCTTGATCCTGGAGGCATCCCCATGAAGTTCCGTCCGCTGCACGACCGCGTCGTCGTCAAGCGTCTGGAGTCCGACACCAAGACCAAGGGCGGGATCATCATTCCCGACACCGCGAAGGAAAAACCCCAGGAGGGCCAGGTGGTCGCGGTGGGTCCGGGCGCCCGTGACGAGAGCGGCAAGGTCGTTGCGCTCGACGTGAAGGCCGGCGACCGCATCCTGTTCGGCAAGTGGTCGGGCACCGAGGTGAAGATCGAGGGCGAGGATTTCCTGATCATGAAGGAATCCGACATCATGGGCGTCGTCGAGGCCTGAGCCTCCGCCCGCGCTGAGCGATCCAACCCCCCGAATTTCAAGGAAGTGAGCAATGGCTGCCAAGGAAGTTAAGTTCTCCGCCTCCGCGCGCGAGAAGATGCTGCGCGGTGTGGACATCCTCGCCGACGCCGTGAAGGTGACGCTGGGTCCGAAGGGCCGCAACGTCGTGATCGAGAAGTCCTTCGGCGCTCCGCGCATCACCAAGGACGGCGTCTCGGTCGCCAAGGAAATCGAGCTGTCGGACAAGTTCGAGAACATGGGCGCCCAGATGGTGCGTGAGGTCGCGTCGAAGACGAACGACCTGGCCGGCGACGGCACCACCACGGCGACCGTTCTGGCCCAGGCCATCGTCCGCGAGGGCGTGAAGTCGGTGGCCGCCGGCATGAACCCGATGGACCTGAAGCGCGGCATCGACCTCGCCGTCGAGACCGTCGTGGCCGACATCCGCGGCCGCGCCAAGAAGGTCACGACCAACGACGAGATCGCCCAGGTCGGCACCATCTCCGCCAACGGCGAAGCCGAGATCGGCAAGATGATCGCCCAGGCGATGGAGAAGGTCGGCAACGAGGGCGTCATCACGGTGGAAGAGGCCAAGAGCCTCGAGACCGAGCTGGACGTCGTCGAGGGCATGCAGTTCGACCGCGGCTACCTGTCGCCGTACTTCATCACCAACGCCGACAAGATGATCGCGGACCTCGAGAGCCCGTTCATCCTGCTCCACGAGAAGAAGCTGTCGGGTCTGCAGGCCCTGCTGCCGGTCCTCGAGGCCGTCGTGCAGTCCTCGCGTCCGCTGCTGATCATCGCCGAGGACGTCGAGGGCGAGGCCCTGGCGACCCTGGTCGTGAACAAGCTGCGTGGCGGCCTGAAGGTCGCCGCCGTCAAGGCCCCGGGCTTCGGTGACCGCCGCAAGGCGATGCTGGAGGACATGGCCATCCTGACCGGCGGCCAGGTCATCTCCGAGGATCTCGGCATCAAGCTCGAGAACGTCACCATCGACATGCTCGGCACCGCCAAGAAGGTCGTGATCTCCAAGGAGAACACCACCATCGTCGACGGCGCCGGCTCGGCCGAGGACATCCAGGCCCGCATCGGCCAGATCAAGGCGCAGATCGAGGAGACCACCTCGGACTACGACCGCGAGAAGCTGCAGGAGCGTCTGGCGAAGCTGGCTGGCGGCGTTGCCGTCATCCGCGTCGGCGGCGCCACCGAGGTCGAGGTGAAGGAGCGCAAGGACCGCGTTGACGACGCCATGCACGCCACCCGCGCCGCGGTGGAAGAGGGTGTCGTCGCCGGCGGCGGTACCGCCCTGCTGTACGCCACCAAGGCCCTGGAAGCCCTGAAGCCGGTCAACGACGAGCAGCGCGTCGGCATCGAGATCATCCGCCGCGCCCTGCAGGCCCCGGTCCGTCAGATCGCCTACAACGCGGGCACCGACGGTTCGATCGTGGTCGGCAAGCTGCTGGACCAGAACGACGCCAACTTCGGCTACGACGCCCAGAAGGGTGAGTTCACCGATCTGGTCGCCGCCGGCATCATCGACCCGGTGAAGGTGGTTCGCACCGCCCTGCAGGACGCGGCCTCGATCGCCGGCCTGCTGATCACCACCGAGGCGATGATCGCTGAGAAGCCGGAGAAGAAGGCTGCTCCGGCCGGCATGCCGGGTGGCATGGACGACATGGGCGGCATGGGCTTCTAATAGCTCACGTCATCCACGACGTTTGCGGAAAGGGCGGTCCCTCGGGGCCGCCCTTTTCCGTTTGGGCATCTCCCTGACGGACAGGGTGTCGCCGTCCGGCGTTTTGGATTGGAACGGTTCCAAACTAGGGACGTTGACCTTCCAACCGGACGCCCCAGGGGTGCGCCGGCACGGCTTGCTGTTCAGGGAGAAAGCGATGGCTGACCAATCGAAGACTCTGACCAACCGTCAGGGCCACCCGATCACCAACAACCAATCCCAGCGCACCGTGGGGGCCCGCGGGCCGGCGACGCTGGAGAATTACCAGTTCCTGGAAAAGATCTCCCATTTCGACCGCGAGCGCATTCCGGAGCGCGTGGTCCACGCCCGCGGCTTCGTCTGCTACGGCGAGTTTGAAGCGACGGGCAAGATCGGCGACGAGCCGGCCTCCAAATACACCCGTGCCAAGCTGTTCCAACAGGCCGGCAAGAAGACCCCGCTGGCCATACGCTTCTCCACCGTCATCGGCGGGCGCGATTCGTCGGAGGTGGCCCGCGATCCGCGCGGCTTCGCGGTGAAGTTCTACACCGAGGACGGCAACTGGGACCTCGTCGGCAACAACCTCGCCGTCTTCTTCATCCGCGACGCCATCAAGTTCCCGGACGTCATCCATTCGTTGAAGCCCGATCCGGTGACCTTCCGGCAGGAACCGAACCGCATCTTCGACTTCATGAGCCAGACGCCCGAATCCATGCACATGCTGACGCATCTGTTCAGCCCGCGCGGGATTCCGGCCAACTACCGGCACATGGAAGGCTTCGGCGTGAACACCTACAAGATGGTGAACGCCAACGGCGACACGGTGCTGGTCAAGTACCACTTCCACCCGCGCTGCGGCGTCGCCTGCCTGACGGCGGAGGAGGCGGCGAAGGTGCAGGGGCAGGATCTCGGCTCCGCCTCCAAGGATCTCTTCGAGGCCATCGACCGGGGCGATTACCCGCAGTGGGACATGTATGTCCAGGTCATGGAGGACCACGACCATCCCGAACTGGAGTGGGACCCGCTGGACGACACCAAGATCTGGCCGGAGTCGGACTTCCCGCTTCGCCACGTCGGCGTGATGACGCTGAACCGCAACGTCGAGGATTTCTTCAACGAGAACGAACAGATCGCCATGGGCACCGGCGTTCTGGTCGACGGGCTGGATTTCTCCGACGACAAGATGCTGGTCGGGCGGACCTTCTCCTACTCCGACACGCAGCGCTACCGGGTCGGCCCCAACTATCAGCAGTTGCCGATCAACCAGGCCAAGAACGCGGCGGTCGCCACCAACCTGTCGGGCGGGCAGATGTCCTACCAGCGCGATCTGGCGCCGGGGCAGAACCCGCACGTCAATTTCGAGCCGTCCATCCACAACGGCCTCAGCGAAGCCCAGCGGGAGGAGCCGAACAACCCGCCGGAGATCCGTGGCCGGCTGACCCGCAGCGTGATCGAGCGCCGCAACGACTACGTCCAGCCCCGCGCCCGCTACTGCACCATGATGGATTGGGAGCGCGACGATCTGGTCCTGAACATGGGCACGCTGCTCGGCCAGTGCGAACGCGACGTCCAGGAGCGGATGCTCTGGCACTTCTTCCTGATTCATGACGACTATGGCAGCCGTGTCGCCGGCATGCTGGGCATGACCGCCGCCGATGTCGCCGGCTTGGCCCCCCTGCCCAAGCAGGTGCTGACCGACGAGGACCAGAAGCGGCTGAAATCGCTGGGCAAGAACGGCGACACCATCGACCCGAAGGTCTGGGGCCAGTGGACCGGTTCGGTGAAGGTCCACCGCGCCACGGCGGACGAGGTGGCGAAGGGGATGCCGGCCGGCGCGCAGGGCGGCATGGCCAGCCAGGCGGCTGCCGATTAGGCGCAACCTAAGATCATCAACCGGTTGGCGTCCCGATGGGGGCGGCGGGCTGTCCCGCCGCCCCTTTTTCATGCCCGCATCGAAGATTGTTTTGAGTGGCCATAGTTTGTGTACGGACATGCGGCGCATTGCCGCGCGACACGCCTGTCACTGGTATCACCAGAGCGCGGCGTGCCACTGTCATTTTGCATCAAGGCATTAGCCAAAATATTAGAACTTCGATAAGGGAGAAGTGCGATGTCCATGCGTGCTGCCGTGTCCTTCGCGGCCATGCTGGCGGCCTCCGTCGCCACCTTCGGCGTGCCCGCGTTCGCCGCCGACGAACCGATTTCGCCGATCGAGGCGGCGAAGGTCACCAATCCCGGATTGGTTGAACTCGGCAAGAAGCTGTACTTCGATCCCCGGCTGTCCAAGTCCGGCTTCATCTCCTGCAACTCGTGCCACAACCTGTCCATGGGCGGCACCGACAACCTGAAGACCTCCATCGGCCACAACTGGCAGCAGGGCCCGATCAACTCGCCGACCGTGCTGAACTCCAGCCTGAACGTGGCCCAGTTCTGGGACGGCCGCGCCCTGACCCTGCAGGAGCAGGCCGGCGGCCCGATCGCCAACCCCGGCGAGATGGGCTCCACCCACGCCCTGGCGGTCGAGGTGCTGCGCTCCATCCCCGAGTACCAGAAGGAATTCGCCGAGGTCTTCGGTGAGACGACGATCACCATCGAGGAGGTGACCAAGGCCATCGCCGCCTTCGAGGAGACGCTGGTCACGCCGAACTCCCGCTTCGACCAGTGGCTGAAGGGCGACAAGAAGGCCCTGACCACCGTCGAGCTGGAAGGCTACGAGCTGTTCAAGGACTCGGGCTGCACCGCCTGCCACAACGGCTCGGCCGTCGGCGGCAACACCTTCCAGAAGATGGGCGTCGTCGAGCCCTACAAGACCAACAACCCCGCCGAGGGCCGCATCGCGGTGACCAAGGAGGAGGCCGACCGCTTCAACTTCAAGGTTCCGACGCTGCGCAACGTCGCGCTGACCTACCCTTACTTCCACGACGGCGAGGCCGCGACCCTGTCCGACGCCGTGGACGTCATGGGCCGCATCCAGTTGGGCAAGAAGTTCTCGACCGACGAGAACGCCAAGATCGTCGCCTTCCTGAAGACGCTGACCGGTGACCAGCCGAGCTTCGCTCTGCCGATCCTGCCGCCGTCCACGGACAAGACGCCGAAGCCGCATCCCTTCGACTGACGGGTTGAGGGTTGGATGGGGCCGGGCGTCGTTGGGGCGGCCCGTCCCCATTCCTTTTCTTGAGGATGGTTGCAGGGTATCGACATGCGGTGGGGATGGAAGACGGCGGGGGGCTTCGGGACGCTCGCGCTGGCCGGTCTGGTGGGCGTCGTCGTCGGGGTGGTCGGCTGGGGCGGCTTCAACACCGCGATGGAAGCGACCAACCGCATGGAGTTCTGCGTCTCCTGCCACGCGATGCGCGACACCGTGTATGTCGAGTACACGGCCTCGCCGCACTACCAGAACGCTTCCGGCGTAAGGGCGACCTGCGCCGACTGCCACGTCCCGCGCGACTGGACGCACAAGGTGATCCGCAAGGTGCAGGCGTCGGGAGAGCTGTATCACTGGCTCATCGGCTCCATTGATACCAAGGAGAAGTTCGAGGCCAAGCGCCACACGCTGGCGCGCCGCGAATGGGACCGCATGCGGGCCACCGACAGCCAGGAATGCCGCAACTGCCATTCCTTCGGCGCCATGGACTTCCACAAGCAGACGCCGAAGGCGGCCAGCGCCATGGAAGGGGCGGAGAAGGCCGGCAAGACCTGCATCGATTGCCACAAGGGCATCGCCCACAGCTTTCCCGACGTGACCGCCGGTCATCGCCAGTTCTTTGCCGGCCTGTCGGATCAGGCGAAGGCGCTGGCCCTGAAGCCCGGCGACACCGCCTACGCCTTGACCAGCCTCGCCCTGTACGGCGCGCCGCCGACCCCTGGGAGCGCCGGGGACGGCGAGATCGCCGCGGCGACTCCGGTGAAGGTTTTGGCAACGGAAGGCGGCGCTCTGAAGGTGGAGATCACCGGCTGGCAGCGGGGCAGTTCCGCCCAGACGCTCTACGCCCGGCCGGGCAAGCGCATCACCACGGTCAAGCTGAACGCGGCGGCAGCAGGGCAGGCAGAGGCGCTGCGCAGCGTCACCGATCCGGAGACCGAACAGGAGTGGACGGAGGTCCGCCTGACCGCCTGGACCGGGGCGGGCGGCTATGTGGGCACGCTCGGCGCGCTGTGGGATTACGGCGCGCGGGTCTACGACGCCAACTGCTCGCTCTGCCACGCGCCGCACCCGCCGGCCGACTTCGACGCGAACGCCTGGATCGGCAAGATGAACGCCATGAAGCGGCTGACCCGGCTGGACGAGGAGGAGGGCCGCCTGCTGCTGACCTATCTGCAGAGCCATGCGAAAGACAGCGCGCGATGATCGCTGCGGCGAGAACCCGAAGCTGCTAAGAGGGGTTTTCTACCACGGGCCGGCGTTGAACGCGCCGCGCCCGACGGCAGACGACCACTTGAGAAAGAGGACCCCCGCGATGTCGACCCTGCACAAACAAGCCATGGAAGCGGTGCTTCAGGCCGCCTCTCACGACATCGTCGGCACGCTCCAGGAGCGTGGCGTCACCGACAAGCACAGCGAGGAGGGCGACCTCGTCGTTCTCGACGTCGCGATCCTGCACGCCTACCGCATCTTCATGCGGATCTGCGAGGAGAACGGGCTGGAGGTGGACGCGGGCTATTTCGCCGACATGGCCAACGACCTTGCCGACGAGGTGGCCCAGGAGGACGACGCGGACTGATCCGGTCCCGCGCCGCCGATTCCCGCTTCTTGAGTGCCCCGGTCCCGTCCCCGCTTGCCGCTTCCCAGCGGTGGCCCGGACGGGACCGGTCGACATCCTTCCGCCCTTCGGGGGACCCGATGACCGACGCCCCTGACACCGCATTTTCTCCCGACGTTGCGATCATCGGCGCCGGCCCGGCCGGGCTGATGGCGGCGGAGGTCATCGCCGCCGCGGGCCGCTCGGTCGCCGTCTATGAACGGATGCCCACCCCGGCGCGCAAGCTGCTGCTGGCCGGGCGCGGCGGGCTGAACCTGACCCATTCCGAACCGCTGGACGCCTTCACCGCCCGCTACGGCGCGCAGAGCCCGCTGTTCGCCGATCTGCTGGCCGGCTTCACCCCGACGGACCTGCGCGATTGGGCGGCGGGGCTGGGGATCGAGACCTTCGTCGGCTCCAGCGGGCGCGTCTTCCCGGTGCAGATGAAGGCCTCCACCCTGGTGCGGGCGTGGCTGCGCCGGCTGGAGGGGCTGGGCGTCACCCTGCACACCCGCCACCGCTGGCTGGGCTGGGACGCGTCCGGCGCGCTGCGCGTCCAGCGCGGCGACGGCCCCGCGACCACCGTCGCCCCGCGCGCCACGCTGCTGGCGCTGGGCGGGGCGAGCTGGCCGCGCACCGGTTCCGACGGCGCCTGGACGGAACTTCTGGCCGCGCGCGGGGTGGACATTGCGCCGCTGCGCCCGTCCAACATGGGCTTCGAGGTGCCCTGGTCCGATCACCTGCGCGAACGCTTTGCCGGCCAGCCGGTCAAGAGCGTCGGCCTCGCCTTCGGCGACCGGCGGCTGAAGGGCGAGTTCGTCATCACCGAAACCGGCATTGAGGGCGGCGCCGTCTACGCGCTGAGCGCCCCCTTGCGCGACGCCATCGAACGCGAGGGCTGGGCCGCCCTGACCATCGACCTGATGCCGGACCTGCCGGAGTCGGCGATCGCCAAACGGCTGCGCCGCCGCGGCGCGGAATCGCTGTCCACCTTCCTGAAGAAGTCCCTGTCGCTGACCGGCCCGCGCGCCGCCCTGCTGCGCGAGTTCACCCCGGCGTCGGAACTGTCCGACCCGGCGGCGCTGGCCCGCCACATCAAGTCCCTGTCGATGGTGCTGACCGGCGTGCGGCCCATCGAGCGCGCCATCTCCACCGCCGGCGGCGTCCGGCTGGCGGAGCTGGACGCGTCGCTGATGCTGACCCGCCTGCCGGGCACCTTCGTCGCCGGGGAGATGCTGGATTGGGAGGCGCCGACCGGCGGCTACCTCCTCCAGGGCTGCTTCGCCATGGGCACGCGGGTGGGAAAGGGCATGCTGGGGTATTTGGGAGGCTGATAGACCCTCTTTTCCTTCTCCCCCCTGGGGAGAAGGTCAGGATGAGGGGGCGCCGAAGGCGACCCACTTTGTCAAACAAAGGACGTCTTCTCCGCCCTGCCGGGCGTAAATCCCCTCACCCAACCCTCTCCCCAGGGGGGCGAGGGCTTTTCACCGCACCGGATTGCCGTAGTCGTACTGCACCTGCGGCGCGCTGCCCTTGCCGGTCAGGCTTTCGATCAGCGAACCGATGCCGGAGGCCACGCCGCCCCCCGACGAACCGCGCGCGGGCGCCGGGGCCGCCGCCGGGGTGGCGCGGGCGGGCACCGCGATGCCGGAGGCGACATAGGCGGGGGCGCCCTCCATCCCCGGCAGGGGGCGGGGCGGGCGGCCGGCGTGGGCGTCCAGCATGAAGCCCTGCCACAGCTTGGCCGGCAACGAGCCGCCGGTGACCCGCTTCATCTCGGCGTTGTTGTCGTTGCCCAACCACACCCCGGCGACGAGGTCGGCGGTGAAGCCGACGAACCAGGCGTCACGGTAATCCTGGGTGGTGCCCGACTTGGCCGCCGCCGGGCGGTCGAGCTTCGCCGACTTGCCGGTGCCATACTCGATGACTCCGGTCATCATGCGGGTGAGCTGCACCGCGTGCGCCGGGTCGACCACCGGGACGGAGCCGCCGGCCTGCCGCCGGTACAGGACGTTGCCGTCGCGGTCCCTGATCTCGGTGATGGCGTAGGGCCAGACCGGGGCGCCGCGGTTGGCGATGCCGGCGTAGCCGCGGGTCAGCTCCAGTAGGTTGACCTCGCTGGTGCCAAGCGCCAGCGACAGGTCCTTGCCCAGCGGCGAGTTGATGCCCAGCCCGGCCGCCACCCGGCGCACCCGCTCCACCCCGATGCGGTCGATGATGCGCACGGTCGCGGTGTTGGACGAATGGGCCAGCGCGTTGGCCATGGTGATGGTGCCGCGAAACTTGCCGTCATAGTTGCCGGGGCTCCAGGTGCCGATGCGGACCGGGGCGTCCTCGACCGGGCTGTCGGGCGACCAGCCGGCCTCCAGCGCCGCCAGATAGACGAAGGGCTTGAAGGCCGAACCGGGCTGGCGCATCGCCTGGGTGGCGCGGTTGAACTCGCTGTTGTCGTAGTCCCGCCCGCCGACCAGGGCGCGCACCGCGCCGTCGGTGGTCATGGCGACCAACGCGCCCTGGCGCGCGTTGGCGGCCGCACCGGGGCCGGCCAGGATCTCCTCCAGCCGCTGCTCCGCCGCGCGCTGCAGCTTGAGGTCCAGTGTCGTGCGCACCACCACGTCGCCGTGGCCGGAGCCGACGAAGGCGGAGACCAGCTCCGTCACCCAATCGGCGAAATAGCGCCCGTCGCCGCCCGGCTTGCGCTTGGCCGACGGCGGGGCGCTGCGCGCCGCCTCCAGCTCCTGCGCGGTGATGAAGCCGGCGTCGACCATGGCGCCCATCACGACGCGCGACCGCTCCGCCGCTTCGTCCGGGTTGGAGGTCGGGGCGTAGCGCGAGGGCGCCTTCAGCAGGCCGGCGATGATCGCCGATTCCCGCAGGTCGAGCTGGGTCGCCGGCTTGCCGAAATAGGTGCGCGCCGCCGCGTCCACGCCGAAGGTGCCCGCCCCCAGATAGACGCGGTTCAGATAGGCGGTGAGGATCTGGTCCTTGGTGAAGCGGTGCTCCAGCCACAGCGCCAGCATGGCTTCCTGGATCTTGCGCTTCAGAGACTTCTCGGGCGTCAGGAAGAGGTTCTTGGCGAGCTGCTGGGTGATGGTGGAGCCGCCCTGCGCCGAGCGCCCGGACCGCCAGTTGACGTAGAGCGCGCGGGCCAGACCGATGGGGTCGACGCCGAAATGCGAGTAGAAGCGCCGATCCTCGATGGCCAGCACGGCGTTGATCAGATGCGGCGGCAGGTCGCGCACGCCCAGCGTCGTGCCGTGCAGGTCGCCGAAGCGCGCGAACTCCGACCCGTCGGCCGCCAGCACGGTGACCGAGGCGCGCCGCTCGAACTGCGCGACCTTGGAGATGTCCGGCAGGTCCAGGGCGAACCAGGCCAGCACCGCGCCCAGCGCGATGCCGCACCACACCCCGGCGACCATCCCGGCATAGACGAGCGTGCCGAGGATCGTCCGCCGACCGCCGCCGCCTCTGGCCGTTTTGGGAGCGGCCTTGCGCGGCGGCGGAGCGGGTTTGCGCGGCTTCTCGGCCTTGGGCTTCTCGGGCTTGGCGGGCTTTTCCGGCTTGGGCGCGCGTTTGGGCAGGCGGGGGCGCAGCGCCGGCTCCTCCCCCCGCGTCTGGATGGGGCGCGGCCCCGCAAAGAGTTCGCCCGGTCGATCGTTGCTCACGGCGCGGTCGCGGCCCCCAAGAAGTCCATGCCCGATGTAATCTGTGATGGAAAGCTATACGCCGCCGCCCCGTTGCGACGAAAGAGCGCCCTCGAAAGAGATAAGATTTGTCTTAGCACCGTTGCAGATGGATGACGGGGGTGGAAGAAAAGCCGCCGTGGACTGTTGTTTGCCATGAATAAGCGTTGACGCAGCGGAGAGCCTGTTCATGTCGAAGCCCCTGACCGTTTCCATTCCCCACAAGCTCGGCCGGGACGAGGCGAAGCGGCGCGTGGCGGAGGGGGTGGGGCAGGCCCGCTCCCACCTCGCCGCGGTCGCCAGCAGCATGGACGACCACTGGACCGACGACCGCGTGGATTTCCGCGTGGTGGCGATGGCCCAGACCGTCACCGGCTTCATCGACGTGCAGGACGACAGCGTCACCGTGGAGGTGCAGCTTCCCTGGGCGCTCGGGCTGCTGGCCAACAAGGTGAAGGACCGGCTGCAGAGCAAGGGCACGCTGCTGCTGGAGAAAAAGTAAAGTCCCTCTCCTGCCTCTCGCGCCCGCAAGCGGGCGCTGACGGCGTCAGGCGGCCTTTGGCCGCCGAGAGCCCCGGGAGAGGGACAAGGCTACGCGGGCCTGCCGATCAGCCCGTGCTTCTTCAGAAGCCCGCGAAGCTGGTGGTAGCCGAGCCCCAGCGCCTCGGCGGTCTGGCGCTGGTTGAAGCGGTGGCGCTCCAGCGCGGTTTCCAGCAGCCCGGCTTCGAAGCGCCGCACCTGCTCCTGGAAGTCTCCGGCGGCAACGGGCGGCGCCTCCTCCGCGGCCGGTGACGGGGCGGACACCGCCGGCGCCGCCGGTCGCCACGCGGAAGCGAAGGGGTCGAGCAGGATCTCCTCCACCAGCCCCTCCGGGTCGGACGCGGCGACGGAGCGCTCCACCGCGTTGCGCAGCTCGCGCACGTTGCCCGGCCAGCCATGGTCGAGAAGCTGCTCCAGCGCCCGCGGGGCGAAGCCGGGGAACAGGGACCGCTCCAGTTCCCGCACCATGCCCAGGGCGAAATGCTCGGCGAGCACGGGGATGTCCTCGCGCCGGGCACGCAGCGGCGGCAGCGTCACCACGTCGAAGGCCAGCCGGTCCAGCAGGTCGGCGCGGAACCGCCCGGCCTCGGCCAGCGCCGGCAGGTCGGCGTTGGTCGCCCCGATCACCCGCACATCGACGGTCTGGGTCCGTCCGCCGACCCGCTCGATCTCGCCATACTCCACGGCGCGCAGCAGCTTTTCCTGAACGGCGGCGCTGGCGGTGGCGATCTCGTCCAGGAACAGCGTGCCGCCGTCGGCCTGCTCGACCCGCCCGATCTGCCGCCGGATCGCCCCGGTGAAGGCCCCCGCCTCGTGGCCGAACAGCTCGGAGTCGAGAAGGCTTTCGGTCAGCGCGGCGCAGTTCACCTTCACGAAGGGGCGGTCCCAGCGACGGGACAGGTAATGGAGGCGGGCGGCTATCAGCTCCTTGCCGGTTCCGCGCTCCCCGATGACCAGCAGAGGGCGCTCCAGCGGCGCCACGCGGGAGACGTGGGCGAGAACCGCGTGGAAGGCCGGGGATTCCCCAAGCAGGGAGGGCGGGGTGGGCTGCATGGTCAAATCGGCGAAGAGTTGGCGAATTTCTTCATTCTATCGTGAAACCGGCAATGCTCCAACCCTGGTGTCCGATCGTTCGGCCCAGCAAACCCAAGGCTTCGCGGGGATTCCCGGCTTTGGCACGGCCATTGCGAAGAAGGGGGCCAAACAAGGAGACCCGCATGAGCCACTACAGCGACTACCACCGCCGCTACACCCGCGAGGCCCGTCCGCTGGCGGCGCGCATCCGGACCTACCTGACCAGCCGCCCGACCGAGAGCTGGGCGTTCTTCGCCGCCGGCCTGCTGATCGCCACGGTCCTCGGCTGATAAATCTCAGGCCCGACGAAGACCAAGCCCGACCATAAGCGCCAAACGAGGGACACATCCCCATGAGCATCTTTTCGCGCCTGACCGACATCGTGCAGTCCAACCTCAACTCCCTGCTCGATCGCGCGGAGGACCCGGAGAAGCTGATCCGCCTGATCATCCAGGAGATGGAGGACACGCTGGTCGAGGTGCGCTCCTCCACGGTGAAGATCATCGCCGAGCGCAAGGAGATCGAGCGCCGCATCGCCGACCTGCACCGCGAGCGCGACTCCTGGGACCGCAAGGCCGAGACCGCGCTGACCCATGACCGCGAGGACCTCGCCAAGCAGGCGCTGATGGCCAAGTCGCGCGCCGCCGAGGAGGCGGACGTCCTGACCGCCCAGCTCGCCCAGGTCGAGGAGGCGCTGGCCAAGTCCAACGAGGACATCGGCCGCCTTCAGGCCAAACTGACCGACGCCAAGAACCGCGAGAAGGCGCTGGTCGCCCGCACCAAGACGGCGGCCAACCGCGTGCGCGTCCGCTCCACCCTGCACGACGAGCGGATCAACGACGCCTTCTCCCGCTTCGAGCAGGTCGAGCGCAACCTCGACGAGCTGGAAGGCCGCGTGGAGGCCTATGACGTGGGCCGCACCAAGACGCTGACCGAGGAGATCGCGGAGCTGGAGGCCGACAAGAAGGTCCAGGACGAGCTGGCCGCCCTGAAGGCCCGCGTCGCCGCGCGCCGGGGAAGCTGATCCCACGCCGGCGCCGACACCGCGGCCCCGACACCGGCTGCGGCTGTTGAACCCCCTCTCCCGCCTCCCGGCGGGGGAGGGGTTTCCCGAACAACAAGAAAGGCCGTCCCCCGATGAGCGGTTTCAGCTTCGTCCTCGCGGTGCTCTTCATGACCGTGGTGGCACCGCTTTGGATCATCTTCCACTACATCACCAAATGGCGTGGGCAGCGCGGGCTGTCGGCCCAGGACGAGCAACTCCTGGCCGAGCTGTGGGACATCTCGAACCGCCTGGAGGGCCGCATCCACGCGCTGGAACGGGTGCTCGACGCGGAGTCGCCCAATTGGCGCGACAAGCTGTGAGCCGGCCGCATTCCACCTTCATTCCGACCTGACGGGAGCCCGACGATGGACCGTTCTTCGCCCTACGACTCGCCCAACCCGCACCGGCTCTTCCGCGATCCGCAGCGTGGCGTGGTGGGGGGCGTGTGCGCCGGCATCGCCGACTACTTCGGGTTCCGGCCCGGGCTGGTGCGGCTTGCCCTGGTGCTCGGCCTGTTCTTCTTCATGCCGCCGGTGATCCTCGCCTACGTGATCGCGGTGCTGGTCCTGCCGGTCAAGCCGCCGGCGGTCTACCGCAACCCGGACGAGGAGGCCTTTTGGCGCGGCGTGTCGATCAAGCCCGACCGCACCCTGGCCGGCTTGACGCAACGCTTCCGCGATTTCGAAAAGCGCGTGGGAAGCCTGGAAGCGCACGTCGCTTCCAAAGAGTACGAACTCAACCGCGCGATCCGCAACCTGGACCGTTGACGGCAGCCCCGGAACGCCTCCGGGGCCGAGCCGCCGCCTGCCCGCAGCGCCGCGCGTTCGGCGGCGCCCGTGGGTCAGCGCCGACGGCGGTTCCGACTGCGCACGCGCACCGGCTTCATGCCCGGGCGGGCGGCAGCGAGACCGGCGAGGGCCGCAGCCATCGCCCCAACGAGCACGACCAGATCGAGATCCATCATGGCTCCTCCGCTTGACCCGATCAGAATGACGCAACTGTGAAGGACATGGTAGCGAAAAGAGGTGACAGCAACCGTCCGTCCGGCCGATGACCGCCACCGGGGCTCCCCCAAACGGGGAGGACTATCCGTCCGGGTCATCAATCGAGGTAAGGCTTCACCGAAAGAACGGAGAAGCCCTTGTGCTCGGGGTAGCGGGCGTTGGTCTTCTCACGCGCCTTCGCCTCGTCCATTCCCCAGACCAGAAAGCGTCGTCCCCTCTTCCAACGCTCCAAGGCGGTCTTTTCCAGGCCGCCGGTGACCCGCGCGCCATAATCGGCGTGGGCCACCGTCACGACCCATCCGGAGTCCGCCGGGGTGCGCCGGTCGTCCAGGACATAGACGCGCCGGTCCGCCGCGCCCGCCGCCGCCAACCGCTGCTCCAGATCCTCGCAGGCCAGATCGATGGACTCCTTGCGCCGCCGCGCCGCGCGCAGTTCGCGCGCCTGGTCCAGCGTCGCGCGGGCGAGGCGTTTGAGGCGCTCCACCTGGGCCTGTCGCCGGGCCGCGGCGCTGGCGATGCGGTCCTCCGCCGTCCGGAGCTGCCGCCGCGCCGACAACAGCGAGACCGCCAGCGTCGCCACGCCGACCAGCGCGGAGAAGAGATACGGCATCGATGGATGGCCCATGGCGCCCTCAACTCGCTTTCGCCAGAGGAAGAGCGTCGTCCGGGCCGGACCAGCCGTGGCCGGCTCCCGCCCCGCCGGTCGTGATCGCAGGGCCTTGCCCCGCCTCCTGAATCCGCAGCACCACATAGCCGAAGGCGGGCGGGTAGCGCCGCTCGATCTCGGCGCGGGCCACCGGCATGGTGCGCGCCCACGCCTCGACCGTCTGGGGGCGCGCCCAGGCGGAGTCGATGAAGGCGTGCTGCATCTGCTGGTTGGTGCCGACGCCGACATATTTGTTTGCGACCTGGGCGATGTAGCAGGGGGTGCCGGCGACCTCCTCGCCGACCAGCCGCAGGATGTCGTCGCCGCGGTGCTGAAGGTCGCGCAGGCGCCGCTCCAGCGCCTGACGGCGGCGCAGGGTGTCGCCGACGTCCTTTTCGGCCTTGCGCAGGTCGTCGATGCGCTGCGTCCGGCGCGCCTCGAACCCGGCTTCCAGCTTGGCGCGGCGGGCGATGACGTCGCGCAGGCTGCCGGTGCCAAGCCGCCGCTCGATCGTGCGCTCGCCCAGCAGAACCGCCGCCTTGCCGATGCCGAACCCCAGCCCCGCCAAGGCAAGCGCCAGGAACAGGGCCTGACCGTACTCGTTCCACATGGCTGAACCCCCGAGAAGTGCCGCAGCGGGACCGGTCCGCAGTCCGTTCGCCGCTGCCGCCGTCTCACGGTGTCGAGAATGGTTGAGCGGTAATCCACGCCCTTCGGGCCTGCAACGCCAAAGTGCAGGGCGAATGAGATTTGCAAACTTTGTTCAAAGCCAGGGAAATATCCGTAGGCGGGCTGGTTGCGGCCAACCTGAGAACCGCAAGCGAATGCTTCCTTTGTTGCGAACCGCGCCCGGCATCGCGCCGGCGGCCCAGTGGGGTGGCGGTGGCCGATGGTGGCCCGATGGCGACTTAGGGGAGGGTGTCCGGCGCCTTCGGCTGGTCTGCCACGCACACGCGGTCCCGACCGGCCAGCTTGGCCTCGTAGAGCGCGGCGTCGGCGCGGCGCAGGGTCAGTTCGATGGAGGGTTCCGCAGGGCTCCATTCGGCCACGCCCAGGCTGGCGGTGATGGGGATGGCCCGGCCATCGGTCATCACCGGGCTTCCCGCGATGGCGGCGCGCACCCGCTCGGCCACGATGCGGGCCCCGGCAAGGTCGGTCTCGGGAAGCAGGGCGACGAACTCCTCCCCGCCGAAACGGGCGATCTGGTCGGAGGTGCGCAGGGCCTCGCGGGCGCGGACCACCGCCGTGCGCAGCGCCTCGTCCCCCGCGGCGTGGCCGTGGCCGTCGTTGACCGCCTTGAAGTTGTCGAGGTCGAGCAGGATGACGCTGAGCCGCCGCCCGTGCCGATGCGCCCGCCCCAGCTCCGCCGCGGCGAGGTCCAGGAAATGCCGGCGGTTCCAGACGGCGGTCAGCGGATCGACGGTGGCCAGCCGCTCCAGCTTGGCGTTCGCCGCTTCCAGCGCGCGGGTGCGTTCGGCGACGCGGGCCTCCAGCGTCTCGTTGGCCTCGCGCAGCCGCTCGTACAGGCTGACGTTGGCGAAGCTGAGGGCGATCTTGGAGGCGAACACCTCGACGAGCCCGCGGTCCACCTCGTCCAGCGGACGGTCGGTGTGGATCCAGGCCGCCACCTCGTGCCCGTCCGGCACGCGGATGAACAGGGTCGTCTCGTTGGGGCCGTAATGGCTGCGGCGGCTGCGGAAGGCATCGGTGATGCGATCGGCGAGGGCCGGCGGGACCGCCGCTCCCGGCTTCACCGCTTCGGCCGGCGACGCGGTCCACCCGGCCGCCTCGGCGTAGCAGCCGGCCCCGGCCAGCACATAGAAGGCGCCGTCCGGGAGCGGCCGGCCGGCCGCGCCGCGCTGGGCGCACAGGATGGCGTCGGGCTTCACCCGCAGGAAGGCGGACAGCTGGGTCAGCACCCCGGCCGCGAACTGCTGCATGCAGCGCAGCTCGAACAGCCGGTCGGTGGACTGGATGATCTGCTGAAGCCCGCGGCGGTTGGTCTCCAGCGCCACGATGTCGGCGTAGGCGCGCAACGCCGCGACGACGGAGGTGAACAGCTTCTTCGCCGTCAGCTCCGCCTTGGACTTGTAGTCGTTGATGTCATAGGCGAGGACCACGTCCTCCTCCGGCGCCTGTCCCGGCTGGCCGGTGCGCAGGATGATGCGGATGGCGTGGTTGTTCAGCTCCTCGCGGATGGTGCGGACCAGCCGCAGCCCGGCATCGTCCGTCTCCATCACCACGTCCAGCAGGATGATGGCGACGTTGGGGGTGCAGCGCAGGATGGCCGCGGCCTCGCCGGCCGACAGGGCGCTGACGAGCGACAGCCGCCGCCCCTTGTAGCGCAGACCTCCCAGCGCCAGCCGGGTGACCGCGTGGACCTCCGGTTCGTCGTCCGCGATCAGCACGATCCACGGCTCCGCGCCATCTTCGGGAGGCGGCGGTTGGTCGTCGTCTGCGAACAGAAGGTCGGTTCCCATGCTGCGCGTTCCGCCCGTCCTGCCCGTCTGTCCGTTCAGCCTGCCCGTCCGTCCAGCCGGTTTCCGGCCAACGACCGGTTCTCCGGAGAGTGCCGGCCGGGGTTTGCCACGCGGAATGCTGTCATTCAGCGGTAACCGATGCAACTTCCCCCGCGCAACGGGTTCGTTGTCCTTATGGAATGAATTTCGTCCTTTCGCAACCGTCGGTCCGCGGCGGGTCGTTTGACCACGATCAAAGCGGGCGGCGGCGGCGGGCGGCAGACTGCGTTGAAACAGGATGGCCGCAAGCCATCTTTCCGCAGGTTTGTGGAGCGGGTGTTGCGAATGTTGGATCGTCGGATGTTTCTCACGGCCATGGGGGCGAGCCTGACGGTGGGCGCCCTGGCCATCGCGGTGCGCAGCTTGGCTGGCACGGCCCCAGCCGCCGCCTCCTCCGCGGCCAAGCCGGAGGTGATGGTCTGGAAATCGCCGACCTGCGGCTGCTGCGGCGGCTGGGTGGACCACATGCGGGCCGCCGGCTTTCCGGTGACCGTGCAGGAGGTCGACGATGTGGAGCCGGTGAAGACGCGCCTCGGCGTGCCCGCCCGGCTGCAGTCCTGCCACACCGCCCTGGTCGGCGGCTACGCCCTGGAAGGTCATGTCCCCGCCGACAGCGTGCAGCGGCTGCTGCATGAACGCCCGGCAGCGGTCGGCCTCGCCGTTCCCGGCATGCCGCAGGGCTCGCCCGGCATGGAGACGGGGGTGAAGGACCCTTACGACGTCGTTCTGTTCGGCGCGGCCGGCGGCGACAGCGTGTACGAGCGGCGCTGACTCTTCCGGGATAAGACCGATACCCGGTACCCTCGGGGCTTGCCCTTCCGTTCCTTGCTCCCAGTGGTCGGCCTTCCGAAGGCCGACCGGCTCGGCGGAACGGAGGGAACGGCGTGACCACGGCATTCGACCTCGTCATCATCGGCTGGCTGAACGGCTACAGCCGCGCCAGCATGGCGGTGGACAAGACCATCTATGTCGTCGCCCAAAGCGACCTGCTGAAGGGCGGCGTGCTGATGGCGCTGCTGTGGTGGTGCTGGACCCGGCGCAGCGGGCGGC